>NZ_FNGD01000001.1:0-401880 GCF_900102895.1 Arthrobacter sp. ov407
ACAAGCCGGCCTCCGCCGCGAGATCCTGGGCAGTTTCGCCCGCGATGAACCGTTCGACCAAGGCGAGCTTGAATTCGAACGAGTACACCTGTTTTGTCGGCTTGGCCATCAGCGCTCCTCGACCGTGGATTCTCCACCGCAGATAGAGAAGCTGCACCGGCGAGTGAGACACACCCAGCAGCCGCGCAGCCGCTTTATCCGCGATGCCCTTCTCAAACCACGCTACAGCGGCCTCGCGCTGCTCTTCGGATAACGGACTACGTACATGCATAAAACTGCTCCCCGGGAGTCGGAACTGAATTTCTCAGTCCAACTTCCGGGGAGCAGTTCAAACCCGGGAGTGGACATGCTCACGGGCACCTAGAGGGACATGTCCAGCCCCGGTCCTCCGGCATGGACTTTTTCCCCGGCACCACGGGACATGTCCAGCCTTGGGACCCAGGCAGGGACTTTTTCCCCGGCACCACGGGACATGTCCAGCCTTGGGACCCAGGCAGGGACATGGTGGCATTGTGTCCAGTGGCCGAGGCCGGGACTGGGCATGTCCCGCGGGGACTGTCCGCGCCCGGTCGTGCGCCGCCGCGAGGATTGAGCATGTCCAGCGGCCGACACAGCTTAGGAGCCGGCCGGGTGCACCACGTACCCTTGGAGACTGTGAAGGTACTTGTCATCGGCCCCGGCGGCCGCGAACACGCCATTGTCCGATCCTTGCTCGCTGACCCCAAGGTTTCCGAGGTCCACGCGGCCCCGGGCAACGCCGGCATCAGCGCCCTGGTCCCCACATATGCGATCGACGCGAACGATCCCGACGCCGTCGCCGCGCTGGCCGTCAGGCTCACCGTGGACCTGGTGGTGGTCGGCCCGGAGGCGCCCCTCGCTGCCGGTGTGTCAGACGCCGTCCGGGCCGCCGGCATCCCCGTGTTCGGCCCCGACAAGGCCGCGGCCCAGCTCGAGGCGTCCAAGGCCTTCGCCAAGGAAGTCATGGCCGAGGCCGGCGTCCCCACGGCCATGGCCCGGGTGGCCGGCACCGCCGAGGAAGCTGCCGACGCGCTCGACACCTTCGGCGCCCCCTACGTAGTCAAAGACGACGGGCTCGCCGCCGGCAAGGGCGTCGTCGTCACCAACAACCGGGACGAGGCCCTCGCGCACGCCCAAAGCTGCTTCGACGCCGGCGGCACCGTCGTAATCGAGGAATTCCTCGACGGGCCCGAGGTCTCCGTGTTCGTCCTCTGCGACGGCAGCAACACCGTGGCCCTGTCCCCGGCGCAGGACTTCAAGCGCATCTTCGACAACGACGAAGGCCCCAACACCGGCGGCATGGGCGCCTACACGCCCCTGGAATGGGCCCCCGAAGGCCTCATCCAGGAAGTGATCGACCGCGTCGCCCAGCCCACGGTCAACCAGATGGCCAACCGCGGCACCCCGTTCGTCGGCGTCCTCTTCGTAGGCCTCGCCCTGACCTCGCGCGGCACGCGGGTCATCGAATTCAACGTCCGGTTCGGCGATCCCGAAACCCAGGCCGTCCTCGCCCGGCTCAAGACCCCCCTCGGCGGGCTGCTCATGGCCGCCGCCAAGGGCGACCTGGACAAGGTGCAGCCGCTGCGCTGGTCCAAGGACACGGCGGTAGCCGTCGTCGTCGCCGCCGAGAACTACCCGGACACCCCGCGCACCGGCGACCGCATCCGGGGCCTGAAGAAGGTCGACGCCCTGGACGGCGTCCACGTGATCCACGCCGGGACCAAGCTCGACGGCGAAGGCAAGGTCGTGTCGGCCGGCGGCCGCGTCCTGGCCGTCGTGGCGCTCGGCACCGACCTCGTGGAGGCCCGGGAACGGGCGTACGACGGCGTCGAGCTCGTCCAGCTGGACGGCAGCCAGTTCCGCACCGACATCGGCGGTAAGGCCGCCCGCGGCCAAATCCGCGTAACGGCGCCGGGAACGCCGGCCGCGTCGAAAGCGAAGGCGTGAACGTGACCGAACCCGCGGCCCCGACGCCCAAGACCACGCCCGACACCACCCCTGAGACCCTGCCCAAGGGCGGACTGGACACCCCCACGCTGGACCTGCCCGGCTGGCAGCACGTTTACTCCGGCAAAGTCCGCGACCTCTACGTCCCCGCGGACCCGGCCTTCACCGAACGCTTCGGCCAGGACTGCGTCCTGGTGGTGGCCAGCGACCGTATCAGCGCCTACGACCACGTCCTGGCCAGCGAGATCCCGGACAAGGGCCGCATCCTGACCCAGCTGAGCCTGTGGTGGTTCGAACAGCTCGGCGTCGCCCACCACGTCCTCGCGTCCACGGTCGACGGCGGTGTTCCCGCCGCCGTCGAGGGCCGGGCCATGATCTGCAAGAAACTGGACATGTTCCCGGTCGAATGCATCGCCCGGGGATACCTCACCGGCTCGGGGCTCCTGGAGTACCGCGAGTCGGGCACCGTGTGCAGCATTCCGCTGCCCGCCGGCCTTGTCGACGGATCACGGCTGCAGGAGGCCATCTTCACACCCTCGGCGAAGGCCGAAGTGGGCGAGCACGACGAGAACATCACCTACGACGCCGTCGTGGGCCTCGTGGGTGCGGACGTCGCGGCGAATTTGAGCCAGCTGACCCTGGCGATCTACACCAAGGCCGAGGAAATCGCGCGCGGCCGCGGCATCATCCTGGCCGACACCAAGGTGGAATTCGGCCTCGACGCGGCCACCGGCGTCATCACCCTGGGCGACGAAGTGCTGACCCCGGATTCGTCACGCTTTTGGGACGCGGCCACGTACCGGCCCGGCCAGGCCCAGCCGTCCTACGACAAGCAGTATGTCCGGGACTGGCTGACCTCGCCCGAATCGGGCTGGGACAAGGCCTCCGACACGCCCCCGCCCGCCCTTCCGGCCGACGTCGTGGCGCGCACGCGCAGCCGCTATGTGGAGGCTTACGAGAAGCTCACCGGCCGGACGTTCGCCTAGCCCGGACGGGTGTTCGCCTAGCCCGCCCGTTCGCCTGGTCCGGCCGGGCCGGGCTATGCTTCCGCGGAAGCGGCCTCGGCCCGCCGCTGGGCCAGCTTGATCTCGAGCACGGCGTCCAGGGCCTGCTGGACCCGGTCCGAGGCGCCCGCCGCGCTGAACTCCTTCTGGGCTTCCTCAAGGTAGACCAGGGCCTCCGCGGACTCCCCGGCAGCCTTGAGGGCCTTGCCCAGCAGCAGGGAGACCTCGCCTGCCGTGTGCCGGGCCAGCGCCTCCCGCTCGGCGTGGATCTCACGCAGCTTCTGGACGGCGGCCACGATGTCGCCGGTGAGGTAGAGCCAGCGGGCCCGGATGAAGGCGACTTCCAGCTGGTCCGTCTTGTTGCCGCCGACAATCGAGAGGGCCAGTTCGGCGCGCTCGATCGATGACAGGGTCTCGGGCTCGACGATTCCGGAGGAGAGGCGGACCGCGGCGGAGGCCTTGTTGAACCGGGCCCACAGGTCGATGTCATTGGCCGGGGAAAGCAGCCGGCCGGCCCGCTCGTGGTATTTGATCCCCTCGGGGTAGTCGTGGCGCATGAAGGCCACGTTGCCGATCACCCAGGCCACCTCGCCGGCGAGCTGCGACATGGAGTGGTCGTCCATCTGGTCGTTCATGGCCTGGCAGTACTCCCAGGCCTCATCCAGCCGGCCGCTCTCGGCCAGGGCACCGATGAGGGCGCGGAGGGCGCCGATGATCATGGTGGAGCCCTTGGGCAGCTCTGCGCAGAGCCGCACCGCTTCCTGCGCATGCTCGACGGCGGCGGTCAGCTGTCCCTGCCCCTGCGAGGCTGCGGCGAGCATCTGTTCGGCCCGGACGCCGAGCCCGGCCGACTCCGCGGCCATCGGGTGCTCCAGCAGATTCTGGACCACGTCCTTGCACTCCTGCCAGAGGCCCTGCTTGATCAGGCACTCGGCCTGCATATAGGTCATGTTCCACCACGCGCTGGTGTTCTTGGCCTCCAGGGCGATCTTGGCGGCAGCGGCGGCGTGGGTGGCGGCCACGGGATAGTCCCGGAGGTCCCAGGCCTGCCGGGCATACAGCCCCGCGAGCACGTATTCGGCGTCGCTGACGGACACCGGCTGGCTCCAGGCCTCGAGCGCCTTGGGGGCCAGTTCAAGCCGGCGGGCAAGCTCTTCGATGACATCGGCAGTCGGTTCGCGGCGTCCGGTTTCCAGCAGCGAGATGTAGCTGGGGGAGTACAGGTCGCGGCCCAGCTCCGCCTGCGTCAGGCCCCGTTCGAGCCGTTCCGCGCGGAGCTTCTCCCCAAATCCGTTCCCCACGGATACCTCCTAATTCCGGACATTCTTTGTACTAAATGCTTGACAGTCTCTGTAGAAACCATTTTACAATGTGTGTCAACAAGGGTAGTGCTGACTTGGTTAAGGACCCCAACCCATATTGAGGAACTCTATGTTGAAGAAGATTGCAGCCGGCGCCGTTTTGGCGGGCGCACTGGCATTCTCCGCCGCGGCCCCGGCCGTGCTGTCCGCTGCTTCACTTACCGATGTCTCAGACGTTGCCGCCGTCGGCAACTGGCCCGACCCCATGCGCGTGGCCCAGGCGGTGGGCAATTGGCCCGACCCGATGACCCACTCGGTGAACGTCGGCAACTGGCCCGACCCGATGTAGCAACCCCGATGTAGCAGGTCCGGCACAGCCCCGGGAGATTTCTCCCGGGGCTGTGCCGTGTCCGGACAGCGTCCCGCGCCGGGAGGATCACCGGCGCCGGGAGAACACTAAATTGTGCGGGAAACGCAAAAGAGGACCCTCCGCGTGGAGGGCCCTCTTATGTTTTGGTCGGGATGACAGGATTTGAACCTGCGACCTCGTCGTCCCGAACGACGCGCGCTACCAAGCTGCGCCACATCCCGATCCGCTGCTTCAAAAGCAACTTCACAAGAGTATCCGATCAGGGCCCCGGATGTGAAATCGGGCCTGCGGCGACGGTGGGGTGACGACGTCGCCGCGCCGACGTCCCGGCCCGGGGCGGGCCGGTCCCAGCGGGAGCGGTTCAGACCAGCGAGTCCTTCCAGGCGCCGTGCAGCCGGGCGAAGGCGCCGCCGTCGCCGATCAGCTGCGCCGGGGTGCCGTCCTCGACGACGCGTCCGTCGTGCACCACCAGGACCCGGTCCGCCGTCTCCACGGTGGAGAGCCGGTGGGCGATGATCAGCGCTGTCCGCCCGGCGCCGGGGGCGGCGCCCGGTCCGGAGGCCGCGTCCGCGGCTGGCTGCCCGCCGGCCGTGTCCGGGGTGCCGGCCTCCCGCGTGCCGGTCTCCCGCGTCCCGCGCAGGAGCCCCGCGAGGCCCTGCTGGACCATGCGCTCCGACGGGATGTCCAGCGAGGACGTGGCCTCGTCCAGGATCAAGACGGCCGGGCGGGCCAGGAAGGCCCGGGCGAAGCTGATCAGCTGGCGCTGTCCGGCGGAGACCCGGCCGCCGCGCTTGTTGACGTCGGTGTCGTAGCCGTCCGGAAGTTCCATGATGAAGGCGTGCGCCCCCACTGCCCGGGCCGCGTCCTCAATTTCCTCGCGCGAGGCTTCGGGCCGGCCCAGGGCGATGTTGTCCGCGACGGAACCGCTGAACAGGAAGGCCTCCTGGGTGACCATGACAACGTTCCGGCGCAGGTCCTCGGTGGTGAGCTGGCGCAGGTCCACGCCGTCGAGGGTCAGGGACCCGGCGGAGACGTCGTAGAAGCGGGCAATCAGCTTCGCGAGGGTGGACTTGCCGGCGCCGGTCTGCCCGACGAGCGCGACCGTCTGGCCGGCGGGGATGTGCAGGTCCAGCCGCGGGATAACGACCGGGCCGTCGCCGTAGCGGAATTCGACGTCGTTGAAGTCGATGCTGCCCCGCGCATGGTCCAGGGCAACGGGTGTCCTCGGCGGCCGCACGGTGGGGATCTCCTCGAGCAGGCCCGAGACCTTTTCCAGCGCCGCCTGGGCGCTTTGGAAGGAGTTGTAGAACATCGCCATCTGGTCCACCGGCTGGAAGAAGCGCTTGGTGGACAGGATCAGGGCCAGGAGCACACCCACCTCGAGGTCGCCGTTGAGGACCCGGAAACCGCCCGTGAGCAGCACCAGGGCCACGCACACGTTCCCGATCAGCACCAGCCCGGGCTGGAAGATGCCGTTGAGGTTGATGGAGCGGACGGTCGCGCGCCGGTAGTCCTCGGACAGGTCGGCGTAGCGCGCGGCATTCTCGTGTTCCTTCCGGAACGCCTTCACGGCCCGGATGCCGGTCATGGTCTCCACGAAGTGCACGATCAGCCGGGCCGAGACCACCCGGGATTCGCGGAAGGCAATCTGTGAGTGCTTCTGGTACCAGCGGGCCAGGAAATACATCGGCACGCCGGCGGCCAGCACCAGCACGCCGCTGCGCCAGTCCAGGGCGAACACCGTCACGGCCGTAAACGCCATGAACAGCATTCCCGAGGCCAGCGAGCTCACGCCGGAGTCCAGGAGTTCGCGCAGGGCCTCCAGGTCCGAGGTCTGCCGGGCGATGATGCGGCCGGAGGTGTATTTCTCGTGGAATTCCAGGCTCAGCCGCTGCGTGTGGCGGAAGACCCGGACGCGGAGGTCCAGCAGCATCGCCTGGCTGAGCCGCGCCGTCGAGGTCACGTACAGGGCCGTCAGGCCGGCCGCCACGACGGCCGCGGCGAGGTATGCGACGCCGGCGAACACCAGGGGAAGGTTGTCGCCGGCGCGCACGGCCGGCAGGGCGTGGTCGATTCCGAAGGCTATCAGCACTGGCCCTGCCACGCGGGCGGCCTGGGACAGGACGACGGCGCCGATCGTCAGCCAGAAACGGGCCCGGACGGGGCGGATCAGGGAGCCCAGAAGGGTCAGGGAGCGCCGCCGGACGGCCTTGCTCTCGTTCTTGCTGAGGTGCGCGTTGTCCTCATTGGCGGTGCCGAACGTTGCGCTGCTCATCGGGAAATCTCCTCGGACTGGTCCTCGAGGGCGGACAGTTCTGAATCCAGGTCCCGCGGTTCCGGGTCCAGGCTGGCGATTACGTAGCGGTAGTGGCTGTTCTGGGCGAGCAGTTCCGCGTGCGTGCCGACGGCGGCGATCCGGCCGTCCTCGAGCAGGGCCACCCGGTCGGCCAGCGCCACCGTGGAGGGCCGGTGGGCCACGATCAGAGTGGTGGTGTCCGCGAGGACCTTGCGCAGCCTTGCCTCGACGAGGACCTCGGTGTTCACGTCCAGCGCCGAGAGCGGGTCGTCCAGGACCAGCACGGCCGGTTTCGCGGCGATGGCGCGGGCCAGGGCAATGCGCTGGCGCTGGCCGCCGGAGAGGCTGAGGCCCTCCTCGCCGATCAGGGTATCCACCCCGTCCGGCAGGGAATAGGCGAAGTGGGCCTGGGCGACGTCGAGGGCTTCCTCCAGGGCCGCGTCGCGGCCTTCCGCCGACCCGGCGTCGGGCGCGCCGAGCAGGACGTTGTCCCGGACGGAGCTGGAGAACAACGTGGTGTCTTCGAACGCCACGGCAACCGCCGTGCGCAGATCCTCCACGCCGAACTCACGCAGGTCTACGCCGTCGATGGTGATGGAACCGCCAGTGACGTCATAGAGGCGGGGGACCAGCTGCAGCAGCGCGCTCTTGCCGCCGCCCGTGATGCCCACGAGGGCCATGGTTTCGCCGGGCCGGATGTCCAGGGTGATGTTCTTGAGGATCGGTTTGTCCGGGGCGTCCTCGTACGCGAACGCGGCATTGCGGAAGCTAAGGGCACCCTTGAGCCCGGCCGGCCGGCGGGGCTGGTCCGGGCTGGTGATCGTGTTCTGCGCGTCCATGACCTCGAAGTGCCGGTCCACCGCGGACTTCGCGGTGAGGGCCATCGCCAGCAGCATGCCGCAGAACTCGACCGGCGCGGCGACCACGGCGGCGGTGGCGAAGAAGGCCACGAGGGACCCGATGGAGAGCTGATCCGTGGATGCCAGCAGGATGCCGACGACGAGGCCGGCGCCGAGGGCGAGCTCGGGCAGGAGCGTCACCACGAGGCTGAAGGTGGCCAGGTGTTTGGCCTTGACGATCTCCGTCTGCCGGAGTTCCTCGGCCTGTTCGTTGAAGTTCTCCAGGGCCTCGCGGCTGCGGCCGAAAGCCTTCAGGACGCGGATGCCGTGGACGGATTCCTCGACCGTCGTGGCGAGGTCCCCGGCCTGGTCCTGGCTGCGGCGGGCCACCTTGCTGAACCGGGTGCGGAAGCGGAATCCGTAGATCATGATCGGCACGGCGGCGGCCAGGAAGATCAGGGCCAGCTGCCAGCTCATGGCGAACATCACCGCGACGCCGATCACCACGGTGAGCGTGGTGACCACCAGCATGATGGCGCCGAAGGCCATCCAGCGGCGCAGGAAGTTCAGGTCCGTCATGGCCCGGGACAGCAGCTGGCCGGAGCCCCAGCGGTCGTGGAAGGAGACGGTGAGGTCCTGAAGGTGCCCGTAGAGGGAGACCCGCATCCGGGTCTCGACCGTGGTGGCCGGATTGATGACGAACTGCCGGCGCAGGGCCACGAGGCCTGCCTCGGCGATGCCCAGGATCAGGATGAGGAGCGAGGCGCCCCAGACGGCTTCCGCACTGCCACCGGGTTCCAGGGATTCGTTGACCAGCACGCGCAGCACCTGCGGGATGGCCAGCGCCATGACACTGGCCAGCAGTGCGCAGAGCAGGCCCATGACCAGCCGGGGCAGGATTGGCCTGACATGCGGGTAGAGACGGCTGATGGAGGTGAAGAATGAACTCTGCTTGGCCATGCCTGCTTCTTAAGACGCCCGTGCATAGATAGCACCGTTGAATGTAGTTTCCTGTAGCAACTACCCTAGGCCATCCAGTGACCGGATTCACACGTTGTCGTGCGCTCCCAGCATCTCGCCCAGTCATTACGATCCGCAATGGGTCCGGACGGCGGGCGCGTGGCCGCGGGACATGCTCAGTCGTGGCGCCGACCCCAGAGGGACATGTCCAGTCCTGGCCGCAGCCACAGCGGGACATGTCCAGTCTTGGCCGCAGCGGGTGGGCATTGTGGGTCTATGCCCATCGCTCGCGACCTGGGGAGGGCATGTCCCGTGGGCGGGGGCCCGAGGGGAAGGGCGTGTCCACCCGTCAGGCCGTCCACCCGTGCGGGCGGGGGCGCGAGGGGAGGGCATGTCCACCCGTCAGGCCTGAGGGTGGGCAAGCTCAGATGCGGGCAGGCTAGGCGCGGGAGGTCAGCGTGAGCAGGACGGCTTCGGGCCGGCAGGCGATGCGGACCGGGGCGAAGCGGGAGGTGCCGATGCCCCCGGAGACGTTCACCGGCGTCGTACTGCCGTTGCTTTCCCACGTGTGCAGGCCCCGGGCCCGCCAGGTGGGAAGGTCGCAGTTGGTGACAAGGGCCCCGTATCCCGGGACGCAGATCTGTCCGCCGTGGGTGTGGCCGGCCAGGAGGAGGTCGGCGCCGGCTTCGGTGAAGTGGTCGAGGACGCGCTGGTAGGGTGCGTGCGCGACGGCGATGCGCACATGCGGGTCGGCGTCCCGGCCCTTGGTGCCGCGCGGCCAGCCCGCGTACCGTTCGAGGCGCAGGTGGGGATCGTCGACGCCGGAAAAATCGAAGCGCATGCCCTTGAGCACCAGGGACTGGCAGCGGTTGGTTAGTTCCACCCAGCCTGACATGCCGAATTCGGACCTCAGCCGGGGCCAGTCGAGTGTCTCCGGGTCTTTGCGCTGCGCCGAGGGGCCGCGCAAATATGAGGCGGGGTTCTTGAACGTCGGACCGAAGTAATCGTTGGAGCCGGGGACAAACACGCCCGGGAACTCCAGCAGGGGAAGCAGGGCCGCCACGAGAGGGTCCACACCCTTGGCATGGCTAAGGTTATCGCCCGTATTCACCACAAGGTCCGGCCTCAACTCCGCCAGGGACGACAGCCACCGCGCCTTCCGGTGCTGGCCCGGAACGAAATGTATATCGGAGAGGTGGAGGATCCGGAACGGGGCGAACCCGGCCGGCAGGATGGGGAGGGTTTCCTCCCTGAGTACGAACTGGTTCTTCTCCCAAAGCCCGTACCCGGCGGCGGCCGCCCCTGCCGCCGTCCCGATCGCGGCGGTCACGGCAAAGCCGCGTCCGATGCTTCGAACGCGGCTCGCCAGATCATTTCCCCAGGTCATCGGCTACGGCCCCTTGCTGGGCGTCGGCTTTGGGTCGGCCGGCTTCGGGTCGGCCGGCTTCGGGTCGGCCGACGGCGGCGCGGACGGTGCCGGGTTCTGCGTGGCCGGAGGCGTGAAGTTGTTGTTGTTCCCGCCGTTGTCGTTGTTGGGCTGCTGGTACGGCTCCGCCAGCAGGTTCGACGGCGGCTCCGGGAACGGATCGGTGCCGTGCGAGGGGGCGATCTCGGCCATGAACCTGGAGAACATCGGCCCGGCGATCATGTACCCGTCGATGCCCTGGTAGAACTGGCCGTTCACGGTGATGTTCTGCCCTGCGCGCATCTGGTCAAGGAGCGGGTCACCGAACCACGCCGCCGTCGCCAGGCCGGTGGTGTGCCCGACCACCCAGGTGGAACCGTTGTTGTTCGACGTACCGGTCTTGGCCGCGATCGGGAAATTGGTACGGGTGGAAATGCGTGGCTGAATGAGCGCACCGGAGCCGCGGTTCAGGACCTCCTGCAGCGCGTGGTTCACGCCGCGGGCGACTTCCGGCTTGATGGCGTCCCGGCAGTTCGTGGCCTGGGCGGGCAGCTGGGCCCCGGTCGCATCCGTCACGGACGTGATCGCGATGGGATCGCAGTACCGGCCGTCGTTGGCGAAGGTGGCGAACGCACTGGCCATGGTCAGCGGCGACGTCTGGGTGGACCCCAGGAGGTTGGCCAATTGGGACATGTTGATCTTCGGATGCGCCTCGAGGATCTTGCCGGTTTCCTTCTCAACTGTGGGCAGGCCGGAGTGCAGGCCGACGGCGTCCACGATCCTTTGAATTCCGCAAAAGTCGAGCTGAGAGGCGGAGGCGAAGGTGATCGTGTTGATCGAGTTGTAGAGGCCCTTGAGGACCGTCATGGGCTTGTAGTAGCCTTCTTCGGCATTTTGCAGGTCCTCCGCGGCGCCCAGTTGCGCGTCGTGCTCCGGGGTGCTGTAGGCGCCGGTGGTGGTGCCGCAGGAGTTCTTCCACTGGAAGCTCAGGGGGTACCGTCGCACGGAGCCGTCCACCACGGTGTTCATGGACTTGCCCTCGTCCAGCCATTCGGCGAACGTGAATGGCTTCATGGTCGAGCCCGGCTGGGCACCGCCGAGACCGTTGAGGTCATTGCCCTTCTCGTCATACTTGTCGACATTGAAATTGAGCTGGGTGTCGAACTTCCCCTTGGCCGGCAGCCACGAGGTGTTTTGGGCCATGTTGGTGATCTTGCCGGTTTTTGGCTCCACTGAGACCAGCGCGGCGCCCCATTTGTCGGGATTGGCGCCGGCTGCAGCGTCCACCTGGGCCTGGGCCACGGCCTGGGCCTTCGGATCCAGCGTGGTCTTGATGGTCAGGCCGCCGCGGAAGATCTTCCGCTCACGCTCGGCAGCGTCGGCCCCGTAGGCCGGATTGTTCAGGAGTTGGTGGAGCACGTAGTCGCAGAAGTACGGCGACGTCTTCGAATAGGCACAGCCCTGGCGAGGCTGGGTGACCTTGGTCTTGACCGGCGTCTTGACCGCAGCATCGTAGTCGGCCTGCTTGATCTTGCCCTGGGTCAGCATCGCATGGAGCACGAGGTCGCGGCGGACCTTGGCGTGCTCCGGATTAGTGATCGGGTCATAGTAGGAGGGGCTGTTCACAACGCCGGCCAGCAGGGCCGCCTGCGGCAGGGTCAGCTTCTTGGCCGTGGTGCTGAAGAAGAGCCTGGATGCGGCCTCGATGCCGTAGGCGTCCCGGTTGAAGAACACGATGTTCAGGTAGCCCTCAAGGATCTGCTCCTTGGTGAACTTCTTCTCCAGCGCGATGGCCAACTTCATCTCGCGGAGCTTGTCCCCGACGCCCTTGTTGACACCGTTAAGGAGGACCTCGTCACCCTTGCCTTCGGCCTCCAGCGAGGAGTTGATGACGTTGTTCACGTACTGCTGCGTAATGGTGGACGCACCCTGCTTGTTGCCGCGGGCGGTGCTCACGAGGGCGCGCAGGATGCCGGTGGTGTCCACGCCGCCGTGCTCGTAGAAGCGGCTGTCCTCGATGGCGATGACCGCGTTTTTGATGTGCGGGGACATCTGGTCCAGCGAAACACGGGTGCGGTTTTCGGCGTAGAGGTTTGCGATCGGGCTGCCGTCGGCAGCCAGGATCGTGGTCGACTGGCTCGGCGGATCGACCTTCAGCTCTGCGGGAAGAGTGTCAAAGAACTGGATCGAACCGCTCGCCGCGCTGCCCGAAACGGCCGCCGCGGGGACCAGGAGGCCCGCCACCAGGACACCGCAAATAGCGCTCACGCCCAGGAAAAGAAGGATCTTTCCGAGGGTGGTGGCCGTGTCGAATAAAGGGTTCTTGCCAGTCGCCATGTTTTCCACTTTACCGGCAACGACTAGGCTTTATGTCATGACCAAATGGGAGTACGCCACGATTCCGCTCATTATCCATGCCACAAAGCAGATCCTCGACCAGTGGGGCGACGACGGCTGGGAGCTTGTCCAGGTTGTTCCGGGCCCTGACGGAAACGGCCTGGTTGCCTACCTGAAGCGGGAGAAGCAGTAGCCATGAGCACCCCCTCAGAAGCCGTTCCGGCCACTCCGGCGGGCGCCGAAAACGTCTCCGAAAACACCGCTGCCGCGACGGCCGGCACGGCGAGCCACGCCGCCGGCGCGGGCGCGTCGTCCGCCGTCGAGCAGCGCTTGGCCGAACTGGGCCTGACGCTCCCCGACGTCGCGGCCCCGGTCGCGGCGTACGTTCCGGCCGTCATTTCCGGCAACCACGTCTACACCTCCGGGCAGCTGCCGTTCATCAACGGCAAGCTCGAGGCCACCGGCAAGGTGTCCGCCGGCTCAGCGGGCGCCTCCGATGAGTGCACGGTGTCACCGGAAGACGCGAAGGCCTACGCTGCCGTCTGCGCCGTGAACGCCCTGGCTGCCGTCAAGAGTGTGATCGGCGACCTCGACCGCATCACGCGGATCGTCAAGGTTGTCGGGTTTGTTTCCTCCGACCCTTCCTTTACCGGCCAGCCTGGCGTCATCAACGGCGCCTCGGAGCTGCTGGGCCAGGTCCTCGGCGACGCCGGCCAGCACGCACGCTCCGCCGTCGGGGTATCCGTCCTGCCGCTCGACTCGCCCGTCGAAGTCGAACTGATCGCCGAATTCGCCTAGAAGACCGGTCACTTCGTTGCCTCAGTTAGAACGTCGCCTGTTTGTTCTGCCCCCCGATCTCGAGGGAGCAGCCCGTAGCTGGATTGAACACGGTGAGCGGACGCCCCGTGCGCCCCGCTTTGCTTCCTCGGTGATCCTCCTGCGGGACTCGCCCACAGGTTTGGAGACCTGGCTCGGTTACCGGACGGGGGCATCCCCGCTCGGGGTCCTCGCCTTCCCCGGCGGATCGCTGGAAGCGTCCGACGACGACGCCGTCGGCTGGCTTGGCCCCTCGCCCCAGCACTGGGCCGAGCACATGGGGACGTCCGACGTCGGGCTGGCGCGCCGCCACGTTGTCGGCGCCATCCGTGAACTGTTTGAGGAGACCGGTGTCCTGCTGGCCGGCCCCGACCTGTCCACCACGGTGGAGCTGACCTCCAGGGCCGACTGGATGCGCGCCCGCGAAGCCGTGGCGGACCAGGAGAAATCCTTCACCGACCTGCTCGCCAAGCGCGGGCTCTCCCTGCGCACTGACCTGCTCAAGCCCCTGGTGAACTGGCTCAGCCCCGATTTTGCGCACCGCCGGTTCAACACCCGCTACTTCGCCGCCACCGTGCCCGTGAACCAGCAGCCCTCGTTGCTGGCGAGCAAGGGTGTGTGGGGCCGCTGGGTGTGCGTCCGGAGCGTGGTGAGCGAGCGGGACACCACCGTGCTTGGCGACGAGGTGGGCCAGGAGAACACCGTCGGCCGAACCCTGGGCGAACTCCTGGTGCCCGGCTCGGAGATCATGCTCGAGAAGATGGCCAAGGCCAACGGCTGCATCGCCTACCTCAGCTACAAGCGCAAGGCCCACGTCTACCAGCCGAAGCTCGTCGAGGAAGAAGGCCGGCTCATGCTCGAAGTCGAAGCCGCCAAGACGATTGCCGGCGACCCTCAGCGGGAACGCTAGGCCCCGGAACGCGGGTTCAGGAGGCTCTGGGTCGGGGCTCTGGGTCGGGACATGCCCTTCCCTGGCCCGCACGGCTGGACATGCCCTTCCCTGGTCCGCATCGCTGGACATGTCCCTTCTTGCCGCGTGCCGGCCGGGGACATGCCCTCCGTTGGCTCTGGCCGGTGGACATAGTGGCATTATGTCCAGTCCTTGCTGCCGGGGCTGGGCATGTCCCGAGGACAAACAGGCAGAGGAAGCCTTGGATTAACGACAGAAGGCCGGTCCCGTTCCCGGGGCCGGCCTTCGTGGTTGCTGCTGGGGATCCCTAGCGGGAACGCTGGCGCAAGCGCTGCATGTCAAGAATGACGACGGCGCGGGCCTCCAGGCGCAGCCAGCCGCGCTGCACGAATTCAGCCAGGGCCTTGTTGACCGTTTCGCGGGACGCGCCGACCAGCTGGGCGAGCTCCTCCTGCGTCAGTTCGTGGGCGACCAGGACGCCGTCGGTCGCCGGGCGGCCGAAGCGGTCCGCCAGATCCAGCAGTGCCTTGGCCACGCGGCCCGGCACGTCGGAGAAGACGAGGTCGGACAGGGAGTCGTTGGTGCGGCGCAGGCGGCGGGCCAAGGCCTGCAGCAGCTGGGCCGAAACCTCGGGGCGGGTGCGCAGCAGCGCGTTGAGGCTCTCGTTCTTCAGGCCGGCGAGACGCGTCTCGGAAACGGCGGTTGCCGTGGCCGTTCGCGGGCTGGGGTCGAACAGTGCCATTTCACCGAAAAGTTCGCCCGGGCCGAGAATGGCGAGCAGTGATTCGCGGCCGTCCGGCGACGTGCGGCCAAGCTTCACCTTGCCGGAGACGATGAAGTAGAGCTGGTCACCCTGATCGCCTTCCCGGAATACCGAGGCACCGCGTGAAAGGTCCACCTCGGTAAGTTCGTCCGTCAGCAGACGGAACGCCTCGTCGTCGAGCGTGGCGAAAAGGGGCGCGCGGCGCAATACCTCGATATCCATGAAATCTCCTGATTAGCTGTGTCGGCTGGGGCGCTTCAGCCATTCTTTCAGAATTTTGGAGCTTCTGTGACGTAGTTGGCACTGAAACGCCCGAAGGGGCCGAAAGCGCACGGCTCGGGAAGTCGGCGCAGATCCCGGCAGGCCCGCCGGGCTGGCGCCCGATCGGCAAACGTTCAGCTTACACCGCTAGAATCATGGCTGACCTGTCTGTAAGGAGCCCCGGTGTTTGGCTTGACCATTTTGGACCTGGTGTTGGTTGTGGCGCTCTTGTCCTACCTGATCCATGGCCTTCGCAACGGCTTCCTCGTGACGCTCGGAGGCATCGCCGGCTTCGCCGCAGGCGCGGTCGCCGCCTTCGTGTCCGTTCCCATTGTCAGCGGGCTCGTGGAGGACAGCGGCTGGCGCCTGACGGCGATCGTGGCCACCGCCGTCCTGCTCATGATCGTGGGGAACGGCCTCGGCACCATGATCGGACGGCGGATCCGCAGCGTGGTTCCGTTCAGTCCCCTGCAGGCGGCGGACCGCCTCGTCGGGGGAGGCGTGAACGTCGTGGTGTCCGCCCTCGTAATGTCGATGCTGGCGTTCAGCATCGGAGCCCTGGGCGTGCCGTTCGTTTCCCAGCAGCTCGCCGAGTCCAAGGTCATCGGCTTCATCGACGGCATGACGCCGACGCCGGTCAAGGCGTCGATGGCTCAGCTGCGCTCTGCCGTGATCGGCGAGGGCATACCCACCCTGCTGGACGGCCTCGGCACCGGCCAGCCCGTCGCCGTCCCGGACACCAGCACGGACACGCCGGCGCTGAACAAGGCCGCCGCGTCGGTGCTGAAAATCGCCGGAACCGCGTACCAGTGCGGTCAGAACCAGACCGGTACCGGCTTCGTGGTGGCCCCCGGGCGCGTGGTGACCAACGCCCACGTGGTCGCCGGAGTCGACGAACCGGTGGTGGAGACGCCCGGCGGCGGCGCACTGCCCGGGCGTGTTGTGTACTTTGACACCCAGCATGACCTCGCCGTCGTGGCGGTCGACGGTCTGCAGTCGGCGCCACTTCCCCTGACGTCCGATCTGCCGTCCGGCAGCGCCGCGGCCTTCGCCGGCTATCCGCACGGCGGCCCTTTCCAGTCCAAGCCGGCCAGGGTGCAGGACATCACCACCGTGCTCGTACCCGATATCTACGGCAACAATGCTGCCCCCGAGGACGTCTACCGGCTCGCCGGGGACGTGCAGCCGGGCAATTCCGGAGGCCCGCTGCTGACCATGAACGGACAGGTGGCCGGGGTTGTCTTTGCCAAGGCCACCACCGAGTCCGCTCTCGGGTATGCCATCACCATGCATGACCTCGGCCCCGTGGCGGCGCAGGCGCCGGGTCTGGGCAATGCCGTCTCGTCCGGACAATGCGTCAAGAAATAGCCGGACCGCCACCCTCCGGCTAGAGCCACAGCTAGAGCCACTCCAGGCTCTGCCCATGCGGGCCCGCGATGGCCGCCGGCTGGCCGTCCTGCAGCAACAGGAACCGGCCGCGGAGCCGGGCGTCATCCATTTCCGGGACCACGTTGGACCCGTCGGCCTGCGTAACCACCGAGTGGCCTTCGTTCGAGAGCCAGTGGCAGCCCCGCTCCGCCGCAAGATCCTCCATGGTGCGCCGGAACCGGGAGCGGCCGCCGGCATCCAGATACGCCATCACGGCGCTGTGAAAAACCACCAGGGCGGCGTCGGCCGGGGCGCGGCCAGCGAGTTCCAGGAGCTGGTCATTGAGGTCGCCGGCCACCAGCAGCGGTGGCCGTTCCTGGGCGATTGCGATCGCCTGGCGCAGCCGTTCGAGCCGGAACTCCTGCTCCGGCCAAACGAGGGCTTCGAGCCAGGCGACGTCGTCCGGGTTGTGCAAGTCCAGGGGGTTGAGATCGATCCCGGCGCGCCATACCACCTTGGGAATTTTCGCCGGCAGCGGCAGCGGCACCGGGCCCGAGGTGAGACAGTGCAGGACCGGGAACGTGCCGGGCGTGGCGCCGGCCGGCGCCAGCCGCGTTGTCCGTGCTTCTGCGGCCTCCGCCGCACCGGCCCCAGAACCATCCGGTCCGTCGGCCCGTGCGCCGACAAACTCGTAGCCGTAGCGGTCAGGGAACAGCGCCAGCCCGGCCGAGGCGCCCACCTCGATAAGGGCCAACGGCCGGCCCTCCGCAGCCGAAATCTGTGCCAGCGAGGGCAACAGGGTGGCGCATCGTCCGGCCTCGTTCGTCTGCGTGGACCGCGAGAGCACGATTTCCGAGACCTCGGCCCAGTGATCGTCCAGGAAGGTCCGGAACTCGCGGTAGGGGCCGACCTGCGCGCCGAGGAACCGCGCCGCGGCGAGGATCAGCAGCGGCTGTCGCTTTTTGTGCGGCCACTGATCGATCCGCCGGATCAATTCGGCGTCCCCGGCGATCCCCACGGCCCACGCCGCATAGCACGGGGAGGAACCGGGCGCATCGACCGTGCCGAAGTGCCGGTACCACTGCGCGGTGCCGGAATCAGTGCCGGAATCAGTGCCCGAATCAGTGCCCGAATCCGTGGCCGAGTCCCCGGCTGCCGCCGCGTGCTCCGTGGGGGACATGCTCAGTCCTTGTCCGCGTGCAGTCCCGCGAGGTATTCCACCGCGAAGCGGTAGCCCAGGATCCCGGCGCCGGCGATCACGGCCTTGCTGATGTCCGAAAGGTAGGAATGGTGCCGGAAGGCCTCGCGGGCGTGAACATTGGTGATGTGCACCTCGACCGTCGGCAGGGCAACAGCGGAAATGGCGTCCCGGATGGCCACGGACGTGTGCGTGTAGGCGCCGGCGTTGAGCACGATTCCCACCGCCTTCCCGCGTGCGGCGTGGATGGCGTCCACCAGGGCACCCTCGTGGTTGGACTGGAAGCACTCGACGTCCAGGCCGAGTGCCGCGCCGGCGTCCTTGGCGAGCTGTTCGACGTCGGCCAGCGTCGCCGTCCCGTATTTCTCCGGCTCGCGGGTGCCGAGCAAGTTCAGGTTGGGTCCGTTGAGTACCAGAATGGTGCCGCGGCCTGCGCCGCTGGCGGGGGTGGCTTCAGTCATGTCTGCAAATCTATCGCGCCGCAGCCCGCCGCGCTGTTCGTTACCGCCGCACCGTTCGCCACGGGAAGGGTGCCCGCTGCGGCGGCGCCGACCAACAGGACGGACGACGACGGCGGCGCGGCCCACCAGAGTGGGCAGCGCCGCCCCCGGCCGGTCGGCTGATCACGAAACGTGCGGCGGCTATTTCTTCAGGGACTGCGCGATCTGTGCCATCACAGTGTTGTCCGCCAGAGTGGTCGCGTCGCCCACCTCGCGGCCCTCCGCGACGTCCTTGAGCAGGCGGCGCATGATCTTGCCGGACCGGGTCTTGGGCAGTTCGGGGACCACGAGGATGGTCTTGGGTTTGGCGATCGGACCGATTTCCTTGCCCACGTGGTTGCGGAGCTCCTGGACGGTGGCGTCGCCGGAGTCCACGGCGTCCCCGCGAAGGATCACGAAGGCGACGACGGCCTGGCCGGTGGTCTCGTCCGCGGCTCCGACAACGGCGGCTTCCGCCACCGCGGGGTGGCTGACCAGCGCGGACTCGATTTCGGTTGTGGACAGTCGGTGGCCGGAAATGTTCATCACGTCATCCACCCGGCCCAGCAGCCAGATATCGCCGTCCTCGTCCTTCTTGGCTCCGTCGCCGGCGAAGTACATGGTCTCGAAGCGGGACCAGTACGTTTCCTTGAACCGCTCCGGGTCGCCCCAGATCCCGCGCAGCATGGCTGGCCACGGTTCGCGGATTACCAGGAAGCCGCCGTGGCCGTTGGGCACCGATTCGCCGAGCTCGTCCACGACGTCCACGGCGATGCCGGGCAGCGGGACCTGGGCCGAGCCGGGCTTGGTGGCCGTGACGCCGGGCAGCGGGGCGATCATTTGCGCCCCGGTCTCGGTCTGCCACCAGGTGTCCACGATCGGTGCGGGGTGCGCCTTGCGTTCACCGTTCTTGCCGGCGTTGGCACCGATGACCTCGCGGTACCACATCCAGGCTTCCGGGTTGATGGGTTCCCCGACGGAACCGAGGACGCGGATCGAGGAGAGGTCGAACTTGGCCGGGATGTCCTTGCCCCACTTCATGAATGTGCGGATCGCGGTGGGCGCGGTGTAGAGGATGGAGACCTTGTACTTCTCCACGATCTCCCACCAGCGGCCCTGGTGCGGGGAGTCCGGGGTGCCTTCGTACATGACCTGGGTCGCGCCGTTGATCAGCGGGGCGTAGGCGACGTACGAGTGCCCGGTGACCCAGCCGACGTCGGCGGTGCACCAGTAGACGTCGGTCTCCGGGTGGAGGTCGAAGACCGCCTTGTGCGTGTAGGCGGTCTGGGTGAGGTAGCCGCCGGTGGTGTGCAGGATGCCCTTGGGCTTTCCTGTGGTGCCAGAGGTGTAGAGGATGAAGAGCGGGTGTTCGGCGTCGTGCCCGACGGCGGTGTGCTCGGCGGCCGCGGCGCCGACGGTGTCCGCCCACCAGTGGTCCCGGCCCTCGTGCCAGTCCACGTCCTGGCCGTTGCGCTTGACCACCACGACGTTCTGCACGGTGTGGCCGTCGCCATCTCCCGCGCGGGACAGGGCGTCGTCGACGGAGGCCTTCAGGGGGCTGGGCTTGCCGCGGCGGTAGGTGCCGTCTGCCGTGACCACGAGCTTGGCCTCGGCGTCGTCAATCCGGGAACGCAGGGCATCGGCGGAGAAGCCGCCGAAGACCACGGAGTGGATGGCACCGATCCTGGCGCAGGCCAGCAGGGTGATGACGGCCTCGGGAATCATGGGCAGATAGACCGCGACGCGGTCGCCCTTGGCCACGCCCAACGACTCGAAGGCGTTCGCGGCCTTCTTCACTTCCTCGGTGAGCTCTGCGTAGGTGTACGTCCGGGTGTCGCCGGGCTCGCCCTCGAAGTAGATCGCCACCCGGTCCCCATGCCCTGCCTCGACGTGCCGGTCCAGGGCGTTGTAGGCGGCGTTGACCTGCCCGCCGACGAACCACTTCGCGAACGGCGGGTTGGACCAGTCCAGCGTCTGGGTGAAGTCCTTGCTCCAGCTCAGCAGTTCCCGGGCCTGCTTCGCCCAGAAGGCGGGACGATCGGCGTCGGCCTCGGCGTACTCGCCGGCGGCGACCACCGCATTCGCCGCGAACTCGGCCGAAGGCGCGAAACGGCGGTTCTCTTGGGACAGGTTTTCGAAGGCGTCGCCGTGGGGCGCCTGCGTGGCCATGGAGCCGGGTGTCTGCTGGGACATGGTGAACCTCATCATTCATCGATCCGGGCTGCGCGGCCGTGCGCGTCGCCTCCACGCCGGGCCGCATGCGCGACGTCGGGCGGCGGCAGACCGCGGCAGTGCCGCTGGAGCTGTCTGGAATAAACACTAATACGTGGGTCCGACCAAACGTGCGCCCCGTCACAAACAGCGCCGTGAGCGGTGTTTGTTAAGCGCCGAGTGGTCCGTGGGCGGAGCCGGGCGGCGGCACGGCGGAAGCATCCGGGATTCGGTAAGCCGGAGAATTCTGCTGCGTCCGCCCTCGGCTCGTCAGCTAGTGATCGGCCATCCACTTGGCTAGGCTGAGATGAAGTTGTGACATCCGATGGAGGCGACAGAACCCGCTTGCGGTTCTGTCTTTGCCTGCCGTTAGACGGCGCTGTCCAGAGTGCCGCCATGCTAAGGAGATACGGAATGAACGAGCAAAACAACGGGCAGCTCCGGGCGCCCGCCCAGAGCCAGGGTGGAACCCAGAGCCAGGGTGGAACGGCGCAGCCGGGGCCCGCCGGGTACGGGGATGCGCCACGCTTCACAGTGGACAAGAAGGCCGCGAAGAAAACCGAAGCCGTCCTCGGTCCCTTCACCATCCGTGACCTCACCGTCTTCGGCTCCACGCTGCTTCTATTCATCGCCTCGCTGTTTCCGATGTTTGCCTTGGCCTACAACCTGTGGAACCTGGGCAGTCTTTTCTTCCTGGGCCTGGGCATCGTGCTTCCGCTCATTGTCACCGCGTTGTTCGTGGCCCGCCGTCTCAGCCCGACGACCAAGATCCGGATCGGATCCCTGTCGATCGACCAGTTCGCGTCCGTCGTGGCGTCTTTCACGCTGGCCTTCTTCTTTCTTGCCGCCGCCGGGGCGTTCGTGCCGAGCATGCTGATAGCGCTCCTTGGCGCCGTGGGGCTCTTCGCGGCCACCGTCCTGGCCCGCTGGATCCCGTTCTTTGCCGGCGATTTCCTGGGCCGGGAGGAAACGCCTGCCCACATCGTGGCTCGTGAAGCTGTTGCCCCGGTGCACAAGCCCCGGGCGCCCAAGACGCCGAAGCAGCCGAAAACGGCCAAGGACTCCTCGGGAACAGACGCATCCAAGGCGGCAGCATCAGGGGCAGTCGCCTCCGGTGCGGCAGCATCCGGCACGGCCGCGGGCTGGGGCAAGCGCCCGGCCACCGGCGCCACGGCTGCCGCACCAGCTGCAACCTCACCGGCGGTGCCGTCGGCAGGGGCACCTTCGGCTGGGGCGCCTTCGGCGGGTGCGGCATCCGTTGCGGCGCCGGGTGCTGCGGCTCCCAGCGCACCGGAGACCCAGATCTCGGGCGTTGTACCGGCAGCCGGCGCGGCTGCCCCAGCGCCGTCCGCCTCATCGACGCCGTCGGCGTCGGCCCGTTCCACTGACGCGGCTGCATCCGGCGCGGAAAAGACCCAGGCCGCCGGCGTTCCGGCGTCCGCTGCTGCCGGTGCCGCTGCCGCCGCCGCCCCTGCGTCCGCCGCTGAACAGACCCAGGCCGCCGACGTTCCGGCAGCCCCCGGCGGCAATGCCCCCACCACCGTCAACCCCCAGGTCCGGCCGCAGGAGCAGGTCCGGCCGCAGGAGCCCATCGGCGCCACCGTGGATCCCGCCAGCCGGCCCGCCGAGGACGATGTCCACCCGGTGCACGAGGCGTTCTGGTTCGCCGTCGCACAGCCCCGCACCGCCGTCGACGAGCGCACCGGAGCCCCGGCGTTCGTCATTGAACCCGGCGGCTGGGTCCTTGCCCTTGAGGACCGCGGCAACGAATTCCTGGTCCAGCACACCGACGGCCGGTTGGGCGTTTTGCGGGACCTCAGCAACATCGAACGCGGTTAGCCCGCCCCCGTGGCCACGGAACCCGGCACCACGGTACCCGTCACTCCGGACCCGGGGAGCGCCCGGCCCGGTGCGGCGCGGGCGTCCGGGGAGTCTGCCCTGGCGCTCAAGCGCCGAGCGCGCCGGATCAACCGGGAACTCGCGGAACAGTATCCGTATGCCCACGCGGAGCTGGACTTCCGCAGCCCGTTCGAGCTCGTGATAGCTACCGTGCTGTCCGCACAGACCACGGATGTGCTGGTCAACCAGATCACGCCCCTGCTGTTCGCGCGCTACCCGGATGCGCGGCGGATGGCGGAGGCGGATCCGGCCGAGCTGGAGGCCATCATCAAGCCCACCGGCTTCTTTCGCGCCAAGGCCAGAAACCTCCTGGCGCTGTGCACCCGGCTTGTGGACGAGTACGACGGCGAGGTGCCGGGCCGGCTGGAGGATCTGGTGACGCTGCCCGGCGTCGGGCGGAAAACCGCGAACGTCGTGCTGGGCAATGCCTTCGGCATTCCGGGCATCACGGTGGACACCCACTTCGGCCGCCTGGCGCGGCGGTTTGGCTGGACCGAGTCGGATGACCCGGTCCGGATCGAGTCCGACGTCGCTGAGCTGTTCGAGCCGAAGGACTGGACCATGCTCTCGCACCGCGTCGTCTTTCACGGCCGCCGCGTCTGCCACTCACGCAAGCCGGCCTGCGGCGCCTGCGCCGTCGCCAACTGGTGCCCCAGTTACGGTGCCGGCGAGACGGACCCGGAGAAGGCCAGGAAGCTGCTGAAGTACGAACTCGCCCCGGGGCAGGAGGAACTGCTGGCGCGGTTGTTGGCCGAGACGCACCGCGCCGCCGAAATCCGGATGGAATCGCAGAGGAAGCAGCCGTGACCGCGCGCCAGGACCTCGTCGATCTCGTTGCCGCAGTGGAGGCGGGCACTGCGCCGGCCCCGGATCCGCGCTGGCGGGAACTCGCCGTCGAACCCGGCGAGCGGGTCCGCAGGGCCGCCGTGCTCATGCTCTTCGGCGCGTTGGACAACGTTCCGGCGCTGTCAGAGAAGTTGCTGGCACCAGCCCATTTGGACGTGCTGCTGCTGCAGCGGGCCCAAACCCTGGAGGACCATCCCGGACAAGTGGCGTTTCCTGGCGGCGGCATCGACCCGGGTGAATCCGTGGTCGACGCCGCCCTTCGCGAGGCGGAAGAGGAGACCGGCCTGAACCCTGCGGGCGTGGACGTGCTCGGGGTGATGCCCGAACTGGCGCTGCCCCGGGGTAATTTCCTGGTCACCCCGGTTCTGGCCTGGTGGGCCGCCCAGTCACCGGTCCGTGTGGTGGACTACGGTGAATCCGCGCAGGTGTTCCGTGTTCCGGTGCGGGACCTGCTGGACCCGGACAATCGGGTGATGGCAACGGTCAGCCGGGCCGGCCAGACGTTCCAGAGCCCCGCCTTCACCGTCAACGGCGTGGTGGTGTGGGGGTTTACCGGGATGATCCTTAACCAGCTCTTTGAACAGCTGGGCTGGGCCGTTCCGTGGGACCGCACGCGGCTCTACGGGATCGATGTGTGAGGCGCGCAGGGTGTGAAGCCCGCAGGGCACCGGCCTGCCGGCCGATCCGCTAGGCAGTAGCCACGGCGCTGCCCGTCAGGGGAGCAAACGCCCGTCCCGGCGACCTGCCGGCGGCGGCTCGCCTGTGCGCACCGGAACGATCGACAACCAGGCCGGTCGCGGCGTTCTCGCGCACGGCGTTGATGCCCGCCGCTGCGCTCTTGATGGAGCTGAAGAGCGGTGACACGGCCACTACCGTGCCATCCGCCGCCGTCAGCCTGAAGAAATAAGCCTTGTCGCCATCCTGCGCGATCTCAAAAATGCCAGCCAAACCTGTGCCTCCCCAATTCCTTGCGTCGTTGCAATGGCCGGCGGATCGTACGGGAATATCGCCGGCCTCTTCGAGGGTAGCCCCGTGACGGAGCCCACACACCTTACCGGCGGGTACGTTACAGGCGGTGACGGCGGGCGCTCATTTGGCGTTGTCGTACGAGTCCACTACGGCCACGCTGACCGGAAATTCCACCGGAATGCGGCCGAACAGCAGCTCCTTCGCGGCATTTGCGGAGTCCTCGATGGCCTTGATGCAGTCCCCGACGGCGCTTTCGGGGCAGTGCACCATTACTTCGTCGTGGAGGAAGAACACCAGCTCGCCAACGGCTGCGCCGTCGGACCGTAGGGCGCGCAGCCGGCGTCGCAGTTCCGCGAGCCAGCACGCCGCCCAGTCAGCGGCCGAGCCCTGGACCACGAAGTTCCGGGTGAAGCGGCCGCGCGAGCGTGCGATCGAGTCCGCCCGGCGCTGTTCTTCCGCGGTGGTGGAGTGCTGGCTCCGCAGCCAGCGCTCCGACGGCGGCGGGCTGCTCCGGCCCAGCCGTGAAGTGACGGTCCTGCCGGCTTCGCCGTCGCGGGCAGCCTGCTCGACGAAGCCCACGGCGCGGGGGTACGTGCGGGCCAGCTGGGGCATTAGCCGGCCGGATTCGCCCGTGGTCGCTCCGTAGATGGCTCCGAGGAGGGCCACCTTGGCTTTTGCCCGGTCGCCGCCGAAACCCTGGGCGGCGATGCCGGCGTAGAGGTCCTTGTCCCGGGCGGCCTCGGCCATTTTGGAATCCTGCGCCAGCGCCACGAGCACCCGCGGTTCCAGCTGCGAGGCGTCCGCAACGATCAGTTTGTGGCCGGGATCGGCGTGGACCGCGCCGCGGATCTGGCGCGGGATTTGCAGCGCCCCGCCGCCGCGCGATGCCCACCGGCCCGACACCACCCCGCCCACCACGTACTCGGGCTGGAACCTGCCGTCCTTCACCCACGTATCAAGCCACGCCCAGCCATTGGCCGCGTGGAGTCGGGCCAGCTTCTTGTAGGCCAGCAGCGGCACGATCGCGGGGTGGCTGGATTCCTTCAGCTCCCACTGGCGGGTGGTCTTCACTTCGATGCCGTTGCGGTGCAGGGCGCGCATGAGCTCCTGCGGGGAGTCCGGGTTCAGCGCCGGCGACTTCAGCAGCAGCCTCAGTTCGGCCGTGAGCGATTCGAGTTTGGCCGGACGCTGACCCGGGCCCGGGCGGGGGCCGAGGTGATCCGCGAGAATCTGCTCGTGCAGTTCCTCCCGCCACGGGACGCCGGTGTGCTGCATTTCGGCGGCGATCATGGCCCCGGCGGATTCCGCCGCGAGCAGCAGCTGCAGCCGCTGGCGCCGGCCGGCGTCAGGGACGACGTCCGCACCGGAGTCCGTTCCCGCCTGGCCAAGCGCTTCCTGCTGCGCGGCGTACTCGACGCGAAGAGCCTCCAGGGATTGGCCGGGACGCTGACCGGGGGCCGGGGCATCGAACAGGGCACCCTGTTCCGGCGGCGGGGCAGGGGGCTGCAGGCCCCGCGGCGGCTGGTGCAGCTCATCGTCCTGCGTCAGCTTCTCCGCCGCCTGTGCATAGTCGGTGTGGGCGGTGAACTCCGAGTGGGCCAGGATCGAACCGCACAACGTGAGGTCGTAGCAGCGCTCAAGCTCCACGCCGGCGCCCAGCAGCGCCGGATACCAGTCCTGTGTGCGGTGCCAGATCCAGCGCGGGTGCCGCTCCTCAAGCCCGCGCACAACCTCGGCGAGGTCGCCGGCGCTGACAAGCCGGGGTTCCGGATTGGACGGTTCAGGAAGGCCATCCGCAGTGAGTTGCTGCAGCGCCGCGCCGTCGGCGTGGGCAGCGAGCAGCAGGTACATAGGGTCAATTCTGCCTTGCTCCGGGGCGTGGTCCGTGCGCATTTCCTGGCCGCGGGTGCAGGATGGCCGCGAGGCTTGTCCACATAGCCCACAACGGCGGTTTCGCTGCGCCTCCGGCGCAGGCAAAGTGGCAGCATGAACAGGCACCAGCGACGTGGTCCGGGCTCGCCGCCTCCGCAGGAGCAGGGGCCCTGGGTCCCCGGGGATTCCGCGGAAACCCTGCTCGTCACCGGGGTCGATGTGCTGCGCAGCGAGGTGGAACGCATAGTCGCAGCGGCCGGCGGCCAGTTGCGGACGGTGCAGGACGTTGCCGAGGCCGCACCGTTCTGGGACGCCGCGGCCGCCGTGCTCGTGGGCAGCGACATCCGCGAGTTGCCGCCCCGGCGGAGGGCCCCTGCCGTGCTGCTCGGCCTCAACGGTGACGGGGACGGGCTGTGGCATCTGGCCGCCGCAGTCGGGGCCGAACGCGTCGCGGTGCTGCCGGACGCGGCCGCCTGGTTGGCGGAATACCTGAGCCGGTCCCGCGCGCCGGAAGCCGGCGGACTCGTTCTGGGTCTCACGGGCGGCTGCGGCGGTGCCGGGGCCACGACGGCCGCCATCTGGATCGCGCAAGCCGCCGCCGGAACGGGAATCCGCGTGCTCCTGATCGACGGCGACCCCTGGGGTGGCGGCCTGGAACTGGCGTTGGCCGCCGAGGACGCCCACGGGCTCCGCTGGCCGGATCTGGCCGGGGTGAGCGGCAGCATCGACCCGGCCCAGCTGGACGATGCGCTGCCGGTCGCCGGCGGATTCGCCTTCCTGTCGTGGCCGGGAACCCGGGACCGTGCGGCGGGCGTGGACGCGACCACCGTGGCCGCGGTTCTCGATGCCGCCCGCCGCGACTGCGAGCTGGTCGTACTGGATATTGGCAGGGAACGGGAGTCGATGCGGGCCTTCGCCGGTGAATGCGACCGGATCATCGTCGTCGCGCCCGCCCGGCTGCGGGCCGCCGTCGCCACGGCCTGGCTGGTGCAGGAGCTTCCACCCGTGGACACCGCGCTAGTGGTCCGGGCCAGTCCCGGCGCCGCCTTGGATGCGCCGCTGATTGCCGACTCCGTGGGGCTTCCCCTTCAGGGCATCATGCCGGACATCAAGGGCCTGGCCGGAGCAACGGAACTCGGCCGCCTTCTGGAAGCCGGCCGGCAGCGCGCCGTCCGCCGCTTCGCCGCCGGAGTCCTTGACCTGAACGGCGGAGAAGACTCATGAGTGCCCATTCGGCCGTGGAACCCGCCGAACCGGAACAGCCCAGCCGACGGGCACCGGGCCGCCGGCGCTCGCAGGGATTTCTCGACCAGACGCTGCTGGATTCCGTGCGCGAGTCCGTGATGGCCGATGCTTCCCCGGTAACTCCGTCGCGGGTCGCGGCCGCGGTTCAGGCGAGCGGACGGCTGCTCGGCACGGCCGGAGCCCTGGCTGCGGTGGAGCGCATCAGCGCGGAACTGAACGGCCTGGGCCCCCTGCAGCCGCTCACCCGGGATCCCGCCGTGACGGACATCTTTGTCAACGGGCCGGACTCGGTCTGGCTGGACCGCGGCGGCGGTCTGGAAAAGGCGCCGGTCGTCTTTTCCGGGGAGCCGCAGATCCGCGCCCTCGCCACCAGGCTGGTGGCAGCCGGCGGCCGCCGCCTGGATGACGGTTCGCCGTGCGTCGACGTCCGGCTCGACGGCGGCTACCGGGTGCACGCGGTGCTGCCGCCCATTTCCACGGCCGGAACCCTCCTGAGCGTGCGCATCCGCCGGGCCACGGTCTTCTCCATGCCCGAGCTGAGGCGCGACGGCATGTTCGGGACCGGGACTTGCGGAAGCCTGGTCCAGTCCGTGCTCGAACGCCTGGTGGCGTCCAGGCTGAGCTTCCTCATCAGCGGTGCCACCGGCTCGGGGAAAACCACGTTACTGGCGACGCTGCTCGGACTCTGCCACCCCGGGGAAAGACTCGTCCTGATTGAGGACGCCGCGGAACTGAATCCGGTCCACCCGCACGTCGTCTCGCTGGAATCCCGGCACGGAAACCTGGAAGGCGGCGGTGCCGTGGACCTTGGCGAACTGGTCCGCCAGGCCCTGAGGATGCGGCCGGACCGGCTGGTGGTGGGCGAATGCCGCGGGGCCGAGGTCCGCGAGCTGCTCTCGGCCATGAACACCGGACACACAGGAGGCGGCGGGACCATCCACGCGAATGAGGCCGCGGCTGTGCCTGCCCGGCTGGCGGCCCTTGGCGCGCTCGCCGGCATGGGCCAGGACGCCGTACGGCTGCAGGTCGCCAGCGCGATCGACGCCGTCGTGCATGTCGAGCGGTCCGAAACCGGGCGCCGTGTCGCGAGCATTGGAATCATGGAGGCCGACGACTCGGGCCTGAGCGTCGCCGTCGCACTGGACATCCAACAGGGCCAGCTCCGCTTCGGCCGGGCCTGGCCGCAGCTGGCGCACCGTCTCGGCCTGGATCCCGGGTTGGCCGGGGCGGGCCCCTCCGAGCTACAGCAGGCGCGGCCCGCCGGGCGCCCGCCGGGTTCCGGACACGAACCCCCGAGGGCATGGACGCTGCGATGACCGCCCTCCTGATCATCGCTTTGGTCCTGGCCGCGTGGCTGGCATTTCCCTCCCCGCGGGCGTCCGGTCAGCGTACCCGCAGGGCATTGCAAGCCGCCGGCGCGGGAAGCTCCGCCGCCGGCGGGCAGCCGCGATCCCGCCGGCGAAGAGCCGGCGGGATCCGTTCGCCCGGCGGGGGATCCGCAGGCACCGGGCCCGTCCCAATGACCGTCGTGGTCCAACAGTTGGCGGCGCTGCTGAAGGGAGGGCGCATCCCCGCCCGGCTGTGGGACGAATTATGGGTCCTATACGGCGGGGACGCTGCGCGGGGCTGGTCCGCGGGCCATGTGGCCGGTGCCGGCCGCCACCAGGCCCGCGCAGGCTCCGGAGCGGTCCTCGGCCCGGAGTCTGTCCGGATCCTTGCGGCCGCGCGTGCAGCCGCCCTGCGCGGGTCCTCCGTGGCCGCGGCCATCCGTCGCGAAGTCTCCGGCGGGTCTGCCGGCGAGGGCACAGTCGCCGCTGCCGCCAGGGAGGCCGTTGGCGTCCGGGCCCGCCGCGACGTGCGCGTGTGGGGCGAGCTCGCCGCATGCTTTGACACAGCCGAGGCCAGCGGTTGCCCGCTGGCCGATGTCCTGGCGCGCTTTGCCGCCCACCTTGAGACGGAGGACGACGCCGAGGCCGCCCGGCAGACCGCCCTGGCAGGGCCCCGCGCAACGGTCCGTCTACTGACCTGGCTCCCGCTGTCGGGCCTGGCTCTCGGCCTGCTGCTCGGCGTGGACCCGGTGGCGACACTGCTGGGTAACCCCTGGGGCCTCGCGGCGTTGGCCGCAGGTGCGGCGCTGACCGCCGTCGGCCGGTTGTGGTCCTCAAGGCTCGTCCGGGCCGCGGCGGAAGCCCCATCGTGACTCCGCGGCCGCCGTGAGGCCCGAACTGACCGGATTCGTGGTGGCAACGAGCCTTGCCGGTGCAGCCGTCGTAGTCCTCACACGCCCGGGTCGGGTCCGCCGGCGGCTCCGGCGCCAATTTCCGGCCCCGGCCGACCCGGCTGACCCGGCTGACCCGGCCGCCCGAGGTCCGGCGCCCCACGCCGCCGGCGGGCACGGACCTCACGGCTTCCCAGGTCTGCGGGACACCGCCATGATGCTGGAACTGATCGGCGCCATGCTGGATGCCGGAGCCGGGCTTGGCCGGTCCCTCGAACTCGTCACCGCCCTGGTGCCACCGGAACTCGGGCGGCAGCTTCGGCCGGTTGTGTCAGCACTCGCAATCGGCGCGGACTGGGACACGGCATGGCGCAGTTCCGGTGCCCGGGCGCCCGAGCTCCTCGCCCTGCGCGACGCCCTTTGCTTCGCCGCGGTCACCGGCGCCCCCTCCTCAGCGCTCCTCTATGCCCAGGGGGCCCGGCTTCGCCGCGAACGCAACAGGGCTGCCGAGCAGCGTGCGGCGGCGCTCGGCGTGAAGCTTGTTGTGCCGCTGGGCCTGTGCTCCCTGCCGGCGTTTGTGTGCCTCGGCATCGTGCCGGTCCTCCTGGGGCTGCTCCCGGCCTGATGCCGGGCCCGCCCCTGACACGAGCAGGGCGGGGGGCTTGCGCTCCGTAGCCACCCGGAGACTACCAGGCAGTTCTCCTCCACAGCCCGCCACCTATGGGCACGTTATCCACTTGGCGGACCTCGGGGCTTACGGCGCAACAACCGAGCCGGGAGAGTCGAACCAGCCGGCGTTCATGCCGGTGTCCCGTGGAAGGAAAGCAGATGTCAATAAATCAGGACACTCCCGCTGCAAGTCGCATGGACACAGGGGAGGGCGGCGTTGCCGAGGTGTACGAAATCTATCCCGGCGCCAGCTCGGTTGCCCCCGTTCAGCCGCACGGGCGCAGGAGGCCGCCATCCGCGCAGGCGGGAATGGCCACCGCTGAATATGCCATTGCAACCCTGGCCGCCGTAGGGTTCGCCGGGGTCCTCGTGTTCATCATGCGCAGCGATGAGGTCCGCGGGTTCCTCCTGAACCTCATCCGGACAGCGCTCACGTTGCCATGACGGCAGTCTGGTGTGGCTGGCGCTGTGGCAGCCGGAGGGAGCCGCCGCCAACCGCGGAGTGTCGCGGGGCGGTCACTGCGGAGTTCGCCGTGGCGTTGCCCTCGGTCGTGCTCCTGCTCGCCCTGCTGCTCGCGGGTTCGGCGGCCGGAGTGACGCAACTGCGCGTCGAAGAAGCGGCCCGCGGTGGTGCCCGTGCACTGGCGAGGGGCGCCGGGGCCGGCGAAGTGGGAGAAATTGTCCGCCGGCTCGCCGGCGACACGGCAGGGGCCGAGGTGACGGTCGACGGCGATTGGCACAGGGTCACCGTGTCCGGCCGCGTCCCAGGGGCCGTCGGTTCTCTCATTCCGTGGGTCCTGAGCGCCAGTGTGATGGCGCGTGCCGAGGTTCCCGGCGCGGCACAACAGCCCCGACTGGATGGCGCGTCCCGCTCCCCGGGGCAGGGCACCTGATGCCGCCGTTCGGTGCCGGGGCCTGCGGGCCGCGGCCCAGAAATCCGTTTCCTGACCGTGCACGGCACCGATGCCGGCCTTCAGAGCGGGGCTCGGGGACCGTCCTGGCCCTGGGGCTCGGGCTGGTGGTCATCATGGCTGTGGCCTTGCTGCTGCTTCTGGCCCAATCGGCCGTCGCGGCGTCGAGGGCTGCGTCGGCTGCCGACCTCGCGGCGCTGGCTGCCGCGGATGCCGCACGCGGAATCACGCCCGGCGAGCCCTGTGCCGTGGCCCGGGAGGTCGCGCTGAAGAACCATGCCGCGATGGTTGCCTGTTCCGAAGGCCCGGACGCCACAGTTCAGGTCCGCACCGAGCTCGGCGCCGGACCGTTCCTCGGGGCGGCTAGAGGGCTGGCCCGGGCGGGACCGCCCCCTCCGCCCGGGAGCGGGTCCACGCCGTGAATGATGCCAAATTGGCTGCGGAATGCCAGGAGCCGCGAATCTACCCGAGGCTGGTCCCGCCGACCTGCCACGGCCGTGCGCCGCCGAAATGCCGCAGGGACGCGGTTCAGGCTCGGAGCGGTTGGGCGGGCTTATCTCCCGTTGGCACGGCCGGGGCCGCCGTTGTGCCGGAGGTGCCGCTATGCATCAGTTCGCTGGCGTCTTTGAGCAACACGTCGATCAGTGTGACGGCAGCGTCCTTGTCGAGCGGGTTGTTCTTGTTGCCGCACTTGGGTGACTGGACGCAGGACGGGCAGCCGGACTCGCATTCGCAGGCCTTGATGGCGTCGCGGGTGGCGGTCAGCCACATCCTGGCCTTGTCGTAGCCGCGTTCGGCGAAGCCGGCCCCGCCGGGATGGCCGTCGTAGACAAAGATGGTGGGCACTCCAGTGTCGGCGTGAATGGCCGTGGACACCCCGCCGATGTCCCAGCGGTCGCTGGAAGCCACGAGCGGCAGGAGGCCGATGGCGGCGTGCTCGGCAGCGTGCAGGGCTCCGGGGAACTGTGCCTCGATCAGCCCGGCGCCGGTCAGCGAGCGGTTGTCCACGACAAACCACACCGCCTTGGTAAATAGGTCCCTGGCGCCCAGTTCCAGCGGTTCCTCGCCGAGGATCTCATTCGAAATCAGCGCCTTGCGCTGGAAGGAGACCACCTGGGTTGTCACTTTCACATCGCCGAAATGCACGGCCACGTCGCCCCACTGGGTGGTACGTTCCGTTTCGAGGACCTCGATTTGGGTCACGTCCCGGGCGGTGGTGTAGTAGTCGGGGTTCGCCCGGCGCACCACCACACAGTGATCGTCTTCATTCAGGTCCTCCACCACATAGCTGTCGCCCTGGTGGACATAGATGGCGCCGGTGTGGGCTTGGTAATGGGTCTGGGGCGAATCCATGGTGCCGAGCAGGGAACCGGTCTCGGCATCCACGATGCTCACCGGCCCTCCGCCATCGGCCCGGAGGTTCACCATGGCGGCGGCACTCTGCGGATGGGTCCAAAACCATCCGGCCGGCCGTTTGCGCAGGTAGCCCTGCAGGACCAGCCGGTCCAGCAACTTCTCCGACGTGGTTCCGAAGAGCTCCAGTTCGGCGAATCCGAGGGGAAGTTCCGCCGCGGCGGCGCACAGGTGCGGGCCCAAGACATACGGGTTGGAGGGATCGAAGACCGTGGCCTCCACCGAGACGTCGAAAATCGCCTCGGGGTGGTTTACCAAGTAGGTGTCCAGCGGGTCGTCGCTGGCCACGAAAGCAGCGATCGCGTCCTGGCCGGCGCGGCCCGCCCGGCCGATCTGTTGGAACAATGACGCTCGCGTGCCGGGCCAGCCTGCGACCAGCACGGCGTCGAGACCGGAAATGTCGATGCCCAGTTCCAACGCGGACGTGCTGGAGACGCCCAGCAGTTCACCTGAGCGCAGCGACTTTTCCAGGGCCCGTCGCTCCTCCGGCAGATAGCCGGACCGGTAGGCGGCCACACGCTGCGGCAGGCTGGGGTCGACCTCGTCGAGGAGGCGCTTGGCGATGGAGGAAATTGTCTCTGCCCCGCGCCTGGACTTGATAAACGCAATGGTCCGGGTGCGGGAGGACACCAGGTTGGCCAGCAGGTCGGCGGTCTCGGCGACAGCGGTCCGTCGCTCCTTGGCACCGTTTTCGCCCCGGAGTTCCGTCAGGGCCGGCTCCCAAAACGCCACGGTGGTGGACCCGTGGGGCGAGCTGTCTTCGGAAACGGCACGCACTGGTGCGCCGATCAGCCGGCCGAAGGACTGCTCGGGGTCAGAGGCCGTGGCGGACGCCGCGATGAAGACAGGTCCGGGATGCGAGCCGCCGGGGCTGTAGTAGGCGCAAATCCGACGCAGCCGGCGCATGAGGTTTGCCACATGGGAGCCGAAGACTCCGCGGTAGCTGTGGGCCTCATCCACGATCACATAGCGGAGGCGCCGGAAGAACCTGGCCCACCACGCATGGTTCGGGAGGATGCCGAAGTGCAGCATGTCAGGGTTGGCGAGGATGAAGTTCGCGTGGTCCCGGATCCAGCGCCGGGAAGCGGGATCGGTGTCGCCGTCATAAGTTTCGGCCCGGACCGTGGGGAGGTTCAGCGCCCGGATCGCGGCCAGCTGGTCGGCGGCCAGAGCCTTGGTGGGGGACAGGTAGAGGGTCACGGCGCCGTCGTCGTGGATTTTCCCGGGATCGGACCGGACCCCGAGCTCGGAACGGTGGATCGCGTCCAGGGCAGGCAGCTGATACGCCAGGGACTTGCCGGACGCCGTGCCGGTGGCAATGACCACGTGCTCTCCGGCGTGGGCCAGTTCGGCGGCCTGGACCTGATGAAGGTAAGGCTCGTGGATGCCCAGGGAACCGTAGGCGTTCACGAGATCCGGGTGGGCCCACTCCGGCCACGGAGCGTTGACGGCCTCGCGGGCCGGGATCGTTCGCACATGACGCAGCTGTTCCGGGTCCGGGCCTCGGCCCAGCAACGGAATCAAGGACTCATGCGGGTTCACTCACATATTCTTTCATCCGGCCTCAAATCGCCCGCCCGCCCAGCAGCGCGCCTGCGGCTCGGCAAATGTTCGTGCGGGACGCAGGGTAACCAAGAGGACGGTACGGTGCCCCGGACGCCCGTTCCCGGACGGGGCAAGCGCGCGGCGCCTCATTCGACGGACAGGTCCGACCCTTCGTCCGAGGTCGACAACATCAGTACGTGGCACACCATGCGCCAGCCGAGGTGCGAATAGAGTTTTTGCCCGTCCAGCGAGGCGAGCAGCAGCCCGGAGTCGACGTCGTGTTCGAACGCCTGGGCCGCCAGTGCCTTCATGATGAAGCTGCCCAGCCCCCGGCGCTGGTAGGCCGGTGCCGTCACGATGTTGTCGAAGATGGCGGTGTGTCCCACCACAAACACGCGTCCGCTCGCGGCGACGTCTTCGCCGGCGCTGACCACCGCGTGGTGGACGCCGTCGGTCCGGGACGTCGCAAGCTTGAGGTCGTCGTCCGAAAGCCAGGGGTCTTCCGCATCCTGGGTCTCCATGTCCACGATCATCATGGTCTGGGTAGCCGAGGTGACATGGATGCCATGCCGCTGTCCCAGGACCGTGTACCGGGCCGCGTCATTGGTCAGGATCGTGAGGACTCTGGCCGGCGCTTCAGCCGTCTTCGCCGCCAGCGCCGCGAACTCCGCCTCGGAGGGATCGTAGGCGAAATATTCCCATTCTTGGGTGGTGTCAGCACGAAAGGCCGCGGGGAACCGTCCCTCCCTGCGCGTCTCAAACCCGCGGCAGCCGGCCCATCCGGCCACCCAGATTTCCAGCAGGTGAGTGGTGTCTTCAACCATGGCGTCAAGACTCATGTGATGAGCGTATTCCAGCGGTGCCACAAGCAACAGGGGCCGGGTCGGGGAAGGCCGCTTGCTTATCCAATTGTGACTGTCGCTCGGCCCCCCACTCCAGCCAGTACCCTTAAAAGCGTGGCTTTAAACAGGATTGTGCTCTTTTACGGATTCACCCCCCTCGCTGACCCGGACGCCGTCCGGCTCTGGCAGCGCGCCCTGTGCGAAAAACTCGGACTGACCGGCCGCATCATCCTGTCCAAGGACGGCATCAACGCCACGGTCGGCGGAGAACTGAACGCCGTGAAGCAATACGTCAAGGCCACCCGGGAGTACACGGGATTCCACGACATCGATGTGAAGTGGTCCGACGGCGGCGCGGCAGACTTCCCACGGCTCAGCGTGAAGGTGCGGGACGAAATCGTATCCTTCGGCGCACCGGGCGAGCTCAAAGTCGACGCCGGCGGAGTAGTGGGCGGCGGAACCCACCTCAAACCCGAGGAGCTCCACGAACTCATTGACGCCAAGAAACAGCAGGGCGACGAGGTCGTGTTCTTTGACGGCCGCAACGGCTTCGAGGCCCAGATCGGCAAGTTCAAAGACGCTGTGGTCCCCGACGTTGCCACGACCCATGACTTCATCAAGGAACTCGACTCGGGCAAATACGACGCCCTCAAGGACAAGCCGGTTGTCACCTACTGCACCGGAGGCATCCGTTGCGAGGTGCTTTCGAGCCTCATGGTGAACCGCGGGTTCAAGGAGGTCTACCAGCTCGACGGCGGCATTGTCCGCTATGGCGAGGCCTTCAAGGACCAGGGCCTGTGGGAGGGCTCCCTGTACGTTTTCGACAAGCGCATGCACCTCGAGTTCAGCGGGGACGCCAAGACCATCGGCGAGTGCGTCCGCTGCACAGGGCCCACGAGCAAGTTCGAAAACTGCTCGAATCCGAGCTGCCGGACGCTCACGCTCTACTGCTCCGTGTGCGCCGCGAGCCCCGAAACCCTGCGCTGCCCCGACGGCTGCGCCGCCTAAGGCACGATCCGGATTTTTGGCTGGCCGGAAACCTCAGATACGGCTCACCCGGTATGCATAGTTCGCCGGTCCGTTCGCATCCACTTTGATCAAGAGCGACGCATCTGCGGCCAGATTCACCACGTTCACCCTGGACGTCCCGCACCGGAGACTCAGGTCCACGAGTTCGTTTGCACCGTCCTCGATGGAAAAGGACACCCGGTGGGTGCTCCGGCAAGCCAGTGTCAGGGCGTAGGTACCCTTGGGCAGCTGGGTTGTGGTCTCCTGCCGCTCCTCGTCGGCCTTCAGCGTCCCAAAACCCGTATGGAAAACCTGCCCCGCGGCGTCGGGGAGTGCATCGTGGACCCAGGCGTCCAGTTCCCCGCCCGACACCGGCTCGTCGAGGTGGGGGTCCCGGGGCAGGGCAGCGTCGGTCGGCGCAGCGGCGACGGAGGTCGATTCATCGTCCCAGTTGTCGGCGCTGTATTCATACTCGCAGCCGGACAGGACCGTCCCGAGAAACACCGCAACTGAGAGCACCACGGCGGCGGCCGAGGTGCGCTGTCGCGGCACCCTGCTCGCCGACACAGTTGGCATACCTTGAGATTAAGGCTGCCCGGGATCAAACGCCAGAGGCCAATGGAACGGACCGGACGGGCCCATCAGCGGGCACTGGCCAGGACCCCGGGACCAGACTGCGGGCGGATCCTACTCCGACGCTGCCAGGTGGTACGCATAGATGAGCGGGGCGTCCACACTGGACGTGCTGAGCGTGACCTCGCCCGCGACGGGCACCTTGATACGGGCGGTTTCGCGGCTGCCGTTGCAGGCGGCTCCTGGTTCGGTCAGTCGGCTGCCGTCCAGGCTGACGGCGAAGAACGCCTTTCCGCCCCCCTCGCAAGTCATGGTCAGGGTGTAGGTGCCGGCGGGCACACTGGAAGCGGCCCGGACGATCGGATCCCGGTTCAGGATCTTGCCGGCATCCTCCAGGACCGTCCCGGGGACCGAGGGCAGGGCGGTCGCCTTCCACGCCGGGACGTCGGCGCTCTCAATCGAACCGGCCGGGGAACATGCCGTTGCGGCCAGTACGACGACGGCGGCAGCCGCACCTGTGAGCGTCCGCCGGACCAGCCGGGTGGCCGGGGCGTGGGAGGAAGGGAAAACCATGCCTCAAACTTACCGCCTTGCAGGCTCCCGTCCGGCCGGACGGACCTCCGAGACGCCTTCTCCCGTGGACCCTTGACTTTGACGCAGCGTCAAAGTTTAGAGTCAGGGGACGGGCCGGCAACGACCGGCCGGCAGGGGAACAGCAGACCGACGGCAGAGAGAAACCCGAAGGCGAAGAGGGAACACGCCGGAGGGAACAGGAAGGTGGAGGCATGGACTGGTCCGTTCAGCAGATCGCGAAATTGGCCGGCACCACGGGCCGGACTTTGCGTCATTACGACGACGTCGGCCTGCTCAGGCCAAGCCGCATCGGCAATAACGGCTACCGGTACTACGGCCAAGAGTCCCTGGTCCGTCTGCAGCGGATCCTGCTCCTGCGCGACTTGGGGCTCGGGCTGCCGGCGATCGCGGACGTGCTCGGCAACGAGGCGGACGCGGAGCATGCACTGGGCCGGCACCTGGCGTGGCTGTTGCAGGAGCAGGACAGGCTGGGGCGGCAGATCGCTTCGGTCCGTCACACCATTGAGGCATTGCAAACGGGAGGAAAGATCATGGCGGAGGAAATGTTCGACGGTTTCGACCACACCAAGTACCGGGAGGAAGTCGAACAGCGGTGGGGCAAGGATGCCTACGCGACGTCGGACGCCTGGTGGCGCGGCATGGGGGCCGGGGAGAAGGCTGCCTGGACGGAGCAGTCCCGGCGGCTCGGCGCTGACTGGGCGGCCGCTGCGGGGTCGGGGATCACGGCGGACAGCCCGCAGGCGCAGGACCTGGCCCGGCGCCACGTCGAATGGCTCCGGGGTATCCCCGGCACCCCGGCGGCGTCGACCGCCGCAGGCGGCCCCGCCGGTGGCAACAAGGGCGCAGGTCCGGGCATCAAAGGGTACGTGACGGGACTTGGCGAGATGTATGTGGCCGACCCCCGGTTCGCCGCGAACTACGGCGGTGCCGAGGGCGCGGCCTTCGTCCGGGACGCCCTGAAGATCTACGCGCAGACCGAGCTCTAGCCGGCCCGGCCCGGGACCAAGCCCGGGGCCAAACCCCGGGACTAAACTTGTCCGGTGACTTCCTCAGCGCAAGGCCCCGCCGCACCGTCTCCTTCAACGCAGGCTCCCACAACCCAGGCTCGTTCAACGCAGGCTCCCACAACCCCGTTCACAGCCGGCAACACCCCGGACGCTCCGCGGAGCGACCTCCCCGGCCTCCTCGGGGCCCTGGCCGCGGACCTGCGGGCCGTTGGCTACACCGTGGACGGGGTTGCGGAGCTGCTCGGCGAGGCTGCGCACTCCGCCCTCGGCCGGGACCAGCTCATCCCTGCGCTGATCGTCGCCGGGCGCTCGCTCGGGGAGCCGGCGAAGGCGGCGCTCGCCGGCGTCGTGCGTCTCTGGCTCCTGTCCGAGCCGCAGCGCGCGGAGACCCTCGACGCCGCCCTCCCCGGCATCCGCACGGAGGGGCTGACTGAACTCGGGCTCGTGGAGCCGTCGGACGGCGACCTGATCCAGGCGAAGGTGGACCTGAGGCCCTACGGCTGGGACCCGACCGTGGGGGAAGACGGTGCCGGCCAGGGCGGAGCGGACCTCTGGGTGGCCAGCGATCTCGCCGCCCACCAGCGCGCAGGCGTCCTCCGCCACGACCACGTCCTGGGGATTGGGCAGGCCTCCACCACACTGGTCCAGGTCACCGCCCGCCGCCGCGTCGCCAGGGCCCTCGATCTCGGCACCGGCTGCGGCATCCAGACCTTTCATCTGTTGCACCATGCCGAGCACGTGACCGCCACGGACATCTCCGAACGCGCGCTGGCGTTCACCCGGTTCAACCTTCTGCTCAACGCCGACGAGCTGCACCTGGACCCGGCCGATCTCGACGCCCGCGTCAGCCTGCGGCTCGGGTCCCTGCTGGAACCCGTCGCGGGGGAGGACTTCGAGCTGGTGGTTTCCAACCCGCCGTTCGTCATCACGCCCCGCAGCCTCGGCGAGGCCGCCACGGACCAGTTCACCTATCGCGACGGCGGCCTGCCGGGGGATGAGATTGTGTCGTCGCTGGTTCGGGCGCTGCCCTCTGTCCTGACCCCGGGCGGAACGGCCCAGCTTCTGGGCAACTGGGAGATCACGGCGGGTGCCGGCTGGGCCGAGCGGCCCCAGAGCTGGGCCAGCCCGGCCGCCGACGTCTGGTTCATCCAGCGCGAGCAGGTGGGCCCGGAGCTGTATGCCGAGACCTGGCTGCAGGACGCCTCGGAAAACCGCGACCGCCGGCTCTACCAGGACTCGTACGCGGCCTACCTCGATGACTTCGCCGCGCGCAATGTGGCGGGAATCGGCTTTGGCATGATCTGGCTGCGGCGGCCCGCCGACGGCGCCGGGCGGGTGCTTTCCCGCTTCGAGGAGATCACGTACCCGATCGAACAGCCGGTGGGGCCACATCTGGGCGCCGCCGTCGAGCGGGCCGACTGGCTGGCCGCCCATGATCTGGCCGCCGCCCACCTGCTGGTCGCGGCGGACGTCACCGAGGAGCGGCACCAGCGCCCGGGGGCGGAACACCCCGGCGTCATCCTGCTGCGGCAGGGTGCCGGGCTGCGCCGCACCAACCTGCTCAGTACAGAGCTGGCCGGCCTGGTCTCAGCGTGCGACGGCGACCTGTCCGTCGGGCAGATCATCGGCGCCCTCGAGGCCCTGCTGGGCGGCTACGAGGGGTTTGACGGCGCCGAATTCCGCACTGGCCTCCTCGAGGAAGTGGGGAACCTGGTTCGCGACGGCTTCCTGCTGCCGGCCTGACACGGCGCTCGCCGCCTCAGCCGCCGCTTCGGCCGCCGCGGTAGCCGCCGGGGTATCGCTGGCGTCCTCCCGGCCGAACCGCGGCAGGACGTACGCCGCGAGGGCCAGGGCCACCAGGGCCCCGGCGGCCCCGGTGAGCACGAAGCTGGCGCGCACCGGCACCAGAGCGCCCAGGAGCCCGCCCAGGGCCAGCGCGCCGATGGAAACGGCTCGCGTCATCCCGCCAACGATCGCCATCGCCTGGCCGCGCCCGCTTTCCGGAATCCGCAGGATCGCGATGGCCCCAAAACAGGCGTTCAGGACGCCGCAGGCCGCGCCCGTCCCCGTGTAGGCCACAAAGAGCAGTTCCACGCTGGGCACCAGCCCCGTCAGGACCAGGAACGCCGAAGCTCCGGTCATGGAGGCCAGCAGCACGCGCAGCCGGACCCGGGGCGTCCTGATCCTCCCGGCCATCGCGGCCCCGGCCGCCATGCCGAGGCCGAAGGCTGCGGACAGGAGGCCGTACTGCGTCTCGGTGGCGCCAAGTTCGTCGCGGGCCAGGAACACCTCGAGCACGTTGGTGGCTTCGCCGACGACGATGAAGAACATCGCCCCGAGGACCAGGGCCCAGACCAGGCTGTCCCGGCGGATCAGGCGCAGTCCGTCGAGCAGCGCAGGTTTCGCCCGGCCGGCCCGTTCGGCCGCCGTGCCGCGGCGGGTCCGGATCAGCAGGGCGCCGAGCCCCATGGCGACGTAGCAGCCGCTGGCCACGGCGAACACCAGGCCGGTCCCGCCCCAGCCGCTGAGCAGGCCGCCCGCGGCGGGACCGGCCATGCCCGCAATCATGACGGTCGCCTGCATGGTGCCCATGGCCCGCGGGGTGCGGTCCTCGCCGACGATCCGCGGCAGCAGGGCCTGCCAGGTGGGTCCGGCCACCGCCTGGGCCGCGTCGAGCAGGAACGTCATGGCAAACAGCACGGGCAGATAGTTCTCCAGGTACTGCATGCCCAGCCCCATGCCGGCGACGGCGGCGGCGCTGACCGCGGAGCTCGCCGTCGCCAAGGTGCGGGAATCCATGGTGTCGGCGAGCCGGCCGGCCCACGGGGCCAGCAGGACCAGCGGCAGCGCCGAGCACAGCAGGTACGCGGCCACCAGCCAGGGCCCGGCGACAGGCGTTTCGCCGGCGGCGGCCGCGTTTTGCAGGTGCAGCATGACGCTGACGACGACGGCGCCCATCCCCGCCGTCGCAACGAACCGGGCGGTGCCGGCAATGAGGAAGTCGCGGTTGCGCCACAGGGGCTGCGCGCCGGTTGTAGGGGCCGGCAATTTATGAAGTGTCTGTTTCATAAATAGGAACATAGCCCGGCCGCGGAATAGGTGTCAAGCATTTCTTTCATAGTTTGGCAGGGCTGGATACACTGGAGGAGTGAACGCAGAAACCCCGACGGCGGAGTCAACGGCTCCGCCGGCCGCCAAGCGCCGGCACCGTCCGGAAAAGCAAGTGGAAATCACCGACCCGAAGGCGATCCGGGCCCTGGCCCACGCCGCCCGGCTGGAGGTCATTTCCGAACTGTATTCCACCCAGGCGAGCCGCACGGCCACCGAGCTTGCCGCGCAGACCGGACTGACTCCCAGTGCCATGAGCTACCACCTGCGGGCACTGCAGAAGTGGGGCATCGTGGTTCCCGCAGCCACCGCCGGGGACGCCCGGGAGCGGCGCTGGAAGGCCGCCGGCACCGATTTCACCATCCACTCGCTGGGGGGCGTGGCGAGCCCGGAACTCGCCGTCCTCGACCTCGAGCTCGACGCCTACCGCCGCCGGGCCCTTGCGTACGCCAAGGCCCGCAACGCCCGGCGCGAGAACGGCGACACCGCCGACGGCCCGTCCTCGGTGGTGCTGGCCAGCAACCTGCTGTACCTGACGCCGGACCAGCGGGCCGAACTGACGCGGCGGGTCTTCGACCTCCTGCGGGACTACGAGCTCGAGGATCCGGACCACGTGCCCGAGGGCGCCGAACGCATGGCCACGATGTGGTCGATGATTCCGGACGACCGCGGACCTGCCGCCGCGAAGCCGTCCGCCGGCAAGCCCGCCGCCGGCACTTCCGCAAAGCCGTCCGCCGGCAAGGCCTGAGGCCGCCCCGGCACCGCCGGATGTTACATCCGGAGCGCCCTCAAAGGCCGCCGGGCACCCGGTCTTATCGCGGCCGGAACCCGCCTCCGCGGGGCCGTCATTTCCGGCCGGATGCGCGGGATTCTGCAAAATATGGTGAACTAGGCGGGTATGGGCGCATCTGCCCGAGCCACCTTTTTCTGTAGGAGCACCGTGCCAAGCAAGGCCAAAACCGGCAAGAAACTCGTGATCGTGGAGTCTCCCGCCAAGAGTAAAACCATCGCCAAGTACCTCGGCGAAGGCTTCATCGTGGAGGCCTCCATCGGTCACATCCGCGACCTTCCGCAGCCCTCGGAGCTCCCCGCGGAACTGAAGAAGACCCCGCTGGGGAAGTTCGCCGTCGACATTGACAACGACTTCAAGCCCTACTATGTGGTGTCCTCGGACAAGAAGAAAAAAGTCGCCGAGCTCAAGGCCCAGCTCAAAGATGCCGACGCTCTCTATCTCGCAACCGATGGGGACCGCGAGGGCGAGGCCATCGCGTGGCACCTGCTCGAAGTGCTCAAGCCCAAGGTTCCCGTCTACCGGATGACCTTCGGCGAAATCACCAAGGAAGCCATCCACCGCGCCATGGACAACCTGCGCGATGTCGACCAGGACCTGGTGGACGCCCAGGAAACCCGGCGCGTCCTGGACCGGCTCTACGGCTATGAGATCTCCCCCGTGCTGTGGCGCAAGGTGGCCCGCGGCCTCTCTGCCGGCCGCGTGCAGTCCGTCGTCACCCGCATGGTGGTGGACCGCGAACGCGAGCGGATGGCCTTCAAGGCCGCCTCCTACTGGGACCTCACCGGCCAGTTCGGCGCCGGTTCCGGCTCCTTCAAAGCCAAACTCGCCGCCGTCGACGGCGCCAAGGTCGCCAGCGGCCGGGACTTCAACGACAACGGCGAGCTCACCTCGCGCAACGCCGTCCACCTCAACGAGGAACTCGCCGCGTCGCTCGCAGCGGGGCTGCAGGACGCCGATTTCCGGGTCCGCTCCGTCGACACGAAGCCGTACACCCGCCGCCCGGCCGCGCCGTTCACCACCTCCACCCTGCAGCAGGAAGCCGGCCGCAAGCTGCGCTTCTCCTCGAAGAGCACGATGCAGGTGGCCCAGCGTCTCTACGAAAACGGCTACATCACCTATATGCGTACGGACTCGTCCGCGCTGAGCAACGAGGCCATCACGGCCGCCCGGCGCCAGGCCTCCGAGCTGTACGGCCCCGAGTATGTGCCGCAGTCGCCGCGGGTCTACAGCGGCAAGGCAGCGAACGCGCAGGAAGCCCACGAGGCCATCCGTCCCGCCGGTGACTCTTTCCGCACGCCGGCCCAGGTGGCCAAGCAGCTCTCCGGCGACGAATTCCGGCTCTACGAGCTCATCTGGAAGCGCACGGTCGCCTCGCAGATGGCTGACGCCAAGGGCTCCACCGCCACGATCCGCCTCGGCGCCGTGACTGTTGGTAACCCGGCCGATCGCCGCGACGCCGAATTCTCGGCGTCGGGCACCGTCATCACCTTCCCCGGCTTCCTCGCCGCCTACGAAGAAGGCAAGGACGAAAGCCGCGGCGACGACGAGTCCGAGGAAGCACGCCGGCTGCCCAACGTGGCCAAGGACGACGCGCTCACCGCGACCGATATTGTCGCCGTCGGCCACGAGACCTCGCCGCCGCCGCGCTACACCGAAGCCTCGCTGACCGCGGAGCTGGAAAAGAAGGGCATCGGCCGCCCGTCGACCTATGCCTCCACCATCTCCACGATCCAGGACCGCGGCTACGTCCGGAAGCAGGGCTCCGCGCTGGTCCCGAGCTGGATCGCGTTCTCCGTGATCCGGCTCCTGGAGCAGCACTTCCACGACTACGTGGACTACGAGTTCACCGCCGACATGGAAGCCGACCTGGACAAGATCGCCAACGGCCAGGCGGCCGGACCCGCCTGGCTCAAGCACTTCTACTTCGGTGAAGACTCTGAGCCCGGCCTCCTGAGCATCGTGAACAACCTCGGTGAGATCGATGCCCGCGAGATCAACTCCATCCCCATCACGGACGAGATCACACTCCGGGTCGGCAAGTTCGGCCCGTACCTGGAAAGCTCCACCGCGACAGTGGATCCCGAGACCGGCGAAGTGGTTGAAGCGGCCCGCGCCAACGTCCCGGAGGACCTGGCCCCGGATGAGCTCACGGCCGCCAAAGCCGTTGAACTCATGGAGACCGCTGCCCCGGAGGAGCGTGTCCTCGGCGCGGACCCGCACACCGGGCACACCGTCGTGGCCAAGAACGGCCGCTACGGCGCCTACGTCACCGAGGTCATCCCCGAGATGACCGAGGAACAGCTGGCCAACCAGCCCGTTGAGTACTACAAGAACGGCAAGCCCAAGCCGCCGAAGAAGCCCGTCAAGGCCAAGCCCCGCACCGGGTCCCTGTTCGCGTCCATGAGCGTGGATACCATCACGCTGGACGAGGCCCTGCAGCTCATGAGCCTGCCCCGCGTGCTCGGCCAGGACGCCGACGGCAACCCGATCACGGTGCAGAACGGCCGGTTCGGCCCGTACCTGAAGAAGGGCACGGACTCCCGCTCGATCGGCTCCGAAGAGGAGATCTTCACGATCACGCTCGAGTCGGCGCTGGAGATCTACTCGCAGCCCAAGCAGCGCGGCGCCCGTGCCGCCGTGCCGCCGCTGGCCGAATTCGGACCGGACCCGGTCTCGGAGAAGAACATCGTGGTGAAGGAGGGCCGGTTCGGCCCGTACATCACCGACGGCGTCACCAACATCACCGTGCCGCGGAGCACCTCGGTCGAGGAGCTGACCCGGGAACAGGCCGTCGAACTCCTCGCCGAGAAGCGCGCCAAGGGCCCGGTCAAGCGCACGACGACGGCCCGCAAGGCACCCGCCCGGAAGGCCCCGGCCAAGAAGTAGGCCCGCCCACCGAATTCGCCGGAAACGCGCGGATTCGCCGGAAATTACCGGCGGATTCGCAGGTTTCCGGCGATTTCGCGTTTGCGGACCGGGCGTGGACGTGATCGAGTAGGAGTATGACTGAACAGCCCGCACACCTGGACAACCAGCCGCTGAACGAACTCGAGGAGCAGCTTGCCCGGGGGGAGCAGCCGGACGCCAACCCGGTGGATGTGATCCTCGCTTTCCTCAACAACGAGGTCTACGTGGTCAGCTCCGACGCCCTGGAGGGCCCCGACTCCCAGGTGGAGCCGCTGGTGCTGGCGAACTCCTCCGGCAAGCCCGTCCTGGCCGTTTTCTCGCACCCCAGCCGCGTCACCGAGCAGTATCTCGCCGCCGCCCCGAACGTGCTGGGCACGCAGGGCGCCGCGATCATCGGCAACCTCGGCGAAGAGCTCGGCATGGTGATCAACCCCGGGGCCGCCTACGGCTTTGAAATCGACCCGGAGGGCGTGGCCAACATCCGCCGCGACTTCAAGCCGACGGACGAGTCCGCTGACGGGACTGCCGCTGCCCCCCAGCCCACCGCCCAGCCCAGTGACCTGGCCGCGGACCGGCCGGCGCAGGACCGCGACCCGGCCTAAGACCGCGACGCCGACGGCGGTATTCTTCGCGAATACCGCCGTCGACGTTAGGCCAGCCGCTGCGTGGGGGGAATAATGGCACCATGCGTCTAGGCGTCCTCGACATCGGGTCCAACACTGTCCATCTCCTGCTGGTCGACGCCCATCCCGGCGCCCGTCCGGTCCCCTACGCCTCGCACAAGCGGCGGCTGTCCCTCGTGCAGTTTCTCGACGACGACGGCAACATTGACGACGCCGGGCAGCATGAACTTGTCGAGTTTGTCCTCGAGGCGTGGGAATTCGCGGCCAAGCACAAAGCCGACGACCTCCTTGCGTTCTGTACGTCGGCCATCCGCGAGGCCACCAACGGCGCTGATGTCCTGGCCCGGGTCAAGGAGGAAACCACCGTCACGCTCCGGGAGCTCACCGGCAGTGAAGAGGCGTCCATGACGTTTTTCGCCGTCCGGCGCTGGTACGGCTGGGGCGCCGGGCCCATCCTCAACCTGGATATCGGCGGCGGCTCCTTCGAGATGGCCCTCGGACAGGACGAGCTGCCCGAGCTGGCGATGTCCGTTCCGCTCGGCGCCAGCCGGCTGACGCGCGACTGGTTGCCCGAAAACCCGCCCTCGGCCAAGAGCATCAAGGAGCTGCGCCGCTACATCCGCTCCACGCTCAAACCCGCGGTGCGCAAATTCGAGAAGCTGGGCCGGCCCAACCTCGTCGCGGGCACGTCCAAGACGTTCCGGTCCCTGGCCAGGATTGCCGGTGCCGCCCCCAGCGCCGCCGGGCCTTACGTCAAGCGGGAGCTGCTGGCCCTGGACCTGGGGCTCTGGGCGCAGCGGATCTCGGCCATGGAGATAGAGGACCGGCTCCACCTGCCCGGCGTCTCCGAGGCCCGCGCGCCGCAGATCCTCGCCGGCGCCCTCGTCGCGGAAGCGGCCCTGGAAATGTTCGAGTTCGACAGCATGGTGACGTGCCCGTGGGCCCTGCGTGAGGGACTCATCCTCCGCCGTCTGGATCAGTTGGTGTTTGAGGGACCGATCGATCCCGCACCGCATGTGGCAGAGCAACCCCCGGCGCGGCTCCAGTCGCCGGAAATAGCTTCCTGAGGCAAGCCGGGCAGCGACGGTTTCGAGACGGTGTCGATCCGGAGCGTCCTCGATCGTGTAATTGCTGAGAGGCCGGCACACCGCCTGCCGATTCGACAAGGAGGCACCCGAAATGACGCAGTACCTGCTCAGCATTTACCAGCCGGACGGCCCTGCCCCGGACCCTGAGTTCCTCGAACCGATCATGCGTGACCTGGCGGCCCTGAACGTTGAATTGCAGGCGGCGGGGGCCTGGGTGTTCGCCGGGGGACTCCACCCGGCGGAGTCCGCGACGGTCCTCCGGCCCAGTGACGGCGAGATTCTCGTGACCGACGGGCCGTTTACCGAAGGCAAAGAGCACCTCGGCGGATTCACCGTGATCGAGGCCGAGGATCTGGATGCGGCCCTTGGCTGGGCACGGAAGCTGGCCGGCGTCACCACGCTTCCCGTTGAAGTCCGTCCCTTCCAGCACTAGCCGACGGGCCGAGGGGGCTGCGGTGGGCGACCATGGTGCAGATGACGCCGCGACCGAGGCGGACATTGCCCGCGTGTTCCGGCTCGAATACGGCCGCGCCGTAGCCGTTCTGACGCGGACGTTCGGGAACATCGATATTGCCGAGGACGCCGTCCAGGATGCTTTTGCTGCGGCGGTCCAGCACTGGCCCTCGGCCGGCGTCCCGCCCAGTCCGGCCGGCTGGATCATCACGACGGCACGGCGCCGGGCGATCGACCGGCTGCGGAGGGAGGCCTCCCGCGAGGACAAATATGCGCAGGCGGCCTTGCTGGCGGCGGCGCGCTCCGGGACCGGACCCGCGCCGGCCGCTGACGAGCAGTTCCTGGCGGAACAGTCAGGAGTCGAGGACGTGGACGATGACACTTTGCGGCTAATTTTCACCTGCTGCCACCCCGCCCTGGCCAGGTCCGCCCAGGTGGCGCTCACGCTGCGGCTTCTGGGTGGATTGACGACGGCGGAGATTGCCCGGGCCTTTCTGGTGCCGGAGGCGACCATGGCACAGCGGCTGGTCCGGGCGAAGGCGAAAATCCGGGATGCGAGGATCCCGTACCGTGTCCCGAAGGGCGCTGAACTGCCCGAACGGCTGCAATCGGTGCTGGCGGTCGTCTACCTCATCTTCAACGAGGGCTACACGGCGGGCCCCGCGGACAGCCCGGCCCGTTCGGAGCTCTGTACGGAAGCCATCCGGCTGGGCAGGCTGTTGGCGTCCCTGATGCCGGACGAGCCGGAAGCGGCGGGAGTGCTGGCACTGATGCTGCTCATTGAGTCCCGCCGTGCCGCCCGATTCGCCGCCGACGGCGGACTTGTGCTGCTCGCGGCCCAGGACCGTGGACGCTGGGACAGCGCCCTGGCCGCAGAAGGCCAGGAGCTGGTGCGCTGGTGCCTCCGCCGGAACCGTCCCGGGCCGTATCAGCTCCAGGCGGCGATCAACGCCGTCCACAGCGACGCCGCGACTGCCGGGGAGACCGACTGGGCGCAGATCCTGCAGTTGTATGACCAGCTGCTGGCCGTCGCGCCCGGACCGGTCGTGGCGCTGAACCGCGCCGTCGCGCTTGCCGAACTGCGCGGGCCGGTTGATGCGCTGGCCGCGGTAGAGGGCCTGGGATTGGAGAACTACTACCTCTTCCACGCCGTCCGCGCCGACTTCCTGGTGCGTCTGCGCCGCTATCCGGAGGCCGCTGAAGGCTACAGGCGGGCCCTGGCGCTGGCCGGAAGCGCCGCGGAACGCCGGTTCCTGGAAGGCAAGCTCCGCAGTCCAGCGTTCGGCGGGGCCGGCGCCGTTTAGGAATCGGGCCCCCGTGCCCTGATTCGGGCCGGTTAACGCCGGTTAAATGAGTAGCGCCGGGCGGTTGGAGCAGGACTTGGGGGAACTCTGCTGCCAACGCCCGGCGCACCGCCGGTTCCGGAGGAACCGGCTATCATCACTCGCACCTGTTGAGGCACTTTCTAAGGTAGTGGCCGATCATGGGCGGACGGCGAAATTTACCTGTGTATTCGCTGACAATCCAAGGGCACACCCCGGGCTGTGGCCCCCTCCGCCACCGGATCCTTACTCGGCGACGGGTCCCTTAAACGGCAAAGGCACCGGTGGTCCGCTGCGGGAAAATGGGGAAACCCGCTGAAACCACCGGTGCCGCGCAGGCATCCGCATGCCTGCTGCATCACTCGCACCCTCAATGAGGTAGCTACAACGCTAGGGCCCGAACATGTGCAATGACTGCGGCGAAGGTGTGAGCTGGCTGGGAATCACGTCCGACTGCAATGATGGGGACATGAGCAACCGAATCGCATTCCTGGGCTGTGGGTCAATGAACGAGGCAATTCTGGGTGGGCTGATCGACGGCGGCGTCGACCCGGCCGATATCGTCGCTACCGTCCGCCGGGCCGAGCGCGCGGCCGAGCTGGCCCAGCGGCACCACGGGATCACGGCCATCGCGGGCGAAGAAGAGCCCGACAACAACAAGCAGGCCGCCACTGGATCCGGCGTCGTCATCCTTGGCGTCAAGCCCGTGGGAATCGCCGATCTGGCACGGGAAATCAGCGGGTCCCTTTCACCGGACACGATCGTCATCAGCGTCGCGGCCGCCGTGTCCCTGGAGCAGCTGGAGGCGGCACTGCCGGCCGGCCAGCCCGTCATCCGCACGATGCCGAACACGCCGGCGAAGTTGGGCCGCGGCGTCGTCTCCGTCTCTCCCGGGACCAACTGCTCCGCCGGGCAGCTCCAGCACGCCAAGGACATCCTCGCGGCCGCCGGCACCGTGGTGGAGATCCCTGAAGACCAAGTGGACGCCCTCTCCGCGATCAGCGGCTCGGGCCCGGCCTACGCTTTCTACCTGGCCGAGGCCATGGCGGAGGCCGGCACGCAACTGGGCCTGGATCCGGAGCTGTCCCTGTTGCTGGCCCGCGAGACCGTCGCCGGGGCCGGCTTCATGCTGGCCGAGCCCGGCGCTGATCCGTCCGCGCTGCGCAAGGCGGTCACGAGCCCGAACGGCACCACAGAACGGGCCATCGCCACGTTTGACGAGCGGGGACTGCCGGCCATCATCGCCGACGGCGCCCGTGCGGCCGCTGCGCGCGCGGCAGAAATCACCCGGCAGCTCGCCTGAGCCGGCCCGGGCGGCCTACGGGCGTGCGGCGAACCGTTCGAGCAGGTCCACGTGGCCCGAAACGATGAGCATGTCCCGCGAGGAAACCTTGGTTTCCGGCCGCGCGTAAGTGAAGTCCTCGCCCGGGGACTTCACGCCCACAATCGTGACGCCGTACTTGGAACGGACCTTGGACTCATCGAGGGTGAAGCCCACGGTCTCGCGCGGCGGGTACATCTTGACGATCGCGAAGTCATCGTCAAACTCGATGAAGTCCAGCATGCGCCCGGAGACCAGGTGCGCGGCGCGGACGCCGGCGTCAGCCTCCGGGTAGATGACGTGGTTGGCGCCGATCCGGGTCAGGATCTTGCCGTGCGAGGGCGTGATGGCCTTGACCCAGAGGTGTTCGATCCCGAGGTCCACGAGGTTTACCGTGATCAGCACCGAGGATTCGATTGAGGTGCCCACGCCGACGACGGCGGAACTGAATTCCTGGGCGCCGAGCTGGCGGAGGGCGTCGATGTTGGTGGCGTCAGCTTCCACGACGTGCGTCAGGACGCTCGCCCACTTCTGGACGAGGGAACGGTCGCGCTCAATGGCCAGGACCTCCCGGCCCTGTTTGACCAGCTGCTCTGCGGTGGATGCGCCAAAACGGCCCAGCCCGATCACCAGCACGGGGGCATTGTGGGCGGGGCGGTTGACGGCGCCTGAGGAACTAGCCAATGATCGGTCTCTCTTCCGGGTAGTGGTACAGCTGGCTGCGCTGGCGCAGGGCCAGGCCTGCGGCAAGGGTGACCGTCCCGACGCGCCCGGCAAACATGAGCAAAGCGAGGACGTAAACGCCCGACGGCGGCAACTCTGCACTGAGGTTGGTGCTTAGGCCCACCGTGGCGAAGGCGGAAATGGTTTCAAACAGGACCCGGTCCAGGGAGGCATGGCTGATTTGCAGGAGCAGGAGGGCCGAGACCGAGACGAGGGTGGCGCCGGCGACGATCACCGAGATGGCCACGCGCATGGTGCCCTCGGGGATGGTGCGGCCGTAGATCTTCACGTCGGCGTCGCCGCGGGCCTCGGCGGTGATGGCCAGGAACATCACGGCGATGGTGGTGACCTTGATGCCGCCGGCCGTGGATGCCGAGCCGCCGCCGGCGAACATGAGGGCATCGGAGAGCAGCATGGTGGTGGACTCCATGTGGTTCTGGTCCACAAGGTTGAAGCCGCCGGAGCGCAGCATGACCGAGGCAAACAGCGCGTGCGTGATCTTCTCGCCCAGGTCCATGTCCCCGATGGTGCGCAGGTTGTCCCACTCCAGGAAGCCCCAGAGGACCGTTCCGGCGGCGAGGAGGATGAAGGAGACCTGGATGGTCAGCTTGGTGTGGAGGTTCCATTTCTTCCACCGCAGCCCGTTCTGGTGCAGCACCATGACGACGGGGAAGCCCAGGCTGCCCAGGAACACGCCGAGCATGAGCGGGACGAGGATCCAGAGATCGGTTTCGTAGGGGACGATTCCGTCCGAATGCGGGGTGAAACCGGCGTTGTTGAAAGATGAAATTGCGTAGAAGACACCGTGCCAGAGGGCCTGCGGGAAACTCTCCCCAAGGAGCAGGAACCGGGGGATGAGGACCAGTGCCAGGGCGGCCTCGATCACGACGGAGGTCACGATCACGATCCGGAGCAGCGTGCCGACTTCGCCGAGCCGGCCGGCGTTCATGGCCTCCTGGGCGATTAGCTTGCCGCGGACACCAAGTCTCTTGCTGACCATGAGCGCCAGCAGCGACGCGAGGGTCAAGGTGCCCAAGCCGCCCACGAAAATGCCGACCAGGATCACGAGCTGGCCGAAGAAGGACCAGTGCACAGCCGTGGAGACCACCGTCAGGCCCGTGACGCAGACAGCGGACGACGCGGTGAAGAACGCCTGATGCAGTGGTGTGGCCTGTCCCGTCGCGGAAGCCAAGGGCAGCGAGAGCAAAGCGGTGAAGACCAGGATCACGAGGCCGAACGCCGAGAGCGCCAGGCGGGCCGGCGAGCTGTTTGCGATGCCGTCAATGAAGTCGCGCAGGCGTGTGAAGATCCACAGGCCTTCCCGCTCCGGCATACCTGGCTGCCAGCTGGCCGGGCTCGTGGACCTCGACTGGCTTTGCGTCATGTTTTTCCTCGGTTGAAACTGCTTCCCCAAGTAGTAAACCACTAAACTCCGGTAATGGCCGGGGGAGCACCCGTGCACGCGCGGGAAGCCGGGGACCGCTCGGGTAGCCTGTGATTGATGACATTCCTGCACGGACTCGCTCAGACCGCGCTGCCGACGACGGTGGTGTGGGCTCCCGCCATGACCGCGTACAACTTTGGCCACTCCCACCCGATGGCGCCGGAGCGCATGGAGCTCACAGCGAAGCTGGCCGGCAGCCTGGGACTGCTGGCCCTTGACCACGTCACGGTGGCGGCACCGGACGTCGCCGCCGACGCGGAGCTGTGCGCGGTCCACAGCCCGGAGTTTGTGGCCGCCGTACGGCGTGTGAGCGAAAACCCGGGCACCCCCGACCACGCCAGGGGCCTCGGAACCGAGGACGACCCCGCCTTTGCCGGCATGCACGAAGCCAGCGCCCGGCTGGCCGGCGGCTCCCTGCTGGCGGCCGCCGCCGTCCTGGACGGCAGCGCGGTGCGGGCGGTGAATTTCGGCGGCGGAATGCACCACGCCTCCCGGGACCGCGCGAGCGGTTTTTGCATCTACAACGACGCCGCCCTCGCGGTCCAGCGGCTGCTCGACGGCGGCGTCCGCCGCGTGGCCTACGTCGACGTCGATGCGCACCACGGCGACGGCACGCAAAGCATCTTCTGGAACGATCCGCGCGTGCTGACTATTTCGCTGCACGAGTCCGGACTGACCCTCTTCCCGGGCACCGGGTTTGCCAACGAGATCGGCGGCCCGGACGCGCAAGGCAGCGCCGTGAACGTCGCCCTCCCGGCCGGCACCGCGGACGCCGGATGGCTGCGGGCCTTCCACGCCGTCGTGCCCCAGCTCATTGGCGCGTTCGAGCCGGAAGTCATCGTCAGCCAGCACGGCTGCGACTCGCACCGGCTTGACCCGCTCGCCCACCTGAACATCAGCGTCGATGGCCAGCGCGAGGCCGCCACGGCCATCGGCAACCTCGCCGCGCGCTACTGCGACAACCGGTGGATTTCCACAGGGGGCGGCGGTTACAACGTGGTCAGCGTGGTGCCGCGGTCCTGGAGCCACCTCATAGCCATCGCCGCCGGCCGGCCTGTACCGCTGCGCACCCCCGTTCCGGAGGACTGGCGGAACTATGTCAAAGACAAGTACGGGGCAAAATTCGGGGTGGAGCCCCCCGAGGTGATGGGCGACGACGTCGACCTCTGGTGGCGGTCCTGGGAAGTGGGTTTCGACCCCAACGACGAGGTGGACCGCACCATCATGGCCACCCGCAAAGAAGTGTTTCCCCTGCACGGACTGGACCCCTGGTTCGACTAGGTCCGGGGCCGGGTGGAGGCCCGGTACCAGGGCAGCAATTGGTGGATGCCATCTGGCGTATATGTCGCTAGTGTGGAGGGCATGGTGACAGACGACGTATTTGCCGTCATTGCTGAGGCAACCAGGCGTGACATTCTGATAGCCCTCCGCAAGGGGGACAAAGCAGTGGGGGAACTGGTCCAGGAGCTTGAAGCAAGCCAGCCCACCATTTCCAAGCATCTCAAAGTCCTCCGCGAAGCGGACCTGGTGAGCATGCGCGCCCAGGGCCAGAAGCGGTACTACACGCTCAACCCCAAGCCGCTCGCCGGGATCGCCAACTGGCTCCAGGCGTTCGACGTCGGCCCCGCTGCGACAGCGGACGCGGCCGCCGCCCTCCACCCCGAACCCAGACCCGCCGCCGTCCCTGATGGCCTGGCCGCAGCGGCCCTCGCGCAACCGGTCGCCGCGCAGCCCGCCGCAGCACTGGCCGGCCGCCCCGCAGGCAGCCCGCTCAGCCCCGCCGTCGTCATCCCGGTGGGAACGGCAGGGGAGGACAAGATGCCCCAGCAGATCGGGCGGACCGTGGGCCGGGCCGCCACCAAGGCCGCCGACCTCCTGGCCAACCTGCCCAAGTTCGGCCGCAAGAAGTAACCCTTCCCGCCCTGCGTATGCCGCCCTGCGTACGCACTCTGCCCACGTTCTGCCCACGTGCTCCGCGTGCTAGGCGCCGAGGATCCTCACGTGTTCTGGGGTGAGGTCCGCGATGCGGCTGACGCCCAGCAGGGCCATGGTGCGTTCCATGTCCTTCTCCAGGATTTGGAGGGCCCGGTCCACCCCGGCCCGTCCGCCGGCCATGAGCCCGTAAAGGTAGGCGCGGCCGATCAGCGTGAAATCGGCGCCGAGGGCCAGTGCGGCGATGATGTCCGCGCCGCTCATGATGCCGGTGTCCAGGATGATCGCCGCGTCGCTGCGGTCCGCCTTCAGCGCGGCAGAGGCCTCGGGGAGCAGGTGGAACGGGATCGGTGCCCGGTCCAGCTGGCGGCCGCCGTGGTTGGAGAGCACAATCCCGTCCGCGCCGTGGTCCACCACCTTGCGGGCGTCGTCGACCGTCTGGATGCCCTTGACCACCAGCTTGCCCTTCCACGTCTCGCGCAGCCAGTCGAGGTCGGCGTAGGTCAGGGTGGGGTCGAACATGGAGTTGATGAGGTCCGCGACCGTCCCCGTGTACCGGGACAGCGACGCGAAGGTCAGCGGTTCGTGAGTGAGGAAGTTGAACCACCATGCCGGCCGGTAGGACGCGTCGAGGACGGTCTTGAGCGTCAGCGCGGGCGGGATGGTCATGCCGTTGCGGACGTCGCGGAGCCTGGCGCCGGCGACGGCGGTGTCCACCGTGACCATGAGGGTGTCGTTTCCCGCCGCGGCGGCACGTTGGATCAGTTCCAGCGAACGGTCCCGGTCCGTCCACAGGTACAGCTGGAACCAGTTGCGGCCGGTGGGTGCGGCGGCGGCCACGGCCTCCAGGGACGCCGTGCCCATGGTGGAGAGGGTATAGGGAATGCCGGCGGCTTCGGCGGCCTGGGAACCGGCGTATTCGCCCTCGGACTGCATCATCCGGGTGAAACCTGTGGGCGCTATCCCCACCGGCAGCCGGGACGGCCCGCCCAGGATGTCGGTGCGGAGGTCGATGCTGGAGACGTCACGCAGGACCCCGGGCCGGAACTCGATGTCCAGGAACGCCTGGCGGGCGCGGCGGAGGGAGATTTCGGCCTCGGCGGCGCCGTCGGTGTAGTCGAACGGTGCCTGGGGCGTGCGGCGCTTGGCCATGTCCCGCAGGTCCCAGATGGTGCTGGCACGGCGCAGCCTGGCGGCCCGGCCGAACTCCGGCTTCTTGAACTGCATCAGGGGAGCAAGGTCGGCGTATTTGGGCACCCGGCGCTTCAATGCGGCAGGGAGCCCGCGGGCGGCCGCCGCAGCGGTGTCTTGCCCGGACGCGGAGGCCGCAGGGTCCGCGGCCGTGGCCCCGGGAGTGGTCGGAGCCTCGGGGTTGCCGGGCGGGACGGTCTGCGTCATGGCTGTCTCCGGTTCTGCAGGATCTTCAGCGTGTGCTCCAGAACACTCTAGCGGTCATGGAGACATCCCCCCGGGGCGGCGGGGCCGGCGAATTGTTACGCCCGTCGTTTGCCCCGGCCGCGGCTCCGGGGCTAGGGTCGACGCTATGACTAACCGTTGGTATGCGTATTTTTCGTTGGCTCTGGAGGGGCCCGCGTCTAACTGACACGCATCCAACTTTCCTTCAGAGCCAACAGGGCAGAGATCATTCTCTGCCCTTCGCCATTTCTCCGGCGGGTTCTGATCAGGGCCCGCTCCGCATCCGGAACAGGACCCGAACATGAGCATCGAAGCAGCACACGGCATTCAGCACTCCACCTCGAACCTGCGCGTTAGCGAGTTCACCCCGCTGCCTAGCCCGCAGGACCTCATGGCGGAACTGCCGCTGGAAGCCCGCCTGGCCGAGGTAGTCGGGCGGGGCCGGGACGAGGTCCGGGCCATCATGGACGGCGTGGACGACCGGCTGCTGGTCATTGTGGGCCCCTGCTCCATCCATGATCCGAAGGCGGGGCTGGAATACGCCCGCCGGCTGGTGAGCCAGGCGGAGAAGCACCGCGAGGACCTGCTGATCGTCATGCGCACGTACTTCGAAAAGCCGCGCACCACGGTGGGCTGGAAGGGTCTGATCAATGACCCCCGGCTGGACGGCAGCCACGACATCGCCGCGGGCCTGCGCGCGGCCCGGGCGTTCCTGCGGCAGGTCACCGCACTCGGCCTGCCCACCGCCACCGAGTTCCTTGAGCCCATCAGCCCGCAGTACGTCGCGGACCTGGTCGCCTGGGGTGCGATCGGTGCCCGTACCACGGAGAGCCAGATCCACCGCCAGTTGGCTTCCGGGCTGTCCATGCCGATCGGCTTCAAGAACGGGACCGACGGCGACCTCCAAGTGGCGCTGGATGCGTGCAGCGCCGCCGCTTCGGCCCAGGCGTTCCTCGGGATCGACGACGACGGCAGGGCCGCTCTTGTGGCCACGGCCGGCAACCCGGACACCCACGTCATCCTTCGCGGCGGACGCAAGGGACCCAACTACTCCGCCGCCGATGTTGAAGCGGCCTCCGCCAAACTCGCCGCGAAGCAGTTGAACCCCCGCCTGATCGTCGACGCCAGCCACGCCAACAGCGGCAAGAATCACCACCGCCAGGCTGAGGTCGCCCTTGAAATTGGTGCCCAGCTGGAAAGCACCGGAGCCGTGGCCGGGGCCATCGCCGGCGTCATGCTGGAGAGCTTCCTGGTGGGCGGGGCGCAAAACCTAGAGGTCAACGCCGCAGGAAAAGTTGCAGCCGCCGGCCGGGACGAACTGGTCTACGGCCAGAGCGTCACCGATGCCTGCATGGACTGGGATGTGACGGCGTCGGTACTTGGCCAACTGGCCGCCTCGGCCCGCACGCGCCGGTCGCGTGCCTGAGGGTTGAACGGGAGGCGCGGGCGCTGCGAGATTTTCGAGATTCCTGCGGAAATCGTGTGGGGATTCCTGAGAAGTCTTTCACATTGGCACCATGAGCAACTAGTGTTGCTAACACATGGTTGTTTGATGGCTCAGCATCGGCACACCGCCATGTCACCAGGTGGGGCTGCCGTTCGCTTGAGCAAAGGAATAGGGAAATGTCTACGGAGGCCAACTTCTCCAAGGCCCGTTTTTTGACCGTGGCCGAAGTCGCGGAACTTATGCGGGTATCAAAGATGACTGTGTACCGTCTTGTGCATTCGGGGGAGATGCCGGCCGTGCGGTTCGGCCGCTCCTACCGCGTGCCGGAAAACGCCGTCGAACAGTACCTCAAGGGTGCCGTCGTCGACCGGAGCGACGGCCACGCCGGAACTGGCTGAACAGCCAGCATTCACAGCGTGAAATGACCGCTTCGGGTCCCGCACTGGGCCCGCGGTCGTGGGGTGCCTCGCAGAGGCGGTACCCTGTTAAGGAACGTTTTACGTCATTGTAAGAACCTGTCAGTTGCTTCAGTCTGCTGCTTAGCCCGTGGACCCTTCCCAACAGGCAGGTACTGCATCTAGCCGGTAAGGAACTTTCGTGGGTTCAGTTATTAAGAAGCGTCGCAAGCGTATGGCCAAGAAGAAGCACCGCAAGCTGCTTCGCAAGACGCGCCACCAGCGTCGCAATAAGAAGTAGCTATACTTCGAAATGCATGAAATGCCCGTTGCCTTCCAGGCGGCGGGCATTTTTCTTGCTCCGGGCCGGTGGGAAGCTTTCGCGCCGGATCCGGACACGGGCTACGAAATCGGACACCGGCGGCCCGGATCCGCGACGCGCAGCTCCGAACGTTGGCGCGCAGGTCCGAAACGTAGGCGGAAAGCTGCGGGGGACCTAGCGGCTGGGGCCGCGGAAGCGGGAGAACCCCCGCCACAGGCCGTAGATGGCCCCGCCGACCGTCGCGGCCTTGAATCCCAGGGTGGCGGCGCGCCGGCCGGCACGGAAGTCGTAGACCGGCCAGTTGTGCTCGCGGGCGTAGCGGCGCAGCTTGGAGTCGGGATTGATGGCAACGGGGTGCCCCACCATGCTCAGCAGCGGGATGTCGTTGTGGGAATCGCTGTAGGCCCAGCAGCGGCCGAGGTCCAGCCCCTGGTCCTCGGCAATTTGCTGGACTGCGACCGCTTTGGCCGGGCCGTGGAGGATTTCGCCCACGAGCCGCCCCGTGTAGGAGCCGTCCAGGATCTCGCCCACCGTGCCCAATGCCCCAGTCAGGCCCAGCCGGGCGGCGATGACGGTGGCCACCTCGATCGGCGTCGCCGTGACGAGCCATACTTTGCGCCCGACCCGGAGGTGCTGCTCCGCCAGGGCCTTGGTCCCCGGCCAGATCCGCGACTCAATCATCTCGTCGTAGACCTCTTCGCCCAGGGCTTCGATGTCCTTCGCTGTGATGCCGGCGGCCAGCTTCAGGGCGGAATCGCGGACGGCGTGGACGTCATCCATGTTTTCGCCGCGCAACACGAACATGAACTGCTTCCAGGCGAACCCGGCAGCCTGCGGCAGGGTGAAGGCGCCGCGCTGGTGAAGCTTGCGCGCCACATGGAAAAGGCTTGCGCCCTTCATGAGGGTGTTGTCGACGTCGAAAAATGCGGCCTCGCCGTGCTGCGTCGAAGCAGCAGGCTCACTGGCCACAATGACGTGTTTCTCCTCGGGCATGCCACGAGTCTAGTCAATGACCGGGCCCGGATCGCCCGCAGGGCGCGCGACGCGACGGCGGGACGGGCCGGCCTCAGGCCGAATGCGCCGCGCGTCGACGCCGAAGCGGCCGCCGGGCTACGGTGGATGCATGGCCAAACCCGCCCACTTCCCCGATGTAGTTCTGATCACCAAAGCTGACTGTCACCTGTGCGCGGAGGCGCGCGCCGTCGTCGGCCGCGTAACCGCTGCGCTCGGTATCGATTGGTCGGAGCAATCGGTGGACGACGACGCCGGGCTGCGTGAGCGCTTTGCCGAGGAGATCCCGGTGGTGCTGGTGGACGGTGTCCAGCGGGATTTCTGGAAGATCGACGAGGCCCGCCTGACGCGGACCCTGCAACGGGTCCTCGGCCAGCCGTCCTGACGGCGGGGTGCTTTGTTGCGTGATGCGCGGGGGCTCTAGAGTGGGAAGCACAACGCGACGCAATGGAGCAGATAGTGACTTCGCTGGATTCATCTCCCGGGCCGGTCCCCGGCGGAGCCGGGACTGCCGTCAAACAGATTCCACCCGCGGCCGTGGCCCGGCTGACCATCTATCTGCGCGCCCTGACCACCCTGCTGGCTGACGGCGTGGACCGGGTTTCCTCCGAGTCGCTGGCCGAGGCCTCCGGAGTTAGCTCCTCGACGCTGCGCAAGGACCTCTCCTATGTCGGCTCCTATGGAACCCGGGGCGTCGGTTACGAGGTCCAGTACCTCAACCGCAAAATCGCCGCTGCGCTCGGGCTGACGCATGACTGGAAAGTCGCGATCGTCGGTGCGGGCAACCTGGGCAAGGCCCTGGCCCGGTACGGCGGATTCGAGTCGCGGGGCTTTGACATTGTGGCAATTTTCGACGCCGACCAGATGGTGGTGGGCAGCGAAGTGGGCTGGTTGCGGGTCAGCGACGCCGCCGATCTTGAGCCGGTCCTGCAACGGACCGGTGCCAACATGGTGGTCCTCGCCTTGCCGGCCGCGGTGGCCCAGGGCGTCTGCGACCGGGTGATTGCCGCCGGCGTGCGGAGCATCCTCAGCTTCGCGCCGGTGATGCTGCAGGTCCCCCGGGGGGTCAACCTCCGCAAGGTCGACATGGCAACGGAACTGCAGATTCTGGCCTACCACGCACAACGGGCGCAGGACCCCGAGGACGCCGACTAGGATCGGCCAGCCCTCCGGTTCCCGCGCCCGCTGAACTGTTCCCTGCTGGGCAGCTCTTGGCTGGGTAGTTTCTTGGTGCAGCTACTTCCCGAAGGGGGCTCCGGGCTGTCCGTAGGGGTTGGCAAAGGACTGGCGCTTCTGGAAATACGGCGAGGCCGCGGGCAGGTAAAGCAACACGATGGCCGCGATGCCCAACAGTGCCGCCAGTGTGGCGAGGCTGAGCGGGAAGATGTTGAAGATCGACAAAGCGGCGAACACCGTGCCCAGAATACGAGCCCAGTTCTTACCCTTGCGGACATTGAATGCGACGAGGGCGTACAGCCCGGCGCTGATCACGGCGAACACCACGATGGTGCCGATCAGGACACCCTTGATGGATTCGAAATCGACCTGCGTGCCGCTCGCTGCCATCTGCTGCTCGAACATGTCCCTGACGGCAGGGGTGTCCAGGGAACCCAATGACACCAGCATCGAGATGACCCACGCGGCTCCGGCTGCGACGATCAGCCAGAACGATGTATTGACCAACTTGGGAGCCTCGCCCGGAGCCTGCGGCTGTTCCGACGGGTACTGGGCGTATGGGGACTGGCCGTACGGGGACTGGCCGTACTGCGGGGCGTTCTGGCCATAGGCCGGCGGTGTTTGCTGGCCGTACTGCGGGGCGTTCTGACCATAAGCCGGCGGCGTCTGCTGGCCGTACTGCGGGGCGTTCTGGCCATAGGCCGGTGGTGTCTGCTGACCGTACTGCGGGGTCTGCGGGGCGTTTTGGCCAAACTGCGGGGCGTTCTGGCCGTAAGCCGGCGGGGTCTGCGGGGCGTTCTGGCCGTTAGCCGGTGGTGTCTGCTGGCCGTATTGCGGCGTCTGTGGGGCGTTCTGGCCGTAGCCCGGGGTGGATTCCCCGCCCGGCTCGGAGCCGTTGGGCGGTGAGGGCTGGACTGGCGGGTTGCTCATGAATCGGTCCTTTGCGTGTCGATCACTGAATCGGCCACCGGGACCAGTGATCCTGCCCTGCCCCCAGCATGGTTTAGCTCAACCGTACCGCGGCCCGGCCGCTGTGTGGATCATTCCTGAGAGGTATTCTCAACCCTCATTCAAAGGCCGGTACGGCTGCAGTCGGGATGCACTGGTGCTGCCAGGATCCAGCTGGTCCCCTGTGGGGCGTCAGGCCTAGAATCGGCCCCGGTTGGCGACAAACCAGGCCTGTGCGTTCGGCAGCCACATGAGCACGGTAGCCACCAGACTGATGATGAAGCCCGGCAGGTTTCCGCCCGCCCGGCCGTCGGCGAGGCTGGCACTGAGGACTGTCAGCACCAAGGAGATGCCGACAAGGATGGTGAGGGCGAAGCGGGCCCACTCCCGGCCTTCCTTCATCTTCATGGCCAGGATGATCTGAGCGGTTGCCAGTGCAAGAGCCACGATGACGAGCAGCAGCACCAGGAACCCGATAGCCGGCGCGAAGGCGATCAGGACGAAAGACCCGAACAATCCGATGATTCCGCCCAGAAGTCCCAGCAGTCCGCCGATAAGCCAGATCCAGTACGAGACCTTCAGTTCGGTGGGCATCGCAGCGACCTTGAACATGCCGGAGAGGCCGCCTACAGGCAGTGCATCGCTGAAGTTCCTGGGACGGTCAGTTGGCATCTCGAAGCGGAATCCGCCCGTAGACGCAGGCTGGCCCTGATACGCCGGTGGGGGAGCCTGATACCCCGGTGGGGGAGCCTGATAGCCGGGCGGCGGTGCCTGGTACCCCGGTGGGGGAGCCTGATAGCCGGGCGGCGGTGCCTGGTATTCGGGAGTGGACGGCGGGTTGGTCGGGGGCTGCTGTGGGCCGGCCGGCGGGACGTTGCCCGACGCCGGAGGCTGGGCGCCCGGCTGCTGTGGCGGTACATCACTCGGGTTGCTCATGGCTCTCACTGTAGACCGCCGTTTCCCTGTTATCTAGGGAATCCACAGGCCCGTCGCGGCGCCCGTCACAGCGCCCGTCCCGGCGTCAGCAGCGGCGCAAACAACAGCGCCCTGCTTCATCGCGAAGATGAAGCAGGGCGCTGGAACCGGCGGACCGGCGTCGGCCGCGGGGACCGGACGGGGTGACCGGAACCGGGTGGTACTGGTTACGCTGCGGGAGCGATGAAGGCCAGTTCCAGGTTGATGGCAACCTTGTCGCTGACCAGCACGCCGCCGGCTTCGAGGACGGCGTTCCAGGTCAGCCCGAAGTCCTTGCGGCTGATGGTGGTTTCGGCGCTGAGGCCGGCGCGGGTGTTGCCGAAGGGGTCTACGGCCACGCCGTTGAATTCGGTCTCGAGGGCCACGGGGCGGGTGATGCCCTTGATGGTGAGGTCGCCCTGGAGTTCGTAGGCGTCGCCCTTGGGGACGATGGTATTGGAGACAAAGGAGATCTCCGGGAACGTCGCTACGTCGAAGAAGTCTTCGCCGCGGACGTGGCCGTCGCGGTTGGCGTCGCCGGAGTCGAAGCTTGCGGTCTTGATCGAGGCATTGACCTTGGAGTCGGTGACGTCCTCGGCGAGGTCCAGGGTGGCTGCGGCATCGGTGAACTGGCCGCGGACCTTGCTGATGCCGGCGTGACGGACGGTGAAGCCGATCTCGCTGTGCGACGGGTCGAGGGTCCAGGTGCCGGTGGTGACGTTTGCGGGAAGTGCCATGGTGATGCTCCTTGAGTCGGGTTGGTACTGCGGTGGTTCGTCTGATCGTTAGTTGAAGCCTCAAAAGTTGAACTCTCAACTAACTGCTTCACCCAGTATAAACATGCATTTGCATCTTTTATTCCAACTCCGGGGAACATTTTTCCAAACTCATCAGTTCTACCTCTCGTAGAAGATTTCAGATCGACCGGCATCTTTGAGAAACTGGTAGACATGCCCCAAGCCACTGTTCATTTGCTCCGCCACGGCGAGGTCCACAATCCCGATGGTGTCCTGTACGGCAGGCTGCCGGAATTCCACCTCTCCGAACTCGGCCGGGAGATGGCCCGCACGCTGGCCGAACACTTCAGGGAGCGTTCCGCGCAAGGGGCCCGGATCGTCCACCTCGCCGCGTCCCCGCTGACCCGCGCGCAGGAGACGGCGCAGCCGATTGCCGATGCCCTGGGTCTCGAGATTGCCACCGAAGCCCGCATCATCGAAGCCGCCAACTACTTTGAGGGTCTCCACGTATCGAAGGCGGAGCTGCTCCGGCCCAAGCACTGGGCCCGGCTATACAACCCGTTGCGGCCATCCTGGGGTGAGCCGTACAAGGAACAGGCCGCGCGGGTCATCGCGGCCGTCCAGGACGCGCGGGTCCGGGCAGTCGAGCTGGGCGGCAACGGGGCTGAAGCCATCCTTGTCAGCCACCAGTTGCCCATTTGGGCCACGCGGCTCAGCGCCGAAGGCCGGCCGTTGTGGCACGACCCCCGCAAGCGCGAATGCACGTTGACCTCCCTCACTTCCCTGGTGTTCGACGACGCCGGCGCTCTGGTACGCGTCGACTACAGCGAGCCCGCTGCCGCCCTGCTGCCCGGTGCCGCCAGCACCCCGGGAGCCTGACCATGGCCGCGAACCGCCACGAACGGGCTCCGCTGTCCCGCCGCAGCGTGCTGACCGCCGGCGGCGCCGCGCTGGCCGCAGTCTTCGGGCTGTCCGGCTGCGCCCAGGACGATGCCCTCGCCAAGCAGGCCAAGGCCGGGGACAACAAGAATTATGTGGCCGGAGACGGGTCCGTGACCGAGTTCGCCGTCGCGGACCGCAAGAGTCCCGTGGCGCTCAAGGGGACGCTGTTCGACGGTACGGCCGTCACGTCGGCGGACTTCCCCGGCAAGGTCACGGTGCTGAACTTCTGGTTCGCCGCCTGCGCCCCCTGCCGGGTCGAGGCGCCTTCGCTCGAGGCGCTGCACCAGGAATTCAAGCCCAAGGGTGTGCAGTTCTTCGGCGTCAACCTGCGCGACGAGAAAGCCACGGCTGACGCCTTCGACAAGACCTTCAACCTGACGTACCCGAGCTTCAACGACAAGGACGGCGCCGTGCTGCTTGCCGTCTCCGGACTCGTGCCCCCCGGCGCCGTGCCCACCACCCTCGTGCTGGACAAGCAAGGCCGCGTCGCCTCCCGGGTCCTGGGCGAAATCCAGCAGGGCACCCTGAAGTCCCTCATCGCCGCCGCCGTGGCCGAGTAGCGCGGTCCCCACTGTGAACAGCCCCTTCGCCGAAGCCATCCTGAACGGATCGCTCCTGCTTGCCATTCCCGTCGCGCTCCTTGCCGGACTCGTCTCGTTCCTCTCGCCCTGCGTCCTTCCGCTGGTGCCCGGGTACCTGGGCTACGTGACGGGACTGACCGGCGTCGACCTGCAAAAGCAAAGGCGCGGGCGCATGCTGGCCGGCATCGGGCTGTTCGTCCTCGGCTTCTCCGTGATCTTCGTGCTCCTCGGCGGGGCCTTCGGGCAGCTGGGCAGCCTCATCACCGGCTCGCAAAACAGGTGGATCACCCAGCTGCTGGGCGTCCTGGTGATCGTCATGGGCGTCGTGTTCATGGGCGGCTTCGGCTGGCTCCAGCGCGATGCCAAGATCCACGCCAAACCACCGGCCGGGCTGTGGGGAGCGCCCTTACTGGGCATCACCTTCGGGCTCGGCTGGGCGCCGTGCATCGGCCCCACGTACTCCGCCGTCCAGCTGCTCAGCCTCTCCGGCGGATCGTCGGCGGCCAAGGGGGCGTTCCTGGCCTTCGTCTACAGCCTTGGGCTCGGGATCCCGTTCCTGCTGATCGCCCTGGCCGTGCGCCGCGGCATCGGCGTGATGTCCTTCTTCCGCACGCACCGGCTCGCCATCCAGCGCACCGGCGGCGGGATCCTGATCCTGCTCGGCATCCTGATGGCCAGCGGTGTGTGGGGCACCTGGGTCTCCGGGTTGCAGTACTGGTTCCAAACCGATGTGAAATTGCCAATCTGATGAGCGAGCGCGTGAACGAAACGAAGAAGAAGTCCGCCAAACCCGAGGCCGTCCTGCCCTCACTGGGTCCGTTGGGCATGCTCCGGTGGGCGTGGACGCAGCTGACCAGCATGCGCACGGCCCTGTTTCTGCTCCTGCTGCTTGCCGTCGCCGCCGTGCCCGGCTCGCTGTTCCCGCAGCGCCCGGCCAACCCGGCGATTGTCACGCAGTACATCAAGGACCACCCGGACTACGGCGGGATCCTGGACTCGCTGCAGCTCTACGACGTCTACTCCTCGGCATGGTTTTCCGCGATTTACATCCTGCTGTTCGTCTCGCTGATCGGCTGCGTGATCCCGCGCGCCATCGCGCACTACAAGGCGATGCGCTCCCAGCCCCCGCGCACCCCCGCCCGACTGTCCAGGTTCCCCGAATACGGCACCCTGGTGATTCCGTCCGACGCCGGGATCCCGGCGTCGGACGCCATCTCCGGCGCCGCAGAGCTGCTGAAGAAGCGCGGATACCGCGTCGACGTCCGGGACCGCGACGGCGCCCGTCCCTCGTTGGGGGCCGAACGAGGCTTCCTGAGGGAAGTCGGTAACCTCGTCTTCCACACCGCGCTGATCGGAGTGCTGGTCTCGGTGGCGGCCGGCGGCCTCTTCGGCTACAGCGGGCAGCGGATCTTGGTGGAGGGCGATACGTTCGTCAACACCCTCGTCGGCTACGACCAGTTCACGCCCGGCACCAATTTCCAGAGCAGCCAGCTCCAGCCGTACTCGGTCCAGCTGGACAAGTTCGACATCAAATTCGACCGTGAGTCAAAGGCAAAGTTCGGACAGCCCATCGACTTCACGGCCGCTGTGACCACGAAGGAAAACCCGGACGCACCCGCCAAGAAGGAAGTGCTCAAGGTCAACGACCCCCTGAGCCTCGGCGGCACCAGCGTGTACCTGACCGGCAACGGCTACGCTCCTGTGGTCACCATCCGCGACGGCGCCGGAAACATCGCCATGCAGGGTCCCGTGGTCGCCAAGCTCCAGGGCGAGAACTACTATTCCTCCGTGGTCATCAAGGTCCCGGACGCCAAGCCGGAACAGCTCGCCTTCGCCGGGTTCTTCCTGCCGACGGCATTCGTCACCGACAAGGGCGTGTCCTTCAGCGGTGATCCGGAGCTCATCAACCCGCAGCTGACCCTGAACTCCTACTTCGGCGACCTCGGCCTCAACGCGGGCTCCCCGCAGAACGTCTTTGAGCTCGACGTCAAGAAGCTGACACCGCTCAACGCCCGCAACCTGGCCACCAAGGGCATCGTCCTGGCGCCCGGGAGCAGCTACACGCTGCCGAACGGCAAGGGTTCCATCAGCTTCGACGGCGTCAAGCGCTACATCGGCGTGGACATCCACCACAACCCCGGCCAGCTCTACGCCCTGATCTTCGCGCTCCTGGCCGTGGGCGGGCTGGTGACCTCGCTCTACGTGAACCGCCGCCGCGTCTGGGTCCGCACCGGCACCCACGCGGACGGCCGCACCATGGTTGAGTACGGTCTCCTGGCCCGCGGTGAGGACCACCGCCTGGCCGGGGAGGCTGCGGCTATCCGCAAGCTCCTCTCCGACGAATGGCTATTGGGCGAGGACGCCACGACCGGTTCCCAGCCCGCTCCCAGCACAACGGCGGATAATGACTGGGCGGATACCGCCGCGAACGGTGCTGGCGGCGCACACGCCACCCCTGAACAACCCGCAGAAGACTTCATCCAGTCAACAGCCGGCTCTTCCGAGTCGAAGAAGGATCAGTAATGTTGTTCTCCATCAACGAAACCATGGGCCAGTACAGCGAGCTCTTCATGCTGCTGGCCGCCGGCACGTACACGGTGGCGTTCATCGCCTTCGCCTGGGACCTGGCCAAGAGCAGCAAGATGCTGCGCGCAGTGGACCTCAAGGCCGCGGAACTCGCCGCGCAGGCGACGACAACCGAGGCCGCGCGCGTGCCCGTCGGCGTCGGTGCCGGGACCGCCGGAGACGACGTTGACCGCTCCGATGCGGACGTCAGCGGCCCTGTAGGCCGTGCCGAGCGTCCGACGTCGGCCGTCTCCGGTCGCGGCACCGCGGCAGGTGCGGGCCAGACCGCCGACGGCAGCATGCGCTACGCCGGCGAGCGGCGCGCCCCCGCCCGGGTGGCCGTCGCGCTGACCGTCCTCGGCGCTGCGATTCACGCGGCCGGCGTGATCACCCGCGCGCTGGGTGCCGGCCGGGTGCCGTGGGGCAACATGTACGAATTCCTCACCACCGGTGCGTTCGTGGCCGTGGCCGTCTTCCTGCTGGTGCTGATCCGCCGCGACCTGCGCTTCCTGGGCACGTTTGTGATCGGCCTGGCCATCATCATGCTGGTTGCGGCCTCCATCGCCTTCTGGACGCCCGTGGGCCACCTCGTGCCGGCGCTGCAGAGCTACTGGCTGATCATCCACGTTTCCATCGCGGTGATGTCCTCGGCCCTGTTCACCCTGACGTTCGCCATGTCCGCGCTGCAGCTCGTGCAGTCGCACCGGCAGAAGACCATCGCCGCCGGCGGTGCCGACAAGCTCGGGTTCATGCGCCTGGTCCCGAACGCCTTGAGCCTGGAGAACCTGTCCTACCGCATCAATGCGATCGCGTTCGTCGGCTGGACGTTTACGCTCATGTTCGGCGCCATCTGGGCAGAGAAGGCCTGGGGCCGGTTCTGGGGTTGGGACACGAAGGAAGTCTGGACGTTCGTGATCTGGGTGGTCTACGCAGGATACCTGCACGCCCGCGCCACCCGAGGCTGGACCGGAACCCGTGCCGCCTGGCTGTCGATCGTCGGCTACCTGTGCGTGGTCTTCAACTTCACGATCGTGAACCAATTCTTCAACGGCCTGCACTCCTACTCGGGACTGTAAGGCACCCCAGGCCACGATTTGCCACGAATGGCCGCTAAGCTACCCCGCTTGGCGGCCATTCGTGTCAGATGAGTGGGGCGTGTGGCGTGGGGCGTGGCGTTGCGGGGCGTGGCGTGGGCGGCGCTCGCGCGGCGGCGCGGGCGCGGGGGCGGTTCGGCGTGGCTGGGCGGGCATGCGTGGCGTGGCATGGCTGGGCGTGGCTGGGCGAGCATGGCGTGGCGTTGGCGTGGGCCGCTGACCTGCGGCGAGTTTCTTTCCGGGGCTGCGCGGGCCGGCACTCCATCGATTCGCCACAGATGGCCGCTATGCCATCGTGCTTAGCGGCCATTCGCGTCCGGCGAGTGTGGCGCGGGGCGGGCACGTTGGCGTCGCCCCGGTTTCGGGCCCGGGTCGTGTCTGTCCGGGGCTCTTTGCGCAATGCGTGGGTGGGGTCATCCGGTCGGGGTTGCGTTCCGGGGCTGCGCGGGCCCGTACTCCATCGATTCGCCACAGATGGCCGCTATGCCACTGTGCTTAGCGGCCATTCGTGTCAGGTGGGAGCTGGGCGGGGCGGGCACGTTGGCGTCGCCCCGGCCTCGGAACCGAGTCGGGAGTCCAGCCGCGCTCCGTCAAGGCCGCACGCACGCGGGTAACCGCAGCCGGCTCCATCCCAGGGGCAAACGGGGTCAAGTGCCATTGGGTCAATACGACGACGCGCCATCCGGCATCCCTGGCGTTCTCATCCCGGAAGATGTCGCTGCGACGCTGGGCCGGGCTGGCATGATGCCCGCCGTCGTATTGGATCGCGATCTTTTCTTGCTCGTAGGAGAGGTCGGGGTCCTGGATCCAGCCGCCGGTCTCGTCGAACATGGGGACGTTGACTCCGGGTTCGGGCAGGCCATGTCGAATCAGAAGCAGCCGGAGTTCGGTCTCTTTGGGGGAGTCCGTGTCGGCGCGCATCAGGGAACGGGCACCCACGGCGCGACGGTAGCCCGCCCTGCCTTGCTTCCCGGCGAGGTAGGCGTCCAGAGCGTCGATGGTTGTCAATGGGTTTCTCCGCCGTAACAGGAAGTCCCCGGCAATCACCAATTCATCGAGGCTCAGTATGCCAGCGAGATCGAACCACGTCCGCAACGGGGAGGTGCAGCTCACTCTGACCCCGGGCACGATCTCCTCCGGTTCAAGTGCTTGCTGATGGCCGACCACATTCTTATGACGCACAGCCCGCTGGCCCGGCCGACTCGTCAGATGGACGACAGCCAGGTTCTCCAAGGCCTGCGGCAGGGGGAAGCCCCACAGCACTGCCGCAGACAGATGGCTCACAATTGCACCCGTCACCGCAGTCAGGGCATGCGCTCGTTCCAGCAAACTATCCGGGGTGGCGGCCATGGCGCGCACTCCGTAACAGGGGCTGACGAGATCCCGGGCCCGGGTCCGGCGTCGGCCCAGCCCGGCAGTGCGGGCCTCGGCCATGGTGAAAGGCTGGTTTCGAAGGTGCGGGGGAAGCTCACGGGGCTTGCGCATACGAGCATTCTGCTCCCGCGCCGAGGGGCCAAGAGGTTATCCACAGAGCGGGCAGGGTGTGGGGGAGGAGTGGACCGAGGGAGCAGCGGGCGCGGGCGCGGATGAGTGGCGGCCATTTGCCGGAGGTGGCCGCTTAGAGGCTGGGGTTCCGGCCATCTGTGGTGAATGGCCGCAGTTGGGGGCCGGGGAGATGCAGTTTGGGTGCCCGGGGTCTGGGGCCTGCCAATAACAGGAATGCCGGCCAGAGGAGGGCCGGAATGGTGCTACTTAGCTTCGTCGGTGCCGGGCGTTCCGGCGTCGCCGGGTTCGTGGGCATCGCCGGCGCCTTCGGTGCCGCCGGCGTCCGCGCTGCCGGCGTCGAGCTTGCGTTCCTTGGCGTCGAATTCTTCCTTGAGTTTCTTGAGCCTGTCGGCCTCGGCCTGGTTGCGGTGGCGGATTTCAAGGTTGCGGAGGAACTCGGGGTCGTCGTCGGGCGCTACCGGGTGGCTGTAGGCGACCGGTGCGGCGTCCGTGGCGCGGGGGCGGCCGATGAGGAACCACAGAGTGGCGCCGACCACGGGGAGGAGGATCTGCACGAAGATCCAGGCGGTCTTCGAGATGCCCCTGGTCAGCCGCGCGTCAGTGCGGATGAGGTCCACCAGTCCATAGACAAACACGGCCAGTATGACGATCGGAACCACTACACGGAGCATACCTTCAGTCTAGCCGTCGGGCGCCTCGACGGCGCCGGTCACTGTGCCGGTCACTCGCCGGTCACTGTGCCCGCGTGCAGGCCGCCGGCACCGCATCCGGGGAGCAGGACGGCCGAAGCGGCGCCGCCGTCCTGGCGGCTAAACTTGAGGGGTGGCTTTCCTCAAATACACCCTGATTCGGCTGGCGCTGTTTGCGCCCTTGTTTGCACTCTTCCTCTACTTGCAGCTGGGCGTGCTCCTGGCCGCCCTGTGCGCCGGGATGATGTCCTTCGCCATCAGCTTCCTGTTCTTCCAGCGGCAGCGCGACGCGGCCACCGCGACGCTCCACCACCGGTTCTCGGGCAAGGCCAAGCCGATGCGCAGCGCCGGCGAGGTGGCTGACGCCGAGGCCGAAGACCGCCTCGTGGACACGAACCCTGACATTGCGGTCCGCACGGACAACCGCCCCAAGGATACGCAGCAGCCCGGGGCCTGAGCCCCGGGCGTGGTTTCAAGCAGTCCTTGAGCAGCCGCGGCTTAGAACCCGCGGCTGAGAACCCGCGGCTCTGCAGCCTCGGCTCAGCAGCCCCTGGCTTAGAACCCGTGGCTGAGGACAAGTCCGAGTGAAAACAGCCCGGCGAAGCCGAGGTTGATCAGCCCGGTCTGTTTCAGGACGGGGATGAGGCTCTTGCGGCGCCGCCCGGCGATCATCAGCCAGGACGGCATGAGGCTGGCCGGGATCAGCAGCAGCACGACCAGCATCCACGGCCGCGCGGGGGCCAGGACGATGACCAACAGGATCGCGACGGCGAGCATCAGCACGTAGCTTTCGCGCGCATGCTTGTCCCCGAGCCGCACGGCCAGGGTTTTCTTTCCCGCCTTTCTGTCGGTGGGGATGTCGCGGACGTTGTTGGCCATCAGCAGCGCGCACGCGATCAACCCGGTGCCGATCGCTCCGATGATGGCGGCGAGGCTGAGCTGCCCCGCCTGCGTGTACGTGGTGCCAAGCGTTGCGACGAGTCCGAAGAATACAAACACGAAGACGTCGCCCAGGCCGAGGTAGCCGTACGGGTTCTTGCCGCCTGTGTAGCCCCAGGCGGCCAGCACGCAGCCGACGCCGACCAGGATGAGCCACCAGGCCTGCGTGATGATCACGAGGACCAGGCCGAACAGCATCGCCAGCCCGAACGCCGCGAACGCGGCCCGCTTGACGTGCTCAGGTCTGGCCGCGCCCGAGCCGACCAGCCGGAGGGGGCCCACCCGGTCCTCATCCGTGCCTCGGATGCCGTCCGAATAGTCGTTGGCGTAGTTGACGCCGATCTGCAGGAGCAGGGCGACCAGAGCGGCCAGCACGGCGTTCAGCAGGATGAACGAATCCATCTCGTAGGCGGCCGCGCTGCCGATCAGCACGGGTGCGATCGCAGCCGGCAGCGTGCGCAGTCGGGCGCCTTGGATCCATTGTGCGGCTGTGGCCACGGTCAGTACCTCGTTGGTTCGTTGAATACTCGTTGGTTGGTTGAAGCGCCGGCCGGAGGCGGCTTGTCTATTTTCCCTGATGGAGTGCCTCCAGCAGGACCGTCATCCCCAGGCGGTCCGGTTTGCCGTTTGGCAGCATGAGCAGCTCCGCGGCGGGCAGCACCGTTTTCGGGGCCAGGGCGCCCAGCGCCGGCCCCCAGGTTTCGTTTCGGCGGGCGGTGAACGCCGCCATGCCTTCCGGGGAGCTGTCGCCCACGGCGACGTATGCAGCCAGGGCGTGCCCCCACTCGGCGGAGGGCACGCCGGCGACAAAGGCCGCCCGCACGCCGTCGAGCCTTTCCAGCTCAGCCTGGACATGGGCGGCGGAAACCTTGACGCCGCCGGTGATGACGACGTCGTCGGCCCGGCCGAGCACGGTGAGCCGGCCGTCAGCGTCTAGTTCACCGAGGTCGCTGGTCCGGTACCAACGGACGCCGTCCTCTTCGATGAACGCCGCAGCCGAGAGCTCGGGGGCCTGAAGATACCCGGCGGCGATGGTTGCCCCGCCCAGCAGGATGCGGCCGTCGTCCTCCACGCGGACCAGGACGTCTTCGAGCGGGAAGCCGTCATACACGCAGCCGCCGCAGGTCTCGGACGAGCCGTAGGTGGTCACCACGCGCACTCCGGCGTCCCGGGCAGCGGCGAGAAGCTCCGCAGGCGCGGGACCGCCGCCGAGCAGGATGGCGTTGAAGCGCCGCAGCACCGCCAGCGTCTCGGCTGAGGGCGCGTCCAGCAGCCTTTGAAGCTGGGTGGGCACGAGCGAGGTGAACCGGATCTTGTCCGTGAGCTCCAGCGCCGCGGCGGTGAAGGCCTCCGGCGTGAAGCCGCCGGACAAGTCCATGACCCACGGGCGGGTCCCCGCAAAGAGCGAGCGGACCAGCACCTGTACGCCGGCCACGTACTGGACAGGGAGCGCCAGCAGCCACTGTCCCTCGCCCTTGAGCGCAAAGGCGGTCGCCATGGACGAGGCCGCCAGGGCCTCGACGGTGAGGACGGTCGCCTTGGGCGCGCCGGTGGACCCGGAGGTCCGCACCACGACGGCCGCGTCCTCGATGCCGGTCGTGTCAGGGAATCCCAGCACCGGTGAGCCGTCCGGCCCCACAGAGAGTTCGACGGCGGGGCCCTCGCCGTGCAGGGCAGCAGCCAGCGCCTTGAGCGCGGGCTCGATGTTCATGGCTCCGGAAATCACAGTGCGCCTTAGAAGTAGTACGGGAACGCGGACCAGTCGGGATCGCGCTTCTCGAGGAAGGCCTCCTTGCCCTCCACGGCCTCGTCGGTCATGTACGCGAGGCGGGTCGCCTCGCCGGCGAAGACCTGCTGGCCGGCCAGGCCGTCGTCCGCCAGGTTGAACGCGAACTTGAGCATGCGGAGGGCCTGCGGGGACTGCCGGGCAATGTCCGCGGCGTACTCCAGGGCGACCTCCTCAAGGCGCTCGTGGTCCACGGCCTCGTTCACGGCCCCCATCCTGACCATGTCCTCGGCGGAATATTCGCGGGCCAGGAAGAAGATTTCCCGGGCGGCCTTCTGGCCGATCTGGCGGGCCAGGAGGGCCGAGCCGTAGCCGGCGTCGAAACTGCCCACGGTGGCGTCGGTCTGCTTGAATTTTCCGTGCTCGCGGGAGGCGATGGTGAGGTCCGAGACGACGTGGAGTGAGTGCCCGCCGCCGGCCGCCCAGCCGTTGACGACGGCGATCACCACCTTGGGCATGGTGCGCATGAGCCGCTGGACTTCCAGGATGTGGAGCCGGCCCGCGCGGGCGGGATCGATGGTTTCCGTCGTCTCGCCGTTAGCGTACCGGTAACCGTCACGGCCGCGGATCCGCTGGTCCCCGCCGGAGCAGAACGAGTGGCCGCCGTCCTTGGGAGAGGGGCCGTTTCCGGTGAGCAGGACCGTGGCCACGTCCGGGGTCATGCGGGCGTGGTCCATGGCGCGGTAGAGCTCGTCCACGGTGCCGGGCCTGAAGGCGTTGCGGACCTCCGGGCGGTCGAACGCGATGCGGACCGTTGGCAGGTCGCGGACCACGGAGCCGTCGGCGCCACGCTCCACCTGCCGGTGGTAGGTCATGTCCTGGAAGTCGTCGAAACCGGACACGGTGCGCCACCGGGTGGGGTCAAAGACGTCGGATACCTTGGCGGGGATTTCGTTGCTCACAGTCCGAGTCTAGTAATCGCGTCAGCCGATGCAGAACTCGTTGCCTTCCGGGTCCGCCATGGTGTGCCAGGAATGCGGTCCCTGGCTGGCAGTCCAGAGGAACGTGGCGCCGCGGGCTTCGAGTGCGGCCCGCACGGCATCCTTGTCCGCACCCGCGAGCCTCACGTCCCAATGGACCCGGTTCTTGACGGTTTTTTCTTCCGGGACGATCTGGAACAGAATGCGGCGGGCGGGGGCTGTGGCGTCGAGTTCGTCGGGCGGGCGGATGGCTGCGCCCTCGCGCCACACGAGCTTGCCGTGGTGTTTCGTGGTGTCCGCCTCTTTGGCGAAGCCCTGATCGATCATGGAGCGGATGAACACGTCGTCCTGCGGCTCCACGGCCCAATCCAGGGTTTCGGCCCACCAGTCGGCGAGCTCGTGCGGGTTCTTGCAGTCGACGGCGATCTGGATGTTCAGTGTCATGGAAAGAACCTACGACGCCGCCGCCGGCCGCGGTAGGGGTTGATGGCGCTCATGCCCCGTCAGATACCCATAAGGGCGCTGCCGCCCGCGCCGAAGTCGCGTCACTGGATCGGCGTTTGCCTTGCCGAGTCTGTCAGTGCGATCCAAACCTCGACCAAAACGAGCATAGACTCGTCATTTGCCGCAGTAGGTGACAACTTTTTTGGGGGCACTTTGTTTAGGACGTCTTTGAAGACTGCAGGATTGTGGCTATTGCTGGTTCTGCTGCTCCTGGTAACCGCGTGGATTCTTCTGACGCTTCCTAAGTCTCCCGGCGACGGCGGGATTGCAGCCTTCATGGGTGAACTCGGGTCGGCAATTCTGGGAGCGGCAGTAAACGCCGCAACGGCCCTCGTCATAACGTTCTACGCCTTGTCGGCTCGGATTCGTCGCCGACGCCGCGACAGAATCATGGCTTCTATTCGACGAAAAGCCGAGCACGGTAGGGCCCTTGTACTCGGAGAAATGTCGATCCCGGGGATTATTCCCGTGGCGTCCTTCGGGAACGACCCCTCGTCGACGCACGTACGCTTCGAGTTTGCTCCGATGGACACCAACCCGCCCCGGGTTCCGGAGGAGTGGCAATTGCTCAGGGACGGACGTTTGCAACAGCTCGTTGCCAAGGCTGCGGCCAGTTCAGTAGTTTTTACCGACGACGAAGCCGTCGATATCGTGGCTGCGGGTGTGGTGAAGACTGCGCGTTCACGTACGGACGGTGAAACCGTCTACCAACTGGTCCCCAGGAGAACCAGCTATTTCCTATGGGCCGCAACGAGCGCACAACTGGACAGAGAACTCACGGAGGATGAGAAGATCTCCGTCAAGGGCCACGGAGCGACCTTGAGGGATCGCTGGGGCAAATGGCCGACGCGCCTCGAGGATCTCAACGGTCTTCCTGCACCTGCAAAGCTGGGTTGCGGCGTGGTCGTTGTGACTCAGGACAACTATATGGTTCTGGGGTTGCGCGGGCGGACCTTCGTAGCCAGCGATTTTGACGCCGACGTTAGTGAAACCCGCGACTCGGTTCACTTCGTTGCCGAAGGGGTATTACCCACGGATTTGGATGCCAAGCACGTGGTAAATCCGGACGTGGCTGCGTTTCGCGGACTAAGAGAGGAACTGGCGGTGGGCAACGATGTGGGGTCGTTGGCCCGAATAACGTCCCTGCGCCGGACGGGCGTATTCCTTGACACTGAGCGATGGCAGCCGTGCTTTGCCTACTTGGCCAAAGTCGACGTTACTTTTGACGAACTCAATACCTTGGTCTTGTCCGCAAGAGATTTCTGGGAAGCAGATCGGCTTGTTCCCGTTTTGTTTGACCCATTCGATGACAAGGTGAAGTCCATGATGTTGGACGTCGATACCGAGCATCGATTCGCGTCCAATCACGCGCACGCTCTGGCCTATTTCGCTCTGCTCAGCGAATTCGGCCTACCGGAGCTTCGTGACTCCCTTCAGAATCGCAAGGGGCTCTTCCCAGACAAGCGCGCGAGGGGAGCTACTGGAGCTGCTCGAGAACATTCGGCGGAATCGCGTAGATAAAGACCACCGCCAGAAGATTCTTGGAGGCATGGACGAAGTAGGAGAACATCACGTTCTTCCCGGTCCAGACGTACACGAATACCAGGACGGCGCCCATGGCGAGGTAGGGCATCAGCACCTGCAGGGTCATTTGCTCCTGGCCCACGATGTGCAGGGCCGCGAACAGGCCCACGGACAGCGCACAGCAGACCCAGAGGTTGATCTTCCGGCTTAGTTTGCCGATCAGCAGGTGGCGGAAGATATATTCCTCAACGAACGGACCCACGATCACCAGCAGCGGCACCATGAGCCAGACCGGGACCTGCTGCATGAGCGCCTGGAGACCGGCCTGATTGGCGGAGGTCTGCACCGGCCCGCTGACGGCCACGAGAACCGCGGTGAGGATGAGCATCGCCACTACGGCCAGCGGCACCATGAGCGCCGTGAACCAGGGCCTTGTGGCCAGGACGCGGAGGTCGCGGACGGCAACGCGCCGCGCGGCGGTCAGGGCAAGGAGGCCTATGGTGGCGTAAAAGATCAGGTTCACCGCATAGGACGCCACCGCTGGATTGGGCGATATCTGCAGCAGCAGCGGCTCCAACAGCGCGCCCGCCACGGCGAACGATGCGGCCACGGCCACATAGAGTCCTACAGTGATGAAATCGAGCCGGGAGAACCGGTAAAGTTCCGGCTGCGGCGCGGGTGGTGTGCGGAGAGCTGTGCCCATGTCCCCAGCCTAGCGCCGAGGCAAGGGGACGCGGTCCGGTACAACGTCCGGCAGGCGCCTCAGTGCCTCATCGGCGGCCTGTGGTGCCATACTGGGGACGCAAGCCGCCGTCGGGCAGGCTGGCACTTACTTGCGAGGACTCCTTGAGCGAACATCTCCGCCTTTCTGGCGTATCTCATGGCTATGGGGACCGCCAGCTCTTTGCCGGCGTCGACATTGCCATAACGGCCGGTGAACATGTGGCGATCGTCGGCGAAAACGGTGCGGGCAAATCCACGCTGCTCCGGATCCTGGCCGGATTCGAGGCCCCGGACGAGGGCACGGCCGTCAGCCACGGCCGCGTGGGCTACCTTGCCCAGACCCACGGCCTGCCTGATCAGTTCACCGTCAGCAACGCGATCGACGCCGCACTGGAATCGCTCCGCGCGCTGGAGGCCGAGCTGGACCGGCTGGAGGAGGGGCTGGCCGGCGCGGAAGCGGACGAACTGGAGCGCTACGGAAACCTGCAGACGCAATACCAGCTCAGAGAGGGCTACGCCGCGGAATCCCGGGTGGAGGCGGCGCTGGACAGGCTTGGCCTGGGCGGGCTGGACCGGATGCGGAGACTGGGCTCGCTCTCCGGCGGAGAACAGGAACGCGTGGCACTGGCTTGCGTTCTGGCCGATCCCGCGGACATCCTGCTCCTGGACGAACCCACCAACCACCTGGACGCCAGCGGCACGGCCTGGCTGGAGGCGCGGCTGGCAGCGCACCGCGGCACCGTGGTGGTGGTCTCCCACGACCGCGTGCTGCTGCGCAAAGTGGCCTCAACCGTGATTGAGGTGGATGCCGAACGCCGGACGGTCAACCGGTACGGCAACGGCTATGAAGGCTACTTGCGGGAGAAGGCCGCCGAACGCCAGCGCTGGGCACAGCAGTACCACGGGTGGCTGGACGCGATGGCCGCAGAACGGCTCCAGGCGGACACGGTCGCGGGGAAGATGGGCTACGCCCGCCAGCGCGACGGCGACAAAATGGGGTTCGACTTCAAGGCCGGCACATGGCAAAAGGCGGCCACCAGCAAGGTCCGCAATGCCCAGGAGCGTCTGCGCAGGCTGGAGGCAAACCCCATTGACCGTCCCCCGGTGCCCCTGAAGCTGGCGACGGATCTGCGGGCGGACGTGGCGGAGGGCCCGGCCCTTGAAGCGAAGGGGGTCGCCGTGCCCGGCCGCCTGGAACCCACGGACTTCCGGGTGCAAGCGGGCCAGAAAATCCTCATCACGGGCCCCAACGGTGCCGGCAAGTCCACGCTACTCTCCGTCCTCGCCGGCACGCTGGACCCGGCCCAGGGCAAAGTAGTGAGGCACGGCCGGATCGGCTACCTGCAGCAGGAGCTGGAACTCCCGCAGCGCCCGGGGCTGCGTCTCCTGCCCGCTTTTGCCGCGGGCCTGGGCGGCAACATCGATGAGCATGCCGAGGCGCTGCTGCGCCTGGGGCTGTTCCGGACCAGCGAATTCCATGTACCGGTGGGCAGCCTTTCCGCAGGGCAACAACGCAGGCTGGCGGTGGCCCGGCTCCTGCTCGGCGGGTTCGGCACGATGCTGGTGGATGAACCCACCAACCATCTTGCGCCCGTGCTGGTGGAACAGCTCGAAGCGGCCCTGTCTGATTTCGAGGGGACACTGGTCATGGTCAGCCACGACCGAGCGCTGGGGGAGTGGTTCAGCACCTGCGCCAAGCAAAGCGAAACCGGGCACGGGGCCGGCGCCGGAAACTGGCTCCGATACGCCATGCGGGACGGCGCTCTGGCGTAGTGGATAGATCCGCCGGAAATGGCTAACGCCCGGGCCGAGGGCGCCGGGCGTTAGCTTTGAAGCTGGAGTGCTCTGGATCTACCGGAACAGGGCCCCGTAGGTCCCCATGATGATCCGGTCGCCCGGGGTGGACTTGCGGATGTAGTCAACCACGGCCCAGTCATCGAGCGAGATGCAACCGGCAGTCGGGATCTTGTTCATGTGCAGGAAGATGGCAAAGCCTGCGTCCTGAACGATGTTGGGACGGTTGTAGTTGATGACCACACCCTGGCGGTAGTAGCCCAGGCTGGCGAACCACCACATGTTCTCGTCCCAGCCGACCCAGGAGGAGGACTCGTGGTACTTGTTGTACGTGGGCGTCCAGGGGTTGCCGCCCCACCGCGAACGGGGGTTCAGCGTGCGGTAGGAAAGCTTCGTTCCCGGGTTGCCCAGGCCGAACGCCTCGGTCACGGAAAACGACCCGGTGGGGGAGAACAGGTTCCGCGTCGGACCGGACGGTACTCCCGGCGGCTTGAACCCTGATTTGCCCACGTAGCCATCAGTCCGCCAGTCCGGCACATACGTTCCGGCGACCTTCATGCAGTACAGGTTGGTCGCATGGTTCTGTCCGTAGGCCTGGGTCCAGGTGAGGAGGACCCGGTTCGCGCCGTAGGTGGGGTACTTGGATTTGCCGTTGTTGAGTTTCTGGCACTCCGACATCCCAAAGATCCGGTATCCCGGTTTCACCGTCCAGCCGATGAACCCGCGCTGGAAGGCCTGGATGCACTGCCCCGGGACGCACTTCTCGTTGGCCAGGGGATATCCAAGGCTGCTGCGGGTTTCCCCGACCCGGAGGTAGCGGGCACCGATTCCTCCCCGGGAGATCCAGGATCCGGTTGCCGAGGACCAGTAGACGGTCCCGCCCTGGAAGCGTTGCAGGCATCCGCCGGCGGCCTGGCCGCAGGTTTTCTCGCCGGTGGGATAGCCCATGACGCCGGCTTGCGCACCGGCCGTTTTCCACCGGTTGTAGAGGGTTCCCTCGACCACCCGTGCGGGGGTCCTCGGGGACCAGAACACGGCGCCCTTCGCGAAGAACTGGGAGCAGCCCCGGGCCGTGAGCCCGCAGACCTCGGCCGAGACAGGCAGTCCGAGCCCGGCGACTTCACCCTTGGCCCGCCACAGGCTGCCGATGCCACCGCGCGACCAGATCTGCTGGATGCCCTTTGTGGTCCAGGTGAGGAATCGCCCGCTGGAGAATTTCTGGATTGTTCCGCCCGTGACCGCGGTTTCGTCCGTGACGGGATAGCCGTAGAGCGCCAGGCCGCCCTGGGCGTGCCAGCGGGGGCCGGTGTGGCCCGCGGTCCGCAGGACCAGGTGTGCGCCCGTTGCCGCGGTCCAGAAAATGGATCCGCCTCCGAACGCCTGGCCGCAGACGCCGAGGGAGCAAAGCTGATTGGCGGTCGGCGCTCCGAGGGCGCCACCGGCACCGTTGAAGGCAGCCCACTTGGCCTTAATCGGGCCCTCGACGACGACGACGGGCGGAACGGTCGGCTGCTCCGTCGCCGGTGGCTGGACAACCGGTGGCGGGGGTTCGACAACGGGCGCCGTCGGCTCCCCGGTAGTCGACGCCGTTGTTGTAGGGGTCGCGCCTAGTTCCGCAGCCGGATCGGCGGGGGCCGAGGCTGACTCAGTTGGCGCTGTAGTGTCGGTCGGCGTCGCCGTGGGGCTGGACGTCTCCTGCGGCAGCGGTGTGGCCTCGGCGAAGGCCGGTCCGACCGCCAGCGGCCCGGCCGCGAGCCCCAGGACCACCGCCGAGATGACAAGTAGTTTTTTCATGGGGCATCCTCTACGGAGACGACCGGCTTGCAGGTCCCGGCGCTGTCCTTGGTCTTGGCAAAGTTCGGTGCTGCGATCTCGGCCGACTGGCCGGCCGCAACGGTTTTGGTGATGATCGTGTGCCCGGCCACCGCCGGGCCGGCCGTGACCGCGATGGCCACGGTGAACACTCTGTTCTTGTCCGTGTTGTTGACGAGGGTGCCCTTGAAGGACCACGACCCGTCGGCTGTTGCGGTGCAGACGTGCTGCCGCAATGCGTCGGGCGCGTTCAGCGAAGTGGAAACATCGGCAGGCTCGGAGTTACCCGGCGCCGGAGATCCTGATGTCTGTGATGTTGATGGTGCTGGCGTTGCTGCGGTGCGGCTTTCGCTGGGTTCGGCGGAACCGCCGCTCGAACACCCCGCTAGTGCGAGAAGCAGCACTGCAGGCAGTAGCGCTCTCTGTTTCATAGTCCCCCCTGACTCACGGCGTTCCCGCCATGGCCTGCACTGATGTTGCAGGCGCACCGGACGGAAAGTCCCCGCCGGTTTGCTCAGGGTAATGGAAACAGGCGCCTGACCTGCGCTTTTGCGTGAAATGACCGGTGTTGTGGCGCTTTCGGGGCGGCTCCGGGTGTTGCCCGGGTCACGCCGGGGTCCTGAGTGCTAGTACGATAGATGAGCCGCGCGAGCTTCGACACTTGTGAGGTTCGGTACATGTCTTAGCCCCTGCAAGAGGGTTGGGCCCGAATTTTGTGTACCTGAATCCGCAGTCCTGTCCCGGCCATACCTCGACCTACAAGGAATCAGCTGTGCCATCACTTACCCCCACAGAACTCAAGAGCGCGCCAGCGGAATCCGCCGTCGACTCGACCCTCAGCGCCGAGGGCTACAAGAAGACCCTGAGCGGCCGCCACGTGACGATGATCTCCATGGGCGGCGCAATCGGCGTCGGCCTGTTCATGGGGGCCGGCGGACGCCTGGCCTCGACGGGCCCGGCGCTGATCTTCTCCTACGCCATTGCCGGCGTGATCGCCTACCTGCTGATGCGGGCACTGGGCGAGCTCATCATGTACCGCCAGACCTCGGGCTCCTTCGTCAGCTACGCCGGCGAAATGTTCGGCAAGAAGGGCGCCTTCCTCTCCGGCTGGATGTACTTCATCAACTGGGGCATGACCGGGATCGCGGAACTGATCGCGATTGGCCTGTACTTCCAGTTCTTCTTCCCCAACGTGCCGGTGGAAGCCTCCGCGATTGCCGCCCTCGCGCTGCTGGTGGCCGTCAACCTGCTCAGCGTCAAGGCATTCGGCGAGTTTGAATTCTGGGCATCCTGCCTCAAGGTCGGCGCCATCCTGATCTTCCTGGCCGTTGGCACCTTCATGGTGGTCACCAACGCCAAGGTGGGCGATGGCCACGCCTCCGTGACCAACCTCTTTGCCGACGACGGCGGGATGTTCCCCAAGGGCGCCCTCGTCATGGTCCTCGTGCTCAACGCCGTGATCTTCGCCTACAACGGCATCGAACTCGTCGGCATCACCGCCGGCGAGATGCAGAACGCCAAGCGCGAAGTGCCCAAGGCGATCCGCGCCGTCGTACTGCGCATTGTGGTCTTCTACGTCGGTTCCGTGCTGCTGCTGGCCATGCTGCTGCCCTCGGACCAGTACAAGGCCGGCGTGTCCCCGTTCGTCACCGTGTTCGGCCAGATGGGCCTCGGCTGGGTGGGTGACGTCATGAACATGATCGTCATCACCGCCGCGCTGTCCTCCTGCAACTCCGGCCTGTACTCGATCGGCCGTGTCTTCCGCACGATGGCCAACAACGGGCATGCCCCGCAGTGGCTCACCAAGATGTCCAAGCGCCACGTGCCGTACGCGGCCATCCTCGCGATCGCCGCTTTCTACCTCGTGGGCATCATGCTGAACATCTGGCTGGGCGGCTCGCACGCCTTCGACCTCGCGCTGAACACCGCCTCGATCGGCGTGATCTTCACGTGGGGCGCCATCTTCGCCAGCCAGATCGCGCTGCGCCACCAGAAGGGCCGCGTCTCCAGCCTGCCCATGCCGGGCTCGCCGTGGACCAGCTGGGCCGGACTGGTCGCGCTGCTGGCCATCACCGTGCTGATCGGCTTCGACACCATGACCAGCAAGACCGGCGAGGTCTTCCACCTGGGCCTCTGGACACTGGCCACCGTTCCGTTCTTCGCCCTGGTGCTGTGGCTGGGCTGGCAGAAGGTCAAGAACAACGCGCCCAAGAGCGAGCTCTACAGCTAGGAAGCGCGACAGTCTGTACAGACTGAACAAACGCGGCGGCGGCCGCCACCTTAACCGGTGGCGGCCGCCGCCGCGTCTAACGCTTCAGTAGCTGGCGGGGGTGCCTCCGGGCTCAGCCCCCGGGTCCTGTGGGATAAAGTCGGCGGCGAGAGCCTCGGAGCCGCGGGCCAGGATGGACACGTCGGCCCCGACCAGCACGAAGGCAGCGCCGGCTGCCAGGTACGCGCGCGCCGTTGGCGGGTTGAAGGCGTTCACGCCGGCGGGTTTGCCGGCCGCTGTGGCGGCGGCAAGGCAGTGTTCGACGGCGGCCCGCACCCGGGGGTGTTCCTGCTGGCCCAACAGTCCCATGGAGGCGGCGAGGTCGGAGGGCCCCAGGAAGATCGCGTCCACGCCGTCCACCGCCAGGATGTTCTCCACCGCGGCAACCGCGGCTTCGGATTCGATCTGCACGGTGACACTGACGGTTTCGGATGCGCGGGCGAGGTAGTCCGGGATCCGGTTCCAGCGCGCGGCCCGGGCCAGGGCAGAGCCGACGCCGCGGACGCCGTGCGGCGGGTAGCGGCTGGCGGCCACGGCGGCCTCCGCCTCGGCTGCCGAGTTCACCATGGGGATCAGCAGGTTCTGGACGCCGAGGTCCAGGTATTGCTTGATCAGCACGGTGTCGTTCACCGGCGGCCGGACCACTGAATGGACCGGATAGCCGTGCACGGCCTGCAGCTGGGCGAGGACGGATTCGAGCCCGTTGGGGCTGTGTTCGGCGTCGATCAGCAGCCAGTCCAGGCCGGACCCGGCGCAGAGCTCTGCAATCAGGGGACTGCCCGAGCACACCCACATCCCGGCCAGCGGACGGCCGGCAGCGCCGGTTTGGTTGCGCAGGGCGTCACGGAAGGTGGCATCGGGTTCTACTCGAAGCGGCATGTAATGCTCCCCAGCGGTCCGTAGTCGGCGTGGACGGTGTCACCTTTGTACACCCAAAGGGGCCGGGTGAACGAGCCGGCGAGGATGATGTCGCCGGCTTTCATGCCGTCCCCGTGGACGGCGATTTTGTTCGCCAGCCAGTGCACGCCGTTGGCCGGGTGGTCCAGGACGCCGGCGGCCACGCCCGTTTCCTCCACGGTCTGGTTCTTGTAGAGGATGGCGGAGACCCAGCGGAGGTCCACGGCGTCGGGACGGACGGGGTTTCCGCCCACCACCATGGCGCCCATCGCCGCGTTGTCAGCGATGGTGTCCACAATGGTCCGGCCCTCCATTTCGATCCGGGAATCCAGGATCTCGAGGGCCGGGACCACGTAGTCGGTGGCGTTCAGGACGTCGAAGATGGTGCAGCCGGGGCCGGCCAGGTCCTTCTTCAGCACGAACGCCAGCTCCACTTCGACCCGGGGGTGGGTGTACTGGTCCCACTCCACGGAGCAGCCGGTTTCCAGGACCATGTCATCGAAGATGGCGCCGTAGTCCGGCTCGGTGATGCCGGTGGCGGCCTGCATCGCCTTGGACGTGAGGCCGATCTTGCGGCCCACGAGGGTCCGGCCGGCGTCCTCGTTGCGGCGCCGCCACAGCTGCTGGACGGCGTAGGAATCCTCCACCGTCATGTCCGGGTAGCGGGCAGTCAGGCGGGGGACCGGTGTCCGGGACCGGCCGGCTTCCAGCAGTTCATCTGCAATGGCCTCGATCGTCGCGGGATCCAGCACGCTAAACCTGCGCTCCGAGCTTGAAGCCCGTCTTCTCGCCGGCGGGGCCGTCCTCTTCCTTGCGGGTGTAGGAGAAACCGTCGGCACCCACGGTCACGGCCATCTCGCTTTTTTCCTCACGGACGATGACGGGCTGCGGGTTGCCGTCGAGGTTCAGGACCAGGGAGGCCTCGGTGTACCAGGAGGGGACCACGGGATTGCCCCACCAGTCGCGGCGCTGGTTGTCGTGGACGTCCCAGGTGATGGTGGGGTTGTCCGGGTCGCCGGTGTAGTAGTCCTGCGTGTAGATCTCGATGCGGTGGCCGTCCGGGTCCAGGATGTAAAGGTAGAACGCATTGGAGACGCCGTGCCGGCCGGGGCCGCGTTCGATCCGGTCGGAGATGCGCAGGGCGCCCATCTTGTCGCAGATCTGGATGATGTTGTGCTTCTCGTGCGTGGCGAAGGCAATGTGGTGCAGCCGCGGGCCGTTGCCGCCGGTCAGTGCGGTGTCGTGCACGGTCTGCTTGCGGTGCATCCAGGCGGCGTACGTGACGCCGTCGGAGTCCTTGATGTCCTCGGAGACACGGAATCCCAGGTCTTCAAGGTATTTGCGGCCGCGCGGGACGTCCGGGGTGACCTGGTTGAAATGATCCAGCCGGACCAGTTCGCCGGCGGAGTAGAGGTCGTAGCGCTGCGTGAGGCGCTCGACGTGTTCGGTCTCGTAGAAGAATTCATAGGGGAAACCGAGCGGATCCTCGACGCGGACGGCGTCGCCGATGCCCTTGGTGAAGCCGTCCTTGCGGCGCTCGGTGCGGCAGCCCAGTTCCTTGTAGTAGGCCTCCGCGGCGTCCACCTCGGCGGGGGACTTCACCCGGTACGCGAAGGCGGCCGCGGCGGCCACGGGGCCCTTGCGCAGCACGAGGTTGTGGTGGATGAACTCTTCCAGGGACCGCAGGTAGATCGTGTTCTCGTCTTCCTCGGTGACGTGCAGGCCCAGCAGGTCCACGTAGAACTCGCGGGACTTGGCGAGGTCCGTGACCACGAGTTCCAGGTAGGCGCAGCGGACGATATCCGGGGCCGGGACGGTAGGGGTGGGGACGAAGTTGGTCATGGTGTTCTCTCTTCTTTGAAAGGGGTCTGGTTGGCGCCGGCCGGAAATTCAGGCGCCGAATTTAGGCGCCGAATTTAGGAGTGTGAACCGTGCCGAGGGTGATGTGGACGGCCTGCTGGTCGGTGTAGAAGTCGATGGACCGGTAGCCGCCCTCATGGCCCAGCCCGGAGGCCTTGACCCCGCCGAACGGGGTGCGGAGGTCGCGGACATTGTGGCTGTTGAGCCAGACCATGCCGGCCTCGACGTTCTGGGAGAAGTTGTGCGCCCGGGTCAGGTTCTGGGTCCAGATGTAGGCCGCGAGCCCGTACTTGGTGTTGTTCGCCAGGGCGAGGGCCTCGTCGTCGGTATCGAACGGGGTGATCGCCACGACGGGGCCGAAGATCTCCTCCTGGAAGATCCGCGCGTCCGGGGCGACGTCGGCGAACACGGTCGGGGCGATGTAGTTGCCCTCGGGCAAGTGCGCCGGGCGGCCGCCGCCGGCCAGCAGCCGGCCCTCGGACTTGCCGATCTCCACATAGGAGGCCACCTTGGCGTAGTGCTCCGGGTGGACCAGCGCACCGACCTCGGTCTTGGGGTCGTGCGGGTCCCCTACCACGATGTTCTTGGCCCGGGCGGCGTATTTGTCGCAGAATTCCTCGTACACGGCGCGTTCCACCAGGATCCGGGAGCCGGCGGTGCAGCGCTCGCCGTTGAGCGAGAAGACGCCGAACAGCGCGGAGTCGATCGCGGCGTCGAGGTCGGCGTCGGCGAACACGACGCACGGGGACTTGCCGCCGAGCTCCATGGACAGTCCCTTGAGGTTGGCCGCGGCGTTGCGGAAAATCGTCTGGCCCGTGGTGGTTTCGCCGGTGAAGGAGATCAGCGGCACGTCCGGGTGCTTGACGAGGGCGTCGCCGGCTTCCTCGCCGAGGCCGTTGACCAGGTTGAACACGCCGTCGGGAAGGCCGGCGTCCTTGAAGATCGTCGCCCAGAGTGAGGCGGACAGGGGAGTGAATTCGGCCGGCTTGAGCACCACGGTGTTGCCGGTGGCCAGGGCCGGGGCGAGCTTCCAGGACTCGAGCATGAACGGCGTGTTCCACGGCGTGATGAGGCCCGCGACGCCGATCGGCTTGCGGTTGACGTAGTTGATCTGGGCGCCGGGGACCTTCATGGCGTCGTCGAACTGGGCCACGATCAGGTCCGCGAAGAAGCGGAAGTTCTCGGCCGCGCGCAGCGCCTGGCCCTTGGCCTGGGTGATAGGCAGGCCGGTGTCGAAGGTTTCGAGCTCGGCCAGCCGCGCCTCCTGGGCTTCGACGGCGTCGGCGATCTTGTTCAGGATCCGGGCCCGCTCGCGGGGCTTCATCTTCGGCCACGGGCCGTTGACGAACGCGTCGCGGGCGGCCGCGACGGCGAAGTCGATGTCTTCCTTCTGGCCGGCGGCGGCGGTGGCGTAGTTCTGGTTGGACACCGGGTCCAGGACGTCGAAGGTTTTGCCGCCCACGGAATCAACGAATTCGCCGTTGATGTAGTGCTGGATGTGGGTGGGAAGGTCCTGCGGAACGTGGTGGGTGGTGGTTTCTGCGGCAGTGAACGTCATTGTTTTTCCTTACTGCTGTGTGGTCTGCGGGGTCGGGAGGTCGTTTGCCGCCGCCTGTGCGAGGTACGCGTCGAGGGTGGCGCTGCGGTGCCGGCGGGCGGCCTTTTCGATGTCATCCGGGCTGGACCCGGACTCGATGAGCTGCAGCAGCGCCTCGTGCTCGTCCACGGACTCGTGGGCGCGGCCGGGGACGAAACGGAACGTGGATGAGCGCAGGGACGCCAGCCGGTTCCAGCCGCGGTGGACGAGGTCCAGGATGTGCGGATTGGGGCAGTGCTCGAACAGGACGCTGTGGAAGTCCTGGTTCAGCCGGGTGAACCGGACGGGGTCGAAGTGCTGCAGGCATTCGCGCATCTCGGCGTTGACGGCCCGGGCGCGGGCCACGTCCGCCTCCCCGATCAACGGAGCCGAGAGGGCTGTGGCGGCGCCCTCGACGATGCTGAGGGTCTGCATCGTGTAGAGGTACTCGGTGGGGTCAATGCCGGAGACGGTGGCGCCGATGTTCCGCTCGAACTTGACCAGGCCTTCGGCTTCGAGCCGGCGGATGGCTTCGCGGACCGGCACCACGCTGACGCCCAGGTCCTCGGCGATCTTTGCCAGCACCAGCCGGTAGCCGGGGGAGTAGCTCCCGTCCACGATCCGGGACTTGACGGCCGCATAGGCCTGCTCGGATTTGCTGACCGTGGCGGCTGCGGCGCTGGCTGTGTCAGTCATGGGCCTTGCCGGCTTCCCATTCCTGGTAGCGGGTCCGCCATGCGGCGTTGAGCGGGTAGAGGCCGTCCACGCTGTGGCCCTGCTGCACCATTTCGGCGATGAAGGTTTCCTCGCGTTCCTGGGCGATGGAATCGTCCGCGAGCTCTTCGGCGAGGGCCGGCGGGATCACCAGGATGCCGTCGGCATCGGCCACGATGATGTCCCCGGGCTGCACGGTGGTGCCGCCGCAGGCGATGGTGATGTCCGTGTCCCACGGGATGTGCCGGCGTCCCAGGACCGCGGGGTGCGGGTTGGCGTAATAGGTGGGCATGTCCATGGCGGCCACGGCGGAGAAGTCGCGCACGCCGCCGTCGGTGATGATGGCCGCGGCGCCGCGGACCTGGGCGCGGAGGGCCAGGATGTCGCCGATGGTGCCGGTGCCCTTTTCGCCGCGGGCTTCCATGACGAGGATCTCGCCCTCGTTGACGGAATCGATGGCCTTCTTCTGGGCGTTGAAGCCGCCGCCGTGGGTCTTGAAGAGGTCCTCGCGGTTGGGGACGTAGCGAAGGGTCCGGGCCAGGCCCACGATCCGCTTCTCCGGCCGCGTCGAGGTCAGGCCGTCGATGCTGACGTTGTTCAGGCCGCGCTTGCGCAGCTGGGAGGACAGGGTGGCCGTGCAGACGCTTTCCAGCTTCGCCTTCAGCTCCGGGGTCAGGATCGCCCCGACGGCCGCGAGCCCGGCCGCTTCACGGGAACCATAGGCCTCCTCCCGCTGGAGGTCATCGGTCTTGGGCCGGGCGCCAAAGTCCGCGAACGGCGTCGTGTCTTCCTCCACCCGGGTGACCAGCCGGCCGGTGGTGAGACCGGCGGGTTCGCCGGCACTGACTTCCACCTCGACGACGTCGCCCGGCTTGGCCACCGAAGCCCCGGCGGGCGTGCCGGTAAGGATGATGTCGCCCTCTTCGAGCGTGAGCAGCTGGGACAGATCGGCCAAGAGCCGGGCGAACGGAAAGAGCAGGTCGCCGGTGGTGTCGTCCTGGACCAGCTCGCCGTTGTGCCACGTGCGGATTCGCAGTTTTGCGGGGTCGACGGCGTCCGCCGCGATCAGGCCCGGCCCCACCGGCGTGAAGCCGTCGCCGCCTTTGGAGCGGAGGTTGGAGCCCTTGTCCGCGTAGCGGAGGTCGTAGACGCCGAGGTCGTTGCTCGCGGTGACCCACTCGACATGGCTCCACGCGTCCTCGATGCCCACGCGGCGGGCGGGCTTGCCGATGATCAGGGCGATCTCGCCCTCGTAGCCGAGGAGTTCGCAGCCGGCCGGGCGCTCCACGCTTGAGGGGGCTGCTGCCGAACCGACTGCCAGGGACGACGACGGCTTCAGGAAGTAGGAAGGCTGCTCCGGTGTGCGGCCGCGCTGGGCTGCCCGGCTGGGGTAGTTGATATGCACCGCGATGACCTTGCGGGCCGCGGCCAGGATGTGGTCGGTGACCTGTTCCAAGAGTTACTCCTCATCGAGTACGAAATCGTATACGAAAACTATGGTCCGGGAACCGTGGAACGTCAACCCCCTTTTCGGCAATTTCCGCAGTGCTTGTAACCCGCGTCATATCTGCCGTACAGTTTTGGATTGGGAATCAGAATTCTATTATCGAACGTCAAGTTCTAATATCGAACACCACGACGGCGACAGGCCGCCACACAACGAAGTGAGGAAAGCCCGTGCATTTCCACCACCACGGCTACGTATCCGGTGACCCGCGAGTCAAGCCGGCCGCCGGCGTCGGCGTCGACCGGCCCACGCAGCTGCCCGACGAGGTTGATGTGCTGATCGTAGGCTCCGGCCCCGCAGGCATGCTCGCCGCGGCCCAGCTGTCCCAGTTCCCGGGCGTCACCACGCGCATCGTGGAGCGCCGCCCGGGCCGGCTGGCGATCGGCCAAGCCGACGGCATCCAGGCCCGCAGCGTCGAGACCTTCCAGGCCTTCGGTTTCGCCGAACGGATCATCGCCGAGGCGTACCGCATCACCGAAATGGCCTTTTGGAAACCGGACGCCGCGGACCCGTCCCGCATCGTCCGCACTGCCCGCACCCTGGACGACCCGGGCGGGATCAGCGAATTCCCGCACCTCATCGTCAACCAGGCCCGCGTGCTCGATTACTTCTCCGAGTTCATGGCCATGTCTCCCACCCGCATGACCCCGGATTATGGGCTGGAGTTCCGCGGCCTGGAGGTCACCGGCGAGGGGGAATACCCGGTCACCGTGACGATGGCCCACACCGCCGGTCCCGACGAGGGCCGGGAGCGCATTGTCCGGGCCAAGTACGTGGTCGGCGCGGACGGTGCGCGCAGCAAGGTGCGCGAGTCGATCGGCTGCACGATGGAAGGCGACCAGGCCAACCACGCCTGGGGCGTCATGGACGTGCTCGCCTCCACGGACTTCCCCGACATCCGCCTCAAATGTGCCATCCAGTCCCATGACGGCGGCAGCATCCTGCTGATCCCGCGCGAAGGCGGACACCTGTTCCGCATGTATGTCGACCTCGGCGAGGTCCCCGCGGACGACCGCGGTGCCGTCCGCAAGACCACCATCGAGCAGATCATCGCCAAGGCCAACGCGATCCTCCACCCCTACACGCTCGACGTGCGCAACGTGGCCTGGCACAGCGTGTACGAGGTGGGCCACCGCCTCACCGACCGGTTCGACGACGTCCTCCCGGAGGAGCTCGGCACCCGCACGCCGCGCGTGTTCATCACCGGCGACGCCTGCCATACGCACAGCGCCAAGGCCGGCCAGGGCATGAACGTCTCCATGCAGGACGGCTTCAACATCGGCTGGAAGCTCGGCCACGTGCTTGAGGGCCGCAGCCCGGACAGCCTGCTCTCCACCTACTCGGCCGAGCGGCAGGTCGTGGCGAAGAACCTCATCGACTTCGACAAGGTCTGGTCGACGCTCATGGCAAAGAAGCCCGAGGAGTTCGAGAACCCGTCCGAGCTCGAGGACTTCTACGTCCGCACCGCCGAGTTCCCCGCGGGCTTCATGACCGAGTACTCGCCGTCGCTGATCGTCGCCGAGGCGGCGCATCAGGAGCTGGCTACCGGCTTCCCCGTCGGCAAACGCTTCAAGTCCGCGCCGGTACAGCGCGTGTGCGACACCAATCCGGTCCAGCTCGGCCACCAGGCCATGGCGGACGGCCGCTGGCGCATCTACGTCTTCGCGGATCCGGCCGTGGCCGGAGCACCGTCGCCGACCACGGATCTCGCCGCGTGGCTGGCCAACGCACCGGACTCGCCGCTCGCAGCCACACCGAAGGGCGCCGACGCCGACGCCTGGTTCGACGTCAAGGTCATCTACCAGCAGGACCACACGGGCATCGACATCGGCACCGTCCCGGCGGTGTTCAAGCCGGAGGTCGGCCCGTTCAAGCTCACCTATCTTGAAAAGGTCTACGGCACCGATCCGGCGGCGGACATCTTCGAGCTGCGCGGCCTCGACCGCGGCGGCGTCGTCGTGGTGGTGCGCCCGGACCAGTACGTGGCCAACGTCCTGCCGCTGACGGCGACGGCGGAGCTCGCAGCGTTCTTCGCGCCCCTCCTGCGGACAGGGCGCCCCGCGGAGGTGTGACCGCGTAGTCACGGTCTCAGCGCCGGCACACGGGCACCCTTCCGATGGCGCAGTGACGCTCCCGCCCAGTTGCTGCTGACCGCACCTCTACGTACCCGCGAATTTCCGGCGGTGCGTAGAGGTGAAGCGGGGTCCGGCACCGAGTAACTGGGGTGGAGCGTCGTCACGCGGGAGCAGGGACGAACGCGGACATCCCGCCCACACCCCGGCCCAGTTCCGCTACGGAAAACGTCCCGTGACACGGCAATCGCCCGGCGCTACGGGTATACCAGCAGCGCCGGGCTTTCTGCGCGTCGCCGGCCCGGATCCGTAGCGAATTGCTGCGGGCGCTCAGCCGGGGACTGTTTGCCCGGTCCGGTATTCGGCGGCGGCATAGACGCCCAAGATGCGCACTTCGGTGGTGAAGAAGTCCAGCTCCTCAAGGGCCAGGCCGACAGGCAGGTCCTCGGGGTGTCCTTCGACGTCGGCCATGAACATGGTTGCAGCAAACTCGTCGCCCACCATGTAGCTCTCCAGCCTTGTCATGTTCACGCCATTCGTGGCAAACCCGCCCAGTGCCTTGAAGAGTGCGGAGGGGACGTTCCGGACGCGGAACAGGAAGCTGGTCACAACCGCTCCCGGCAACGACTCCCGGGACGGCAGGTCCTTTTCCGGCGCCAGGACCACGAACCGGGTGGTGTTGGACGGGTCATCCTCCACCCGCGAAGCCAGCACCTCCAAGCCGTAGATCCGGGCCGCGAGCGGGGGAGCGAGGGACAGCTTGGCTGGATCGTTCCACTCCCGCACTTCACGGGCGGAACCCGCGGTATCCCCGGCAATAACAGGCTTCAGGCCGGCACTGCGGATCAACTTGCGGCACTGACCCAGGGCGTGGATGTGGCTGTGGACCTCGGTGGCCCCCTCGATGGTGCTGCCGGGGATGCCCATCAGGTCGAAATGGATCGGAAGGAAGTACTCGCCCACTATCTGCAGACGGGATTGGGGCAGCAGTATGTGGATGTCAGCCACCCGGCCGGCGATCGAGTTCTCAATAGGAATCATGGCCAGGGCGGCCTCGCCGCTGGATACCAGCTCTAAAGCGTCCTCGAAGCTGGCGCAGGGGACGCTTTCCAGCTCGGGAAACATCTGCGAGCAGGCAATATTGGAATTGGCGCCGGGCTCACCCTGGTACGCAATTTTCTGGACCATGGTCGGTATGGTGTCATGCCGGGAGCCCACGTACCCAACCGTGACGCGGCGGCAATCATGCGGCTCAAATATCCCTGAGCCGGCGGCCGCACCCGGGCGCTCAGCCCTTCAGATGCTTGGCGAAGTGGTCCTCGATCCGCTGCCAGGCTTCCGGGGCCGATTCCGGATCCGGGCCGACGCCCATGACCCGGAAGAGCGGTCGCAGCGCCCTCGGTCCGGTCTCCACGTCGTTGAGGAAGGCGTGCCCGGCGTGCGGGAATTCCTTGATGTCGTGGGCCACGCCCACGCGGTCGAGAACGGACTCGAGTTTCGCGGCCCCATCACGCAGGGTGCGGTCCTTGCCACCGAAGTTGGCCACGATCGGGCAGGCGCCGGCGAGGGACTCCTCGGGGTTTTTGGGGAGCCTGCCGTAGTTGACGGCGGCGGCGTCGAAGCCGTCATTGGCCAGGAGCAGGGCGAAGCCGCCGCCCATGCAGAAACCGATCACGCCGATCTTGCCCGTGGTTCGGCCAGATTCCAGCAGCCAGTCCCGGGCGGTGGCCAGATCGGTGAAGGCCCGCCCCTCGCCCGCAGCCAGCGCACGCATCGTGGCGACGAGGCAGCGGCGGGCGCCCCCGTCGCTGTACAGATCAACGGCCAGCGTCAGGTAACCGGCCGCCGCCATGCGGTTGGCGTGGCGGATGGTGATGTCGTCCAGGCCGAAGGCCTCGTGGACCATCAGGACCGCAGGAAAAGGCCCTTCGCCCTCCGGCGACGCCAGATAGCCGCGCAGCACCGGCGAACCGCCGGCGGCAGCCCTGGCCCGGCTCAGGTCGACGTTGCTGAGATCCCGGCTGACGGGCTGGCCGTGCTCTGCTTCGGTCCGTGCCATGGTGTCCCCTTTATCGGCTGTGTGGGGCCATTCTCGCAAAAGGGCACAAAAAAGCGACGCCGGACGTCCCCCAAAGGAAAATCCGGCGCCGCAAAACTTTGTAGGGACTAGTCCTTCTTGAAGGCGTCCTTGGCGTTTTCGCCGACCTTCTTCGCGTCGGCTACAACCTGATCCTTCTGGCCTTCGGCGCGAAGCTGGTCATTGCCAGTGGCATTGCCAGCAGTTTCCTTGGCCTTGCCGCCCAGGTGCTCTGCTTCGTTCTGAATCTTGTCTCCGACACCCATGGTGTTGGCCACCTTTCGTTTCCGGTTGAAATTCACTGCCGAATCACCATAACACAAAGCATGCTTACTAAATCAAGGGGTGTCGCGGATGATTCTGCAGACCGGTGACGCCGGCAGTGGCGGGGCGGTTCGCGAAGGGATGACCATTTCCCGGACCGCGGGCTAGGCTCGAGGTCATGGACCACAAGACCACGCTCACGCAGCACATCAATGCTCCGGCGGACTCGGTCTGGGCGGTGGTGTCGGACATTCCCGGATCTGCCGCGACCCTGTCCGGCGTCGATTCGATCCAGATGCTCACCGACGGACCCTATGCCGTGGGCACCCGCTGGAAGGAAACCCGCACCATGATGGGGCGCTCGGAAACGGTGGAGATGTGGGTTTCCCAGTCCGAGGCGCCGTCGAACGGCCGCGGCGGCAGCACCACGGTGAAAGCCCTCCAGGGCGGGGCCGACTACACCTCCAGGTTCACACTGGCGGATCGCGACCGCGGAACGGACCTCACGCTGACCTTCGGCGCCGAAGTCATCAAACCGACTCGGTTCAGCAAGATCATGCTCACCGTGTTCGGTCCGCTGGGGATGCGCATCACGCGCAGGGCGCTTGCCAAAGACCTGGCGGACATCGCCGCCAAGGCAGAATCCCTGTGATGGTGCGGCGCGCCGCGGCGGACAAAGCTCCCAAGGTCACAGCCCCCCGCCTCGCGCCGGTCCGGCCGGGGGAACTGCAGGACGATCCTGCCCCGGAGTTCCGCCGCGGGGAACGGTACGACGGCGTCCGGTTCAGCCGCGCGTCGGCAGACGGCCTGGACCTTGGCGGTACGGACTTTGCCGAATGCGAATTCACCGGGGTCTCCTTCAACGAGACGCAGCTGCGTGGCGCCACTTTCCGTGACTGCATCCTGACCGAGGTCTACGCCCCGGTGCTGGCGGCGGCCCGGGCCAGCCTGCGGGACGTGGAGATCGGCAACCCCCGCTGGGGATCGGCAGAGCTCTATGAGTGCGGCTGGCAGTCGGTGCGGATCGACGGCGGCAAGCTCGACTATGTGAACCTGCGCGGGTCCAAGCTCACGGACGTTCAGATCAGCGACTGCATCATCAACGAGCTGGATCTGGGCTCCTGCACCGCCACACGGGTCGCCTTGAAGAACTGCACGATCGGCACCCTTGATTTCACCGGAGCCCGGCTCAAGGACTTCGACCTCCGGGGCACCGACTTCCGCACGATCAGCGGCCTGGGCAGCTTGGCCGGCCTCGTGGTCGATGACTACCAGCTCACCCTGCTCGCCCCATTGCTCGCTGCCCATCTGGGCGTCGTCGTCGCGTAATCCGGGGCATCCGGTTGACCCCCTTGCCCCGCCGTGTAATCTTTATAGAACGAACGGTCGGTAAATTGCTCTGCTGCCGGCCCCGCTTTCTTGGTGAAGGATGTTCTCATGGTCGAGGCTTTTCTTGTTGGCGGTGCCCGCACCCCGGTGGGCCGCTACGGCGGCGCCCTCTCCGCAGTCCGCCCCGATGACCTGGCCGCACTGGTGGTCCGCGAGGCCGTCTCCCGCGCCGGCGTCGATCCGGACACCATTGACGAGGTAATCCTCGGCAACGCCAACGGCGCCGGCGAAGAGAACCGCAACGTGGCCCGTATGGCCACAATCCTTGCCGGGCTGCCCCTTCACATCTCCGGCATCACGGTGAACCGGCTCTGCGCCTCCGGGCTCAGCGCCATCATCATGGCCAGCCACATGATCAAGTCCGGCGCCGCGGACATCGTGATCGCGGGCGGAGTCGAATCCATGAGCCGGGCACCCTGGGTCCAGGAAAAGCCCCGGACCGCCTTCGCCAAGCCGGGCGAAATCTTCGATACCTCCATCGGCTGGCGTTTCGTCAACCCGCAGTTCACCAAGGGCGAGCTCTCCCGGGACGGCAAGATGACTTTCTCCATGCCGGAGACGGCAGAAGAGGTGGGCCGGGTTGACGGCATCTCGCGGGAGGACGCCGACGCCTTCGCCGTCCGCTCCCACGAACGCGCCCTGGCCGCCATCGCCGCCGGCCGCTTCGCCGAGGAAATCGTCCCCGTAACCGTCAAGACCCGCAAGGGCGAGACCGTGGTGGACACCGATGAGGGCCCCCGCGCCGGCACCACCATGGACGTCCTCGCCGGGCTCCGGCCGGTAGTCAAGGGCGGCTCGATCGTCACGGCAGGGAACTCCTCCACCCTCAACGACGGCGCCTCAGCCATCATCGTGGCCTCGGAAGCCGCGATCCAGAAGCTTGGCCTCACGCCCCGGGCACGCATCATCGACGGCGCTTCCGCCGGCTGCGAGCCCGAAATCATGGGCATCGGCCCGGTCCCGGCAACCCAGAAGGTGCTGGCCCGTTCCGGGCTCAGCGTCGATGACCTTGGCGCCGTTGAACTGAACGAGGCGTTCGCGACCCAGTCCCTGGCCAGCATGCGCCGGCTCGGCCTTGACCCGGAGATTGTGAACCGCGACGGCGGCGCGATCTCCCTGGGCCACCCGCTCGGTTCGTCCGGTTCCCGGATCGCGATCACGCTGCTTGGACGGATGGAACGCGAAAACGCGAAGATCGGCCTCGCTACCATGTGCATCGGCGTCGGCCAGGGCACGGCCATGCTGCTGGAGCGCGTGTAGTGGCGGCCCCGGCACTGTCCCTCGACGCGGCTGGCTTCAGCACGCTCCTGGTCGAAGAGCGCGAGGACCGCGTGGTGGTGGTGCTCAACCGCCCCGAGGTCCGCAACGCGATCGACCAGCAGATGGTCGATGAACTCCACACGGTCTGCGCCCATCTTGAGCAGCACCCGAAAGTCCTCATCATCGCCGGCACCGACGGGGTTTTCGCCTCCGGTGCCGACATCGGGCAGCTGCGCGAACGGCGCCGCGACGATGCCCTGCAGGGCATCAACTCCACCATTTTCGTCCGGATCGCCAAGCTGCCGATGCCCGTCATCGCAGCCGTGGACGGCTTCTGCCTCGGCGGCGGCGCCGAACTGGCCTACGCCGCCGACTTCCGGATCGGCACCCCGTCCGTCCGGATTGGCAATCCCGAAGCCGGACTCGGCATCCTGGCCGCCGCTGGCGCCAGCTGGCGCCTCAAGGAACTCGTGGGGGAGCCCGTCGCCAAGGAAATGCTGCTGGCCGGTGCCGTGCTGCGCGCGGACCGTGCCCTCGCCGTCAACCTCATCACCGAAATCCATGAACCGTCCGGGCTGATGGCCGCGGCCCACGGGCTCGCCGACCGGATCGCCTCGCAGGACCCGCTCGCCGTCCGGATCACCAAATCCGTGTTCCACGCCCCGGCCGAGGCGCATCCCCTCATTGACCAGCTGGCGCAGGGGATCCTCTTCGAATCCCAGGCCAAGTTCGACCGTATGCAGACTTTTTTGGATAAGAAATCAGCCAAGAAAACAGAGAAGAAGTCAGCCAAAGATTCCGGGAAGCAGAAATAAACATGGGCAACTCCGTACTCCCCGCCAACCTTCCCGCAGCAGTCGGTGTTCTCGGTGGCGGCCGCATGGGCGCCGGCATCGCCCACGCCTTCCTGATCAAGGGAGTTGACGTCGTGGTCGTAGAGCGCGACGAGGCTTCGGCCGAGGCCGCCCGGGAGCGGGTCGAGTCCGCCGCTGCCAAGAGCATTGAGCGCGGCGCCGTGGACGGCAACCTGGACGAGATGGCTTCCCGGCTCGCGGTCACGGTGGACTACGACGACTTCGCCGGCCGGCAGCTGGTGGTCGAGGCCGTTCCCGAGGACTGGGACCTGAAGGTCACCGCGCTGCGCGGCATTGAGGAACGGCTCGCCGACGGCGCCTACCTCGCGTCAAACACGTCGTCGCTGTCCGTCAACGGGCTGGCCCGTGAGCTGAAGCGGCCGAAAAACTTCCTGGGCCTGCACTTCTTCAACCCGGTGCCGGCGTCGACGCTCATCGAGGTGGTCCTCGGCGAGCAGACGTCCGACGCCCTGGCCCATGCCGCCCGCGGCTGGGTCGAGGCGCTCGGCAAGACCGCCGTCGTGGTGAACGACGCGCCTGGCTTCGCCTCCTCCCGGCTTGGCGTCGCGATCGCCCTCGAAGCGATGCGGATGGTGGAAGAGGGCGTGGCCACCGCTGAAGACATCGACAACGCCATGGTCCTGGGCTACAAGCACCCCACGGGCCCGCTGCGGACCACCGACATCGTGGGCCTCGATGTGCGCCTCGGCATCGCGGAGTACCTGCAGTCCACGCTGGGGGATCGTTTCGCTCCGCCGCAGATCCTGCGGGACAAGGTTGCCCGCGGGGAACTGGGCCGCAAGTCCGGCAAGGGCTTCTTCGACTGGACCAAGTGACCGGCGCTTGTCCGTGCCCCTAGGATGGTGCGGTGACTTCCCTGGACCGCCCCGCGATCGCCCCCATCACGCTGACCGGCAAATACGTCGTCCTTGAGCCGCTGAGCCGGGACCACCACGACGGCCTCGTCGAGGCGGCCCGCGACGGCGAACTGTGGCACCTCTGGTACACCAGTGTGCCCGCCCCGGAACACATGGCCGCCGAGATTGAGCGGCGCCTGGCCCTGCAGGACAGCGGCGACATGCTGCCCTTCACCACGCGGCTGCTCGACCCCGCTACGGGCGGGCCGGGCCGGGTGATCGGCATGACCACCTACATGAACATCGACGCCGCCACGCCCCGGGTGGAGATTGGCTCCACCTGGAACGCGGCGTCCGCACATAGCAGCGGCAGCAACCCGGACTCCAAGTTGCTGCTGCTGCGGCACGCCTTCGAGACGCTGGGCTGCCCCGCCGTCGAGTTCCGGACGCATTGGCTTAACCACCAGTCACGCGATGCGATCGCGCGGCTGGGCGCAAAGCAGGACGGTGTGCTCCGCAGCCACACGCGCAGCAATGACGGCGCGCTGCGGGATACCGTCGTGTTTTCCATTCTGGAACACGAGTGGCCGATGGTCCGCAATGGCCTGGAGTCCAGGCTGGCCAAGCGGCGTTACGGTGCCGAGTAGGCCTTGGCCTCGTTAAGCGATGCGAAGTACGCCTCGTAGCCCTTGACGTTCGGGTGGAAGTTTTCGGGACTGGCCAGGGCCGAACGGTTGAGGTTGATCCACGGGGCCGCAGAGTTGACGCCGTGACCGGCGAAAGCGGCCCGGACATCGATGTACTCCGCTCCCGTGGCCCGGGCAGCGGCGGCGATGGAGCCGTTCAGTCCGTCAGCCAGGTGTGTGGCCTTGTAGATGAAACGGGACATCGGATCACTCTGACCGGGGGCGACCGGATCGTAGAGGTAGGGGTAGCCCGTCACTACAACCTTGGCATTGGGTGCGGCAGCCTTCACGCGCTGGATCATCGCGGTCACGTCACCGGCCAGTTTGTGGCTGGAGATCTCGCCCTCCGCGTAGGCGCTGGCGGCTTCGCACAGCGGATCCGCGGCGGGATTGACCATGGCAGCGCCGCAGGAGGCGAGGATTTCGCTGAACCGGACGTTGTTGCCGCCAGCAGTGATGGTGACGAGCTCGGTGCGCTTGTTCAGCCGCTTCAGCTGGGTGGTTACGACGTCCTGGGTCGTCTTGCCGCTGCAGGCCGCGTTGGCGACCAGCCTGATGGGTTTCGTGTGGGCAGCGAGCTCGGAATAGCTGTTCTCGCTGCGGTAGCAATCATCCAGGTACGGGCCCGCCCCCAGCCCGGCGGCGTAGGAGTCTCCCAGCGCGACGTACGTGGTCCGGTCCACCGCCTGCGCCGGCGCCGCCGCCAAACCGGCCGCCATGGCCAGGCTGGCGAGACCGGCTGCCAGAGCCGTTTGCCGGCGTCGAAGTTTCAGACTTCCCATCGTGTTCTCCTCAGTGGCCCGCTGGATTCAGCGCGCGTGCAGTGACCCCACACCCTGCCATGGTCCCATTGTGTAAAACGTTTGTGAATCCTGCCATGGATCGACGCCGGCACGTGTGCTTAGCTGTCAGGATGACAAGTCCGGCCCGGCCATCAGCGCACGCCAAGGTGAAGCCCATGCCCAGAGCGATGGAGTGGGACGGGGCTGTCAACGCGTGGCATGTGGCCGGTGATGTGTTCCGGATGGGACGCCGGGAATGGCTCACCGAGGCCGGCTGGCGGCAGGCACACCGCCGTGGCATCCGGACCGTCGTCGACCTCCGCAACGAATCCGAAATCCGGCGCCGGGAGACCGATCCGCCGGTGCGGGCGGCAGCCATGGCCGGCTTCGACGTCGTGCTGGCCCCCACCGAAGACCCGGACAACAGCGAATTCCGCGAGCTCTGTGTGCCGTACCTGAACGACCCTGTCTGCTATGCCGACAACGCCAGGCTGTTCCCGCACTTGCTGGTCGGTGTCTTCAGGGCCGTGGCCGCCGCGGAGGGCGGGGTGGTCATCCATTGCTCCGCCGGGCGGGACCGGAGCGGCATGATCGCCGCCATGCTCCAGGACCTCGCCGGCGACAGCGACGAGGCCATTGTGCGCGGCTACCAGCGCTCCATGCAGGGCATCAACGAACACCACCGGCACGCGGCCGTCCCGCATCCCCACGAGCGCTTCCTGCCCGAGAACGTCCTGATGCCCCTGCTGGAATCCCGGGGCAAAAGCCTGCTGGAATTTGTCCGGTCCCTGAACACCGCGGATTATCTGTTCCGCCACGGAGTGACGTCCGCGGAGCTCGCGGCTATCGTGGCAAAGCTCGGCAGATAGGGTTCCCGCAGGTAGGGTGGCCCGGTGAAGACTCCGAAGTTCCAGCCGATGGTGCGGGCCGCCGCCCTCGCGATTGCGCTTGCCGGCACCTTGACTGCTGGTGCGTTGTCCGCCGGTCCGGCGCTGGCTGAACCCGGTACAGACGCACAGGCCCCTGCCGACTCGACGCCGACGCCGACGCCGGTGTCGACTCCAGTAGCGGCGCCGGCCAGCCCCATTCCGGCCGCGCCCCTGCCGACGACGGCTCCGGCAGTTGCTCCGGAAATCAGCGACGCCGGACTCGCGGAGGCCGTCCAGCGCGACCTAGGCATGACGCTCGAGGAGTTCAACGCAGCAGGCCAGCTGGCCCGGCGCGCCGCCGACGCGGCGCCCTCCCTGCGGACCCTGCCCGGCTACCTGGGAATCAGACTGCAGGACGACAAGATCCTCGTCGAAGGCAACGGCGCCGAGCTGCAGGCCCGGGTGAATGAACTGAACGGAACTGGAACCGCGGCACCGTTCGTGCTCGCAGCGTCCCCACCCGAATCATCCGCTGCTCCCACGACCGCTCCCTCTGCTGCACCCGCGGCTGATCCCTCCGCGGCGGAGCTGGTGGCGTCGAGCACCGAGCAGCTGTTCCAAGCCTATGTCCGCGAGGTGGGACCCGCTGGGCTGCAGGCTGTGGCTTACTCCGGGGGCCGTTTCGTCATCCGCACCGGCGGGACCAACGTTGCAGAAGCAGGCCTGTCACAGACCCCGGACCCGCAAACTGCGCCAGCGACGACTGACGCTGCGCCCGGGAAGATTTCCCCGGCAGACTTCGTGTCCCGTTACGCCAATGTCCAGCTGGAGCAGGGGCCCCCAGTCACAACCGAAGCGGACCTCTACGGCGGTGAGGGCTACATCATTGACGCACCTCCCTGGCGGACCATATGCTCGACCGGCTTCGGCGCGTACAGCCCGGCGGGACTGCCGGTGGTTCTGACGGCGGGGCACTGCGCCGAGGACGGCACCGCTGCGGTCATCGGCCTTGAGCCCCCGACCGCGTCCCTTGCAGGCGGTTCGTTACCCCTGCCCGGCCGCCTCGCGCCGCTCGGCAGCTTCGGGTTCAGCCAGTTTGGCGGACGAAGTAACTCGACGGTTTTGAACCCCCGGTGGAACACTGGCGATCCCGGAGGGCCGGGCAACGTGGGTACCGACATCGCCGTCATCGAGGCCCTCAACGGCGGACTCAACGTCCAAGCAGCAGCGACAACGTGGGCCAACGCCGCGAACCCGGGCGCCACGGCCGTCAAGATCATCGGGACGGTTGCCCCATTCCAGGGGCAGGAAGTGTGCCGCTCCGGACGGACCACAGGCTGGTCCTGCGGGCAAGTGGACGAAACCGGCATCTACGTGGTGGGCGGAAGAACTACTGCAGCGGAAGACCTGCGGGCTTTCCGGGGTTTCCTCTCCAAAAACGTCCAGTCCAGTGGCGGAGACTCGGGCGGGCCCTGGATCAGTGGCAACTTTGCCGTGGGCATCCATTCGGCAGGCGAGCCCCGGCCCGAGCCTGGAAAGCCGCCGCTCCCGAACTTCGCCGTCGCCACGACGCTGCAGGACGCGCTTGGCAGGGTCCCCGGCGGTGTCCAGCTGCAGCTGTTCCTGACCAAGCCAACGCTCGCGACGGCCGCAACCGGAACCGTCACAGCCGGCGAGCCAATCACGGGGCACGTGAGTGCCGGTCCGGCCTCCATGGTGGCTCCGAAATCAAAGGTCCGGATCACTGTTGGGGCGCAAAAACTCGAAGTGCCGGTGGATGCTGCCGGGAACTGGCAGTTCCCGGCGCCGTCGTCGGCCGGGCAGTTCAAGTTCTCGGCTGAAACTGTGAACGGCTTCAGCCGTTCCGGGGCAGTTTTCCTCTCCGTGGTCGTATCCGCGCCCGTTTCCACCGGTACCCCCGCCCAGCCGTCAGGAATCGCCGCCTGGGCTCCGGGAACTCCCGCCCGGCAGCCGGCCGCCCGGCAGCCCGGAGTCCCCGCCCGGCAGCCGGCCGCCGAGCCGCCAGGAATCCCGGCCCCGCAGCCGGCCGCCCAGCCGCAAGGAACCCCCACCCCACAGCCGGCCGCCCAGCCGCAAGGAACCCCCGCCCATCCGGTGAGCCCGGCTCAGACGTCTAGCCCTGCACAGGTGCACGTCCCGCCGTCGGACGCCTCCGTCACGGTGAGCGGCGCGCGACCGGATGGCACGTCGTCGGGCAATGCAGGCCAGCTGGCCGGCAGCCTTGCCGGATTGCTGCCCGCCGCCGGTCTCGGCGCCGGAGCCCTGCTGCTCGGCGCCGCTTTCGTGGCGTTCGGCCGGCGCCGGAAGAGCCGCTAGCCAGGGGACTTTAGGCCCGGGCTCGCTGGAAAGCTGCGGGGTCGCCGTACGGCTCCGGCGACCCCGCAGCTGTTGGGCGAACCCGCGGGTCCGGGGCAGAACAATGATCCGCGGCTACTGGAAATCGGCCAGCCAGAGATCCGGGCCGAAAACCTCGTACTGAATGTCCTTGGCAGGGACGCCACCAGCAATCAAGGCGCTCCGGACCGACTTCAGGAACGGCAGGGGACCGCAGAGGTAGTACTCGGCGTCGTCAGGGAGTTCCACGACGCTGACATCCATGAAACCGGTGAACGCGGATCCGGACGCCGCGCCGGCCTCGGCGGGAGTCAGGAACCACGTCTTCAAGGTCCCGTCCGCCAGTTTCGCGAGATCCTCGCTGACCTGCGCGCGGAGCGGGAAGGACGCCTCGCTGTCATCGGCATGCAGGAGCATCACTTGGCGTTGGGAACCGGACTGCACGAGGTGCGAGAGCATCCCGGCCATGGGGGTGATGCCGATTCCGGCGCTGGCCATGACCAGGGGCCGGTCCGTGTACTCCAGCACCACGTCGCCGAACGGTACTGAGAGCACCACCTCGTCGCCCACCTGGACATCGTTGTGGAGCAGCGTGGACATCTCGCCGTCGGGCGTCGGAAGTCCACGGACCCTCTTGACGGCGAACTGCCGGTGCTGCCCGTCGTCGGCCTTGGTCAGGCTGTATTGCCGCGGCTGCTGCACGCCGTCAGGCATGGTCATCTTGAGGGTCACGTACTGCCCCGGAAGGGACGGCTTGACGTCGCGCTCGTCGGTCCGTTCGACGACGAACGAGACGACGTCGTCTGTCTCCTGGATCCGCCGCACCACCCGCCATGTCCGCCAGATGGTTTCGGGGGAGAGGTGCACGGCGTTGTACAGCCCGCGCTCCTTGTTGATGAGCAGGTTCGCCAGCAGCCAGTAGACCTCGTCCCAGGCGGCGGCGACCTCGGGGGTGACGGCATCCCCCAGGACATCCACGATCGCCCACATGAGGTGGTCGTGGACAACCTGGTACTGGTCCGGGCTCAGTCCCAGCGAGACGTGTTTGTGGGCCACCCGGGAGAGCAGATGGTCCGGCACCTGATCCGGTTTCTCCACGAGCATGGTGGCGAACGCCGCGATGGATCCGGCGAGTGCCTGCTGCTGGCGGCCGTCCGCCTGGTTTCCCCTGTTGAACAGGCCGTCCAGGAGGTCCGGGCGTGCCTCGAACATATGTTTGTAGAAGCGCTTGGCGATTTCCTCGACGTGCTCGCCCACTACGGGAAGCGTTGCTTTAATGACTGGAAGTGAAGTGTCTGAGAGCATGGTGGATCCCTTCCGGTGCGACCGGTGATACCCAGCGGCGCCGGGCGATTCAGCACTTCCAAGCTAACAGCCGGAGCAGCGGGCCTTCCGGGCCGATCGGCCCTACATCACCGGGGGCGACCGGGTGTAGGCGGCCTCCAGTCCCGGGTCAGGCCTTGCGGGGCAGCAGCAGGTTGGTGATCCGCAGGGTGCAGAGCCGCTGGCCGGCCTCGTTGGTGATCAGCACCTCGTGGGTGGTCAGGGTGCCGCCGAGATGGATCGGGGTTGCCGTGATCGTGATCAGCCCCTCGCGGGCCGACTTGTGGTGCGTGGCCGAGACGTCGACGCCCACCGCCGTCTTGCCCAGGGTGCTGGCGTGGATGACGGCGGCCCAAGACCCCACGGCCTCGCCCACGGCCAGGGAGGCGCCGCCGTGCAGGAGCCCGAACGACTGCCGGTTGCCCTCCACCGGCATGGTCGCCACCACGCGGTCCACGGACTCCTCGACGATCTTCACGCCCATCTTCTCGTCGAGTTCCCCGAGGGTGATCTTCCACAACTCGGTGCTGCCAGTCTCGGGCGTCATAGCGTCTCCTTTGTTGCCGGCCGGCCGTGGGCCCGGACGGTCGGTGCCGCCGCTGCTAGTGTGTGGCAGGGCTCATTCATGTACTCTAGATCATATTACCGAACGGACGGTCAGTAATGTTCCGGCCGTGTTGATCTTGCTCCCCCGTTGGAAGGACCCGTCAACGATGACCACCACAGCCGCACCCACAGTAGACACTGTCGAGATCGTTCCCAGCTTCATCCGGGGTTCCTGGTGGACTCCGGACGCCGCCTCCGCCGCCGGCGCAGCGCCGGTACTGGACGCCAGCACCGGCGAGCTCCTGGCCAAGGTCAGCACCGAGGGGCTCGACCTCGCCGCCGTCGTGGACTACGGCCGCACCACTGGCCAAGCGGAACTGGGCACGCTGACCTTCCACCAGCGCGCGCTCAAGCTCAAGGAGCTGGCGCAGTACCTCAACGGCCGCCGCGAGGAGTTCTATGCGCTCTCGGCGCAGACCGGCGCCACCAAAATCGACTCGATGATCGACATCGACGGCGGGATCGGCGTCCTGTTCACCTTCGGGTCCAAGGGCCGCCGCGAACTGCCAAACTCCCAGGTGGTGGTGGACGGCCCCATGGAGGTGCTCTCCCGCGACGGCTCGTTCGCCGGCGAGCACATCTACACCCGCATCCCCGGCGTCGCCGTGCAGATCAATGCCTTCAACTTCCCCGTGTGGGGCATGCTGGAGAAGCTGGCCCCGGCCTTCCTCGCCGGTGTGCCCACCATCGTCAAGCCGGCCACCCCCACGGGGTACGTGGCCGCCGCCGTGGTCAAGGCGATCGACGAATCCGGCATCCTGCCCACAGGCTCGCTGCAGCTGATTTCGGGCTCCGTCCGCACCCTGCTGGACCACCTGGACTACCGCGACCTCGTGGCCTTCACCGGCTCCGCCTCGACCGCCAACACGCTGAAGTCCCACCCCAACGTGGTCAAGGGCGGTGTCCGCTTCACCTCCGAGACCGACTCCCTCAACGCCGCGATCCTGGGCCCGGACGCCGTCAAGGGCACGCCGGAATTCGACGCCTTCATTAAGTCCCTCGTCACCGAGATGACCGCCAAGGCCGGCCAGAAATGCACCTCGATCCGCCGCGCGATCGTGCCGCAGGAACTCGTCGCCGACGTCACCGCCGCCGTGGGGGACCGCATCCGCGAACGCGTCGTGCTCGGTGACCCCCGCGCCGAAGGCGTCACCATGGGCGCCCTGGCCTCCCTCGAGCAGCTCGCCGACGTGCGCGCCGCCGTCCAGTCCATGCTCGACGCCGGCGGTGAGCTTGCCTATGGCACGCTCGATGCGCCGAAGGTCACCAGCGCGGACGGAAGCGTCGGCGTCGTCGACGGCGGTGCCTTCATGTCCCCGGTCCTGCTGAGCTGGGCCAACCCGGAGGTCGAGGAAGTCCACTCGCTCGAGGCCTTCGGCCCGGTGTCCTCGGTGATCGGGTACACAGACCTGGCCGACGCCGTCCGCCTCGCCGCCCGCGGCGGCGGCTCGCTCGTCGCCTCGGTCTGCACGAACGATCCCGCCGTGGCGCAGCAGCTGGTCACCGGTATCGCGGCCCACCACGGCCGCGTGCTCATGCTCAACCGCGAGGACGCCCGCAGCTCCACCGGCCACGGCTCCCCGGTCCCGCACCTGGTCCACGGCGGTCCCGGCCGCGCCGGCGGCGGCGAAGAGCTCGGCGGCATCCGCTCGGTGATGCACCACATGCAGCGCACCGCCATCCAGGGCTCGCCCAACATGCTTACCGCCGTCACGGGCGTCTGGCACACCGGGGCGGACCGCAACTTCACGCTCGAGACCGAAGGTCAGCACCCGTTCCGGAAATCCCTGGCCACGCTGCACATTGGCGATGCCATCCGCTCGGAGCTGCGTGAGGTCTCGCTGGAGGAAATCACCAAGTTCGCGAACTCCACCGGCGACACCTTCTACGCGCACACCAACCAGGAAGCCGCCGCGGCCAACCCGTTCTTCCCGGGCATCGTGGCGCACGGCTACCTCCTGCTCAGCTGGGCTGCCGGCCTGTTCGTGGAGCCCGCACCGGGCCCCGTCCTGGCCAACTACGGCCTGGAGACCCTGCGCTTCATCACCCCGGTGGCCGCAGGCGACTCCATCCGGGTGACCCTGACGGCCAAGAAGATCACGCCGCGCGAGACCGACGAGTACGGCGAGGTGGCCTGGGACGCCGTCCTGACCAACCAGAACGACGAAATCGTGGCGACCTACGACGTCCTGACCCTCGTCGAGAAGTAGCCCCTCCCGACGCTCCCTCACGTCCTGCGGGTCCAGCCCGGACGCTCCCTCATCAGTGAGGGAGCGTCCGTTGTCGGGCTGCCGGACGTGAGGGAGCGTCGCTTGTTCGGGGCGCAATTTGCACGGGCTTTCGCCCCCGCTCCGGCGTAAAATCTTGCTCGTAGGAGGTGGCGAAATGACCCTAGTACTCAATAAAGCCACAACAGTCCTGCCAGTCGATGATGCAGCGCGTGCCCGGCATTTCTACGCGGACACTTTGGGGCTCCCGCACCGTGGCGTGGCAGACGACGGAAGCGAATTGTTCGGCTCAGAAGGCGGCCCGATGCTGCAGCTGATGCCAGTCAAGGATGGAAAGCACTCAGAGCACACCACCCTGAGTTTCGAAGTCAGCGAGATCGAACGCACAGTCCAGGATATGGAAGCCAAAGGCGTCATGTTCCAGGACTACGATCGCCCGGATCTCAAGACCGAAAACCACATTTGTACAACGGATTCAGAGAAGTGCGCCTGGTTCATGGACTCCGAGCACAATATTCTCTGCGTGCACGAGAACATCACCACGGCAGCTGATTACCAGCTCTGAGGTCCGGTCCAGCCCTGGAAATTCGGGGGGACAAGATCAGGGTGGACAGAAGCGCGGCGCTCCGGCTCAGCGGGGCGCCCCTTCTGTTGTCCAGACCTTCGGACGGCCTTGGCGGACGCCGTCCGGGCTCTGCCCCGGGTCCGCCGCTGGCCGGGCGGGGGCACATTGACGCAGACACGCCGGCATTCGTCGGCGAAACGCGTGCAGCGGCCGTCAAAGTGCCCCCGGAGGGCTCGGGCGGGACCAAGGGGTTACGGGGCGGGGCTGGAGCACGCCATCGACGCTCACGTCGAGGCGCTCATTGAAGAAGCTGATGAGTCCGTGGATCTGGGCGGCATCGGGGTACCGCCTGTCATAGCTCCACGCGATGTTCCCGCCCTGCCCGGAACCCGGGTAGCTCCAGTAGCTGGCCTGGCCCTTGTAGGGGCAGACGGTCCGCTTGGGGCTCTCCTCCATCAGGTCCAGCCGCACATCCGACGGCGGGATGTAGTACCGCACCGGGAGCAGCGTCTCGTAGAGCAACTGCGCGCTGTGCGTCTTGGCGAGCGTCACGCCGTCGAGCGCCACGTCTACGTTCCTGGACGACGCGCGGATATCAACGCGGTGGAACGGATCACGCGGGTGGCCGATGATCTCCTCATCGTCCTCGAGCCAGTCGAAAGCGGCGAAATCCAGCACCACGTAACCGGCCAGGTCGGGGTCCTCGGGCCGGAAGGCGGCCCGGGGAACCGTTGCCCCCGCCGTCACGACGTCGAGTTCCTCGCCGGCACAGGTGTGCTTGCCAAACTTCGTTCGGGGGTCGAGCGACGTCGGCGGCTCGCCTCGCCGAACGGCGACCGCGTGCTCCTCGACAGAAGCCGCCGGCAGGGCCGGTGGGGCGAGCTCCGCCAACAGTTCCTGCTCCGGCACGGCAAAGATGGGGGTGATCCGCCGCGGTTCCCAAACCAGCCAGGCCTGCACCGTATCGACGACGACGTTTCCGCCGACACTTGCACGGACCCTTTTGGCGGTGGGCTCGTAGCGCAGCTCGGGGAAGGCGCCCATGAGCACCTTCGATAGTCTGGTGGCCATCCTCACAGCGTGGACCCAGCGCCCTGTGCCGTCAAATGACGCCGTCAATGACGCCGTCAATGAGGTGCCGTCAATGACAGCGGAGGCGGGGAAGGGCCCGCCTAGTTGGGGACGTGGAGGCCGTGGAACGCCATGGTGATGACGTCGTCGGCCAGCTTTTCCGGCGACAGCGAGCCGCCGGGCTTGTACCACTCGACGATCGAGTTGATGGTGCCGAACAGCAGACGGGTGACGGTGCGGGGGTCGATGTCCTGGCGGAGCGTGCCCTCATCCCGGGCCTCGGAAATCAGGGCGGCGACCTTGTGGTCGAAGGTGCGGCGCCGTTCCAGCGCGTCCCGTTCGATCTCCGTGTTCCCGCGCAGGCGCAGCAGCAGCGTCACGAAGGGCAGCCGCTCCACCAGCACCGAGATGGTCTGGCGGACCACGAACTCGAGCCGGGCATCGGCCGAACCGGCAGTGGCCCCGGGCTGGTCCAGGATCGCCTCGAGCCCGCCGAGGGCATGGTCCAGGGCGAGCTTCAGCAGGTCGCCCTTGGACGGTACGTGGTGGTAGATCGCGGACTTGGAGATGCCCAGGTTCTCGGCAAGGATGCCCATCGAGGTGGCATCGTAGCCGTGGCGGTTGAAGACGTCGACGGCGATCACCAGCACCGACTGCTGGTCATAGCCGGGGCGGCCGCGCTTGGTGGTGGTTGTTGTGCTGGGCATAGTGGCTAGTTTCTCACGATCGGGTTCTCACTCAGCCCTTGGGGCGCATGTCGTAGATCCGCCGCAGCTTGCCGTTGGACCGCTCCAGCGAGCCGGGCTCGACGACGTCGACCGTGCAGGAGGAGCCGACGTGGATCTTAATCTGCTGCTGCAGTGCCTTGGCGGCGGACGCGGCGCCCTCGATCGTGACGGCGTCGCGGCGTTCGATCTTGACGGTCAGCTGGTCCATGCGCGTGCCCTCGGGCCGGGTCAGTTCCAGCTGGAAGTGCGGGCTGAGCTCGGGGATGCGCAGGGCGATCTCCTCGATCTGGGACGGGAACAGGTTCACGCCGCGCAGGATGATCATGTCGTCGCTGCGGCCGGTGATGCGGCCCATGCGGCGGTGCGCCGGGCGCGCGGTGCCCGGCAGCAGCCGGGTGAGGTCCTTGGTGCGGTACCGGATGATCGGCAGCGCTTCCTTGGTGAGCGAGGTGAAGACGAGCTCGCCCGGTTCGCCGTCGCCCAGCACCACCGTGGGGTCGAAGGCATCGATGATTTCGGGGCGGAAGTGGTCCTCCCAGATGTGGCTGCCGTCCTGCGTTTCCACGCATTCGCCGGCGACGCCCGGGCCCATGACCTCGGAGAGGCCGTAGATGTCGCAGGCCTTGAGGTTCATGGTGGTCTCGAGCTCGTGCCGCATTTCCTCGGTCCACGGCTCGGCGCCCAGGACCGCGTACTTCAGTGACGTGGAGGCCGGGTCGATGCCCTGCTTGATCATCGCGTCGGCGATGGTCAGCAGGTACGTGGGGGTGGCCAGGATGGCGTCGGGCTTGAAGTCCTGGATGAGCGTGATCTGGCGCTCGGTCTGGCCGCCGGAGATCGGGATGACGGTGCAGCCGAGGGCCTCGGCGCCGGCGTGGGCGCCCATGCCGCCGGTGAACAGGCCGTAGCCGTACGCGTTGTGCACCTTCATGCCCGGCCGGACGCCGGAGGCCCGCAGCGAGCGGGCCACAAGCTTTGCCCAGTCGGCGAGGTCCTTCTTCGTGTAGCCCACCACGGTGGCGCGGCCCGTGGTGCCGGAGCTGGCGTGGATCCGCGCGACCTCGTGCTGCGGCACGGCGAACATGCCGAAGGGGTACTCGAGCCGGAGGTCCTCCTTGGTGGTGAAGGGGAACTTGGCGAGGTCGGAGAGCTCACGCAGGTCCGTCGGGTGGACGCCGGCCTCGTCGAACTTGCGCTTGTACAGGGGGACGCGGTCATAGGCGTAGGCCACCGTGTGCTGCAGGCGGCTGAGCTGGAGCGCCTCAAGCTCGTCGCGGGAGATGGTTTCCTCGCGGTCCAGGACAGCGTCGGTAGTGGCGGCGGCAGTTTCTTGGGTCATCTGTGGTTCCCTGTTTCTATTTCTTGGAGATCGTGCGGCTGCGGCCGCGGAACTCGGCGATGAGTTCCACCGCAGGGGCATCGGCGGCGATGTCGGCGGGGAGTTCGCCCGGGACCGTAGCGGCGGGAACCGAGCCGGCAGATGCCGCCGTCGGAGTGCCCGCGCCGGGATCGGCGGCGTAGATCTGGATGTCGTACAGACCGCTGCGCCCGGTGCTGGCGCGGCGGTTGGCGACGGCGGTCAGGACCTGGCCGCGGAAGGCTGGCTTGAGGAAGTTGATGTCGACGCCGGAGGCCACGGTGATGTTGCCCTCGTCGGCCGGGCTCGGGCTGGCCGGGTTGCAGGCCAAGGCGAAAGCAGTGTCGCCGAAGGCGAAGATCATTCCGCCGTGGGCCATGCCGAATCCATTGAGCATTTCCTGCCGGAGCGTCATCCGGATCGTGGCATGTCCGTCGTCCAGTGCGAGAACTTCGATGCCCATCCATTCGGAGGCGTAGTCGTCTTTAAGGATGGGGTGGGTGTCACCGGAAATCGTCAGTTCAGCCATGCCTCGTTGCCTCCAGCTTTATTTACCGAATGTTCATTAGGTAATCCCATGTGGGTGCCCGCTGTCAAGGGGTGTAAGTATGCTGGGACACATGGCCAAGGGAATCTATGTCAGCGCGACCACACCGGGATCCGGGAAGTCGCTCATAGCGCTGGGGCTAGCGGACACGCTGCACCGGCACGCGGACCGCATCGGCTTCTTCAAGCCTGTGGTTCACGGCAACGACGCCGCCTCGGACCCGATGGTGGCACTGATGAAGGCCCGGTTTGATCTTGACGATCAGCGCTGCCGCGGCGGCCTGACGTTCGCCGAGGTCCGCAGCCTCCTGGCCGAAGGAAAGCGCGAGGAAATCAACTCCCGCTGCGTCGAAATCTTCGCCGAATTGTCCCGGCACTGCGACGTCGTGATCGTCGAGGGAACCGACCTGACCGGCCAGGACGCCGCCGTCGAATTTGACCTCAACGCCCGGCTCGCCAACAACCTGGCCGCCCCCGTCGTCGCCGTGGTGGGGGCCAAAGGCCTCACCGCCCCGGAGGCCGCGGACGCCGTCGAGGTGGCCCGCAAGGAGCTCCTCGCGGAGCGCTGCGAACTCCTGGCGATCATGGTCAACCGTGCCGACCCGGAAGACCTCGAGGCCGTCGCCGCCGCGGTGAAGCCCGGCGCGTCCGGCCGGCCGGTCTACGTCCTCCCGGAGCTCGAGGACATCGCCCGGCCCACCACCGGCGAGGTCGCATCGGCCCTGGGCCTCGGCCAGGTTGCCGGCCTCCCGGACCTGGAACGCGATGTCCGTTCCATTAAGGTCGCGGCGATGAACGTCGCTAACTTCCTGCACGTGCTCAACGACGGCGCTCTGGTGATTGTCCCCGGAGACCGGGCGGACGTGCTCGTGGCCTGCCTGGCGTCGTCGTTCTCGCCGGAGTTCCCGGTGCCGTCGGCCCTGATCCTCACCGGAGGCCTGGCCCCGGACCCGACCATCTATTCGCTCCTGGCGCAGGCGCCGTTCCCGATTTTCACCGCTCCCGACGACACCTATGTCACCGCCAAACGCGTCTCCGAGGTCCGGAGCGAGATCTGGTCCGGGCACCGCCGCAAGATCGCCTCCGCCCTGGGGCTCTGGGCCAAGCAGGTGGACGAAACGGAGCTGCTGGAGCGGCTGCACCTGCCGCGGCCGGAACGGATGACACCGCTGCGGTTCCTGCACGACCTCATTGAGCGGGCCCGGCTGCAGCGCCGGCACATCGTCCTGCCGGAGGGGACCGACGTCCGGATCCTGCGTGCCGCCGAGATTTTGCACCGGCGGGACGTCTGCGAGCTCACCATCCTGGGCAACGAGTCGGCGGTCCGCGAGCTGGCGTCCACCCAGGGCATCGACCTCTCGGGCATGAGCATCGTGGACCCCGCGACGTCGGAGCTGCGCCAGCGGTTTGCGGAGAAGTACGCGCAGCTGCGGGCGCACAAGGGAGTGGACCTCGCCCGGGCGCTGGAAGTCATGCTGGATGGCAGCTACTTCGGCACCATGATGGTGCAGCTGGGCGTGGTGGACGGCATGGTGTCCGGCGCTGCGCACACCACCGCCCACACGATCCGTCCCGCGCTGGAGTTCGTAAAGACGCGCGACGGCGTGAAAATCGTCTCTTCGGTGTTCCTCATGCTGATGCCGGACCGGGTGCTGGTCTACGGCGACTGTGCGGTCAATCCTGACCCGAACGCGGAGCAACTCGCGGACATCGCGCTGGCCTCGGCCGAGACCGCAGCCCAGTTCGGCGTGGAGCCGCGCGTGGCGATGCTGTCCTACTCCACCGGCGGGTCGGGGACCGGGGAGGCAGTGGACAAAGTCCGGCAGGCCACCGAAGCCGTGAAGACCCGCCGCCCAGACCTTGCCGTCGAAGGCCCCATCCAGTACGACGCCGCCGTGGATGCCGCCATCGCGCAGTCCAAGATGCCCGGCTCGTCCGTCGCCGGGCAGGCCACCGTGTTCATCTTCCCGGACCTCAACACCGGCAACAACACCTACAAGGCCGTGCAGCAGTCCTCGGGGGCGGTCGCCGTGGGGCCCGTCCTGCAGGGACTCCGCAAACCGGTGAACGACCTCTCCCGCGGCTGCACCGTGGAGGACATCGTGAACACGGTGGCCATCACCGCCGTCCAGGCGCAGTCCGTGGAGCCGGCCACCGAGCCGGCACCCGCGGCTGCCCATGCCTAGTCAGCTGTTGCCCGGTCAGCTGTTTTCCGTCAGCTGTTCTCCGGCTTCGCCAGGTTGTCGGGATCTTCCTGCTTGGCGGGCTCATCGGCCAGGCCCGCCGGCGTGAGATCCAGGTCCTGCAGATCCTCGGGGGCCTCGGCGGCTTCTCCGACCTCGGCGGCCTTGAACTTTCCCGTGTCGTCCAGGGCCGGATTCGCGCCTTCGACGCCGGTGGGATCCGGCTTACCGGACCCGCTGGCCGGCTCGGTGCTGGCCGGCTCGGTGCTGTCTGGCTGGGTCGCGTCGTCAGTCATGGAAATCCCTTCGTGAGTTGTCCAGTTGGTCCGCCGACTCTAGGCGCCTGCCGCGGCTTTCGCAACGGATGGGCGTCCTTGCCAGTCCGGCAATTTATAGTGGAACCCACGGAGCGCTCCGCCAGGCTCCGGCGTGATGCCAGTCCCGACGCACCCTCCGGGTAAGCGTCGAAGCCAAGGCTTAGGAGGCCCCATGCTCGTGCTCGTCATCAACTCCGGTTCGTCCTCGCTCAAGTACCAGGTGCGCGACGTCGAGGCCGGCAGCGTGCTCACCGAAGGCCTGGTCGAGAAGATCGGCATGGGTGCCGGCGGTGAGGGCGACGGCCAGATCGAAGGCCCCCGCGACCACGCCGAGGCGCTGGAGCAGGTGGACGCGGCCATCCACGCGGCCTTGGGGGACCGCGTGCTGGATGCCGTGGGCCACCGCGTGGTGCACGGCGGGGAGCGCTTCGCCGAGCCGGTGCTGGTCAACAACGAGATCACCCGGGCCATTGAACGGCTGAACCCGCTCGCGCCGCTGCACAACCCCGCCAACGTCCTTGGCATCCGCGCGATCTCGAAGAAGTGGCCCGAGCTGCCGCAGGTGGCCGTGTTCGACACCGCCTTCCACCGCACCCTGCCCGAGCACGCCTGGCGTTATGCGGTGCCGGACGAGCTCTACACGAACCACGGGATCCGCCGCTACGGGTTCCACGGCACCTCGCACGAGTACGTGGCGCACCGGGCGGCGGCGCTGCTGGATGTTCCGGTCGAGGAGTTCGACGCCGTCATCGCCCACCTGGGGAACGGCGCCTCGGTCACGGCGATCCGCGGCGGCCAGTCAATCGACACCTCCATGGGATTCACGCCCCTCGAGGGCCTCGTCATGGGAACCCGCTCCGGCGACCTCGATCCGTCCATCCTGGTCTTCCTGGCCCGGACCGGTTGGTCTCCCGAGGACCTGGATTCGATGCTGAACCGGCAGTCCGGGCTTAAGGGCCTGGCCGGAAACAACGACATGCGCTCGGTGGTGGAGGCCGCGGAAGCCGGGGACGCCAAGGCGGCCATGGCCCTGGCGGTCGCGTCCTACCGGCTCGCGAAGTACATCGGCGGTTACCACGTGGCCGTTGGCGGCGCGAAGGCCCTCGTGTTCACGGCCGGGATCGGCGAGAACTCGCACCAGTTCCGGAATCTGGTGGCGCAGCGGCTCGGTGCCCTCGGCGTCGAACTCGACGCCGGGCTGAACCGGGAGCGGTCCAAGGAACCCCGGGTCATCTCCACGCCGACGTCGGCCCTGCCTGTCCTGGTGGTCCCCACCGACGAGGAGCGGGCCATCGCCGAGGCGACGGCCGCCGCCGTCGCCCAGGCATCGGTTGCTCCGTAACCGCCCTTATGGCGGCCCAAAACGGCGCTTACGGAGCAGTCGATGGGTAGCGTTGGAGGCATGACCGAACCCAAGCCCCTCCCTCCGCTGCCCATCCGCACCGAACGGCTAGTGCTGCGGCGCTTTGAAGCCTCCGACCTCGATGCCTTCCATGCCTACCACTCGGTCCCGGAAACCGCCCGGTTCCTGCCCCGCGAGGCCAAGAGTTACACCCAATCGATGGAAACGGTGGGACGGTACGCCAACTTCGAGTTCGAGAAGGAGGGCGACTGGGTGGCCCTTGCCATCGAGGCCGCGGACTCACCCGGGCTGCTCGGCGAGGTGGTGCTGAAGTGGCTGGAGGGGTGCGGGCAGGCCGAAATCGGCTGGAGCCTGGCCCCGGAAGCGCGGGGACGGGGCATCGCGAGCGAGGCCGCCCGGGCCCTGCTCAAGCTCGGTTTTGAGGACCTGGGCTTCCACCGGATCGACGCCAAGCTCGATGCCCTGAACACGGACTCGGCGGCGCTCTGTGAACGGCTCGGCATGCGCCTGGAATCACGGCAGGTGGACAAGTGGCACTACAAGGGCGAATGGGCCACGGAAGTGGTGTACGCCATCCTCGCGGATGAATGGAAGGCCCGCTAGCCGGGCCCCGCGGTTGAACTCGGGCAAGTCCGTCCGGGCGACGCTCCCGCCCAGTTGCTTCTGCCCGGACCACCCGGACCCCAGGAATCCCGGGGCTCCACGGGCCCGGAATCGGTTCCGGCGGCAAGCAACTGGGATGGAGCGCCACCATCCGTATGCCAGCGCGGTGTCAGGCGCGGGCCCGGCCGGACGCCAGGGCTAGGGAGCGGGAGGCGCAGTAGCGGTCGGGACGGGTGAGGCCGTGTCCGGCGTGGAAGTCGGTGCAGTCGCCGGTTCCGTACCGGTGCCCCCGGGCTGCCCTGTCTGTGCGGGCTCTGAAGGTGCCGGCGCCGGGGCTGCAGCCGTGCCGGCCGGCGCCGTGGTCCCGCCGGCGCCCGGTGACGGGGCCTGCGTGCTGCCGGGAGTTGCGCCCGGCGTGGCGCCAGACGTTGCACCCGACGTCGGGGCTGTGCCGGCCTTCCCGGCCGGGGTGACACTGGGGTCGGCCTTGATGATCGCCATGATCTGTTCCTTGTACGCGCTGAGCCGGCCCTGGATCTCCGAGAGCGGCTGGTTCTGCAGGTCCTTGCCGTAGGCCGCGATCTCCTGCCACAGCGCGTTGAGCTTGGCCATGCCGTCGCTGCTCAGGGGCCCGTCGAGGGTGAGCACCAGTTGGCTCGCCAGGGCGTAGGTCAGGCAGCGGAGGCAGTTGTAATTGGCCGCCGCCGAGAGGTTTTCCGGGACGATCACATCGGTCTGACCCACAATCAGGACCACCTGGAAGCCCACCGCCACGGCGGCGCAGTCCGCGCAGCTGGCAAAGGCGTACGCCTCGTTCTTGGTGTCCACGGTGTCGCCGTCGTCCGCCCAGACCAGGGCGAAGGCGACGTCGTAGACCACGGAACCGTCTGTGGTGTTGACCGCGAGGGACTGGTTGCCGTCCTCCTCCGGAGCGGCCGGCCTGTCGAAGGGGAACACCCAAGAAGGGGCAGCCGGAGCCGCGGTGCCCGCTGTGCCTGCCGAGCCGGCTGTGGCTGCCTGCCGGGGCACCAGAACCATGCTCAGCTGCGGCTCGTCGCGGGTGGGCTTCCGGGCGCCCTCGGGCCACAGGACAACGGTTTTGCCCGACTGGCCCTCCGCCATCTGGCCGGTGACGGTGGCCGGGAAGACTGCCGTGGTGGCGTCGGCGAGGGTGCCGCGCTCGTAGGGCTGGACCGGACGGTAGGTCTCGGCGCCGGGCCACCAGGCCCAGGCGAGGCCGGCCGTAACGGCCGCGATCGCAACGATTGCGGTGGCGCGCTGCAGGGCCTTGCCGCGGGTCTTCTGCCACAGCCCGGTGGCCAACTGGCGGACCAGGCGCAGCAGGATGTACAGGATGCCCAGCACCGGCAGTGCCAGGCAGGCGATGGCGATCACCCGCACGGCGGCGTCGGCGACGTCCCCTGCGGCGAGGCTGTGGGAGAGCATGGCCTGCTGCTTCAGGCCGTTGGCCCAGGCGGTGCCCAGGACGCGCGGCAGGGTCAGCACCATGGTGGCCATGCTGAAGAGCAGCAGGGGAACCGTGACCAGCACCCAGATGGTGACCACGGCCCGCGCCCAGGGCTTCAGGAGCCTGGCTTCGGGATCTGTCTTGCGCCACGGCACCAACGCCAGCAGGGTGGGCTTGATGCGCTGGAACAGGTCCGGGACGCCGGTAGCGTCGGCCAGGATGTGATAGCCGTCAAAGCGGACCAGCGGCATCAGCTGCCGGACCATCTGCAGGATCTGGGTAACCACCACCAGCAGCAGCGCATCGAAGCCGGTGGCCCACCAGATGCCCATGATCGCGACGGCCACGATTGCGTTGAAGTAGAGTCCGCCAAGGTCGGTGCGCAGCCGGCCGCCCCGCCCCAGCCGGTAGGAATCGGTGACGTCGGTGTAGAACGCCGGCCACATCAGGTACAGGCCCGTGCCCATGGCGCCGGGGGTGGCGCCGCCGCGGCGGGCGGCGGCGGCGTGGCCGAACTCATGGAAACCGGCCGAGAGCACCGTGACCACTAGGATCAGCAGCACCAGGCCGGGGTTGGCGAAGGCTTCATGGGTGGCCGATGCCAGCCCCTTGACCATCAGCACCCACCAGCACGCGACCAGGAAGGCAGCGGTCACAGCCACCACGATCAAAGGGTTGAAGAGCGTGGCGAACGGCGCCGTGATCTTCCGGGTGCGGTCCGGATCGGTCACCGAGTACCGGAAGCGCATGCCCAGGAGTGGGTTCGATTTCTTCACCGCGGGCTCGGAACCGTCCGCCAGCCGGAGGAGTCCGAGCGGGAGGAGCTGGGAGGTGATCAGCGTCTGGACGTTCTCGGCACTGACAAGCCGTCCGAAACTGTTGCTGACGTGCCCGGCGATTTCTTCCGGGCCCCGCTGGCCGTCGATCGCCTCGAGCACCAGGTACAGCAGGCGGGTGAGCTGGATAGTTTGGCCGTCGGAGCGGCGGACCAGGGACGGGGCTTCCTTGTAGCCGGAACCCTTCGCCTCGCCGATCAGCTGGACGCCGGCGGCCCGCACCGGCACCGGCTGCACGCCGACCGCCACGGACGACGCCGCGCCGGCAGTGCCGGCGTCGGATCCGGCGGCAGTATCGGCGGCAGAGCCGACGCCGCCGGGGGCAGGAGGGAACGGAGGGCCGTCCGGCGAGGACGGCCCTCCGTGCACAGTGCTCATCTAGGTGCTACTGCTTCAGGTCGGACTGCTGGTCAGCCGACGCCGTTGCGTCGCCGTGGATGTCCTGGTTGATGATGGCATCCTGCTGGGCGACGGCGAAGGCGTTGCTGTCGATCGAGCCGATGTTGGCGCCGACGGCCGCATCGATCGGCGCGGCGACGTTGGCGTTGGCAGCCACTGCGCCATTGATGGGTGCTGCGATGCCCGCGTTGGCATCCAGGTTCACGTCGACGTTGAGCAGGTTGCCGCTGAGGGCACCCGCGGTGCCGGCCGCGGCGCCCACGTCCGTCGGCAGTGCGCCGCCCAAGTCCGGGGCCGTGCCATCGGGCAGGACGCCTGCGTCGGCCGTGCCGGCAGGTACGGCGCTGCCGAGATCGGCTGCGGCCGGATCCGTGGCGGCGGCATCCGCTGCAGTCCCGGCATCCGCGCCGGTGCCCTGATCGATAACGCTGTCCTGGGTGGAGTCTGCCGTGGCGTCGCCCGTGATGCCCTGGTTGATGATGGTGCCCTGGTCGGCGAGAGCCTGGGACTCAGACCCGAAAGAGAGCACGTTTGCCGAGGCAGCCGCATCAATCGGCGCGGCAACGTTGGCGTTGGCCGCGATGCCGAGGTCGATCGGGGCCGCGGCGCTGATCCCCAGGTTCAGGTCGGCGTTCAGGTCCAGGACGGAGGCGACCTCCTTGTCCGGAAGGGCCGTGCCGCCCTGCGCCATCAGCTCATCATCAGTCAACGGGGTCATTCCCTGCTCAACGCTCATAACAAACTCCATATCCGGCACGGTGTCTGCTGCCCCCAGTGAGCAGTTTCTCCATCGATGTGCCTAACATCGGGTCAATAGTAAGCATGATGATCATTAATTGGGTATCGGACGCCCAGTCGATTGCTCCGCAACTGCCCTTATGGGCGCTCAAAAGGGCCGTTGCGGAGCAATCGATGGGACATTTGGCTACTTCACGCCGGCTCCCGGGCGCAGTTCGGTGGCGCCAAGGGAATCGGCGACGAACGCATAGTCCCAGGCCCGTTCGCGCCACTGCACGTACCGGCCCGAGGCGCCGCCGTGGCCACCTTCCATCTCGATCTTCATGACAATCGGCTCGCTTCCGGTGTTCACCTCGCGCAGCCGCTGCACCCATTTGGCCGGCTCCACGTAGAGCACCCGGGTGTCGTTGAAGCTGGTGACCGCGGCGATCTTCGGGTACGCCACGGCGCGGACGTTCTCGTACGGCGTGTACGACTTCATGTACGCGTACACGTCCGGGTCCGTGATCGGGTTGCCCCATTCCTCCCACTCCAGCGCCGAGAGCGGCAGTTCGGGGTCCAGGATGGTGGTCAGCGCGTCCACGAACGGGACGGCGGCAACAATCGCCGCATACTTTTCCGGCGCCAGGTTGGCGACCGCGCCCATCAGCAGGCCACCGGCGGAGCCGCCCATCGCGGCGATCCGGCCCGGATCCACCCAGCCGGATCCTGCGAGCCAGTCCGTGGCCGAGATGAAGTCGGTGAACGTGTTCTTCTTGTGCAGCTTCTTGCCGTCGTCGTACCAGTGCCGGCCCAGCTCGCCGCCGCCGCGGATGTGCGCGATCACGAACACGATGCCCCGGTCCAGCAGGGACAGCCGGGGGATCCCGAAGCCCGGATCCATGCTCATTTCGTAGGAGCCGTAGCCGTACACCAGGCCGGCCGCCGTCGAATCTTGCCGGACGGAGGCGTGGCGGAGCACCGAGAGCGGAATCTTCGTCCCGTCCGCGGCCGTGGCCCACTCCCGGGTGGCGACGTAGTCCGACGGCGAGTAGCCGCCCAGCACCGGGCTCTCCTTGCGCAGCAGGAGTTCACCGCCCGGTTGCTCCGGGGTAGGCAGCACGAAGTCGTAGACCCGCGACGGGGTGAAGTAGGAGGTGTAGCCCATCCGGATCACGGGGGCCTCGTAGTCGGAGCCCGCGACGCCGGCCGTGTACAGCTCCTCGTCAAAGGCAGGTTCCACCGCGGCGCCCTGTTCCGGGGTGCCCAGGCCGGCCAGGGGCAGGACCTGGACCCGTTCGATGGTGTCCTTGCGGATGGAGACCACCGCGTGGGTGGAGGTGACCCCGGCGCCGTTGACCCGGACCTGGTCGGAATGGGCGACGACGGTGTCCCAGCTCTGCTCGGCGAGCGGCTTTGCGAACTCCGCCGGGTCCACGAGCGAGACCATGGAATTGATGGCGTCCTTGTTGTGGGTGAGCAGCACCCGCTCCTGGCTCCGGCCCGAGGCGTCCGCCAGCAGGAACGGCTCGGCCTCGTACAGGATGCGCTCGTCGCGGGAGATCACGGTGCGCAGTCCGGCGTCGAGGTCATCAAAGCGCAGCAGGCGGGTCTCGCTGAACTCGGAGCAGCCGATGCTGAGCACCAGGTGGCGCCGGTCGGCCGAGAGCTCGAAGCCGAGCCACATGGCGACGTCGTCCTCCTGGTAGATGACCGCGTCCTCGCTGACGGGTGTGCCGAGCACGTGGGACTTCACCTGGTACGGCCGCCAAGAATCGTCCACGACGGTATAGAAGATCCGGCTGCCGTCGGGGGAGAAGGAGATGCCGTAGAAGACATTCTCGATCACGTCCGGCAGCAGCACGCCGGTGCGCAGGTCCTTGATGCGCAGCGTGAAGCGCTCGTCTCCGGCGTTGTCCACGGCGTAGGCGTAAAGGGTGCCGTCGATGGTCGTGGCGGCCCCGCCCACGGCGAAGAACGGCTTGCCCTCGGCCTCGAGGTTGCCATCGAGCAGGACTTCCTCGCCGGGGATGACGACGCCGGCCTCCACAGCCGGGGGAGTCCAGTCCGCGACGCGGTCCCCGGTGTCCTGGCCGCGCACCCGGCAGTGGATGCCGTACTCCTTGCCCTCGACCGAGCGGGTGTAATACCACCAGCCGTCCTTGCGGTTCGGGACAGAGAGGTCTGTTTCCTGCGTGCGGCCCTTGATTTCCTGGAAGATGGCCTCGCGCAGCGGCTCCTGGCGGGCGGTCACGGCCTCCTGGTAGGTGTTTTCCGCCTTGAGCAGGTCCACGACCTCTGTGGATTCCTTGTCCCGCAGCCACTCGTAGTTGTCCTCGAATGCGTCGCCGTGGTGGGTGCGCACCGAGGGAACTTTCCGGGCGACGGGAGGCTGAGGGGACGGCTGGGCGGGAGTCTGGGTCATGGACCCAATGTACCGAACAGCGGCGCCTCAATTGCCGTTCTGCAGATTGTTGGCCGCCACGTACCCGGCCAGCTTTCCCGAGCCCAGTGCGGCGGAGAGCGCGGCGGTCGCGGCCGGGTCCTGCAGGACAATCGACTGGCCGTCCCGGCTGGTCCCGATGCCGGCGGTCGGCAGTGTGAAAAACACGCCGCGTCCCGGCGCTGTCTTGCGGAGGCTGAAGGCGAGGTTTTCCAGCGACTTGAGGGTGAAGCTTGCGTCCAAGGTCACGTGCGGCAGCACCGTTTTGAGGAGTTTGCGGACGGTGTCGCGGTCCGTCAGGCTGCCTCCGGATGCCATCTTGGTGATCACGGCTTTCAGGAAAGTCTGCTGGTTCCGGACCCGCTGGTAGTCGCCATCGGCGAAGGCATGGCGCTCGCGGACAAAGGCCAGGGCCCGCAGCCCGTTGAGTCGGTTCACGCCGGCCCGAAAATACACCTTGTCATCAGTGGCGCTGGTGAATGCGTGCTTGACGTTGACGTCGATACCGCCGAGCGCGTCTGTCAAGGCCGCGAACCCCTGAAAATCCAGCATCACCGTGTGGTCGATGTGCTGGCCTAGCAGCGCCTCCACCGTTCGCGTCATCAGCGGGAGCCCGCCCAGTTCAAGTCCGGCATTCACTTTCGCGCTTCCGTAACCGGGGATGTCCACCCACAGGTCACGCATGATCGAGATGCCGTAGACGTTCCGCCGGTCCGCCGGGAGGTGGATCAACACGAGGGCGTCGCCGCGCTGATCGGAGGTGGTGCCGCCGGCCGCCTTCGCCCGCTCATTCACCCGGCTGTCGCTCCCGATCAACAAGATGTTGAGGGCGACGGCGGGTGGTTCCGGCGTGGGCGTGGGGCTGGGTGGCGTCGAGGGCGTGGGGTTGGGTGCCCTCCCAGCCGGGGTGACGGCCGGTACCGTGCCTGCGCCCGGAGCCGGGCCCCCAGTCCGCTGCCCGGTGAGGACGTGCGCCGAGACGGCGACGACGGCGACCGCGAGCAGCGCTCCCAGGAGCGGAATGATCCGACGACGACGGCCTGCCGCGGGGGACGGGGGAGTGGACGGGGACGCTGCGGAAGCCGCGGCTGCTGGCTCCGGAGCGTTCTCCATGAACGGACGCTACCACTGCAGCCGGCCGCGGACTATGGGTCCAAGGACCTCCCCTGTCGCCTCACTTGGCGGGACTCAGTTCCCGTTCTCCAGCTTGTTCGCCGCGACGTACTCGCCCAGGGTGTCCGAGGCCATCGCCGCGGAGATGTCGTGGATGGCATTGGAGTCGGTCAGCACGATCGACTGGCCATCCGTGGACGTTCCGATGCCCCCGGTCGGCAGCGTGAACATGACGGTGTTCTGTGCCCGGATGTCCTTGAGTTCGAAGGCCAGTCCCGCCACGGCCCCCGAATCCAAGGACTTGTCGACCGTGACGAACGGTGAGACAGCGCCAACCATGTTGTTGATCGTGATCGGGTTGCTTAGTGTCTGGCTGGCGATCGACTTCTTGATGATGGCCCGCAGGAACTCCTGCTGGTTGCGGACCCGCTGGTAGTCGCCGTCGGCGTAGGCGTGCCGTTCGCGCACGAAGGCCAGGGCTTGCGTTCCGTCGAAGGTGTGCTGGCCAGGGGCGAAGGACTGGCCCGGCAGCGCGTCGGAGGTGAATGGCACTTTGATGTTCACGCTCACTCCGCCCAGAGCGTCCGTGAGGCCCTTGAAACCCTCGAAGTCGATCATCGCCACGTGATCGATGCGCTGCTGGAAGACCGACTCGATGGTCTGCACCATTTGGGGCGTGCCGCCAAGGGCCAGCGCCGCGTTGATCTTCGCCTCGCCGTGCCCGGGGATGTCCACCCAGAGGTCGCGCATGACGGAGATGGTGTAGATGTTCTTGCGGTCAGCCGGGATATGCATGAGCATCAGCGTGTCCGCGCGCTGGTTGGTGGGCGTCCCGCTGGCGGCATCAGACTCGGTGGCGCCGCGGCTGTCGCTGCCCATCACCAGAATGTTCATCGCGGTGTCCGTCTTTTTCGGGCGTGTGGACTCCTCCGGGAAGGCCTGGTCAATCTTGCTGGTACCGGAGTCGAAAGTGCGTGCGAGGTTGAAGAGGTAGCCGCCAGCCACGATCGCGACGAGAGCCACCACCACGGCGACGGCGATCAGCACTTTGGTGCCTCGGCGTTTCCTCGCGGACCGCCGCTCGCTGGATCCGGCCCCGGGGACATGGTCTGCAGTGTCGAAGGGCTGTGTCATGTGTTCCTCTGAGTCGGTCGGGCCTGGTGCCCGGAGTCTATCTCGCAGTACTCAGGCTAGCCCGCCGGAGTATTGAGGGGCGCGGCCTGGACCAGTGCCAAGTGCCGGATGGTCGCCGTGGGGCCTCCCTTACAACACACCGGGGCCGCCGATCAAGACTTTTTCACCACCAAACCCGCACATAACGCGCGGTTTCCCGGATGTGAAGCGCACTGTTGCCTGGGTCACACTCCCTGCCTAGGCTGGGTGCGGTCGCAGCGTGGCGGCCAAAGCGGTCGCAGCGTCGCGGCCAAGCGGTAAATGCACGAACAGGGGAATCGTTTGAACCACAAACTCCGGGTTCTTGTCAGGCTTGACCTCGATTGCGGTCAGGCAGAAGTAGCAGCGCAGGGACATGTGACGGCGAGGAGCCTCCAAGCCTTGTACGTGGTGGTCAAGCGGGCAAACCACCTGAGGGAAGGACTCCACCTGGTGTTGGATGTCAGCCACGCCGTGGTGGAACCGGCGGCCCTCGAACAGCTGCGCGAGTGCTCAGCCACCCATCACCTGCCGGCCACCATTGATCCGCTTCAGTCAGAATGCCAGCTCAGCATCGTGGCGCCGGCGGAAACGGCCGCGGTGCCCCGGGTCCGAAGGCTGGTGGCGGCCTAGAATCCAGCTGCGCCGAGGTCGCCTCTCGAACAAGTTTCTATCTACACGCTTCCGCTGCCCGGGTTGGAAATTGTCGACCGGACGGAGCTGCCGGACGGCGCTACTCCGCTGACGGCCGCTGCCGCTGCCGTTTCGTTGCTGACCGCTGTTCCTTTGCGGCGAGGCGCCGACGGTTCGAGCCCCGGGTGGGTTTGGTCGCCCGGCGGCGGGCGGCTTCGGGAGCGAGACCCTCTGCGACGAGAGCGGAGAGCTTGGCCAGGGCGATCTCGCGGTTGCGCAGCTGAGATCGCCGCTCGGAGGCGGTCACGGTGATCACCCCGGCGATGAGACGTTGACCGAGACGCGTGAGCAGCATCAGGCGTTGGTCATCCGAAAGCGCCGCCGAGCCGGCGACGTTCCATAAAAGTTCGACGCGGCTGTCCGAGGTGTTGACGTGTTGACCACCTGGCCCGGACGAACGCGAGAACCGCCAGCCGAGTTCCGACGCGGGAATCGTGAGCGCGGGCGACACCTCCAGATCCATACAACTAGCGTTGCACAATATCCGTGCGATCAAAGCCCCCACATCTATAGGAGCCCCTGTCCTTGTTCGGCAGCAGCACGCCGCCAGATTACTGGGCCAGCAGATCCAGCAGATACCGTCCGTAGCCGCTCTTCACGAGGGGCTCAGCTCTGGCCCGCAGCTCGTCGTCAGTGAGGAACCCCAGCCGCCACGAAATTTCCTCCGGCGCACCGATAATCAATCCCTGGCGTTTCTGGACGGTTCGAACGAAATTTGAGGCGTCATTGAGATCGTCGAACGTGCCCGTGTCCAGCCAGGCTGTGCCGCGGGGGAGGACCTCGACGTGAAGTTTATCCAGGCCCAAATATGCCTTGTTCACATCCGTGATTTCCAGCTCGCCGCGGGGCGAGGGTTTCAGTTCGCGTGCAATTTCGACAACGTCATTGTCGTAGAAATAGAGTCCGGGCACGGCGTAGTTGCTCTTGGGTGTCAGGGGTTTCTCTTCCAGCGTCAGCACGCGGCCGGCATCGTCGAACTCGACGACGCCGTAGGCCCCAGGATTCTGGACCCAGTAGCCAAAAACTGAGCCTCCGTCGACGTCCGTGTACTGGCCGAGCTGTGTTCCCATCCCTGGGCCGTAGAAGATGTTGTCACCGAGGACCAGGGCCACCGAATCGTTGCCGACGTGCTCTTCGCCGAGGATGAAGGCCTGGGCGAGCCCATCCGGAGCGGGCTGGACTTTGTAGGTGATGCAAACCCCAAATTGCGAGCCGTCCCCGAGTAGCCGACGGAACGGGTCGGAATCTTGCGGGGCAGTGATAACTAGGATGTCCCTAATTCCGGCCAGGATAAGGGTGGAAAGTGGATAGTAGATCATAGGTTTGTCATAGACCGGAACCAGTTGTTTGCTGATGCCGAAAGTAATTGGATGCAGCCGTGATCCGGTTCCCCCGGCCAGAATGATTCCGCGCATGGGCACATCCTTTATGTTTATCCGAGCAACCGCAACAGGTAGGGTCTGAATCATGCAGAATCTCCTTGTCACAGGTGGCGCTGGCTTCATCGGCTCGAACTTTGTCCACTACATAATGGAAACCACAGAGGACCACGTCACGGTGCTGGACAAGCTCACCTACGCGGGCAACCTGGAGTCTCTCAGGGGCCTGCCGGAGGACCGCTTCCGGTTCGTTCAGGGGGACATCTGTGATGCCGCGGTGGTTGACGTCCTGGTGGCGGACGCCGACGTCGTGGTTCACTACGCGGCGGAATCCCACAACGACAACTCGCTGCACGATCCCCGGCCGTTCCTGGACACGAACATCATCGGCACCTACACCCTGATCGAAGCGGCACGCAGGCACAACAAGCGCTTCCACCACATCTCCACCGACGAGGTCTACGGCGACCTGGAGCTCGACGATCCGGAGCGGTTCACCGAGGACACCCCGTACAACCCCTCCAGCCCGTATTCGTCGACCAAGGCCGGCTCGGACCTGCTGGTCCGGGCCTGGGTGCGGTCCTTTGGCCTGCGGGCGACCATCAGCAACTGCTCCAACAATTACGGCCCTTACCAGCACGTGGAGAAATTCATTCCGCGCCAGATCACCAACGTGATCGCTGGCATCCGCCCCAAGCTGTACGGCAAGGGCGAGAACGTCCGCGACTGGATCCACGCCAATGACCACTCGTCCGCTGTCCTGGCGATCATCGCCAGGGGCCGGATCGGGGAGACTTACCTGATTGGAGCCGACGGCGAGAAGAACAACAAGGACGTCGTCGAGCTGATCCTCAAGCACATGGGGGAGGTGCCGGACGCCTACGACCACGTGGTGGACCGGCCCGGCCACGACCTGCGGTACGCGATCGATTCCGCCAAGCTCCGCGACGAACTCGGCTGGGCGCCGCAGTTCTCCAACTTCGAGGCCGGCATCGACGACACCATTGCCTGGTACCGGAACAACGAGGACTGGTGGCGTCCGCAGAAGGCCGCGACGGAAGCCAAGTACAAGGAACAGGGCCAGTAGGCATGCCAATCGGGTTCTCGAAAAAGCTCACCGCCCACGCAACCCCGATTCCCGGCGTCGTCCTCTACGACCTCCCCGTCCACGGTGACAACCGGGGCTGGTTCAAGGAGAACTGGCAGCGGGAAAAGATGGTGGCACTGGGCCTGCCGGACTTCCGGCCCGTGCAGAACAACATCTCCTTCAACGAGTCGGCCGGCACCACCCGCGGCATCCATGCCGAACCGTGGGACAAGTTCGTTTCCGTGGCCGCCGGGCGCATTTTCGGCGCCTGGGTGGACCTGCGCGAGGGCCCGACGTTCGGCGCCGTCTTCACCGCGGAGCTGGATCCCAGCCAGGCCATCTTCATACCCCGGGGAGTGGGGAACGCCTTCCAGACCCTGGAGGACAACACCGCCTATACCTACCTGGTCAACCACCACTGGTCCGCGGACGCCCAGGGCCAGTACACGTTCCTGAACCTCGCCGACGAGACCGCGGCCATCAGTTGGCCGATTCCCCTGGAGCAGGCCGAGCTCTCGGACAAGGACAAGGCACACCCGCGCCTGGCGGAGGTCACCCCGATGCCGCCGAAGAAGGTCCTGGTCCTCGGCGCCGACGGCCAGCTCGGCAAGGCCCTGCGCAAACAGTACGACGGCGACGCCTCCGTCGAGTTCGCCGGCCGCGGCGAGTTTGACCTCGGCCGCGAGGACGCCTACGCCGGACGCAACTGGACGAACTACACCGCGATCATCAACGCCGCGGCGTACACCGCGGTGGACGCCGCCGAGTCGGCCGAAGGCCGTGCCGCCGCCTGGGCGGTCAACGTCACCGCCGTCGCGCGGCTGGCCCGCACCGCCGTCGAGCATGACCTCGCGCTGGTCCATGTGTCCTCGGATTATGTCTTCGACGGAACGCGCGCCACGCACGATGAGTCGGAGCCAGTCTCCCCGCTGGGCGTGTACGGCCAGACCAAAGCCGCGGCCGACGCCGTGGTCAGCGTGGTGCCCCGGCACTACATTGTGCGCACCAGCTGGGTCATTGGCGACGGGAGCAACTTTGTCCGGACCATGGCGTCCCTCGCGGCCCGCGGCATCGAACCGTCGGTGGTCAACGATCAGATCGGCCGCCTGAGCTTCACCCAGGACATCGCCGCGGGGATCCGGCACCTGCTCGAGACGGGCGCCGCCTACGGCACCTACAACCTGACCAACACCGGGGAACCGCAGTCCTGGGCTGACATCGCCGCAGACGTCTACGAATCGCGCGGCAAGCCGCGGAACGCCGTCACCGGAATCAGCACCGAGGAATATTTCAGCGGGAAGGCGGCAGCGCCGCGGCCGCTCAACAGCGCCTTGTCCCTGGACAAGATTCACTCGTCAGGGTTCCAGCCGAGGAACATGAAAGAAGCCCTGTCCGACTACCTCGCCAACCCCCTCGCCGACACGCACGTCCCGGCGACCCGGGGCGTCGGCAGCCGCGACGGTGCTTGACGCATCTCCGGGCTTCCGCATATCCTGAACGAACGGTCGGTAATTATTTATCGGAAATTCATTAGGAGCAACCATGGCATCGCAGCCCCTGCAGTCAGTGCCCGCCGAGCCATCGCTGGCACGGCATGAACCGAGCCCCGAGGACGCGGCCCGGCGCGACGCCGAGGGCCAGGCCTACTTCGACAAGGTCATGGCGGAGGATTCCCGGATCGAACCGCGCGACTGGATGCCCCCGGCCTACCGCAAAACGCTCCTGCGCCAGATCTCCCAGCATGCCCACTCGGAGATCATTGGCATGCAGCCCGAGGCCAACTGGATCTCCCGCGCCCCGAGCCTGAAGCGCAAGGCCATCCTCATGGCCAAGGTCCAGGACGAGGCCGGCCACGGACTCTACCTCTACTCCGCCGCCGAAACCCTCGGCCAGCCGCGTGATCAGATGATGCAGGACCTGATGGACGGCAAGGCCAAGTACTCCTCCATCTTCAACTACCCGGCCCGCACGTGGGCGGACATGGGTGCCATCGGCTGGATGGTCGACGGCGCCGCTATCGCCAACCAGGTGCCGCTCTGCCGCGCATCCTTCGGCCCCTACGGCCGGGCCATGGTGCGGGTCTGCAAGGAAGAGTCCTTCCACCAGCGCCAGGGCTTTGAGATTCTGCTGGAACTCTCCCACGGCACCCCCGAACAGAAGCAGATGGCGCAGGACGCGGTGAACCGCTGGTACGCCCCGGCCCTGATGATGTTTGGCCCCCCGGATGACGACTCGCCCAACTCCAAGCAGTCCATGGCCTGGAACATCAAGCGGTTCAGCAATGACGAGCTCCGCAACCGGTTTGTCGGCATGATGATGGAGCAGGTCAAGGTCCTCGGCTTGACGCTTCCGGACAAGGACATCCGGTTCAACGAGGAAACCAAGAAGTGGGAGCACGGGCCGCTGGACTGGGCTGAATTCCACGAAGTCCTGGCCGGCCGCGGCCCCTGCAACGCCCAGCGCCTGGAACGGCGCCGCGAGGCACACCAGAACGGCGCCTGGGTGCGCGAAGCCGCAGCCGCGTACGCGGAAAAACAGAGCCGCAAGCAAGCAGAAAAGGTATCCGCAGCATGAACGACTCCGCAACCGAACCCCACGCAGGCAACGTCTGGCCGATCTGGGAAGTTTTCGTCCGCTCCAGCCGCGGCTTGTCCCACGTCCACGCAGGGTCCCTGCACGCACCCGACGCGGCAATGGCCTTGCGCAACGCCCGGGACCTCTACACCCGCCGCAACGAAGGGGTTTCCATCTGGGTGGTCCCGGCCGAGGCCATCGCCTCCAGCGACCCCGATTCCAAGGGATCCTTCTTTGAATCCCCGCAGGGCAAGGACTACCGCCATGCCACGTACTACACCAAGAGTGAGGGCGTGAAGCACCTGTGAGCACCACACCTGAAACTGCGGTCTCCTCAGAAGAAACAGGCGGCCACGGCGACATCTCCGTCGGTGTATCCGGTGCCGGCGCCAGCGGCGACGGCACCGCCAGCGCCACCCGCATCACCCCCGGCAACGCCCTCCGCCCGGAAGACATCGCGCTGGCCGTCAGCCGCGGCGCTGCCAAGCCGAGCGAAGACGTCGCCGAGTTCGCCCTGCGCCTGGGCGACGACGCCCTGATCCTGGCCCAGCGCCTTGGCCACTGGATCTCCCGCGCGCCGGAGCTCGAAGAGGACGTCGCCCTCGGCAACATCGCCCTGGACGAACTTGGCCACGCCCGGTCCCTCCTCAGCTACGCCGGCGGACTGGACGGGCGCAGCGAGGACGATCTCGCCTACCTCCGCCGCGAGCACGAGTTCCGCTCGGCGGCGCTCTTCGAACAGCCGAACGGGGACTTCGCCGTCACCATCGCCCGGCAGTTCGTGGTCAGCTACTACCAGTTCGAGCTCTACCGCCGGCTGACGTCCTCCACCGACTCCACCCTCGCCGGCATCGCCGCCAAGGCGGTCAAGGAAGTGGACTACCACCGGGACCACAGCGCCCAGTGGGTCCTGCGCCTGGCCCTCGGCACGGACGAATCGCGCCAGCGCATGATCCACGCGTTCAAAGTCATCTGGCCTTTCGTGGATGAGCTGTTCCGCGACGACGAGCTCACCGGACGCCTCAGCGAAGCCGGCGCCGCGCCCCAGCCCTCGAGCCTGCGCGAGGACTTCGACCGGCTCACCGGCGAGGTCCTGGCCGAAGCGGAGCTCGAGGTCCCCAACGTGCAGCCGACACCGGGCGGGGGCCGCCGCGGCCTGCACTCCGAACACCTCGGCTACATCCTCGCCGAGATGCAGGTGCTCGCCCGCGAGTACCCCGGAGCCAGCTGGTAGGCACCATGGAAATGTTTGTCTCCGATCCGGAAACCGCGGAGCGCCGCAACGCCGCCAAGGGCAACACCGCCCAGGAGAAAGCCTGGGCGGTGGCCGCCACAGTGTGCGACCCCGAAATCCCGGTCCTCACCATTGCGGATCTCGGCATCCTGCGTGATGTCCAGGTTTCGAAGGAACCCAGCGTTGACGACGGCGGGATGGTTCCCGCCGTCCAGGTCACCATCACCCCGACCTACTCCGGGTGCCCCGCCATGGACGCCATCCGGGATGACCTCACGGCGGCTTTCCACCGCGCCGGGTATCCGAGTGTCCACGTTGAAATGGTCCTCTCGCCGGCATGGACCACGGACTGGATGAGCGAGGCCGGCAAGGCCAAGCTGCAGGAATACGGCATCGCCCCGCCGAGCGGCCACACTGCTGTTGATGGCAAAGCAGTCCGGCACGCCGGCCCGGTCCGGCTGTCGCTTGCCGTCAAATGCCCGCAGTGTTCATCGTTGAACACCAAGGAACTCACCCGCTTCGGTTCCACCTCTTGCAAGGCGCTGTACGTCTGCCAGGACTGCAAGGAACCGTTCGACTACTTCAAAGTTTTGTAAGGAACAGGTGCTCCCATGACTGTTGTCCGCCAGACCGCGGCCGAAACGGCCGCAGCCACCGGCCGCCGTCGTGCGTCCTTCCACACGCTGACCGTGGACGAGGTCCGCCGCCTCACCGACGACGCGATCGAGGTGACCTTCGGCGTTCCGGCTGAGCTCGCCGGCCAGTTCGATTACCTCCCGGGCCAGTACGTCGCGCTGCGCACCACCCTGCCCGACGCCGGCGGCCAGCCGCACGAGATCCGCCGCAGCTACTCGATCTGCGCCGAACCGCGGAGCTTCGCGGACGGCAGCAGCGAGATCCGGGTCGCAATCAAGAAGGACCTGGGCGGCCAGTTCTCCACCTGGGCGAACGCCGAGCTCAAGGCAGGCGATGCCCTGGACGTGATGAGCCCGATGGGCGCTTTTGTGTCCAAGCACGGCCGGGACGGCAAAGAGCAGAACCTGATGAACTCGATGAATCATCCGGAAGAGCTGGCGGGGGAGCCCGGCTCGTTCGTGGCGATCGCCGCTGGCTCCGGCATCACTCCCGTGATCGCCATCGCCCGCACCTTGCTGGCGGCTCACCCGGAGACCCGCTTCGACCTCATCTACGCCAACAAGGCCGCCATGGACGTGATGTTCCTCGAAGAACTCGCGGACCTGAAGGACAAGTACCCGGCCCGGCTGGCGCTGCACCACGTGCTCTCGCGTGAACAGCGGATCGCGCCGCTGCTCAGCGGCAGGATCGACGCCGAGAAGCTGCAGGCGCTGCTGGGCACCGCCATCCACGCTGACGACATTGACGAATGGTTCCTCTGCGGCCCCTTCGAACTCGTCCAGCTGTGCCGGGACACCCTCGCCGCGCGCGGCGTCGCCCCGGAGCACGTCCGCTTCGAGCTGTTCACCTCCGGCAAGCCGGACCGCCCCGAGGGCAACATCGGCCGGCCCGTGATCGCGGACGAATCCAAGGAGACCTACAAGATCACGTTCAAGCTGGACGGCTTGCAGGGCGAAGTGGCGAGCCCCACCCACGCCCGCGAATCCATCCTCAACGCCGCCCTACGGGTCCGCCCCGACGTGCCGTTCGCCTGCGCCGGCGGCGTCTGCAGCACCTGCCGGGCCAAGGTGGTCAGCGGCAATGTCACCATGGACGAGAACTACGCCCTGGAACAGGACGAGCTCGACAAGGGCTACGTCCTGACGTGCCAGTCCCACCCCACCACCCCGGAAGTCACGGTCGACTTCGACGTCTAGGTTTTTTCGGCGCCCGCCTTTTCGAATCCAAGGAGCCCCATGATTTCCCTGTCCATCGCCGACGGCGTCGCCGAGGTCGTACTCGATGCCCCGCACAAGCTGAACTCCCTCGACGAGCAGGCACTCGCGGATTTGTCCCGGGCGTACGACGACGCCGCTGACGCCGCCGCGCGCGGCGAGGTCCGGGCCCTGCTGCTCCGCGGCGAGGGCCGCGCCTTCTGCGCCGGCCGGGACATTGCCGGCGTGACCCCGGAGAGCGACGACGCGCAGGCCTACCTGGGCGGGCTCGTCCGGCCGCTGCTTAAGAAAATGAGCGCCTTCCCGGCACCCACGTTCGCCGCGGCCCAGGGCGCCTGCCTCGGCGTGGGGCTGGGCCTGCTGCTGGCCACGGACGTGGTCTACGTGGCGGAGAATGCCAAGTTCGGCTCACCGTTCGCCAAGCTCGGCGCCACCCTCGATTCCGGCGGACACTGGTATTTCACCGAGCGCCTTGGCATGCACCGGACCCTGGACCTGATCTACACGGCCGAGCTCATGAGCGGCGCCGACGCCGTGGCGCAGGGCCTGTTCAGCCGCGCCATGCCCGCGGCGGAACTGCTTGGGAACACCCGGGCCATCGTGGCCGGCGTTGCCACCGGCGCCACCGGGGCGTTCAACGCCAGCAAGGAACTCGTGGCGCACATCCGCGACCAGCGGCTGGGGCTGTGGGAGGCCATGGAAGAGGAAAACGCCGAGCAGGCACGGCTGTGCAAGACCGAGGACTACGCCGAGGGCTTCCGCGCCTTCCAGGAGAAGCGCAGCCCGGTCTTCAAGGGCTGACAGGCGGCTTTGCGGGGGTCCCCGGAGACGGATTGCCCGGGTACTCGTCTTTGCTTCGAAGCATTCTCATTTCCGGACCCCGCTTGTAAAGTTCGGTTATGAGTCTGGGGAGATCTGTAACTAAAGCTGTCATACCCGCGGCGGGACTGGGAACGCGCTTCCTGCCGGCCACCAAGGCAATGCCTAAGGAAATGCTGCCGGTGGTCGACCAGCCGGCCATCCAATACGTTGTGGAGGAAGCCGTCCGGGCCGGGCTGACGGATCTGCTGATGGTTACCGGCCGCCAGAAGCGTGCGCTGGAGGACCACTTCGACCGTGAACCGGCGCTGGAGCACGCCCTCGAACTCAAGGGTGATTTCGACAAGCTGGAGGCCGTCCGACACGCCTCCCGCCTGGGCCCGCTGCACTACGTGCGCCAGGGCGACCCCAAGGGGCTGGGCCATGCAGTCCTCTGCGCCCGCCAACACGTGGGCGACGAACCGTTCGCCGTCCTGCTGGGCGATGACCTGATCGACGAGCGGGACGAGCTGCTGACCACCATGATGGACGTCCAGGCCCGGACCGGTGGCTCCGTCGTGGCCCTGATCGCGGTGGAGCCGGCGCAAATCAGTGCCTACGGCTGCGCCGACATTTCGGCGGTGCCGGGCCAGGACCATGTACGGGTCAACCGGCTCGTGGAGAAACCCGCCGTCGCCGACGCCCCGTCGAACCTGGCCGTGATCGGCCGGTACGTCCTGCATCCGGAGATTTTCGATGTCCTGGAGGACACCCCGCCCGGCCGCGACGGCGAAATCCAGCTCACCGATGCGCTGCAGACCCTCGCCGTGTCCGACTCTGAGGGCAGCGGCGTCTACGGCGTGGTCTTTAGGGGCCGCCGGTACGACACCGGAGACAAACTGAGCTACCTCAAGGCGGTCATCTCGATCGCGGCCGAACGGGTGGAGTTTGGTGAGGAGCTCCGGGCCTGGATGAAAGTGTTCGTTAGCTAGCGCGTGTCCACATCTTCGAACACAAGAAATGTCTGGGTGTCCAAGACTCCCGGCATGGACTGCAGCTGGTCGAAAATCACCCGGCGAAGGTCAATGTTGTCCACAGCGCGCACCAGCAGGATGACATCGAAGTCCCCGCCCACCAGGGCGATGTGATGGACCTCGGGGATGGCGCGCAGGAGTTCGCGCAGCTCGCGCCAGGAGTGCTGGCGCACCTTCAGCGTGACATAGGCAGAAGACTTCAGGCCGGCCTTGATGGGATCCACCAGGGCGGTGAACTTGGTCAGGACGCCTTCGCCGGTGAGCCGGGCAATCCGGGTGTAGGCGTGGGCGCGGGAAATGTGGACGTTCTCGGCCACCTGGGTCACCGACATCCGGCCGTCCCGGGTCAGCTCCGCAATGATGTTCCGGTCCACATCATCCAGCGGCACCGCCACCTGCTCCGCCTCAAGCTCTGCCATTCGTCTACAACCCCCGCCGGTAATCCAGCTCACACTTACGATTTGTCTTCCAGACTAGGGCAAAATTGTGGACTTCTCCACGATTCGCGGTGGAGGTGGATACGAAACAGCGGCTGGCGGCATACTGGGAAAGATTAGTGGCTACAGAAGGACGGACCAATGACGATCTCCGCAGACCACGCTGCGCAGCAACACGCGCAGCAGGCGGCGCAGCAAAATCCAGCCAGTGATGCCGTGAGCAAGTTCGGTATCACGGTTGAGGACTACATGCTCCCCGCCCGCCACCAGATCCAGATGGTCGGCCCCGACGGCACCCTGAATCCCCACACGGAACAGGGCACCCAGCCCGGGCACGAATACAGCCTGCCGAGCGAGGCCGAACTGCTGGCCGCCTACGAACAGCTCGTCGTCGGCCGCCGCGTCAATGACCAGAACTCCGCGCTGGTCCGGCAGGGCCGCATGGCCGTCTACCCCTCCAGCCACGGCCAGGAGGCGTGCCAGGTTGCCGCCGCACTGTGCCTTGCCGAGGGTGACTGGCTGTTCCCCACCTACCGCGACTCCGTGGCCGTTATGGCCCGCGGCGTGGACCCTGTCCAGACGATGACGCTGTTCCGCGGCGACTGGCACGGCGGCTACGACCCCGCCAAGAACAAGGTCGGCATCCAGTGCACCCCGCTGACCACCCAGCTGCTGCACGGCGTCGGCGTTGCCCACGCCGCCAAGCTGCGCGGCGAGGACACCGTGGTCCTGGCCATGTGCGGCGACGGCGCCACCAGCGAAGGCGACTTCCACGAGGCCCTGAACTTCGCCGCCGTCTTCCACCTGCCCGTGGTCTTCTTCGTCCAGAACAACCAATACGCGATCTCCGTGCCGCTCGCGCACCAGTCCGTTGCGCCCTCACTCGCCCACAAGGCCGTGGGCTACGGCATGGCCGGCGAACGCGTCGACGGCAACGACATCGTGGCCCTGCTCGCCGTCCTCGGCCGGGCCGTCAAGCTGGCCCGCGAAGGTTCCGGCCCGCTGCTGGTGGAGGCGCACACCTACCGGATGCAGGCGCACACCAACGCCGACGACGCCACCCGCTACCGGCAGGACAGCGAAGTCGCCGAATGGGTGGCCAAGGACCCGCTGAGCCGGATGCAGACCTACCTGACGGACCGCGGCCTGCTCGACGATGACCGCGCCGCCAGGATCGCCGAAAAGGCGGAAGCAGTTGCCACCCAGCTGCGCGAAGGCCTCAGCGAAGAGGTCCCCGTGGAACCGCAGGACCTCTTCAAGTACGTCTTCTCCACCCCCACCCCACAGCTGAAGGAACAGTCAGCCATGCTCGCCGACGAACTGGCCCGCGACGCCGCATCCACCGCAGCCGCATCCACCGCAACGGAGGCCGGCAAATGAGCCCCAGCATCACCACGTCCTCCGAGGCGAACGGCAACGTCAGCGCCGCCACGGCGCGCGCCGCCGCCAAGGCCGCTGTTGAGGCCGAAAAGACCGGGCCGCAGACCATCACGCTGGCCAAGGCCCTCAACACCGCGATGGCCGACGCCATGCACGCGGACCCCTCGGTCCTGGTCTTCGGCGAGGACGTCGGCATGCTCGGCGGCGTCTTCCGCATCACGGACGGGCTCACCAAGACCTTCGGCACAAGCCGCTGCTTCGACACCCCGCTGGCCGAATCCGGGATCGTCGGCATGGCCGTGGGCATGGCCATGAACGGCATGCGCCCGGTCATCGAGATGCAGTTCGACGCGTTCGCCTACCCGGCCTTCGAACAGATCGTCAGCCACGTCGCCAAGATGCACAACCGCACCAAGGGCGCCGTGAAGCTGCCCATGGTCATCCGGGTCCCGTACGCCGGCGGCATCGGGGGAGTGGAGCACCACTGCGACTCCTCCGAGGCCTACTACGCGCACACCGCCGGCCTGAAAGTCTTCACCCCCGCCACCGTGGCCGACGGCTACCGGATGCTCCGCGAAGCCATCGACTCCGACGACCCCGTCATGTTCATGGAGCCCAAGAAGCTGTACTGGTCCAAGGACCAGGTGGACCTGGACGCGCTGCGTGCCGAGCACGCCGCGAACACCGAGCGCGGCACCTCCTCCGAGGGCCGGGCCGCCGTCGCCCGCCCCGGCACCGACGCCACCCTGATCGCCTACGGGCCGTCCGTCCCGACGGCGCTTGCCGCCGCGGCCGCCGCCGCCGAGGAAGGCCGCTCGCTCGAAGTGATCGACGTCCGCTCGATCGTGCCGTTCGACGACGAGACCGTCTGCGCCTCGGTCCGCAAGACCGGCCGCGCCGTGGTGATCGCCGAGGCCCACGGCTTCGCGTCCGTGGCCTCGGAAATCGTCGCCCGGGTCCAGGAACGTTGCTTCCACCACCTGGCCGCACCGATCCGCCGCGTCACCGGCTTCGACGTGCCCTACCCGGCGCCGAAGCTCGAGCACTACTACCTGCCCGGCGTGGACCGCATCCTCGACGCCGTTGACGACCTCCAGTGGGAAGACTGACCATGAGCGAACCGAAAGTATTCCTCCTGCCGGACCTGGGCGAAGGCCTCACCGAAGCCGAGCTCGTGAACTGGCTCGTGGCCGTGGGCGACGAGATCCGCGTGGACCAGCCGATCGCCGAGGTGGAAACCGCCAAGTCCATGGTTGAGGTGCCCTCCCCGTACGCCGGCACGGTGGCCGTGCTGCACGGCGAGCCCGGCCAGACGCTCGACGTCGGCAAGCCGCTGATCTCGGTGATGCCGGTGGGTTCCGTTGGTGGCGCCGGCACGGATGATGCCGCCCCCCGTGGCGCCGCCACAGGCGATGCCGCCCCCGCCCCTTCGCCGGACGGCATTGCTGCAAGCAGCATGCCGTCCGGCTCCGGAAGGCCCGATGCCACTCCCGGGGCGGCATCGCCTGCGTCGGCTGAGTCTGCGGGTTCCTCTCCGGCTGCTGTTGCGGCTGAGGTTTACCGCGAGGAGGAGAAGGCTGGGTCCGGGAATGTCTTGATTGGTTATGGGACGCCGGGCGGGCATGGGGTTGCCCGGCGTAGCCGGGCTCCTAAGCGGGCCGCAATGGCTGAGTCTGGCAGCGGGGTTTCTGCGGCCGAGAAGGCTGCCGATGACCTGACGCTGCTGCGGACCCGGGTGCCGGGGAAGCTGGGGGCGGTTATTTCTCCGCTGGTTCGCCGGATGGCGCGCGATCATGGGGTTGATTTGGGGGAACTCCAAGGGTCGGGGGCCAGCGGGCTCATCATGCGGCGCGATGTCGAAGCCGTCATCAAGCCGTCACCGGTGGCTGAGCGCCCGGCGGTGGAGCCGGCCGCGCCCGCCTCGGCGTCCGGCACCGACGCTCGCACCGGGCTGGGCATTTCCGGACGCACAGCGGTCCGTGGAGTGCGCAAGGCGGTCGCGGCGAACATGACGCGCAGCCGGTCCGAGATTCCGGAAGCAACGGTGTGGGTCGATGTGGACGCCACGGCGCTCGTGGAGATGCGTGCCGCGCTGAAGAAGGCGGACCCGCACAACACGCCGGGCCTGCTGGCTTTCATTGCCCGGTTCGTTACCGCGGGGCTGAAGAAGTTCCCGGAGCTGAACACCCGGATCGTGACCACGGAGGATGCCGCCGGCGGCGCCATGCAGGAGATTGTGGCCTTCGACGGCGTCAACCTCGGTTTCGCGGCGCAGACCGACCGCGGACTGATGGTGCCGTCGGTGCGCAACGCGGACAAGCTCAGCGCCCGCGAACTGGACGCCGAGATCCGCCGGCTCACCGCCGTCGTACGCGAAGGCAAGGCGACCCCGGCGGAGCTGGGCAGCGGCACCTTCACGCTGAACAACTACGGTGTGTTCGGGGTTGACGGTTCCGCAGCGATCATCAACCACCCCGAAGTGGGGATTTTGGGTGTCGGGCGGATCATCGACAAGCCCTGGGTGGTCAACGGCGAGCTCGCGGTCCGCAAGGTCACCGAGCTGACCCTCACGTTCGACCACCGGGTGTGCGACGGCGGCACGGCCGGCGGCTTCCTGCGCTACGTCGCCGACGCGATCGAGAACCCGGGGTCGGCGCTCGCGGACATGTGAGCACCGCCCGGTGATTTCCGGGTGAGGGCGGGGCCGCACGGTCAGTTCTGTGCGGTTCCCGCCCTCTTCTCTGTCTGTGCGGAGAGCCACCGCGCCAGCCACGACGCCGGCAGGAGCAGCAGCCACAAAAACGGCGTGTAGGCGTTGAGGACGAACGCCGCCGGAATCGAGAACAGGAACACCAGCGCCACGGCCATGCGCGCGTAAAAGATGCGGCGGTGGACGTGGGCGGCCATCTCGCGGTCCATGAGCCCGGCGTGCTTCGCGTAGTCCCAGATGATCGCCAGCATCAGATAGACCGCGGCAATGTTGGCGGCGTACAAGACGCTCGGCCACGGAGTGGGGTCGTCCCCGTAGTCGCTGAGGATCGACGTCGGAGCGGGCAGCATGGCAATGAAGAACAACAGGGCCAGATTCAGCCAGGCCAGCTTCGCATTGAAGCGGCGGATGAGGGCGAAGTCGGAGTGGTGGGACATCCACGTCTCGGCGATGATGACGAAGGACAGGGCGTACGCCAGCAACTGCGGCCAGGCCGCAACCAAGGCGCTGTCCAGCTGCTCCGCGGGGATGCCCTCGGGCAGTTTCAGGTCCAGGGCCAGGAGGGTCAGGGCGATGGCGAAGACGGCATCGCTGAAGAACACCATCCGCTCCACGGAAGTGCCGGCATTCAACGGGAGCCACCCCCAATCGTTCGGTAGAGCAGCTGGCTCATCGACGGAAGTAGCCCACAGGCTACACCGCGGCGCGGTCCAAGACGAGGGGCGTCCGGGCACCCCGCCGCAGGTGCGGGACGGGCATGCCCTCCGGGAAATACCAGCCGACACGGGTAGAATCGAGGCCTGTAGAGCGCACCAACAACGCCGGAAAAGCGTCGGAAATACGGAGATTCAATGTCACGATGGCTCGAGGTCGGTCCGGACAACTACGTACTGACAACTCAAGGTTCCCTGCTCAACACGGGTTTGGTGGTCGGCACCGAGCGCGCCATGGTGATTGACACCGGCGGCGGCCCCCGCCAGGGCCGTGAGATCCTGGCCGCGGTGCGGGAAAAGACCGGGCTGCCACTGGTTGTCGTCAACACGCACGCCCACTACGACCACTTCTTCGGCAATGCCGTCTTCGCCGACGACGGCGTCACGGAGTTCTGGGCGCACGAGAACTGCGCGGCGGAAATCGAGGAGAACGGCGACGAGCAGCGCCGGTTCGTGGCCTCGGCGGAACCGGAAATGGCGGCCGGGCAGGGTTCCGACGCCGAGCTGGTGGTTCCGAATGCCATCGTGAAGGAGCAGCCCATCCTCGTGGATCTTGGCGGGCAGGCCGCCACCTTGTTCTATCTGGGCCGCGGCCACACCGACGGCGACCTCCTGGTCGGCACGGCGAGCACACTCTTCGCCGGCGACCTCGTCGAACAAGGTTCCCACCCGTCCTTCGAGGACTCATTCCCGGAAGACTGGGCCGACGCCCTCAGGCACCTCTCCGCGCTGCGGCACCGCTACGAATTCTTGATTCCCGGCCACGGCGAACCGTGCTCGGACGAGTTCGTCAAGACCATGGCCAACACCATGACCACCGCGGTCCGGCAGGCAATGCAGGCCACCCGGGAAACCCCGGACGACGCAACCAAGGCCATCCCGATCCTGCCGTACGGCCCCGAGCAGTCGCGCTGGTTCATCAAGCGCCTGCAGGACACGCGAGCCCACCGCTAGGGCAGTGATATTGGCAGTAATGGTAAGTGTGCTCATTACTGCCCCTAGACTTGTTCCTTGAACGATGTCAATCGAGCACTGCAGCGGTCTGCGCTGTGATCCCTGGGGGGAATGAACATGCCAGAACCGGTCGAATACAAGACCGCCAACGCCCTCGCTGAAGCTGAAGCAGCTGCAGAGCAGGCCCAACTCCCACGTCGGAGAGACCGCCGCCGCGGCGACGACTCCGACGCCTGGACAGGAACCATGCCGATTATTTCCAGCAACCAGGCCGAACAGCGCCCGAGCGCCCCCAGCAGTTCCTGGGCGGAGGCCGCCGCTGCTGCCGACGCGCCCGCGCGGCCGCAGCCTGCAAGACCGTCCAAAGATCCTGTGCTGAGGCCGCCTGCCCCCGAGGCCTCGCCTGCCGTGCCCGCCCAGCCCACCCGTTCCACGCGTTCGGCCAGCAAGGCGGCGGCCCTGGCTGACGCCCCGGTGCCCGACTTCATCAGTTCCCCGGGTCTTTTTGTCCGCGAGCAGAAGCCCCGGCCCGTCGGCGGTTTCCGCGGGGCGCTCTACAACCTGACAGGCGGCGGGCTGAACCTGGGCCCGAGTGCCAGGCAGCGTGAGGAAGACGAGCTGGCCAGGCGCATCTCCCGCCAGCTCCAGGGCAGCTACAACACGGCCGTCCTGAGCCTGAAGGGCGGCATCGGCAAGACCTCCACCACGGTTGGCGTCGGACTGACCCTGGCCGAGTTCCGGGGCGATCCCCCCTGCGCGATCGACGCCAACCCCGATTCCGGCGACCTCGTCGAACGCGCCCTCGGGGAGGGCATCTACCAGCAGCAGAGCCCGCGCACCATCACGGATCTGCTCAAGAACATCGAGTCGATCGATTCGCTCACAGCCCTGGCCCGCTACATGCACCATGCCGGCAGGCTGCACCTCATTGCCGGTGAACAGGACCCCGAGGTGTCGGATTCGCTGACGGCCGAGGAATACCTGCGGATCCGCAAGCTCATCTCGGCCTACTACTCCGTCGCGCTGATCGACTGCGGCACGGGCGTGACGCACAATGCCATGAGCGGCATCCTGCAGTCGGCGGACAACCTCATCATCGCGGCCGGCTACGCGGTCAGCGGCGCCAAACGGGCCCGCAGCACGCTGCACTGGCTGGCCAGCCACGGCTACGAAGACCTGGCCCGCAACGCCGTCGTGGTCATCACCGATAAAGACGAGGTGTCCACCCGGGTGGACAAGGACGCCATCGAGGAACACCTGTCCGGCATCTGCCGCCAGCTGATCGCGGTTCCGCACGACCGCGGAGTGGCCGACGGCGACCTCGTCACCCTTGACGTGCTCCGCCCCGAAACGCGGCGCGCCTACCGGGAGATTGCCGCGGCGATCGTCGACGGGTACGTTTAGGCCCGCCCGGCCTCCGCGGTACATTTGAGCATGGCCAACAACTTCGTCGGGGACGACGCCGCACGGCACCTCCAGGAACTTCTCCTGGGGACCGACAATGTCGAGGACTTCCTGGGCCGACTCGCGGAGTTCTCGGCCACGATGCTGAGCCGCACGACTGGCGCCGAGATTGAGTGCGGCGTTACGCTGCAGCGCCGGAAGCGGACCATGACTGTCGCGGGCAGCAGCCCGCGGGCGGTCACCCTGGACCGGATTGAGCAGAGCCTCCGTGAAGGCCCCTGTATCGAGGCGCTGCGGACCAAGTCCGTGGTCCTGCTGGCGGATGTCGACACCGATCCCCGCTGGCCCGACTACCAGCGGCAGCTTGCCGCCAATGGGTGCCGCAGTACGCTGGGCGTTCCGCTGGAAATCGGCGAAGACGCCGCCGCGGCCCTGAACTTCTTCGGGGCCGACACCGGGCTGTTCACCGAGGACATCATCGCGGAGGCGGCCGGATTCGCCGATCTCGCCGGCCGTGCCCTCCGGCTGGCGGTGCGACTCGGAACGTTTCAGTCCCGGGCCGAAGATCTGCAGGCTGCCTTGGAAAACCGCACGTCCATCGACCTCGCGTGCGGCGTGATTATGGCCCAGAACCGCTGCTCCCAAGACGCGGCCATGGCCATCCTCACCAAGGTATCCAGCAACCGAAACCAAAAGCTTCGGGACGTCGCCGCCGACCTGCTCCGGAACCTCACCAGCGCAGACGTCCGGACCCACTTCGACGCCTAAGGGCGGGGATGGTCGCGGCGGATGCCTAGGATGAAGGGGATGACCACCACACGCCTCGCCCCCTTCAGCCTCCGCAGCATTGCCGTTCCCGCGTTCGGGCCGGCCCTTATGTTCAGCCTGGGCGAGGGCGCGATCCTTCCCGTGGTTGCCCTGTCCGCCCGCGATCTTGGCGCCTCGGTGGCAGGGGCTGCGCTGATTGTCACGCTGATTGGCCTCGGATCCTGGTTCTTCAACCTGCCGGCGTCACTGATCACGCTGAAATTTGGGGAGCGCTGGGCCATCGTGGGGGCCGCGGCCGCCAGCGCTGTTGCCCTCGCCGCGGCGGCGGTCGCTCCGCTGGTTCCCGGCGGTCTCTGGGTGCTGGCGGCGGCGATGGTGGTTGTCGGCATGGCCGCCAGCGTTTTCAGCCTGGCGCGGCAGAAATACCTGACCGAGGCCGTGCCGGTCGTGCTCCGGGCGCGGGCCCTGTCCACGCTGGGCGGCGTCAACCGGATCGGGATTTTCATCGGCCCGTTCGTCGGCGCCGCCGTGATGCAGTTTGCCGGGATCAGCGGGGCCTACTGGGCCGGCGTCGTGGCCATGGCCGCCGCTGCTGCCGTGTCCGTCACCATCCCCGACCTCGAGGCGAAGCCGCTTCCGGCCGACGGCGTTCCGCCGCAGCAGCCCACCCTGCGCAGCATCGCGGTGTCCCACGCCGGCGTCTTCCTGAGCGTGGGCGCCGGGGTCCTGCTGCTGAGCGCGCTGCGTGCCTCGCGCCAGGCGGTCATCCCGCTGTGGGCCGATCATCTGGGCCTGGACCCCACCCAGGCCTCCCTGATCTACGGGATCTCCGGGGCGATCGACATGCTGGTGTTCTATCCGGCAGGAAAGCTGATGGACCGCAAGGGCCGCCAATGGGTGGCCGTGCCGTCCACGTTCATCATGGGGACGGCCATGCTGCTGATTCCGCTCAGCACGGGCTTCGTCTCGCTCATGCTGGCGGCGCTCCTGATCGGCTTCGGCAACGGGATCAGCTCCGGCCTGAACATGACGCTCGGGGCGGACTTCTCGCCGGACAACGGCCGCGGCCAGTTCCTGGGCATCTGGCGCTTCATGGCCGACGCCGGCGCCACCGGCGGTCCCGTACTGCTCTCAGCCGTCACCGCCGTCGTGTCCCTGGGCGCCGGCGTGGCTGCGACCGGTGTGATCGGCTTCGCCGCCGCCGCTGTGTTCGCCGTGACCATACCGCGCCTCAAGCACCGCCGGAACTACTGAACCCAACGGCTCCAGCTCCGGGCGGGTCCGTGCGGGGGGACTTTGGGCTGTCTTCCGCCGGCGACCCCGAGTTTCGCCGGCGTGTCCGTGTCAAAGTGCCCCCGTTCCGCGCGCCCGGGTCAGTTCCGAGATGGGGGAGCGCCGGCGACGAGGTGAATCGCGGGCTGCGCCGCTACCTGTCCCACCGTCGTGCGTGCGGCTGCCGGGCGGCCAAGCCGAACAACCACACGCCGGCCACTGTGGCGAGGTAGCCCGCAATGATGATCAGCGCTGTGCCGGCCCAGAAGTAGCTGATGGTGCTGATCTCCTGCCCGGTCGGGCCGATGCTCAGCAAGGCGTAGGCCGCCACCCCGGCCGCGGCAAGGCCGGTGAGGGCGGGAAGCGCCAGCCACACCCTGGCTGAGGCCCAGTGCCCGCCGTAGCCATTCCAGACGTTCCAGCGCGGGCCGCGGCGGATGATCAGCCAGCCGGCCGGGATCATGAAGGCGCCGACCACCAGGAACGCTGCCACGACGTCGGCGGGCCGGTGCCACTGGTTGATCAGGGTGGATACGCCCGTGGCGACGGCGAAGCTGCCGCCCAGATAGCCGGCCAGTGGCCGCCAGCGCGGCGAGACCATCAGGAATACGGCGGCGGCGGCCGAGGCCGCCATGGTGGTGTGGCCCGAGGGCAGCGAATTCAGCTCCAGCGTCTCGACGCCGCGGTACGGCCGGACGGGGAGCAGGTCCTTCAGGATCTGTGTGGCCAGGTTGGCGCCCACGCACGCCGCCATCGCGATCCCGGCCGCAGACCAGCGGCGCCGCAGGATGGTCACGAAGACCACCACGATCGACGCGATCACCACAGAGAGCGTCGGCAGCCAGTCCAGCAACTTGGTGGCGGCCTTGCCCGCGGTACCGCTGAGCTCCACCGCTTCCACGAGGGCTGATTCGTCGATGAACTGTCCCGTGGTGGTGCGGACAAAGAAGAAGTAGGTGGCGGCCAGCGCAGCGACGCAGGCAACCGTGGCCAGCGCGAACAAGGCGGCCGTGGCCTTGCCGGGGGACCACTGCGCCTGCGGATCCGGTGTTCTGCGGGCTCGGGTCCTGCGCTCCAGAGTTTCGGGCGGCCGGGCGGTGAGGACCTGTGTTTCCGGGGCCTCTGTTTCGTAGACCGGGGCAGAGGGGTCCCAAGGGGTGCGCTGCTGCCGAAAAGTCATGCCATTAAGAGTCCCACAGAACCCTGCGCACCAGCTGAAGGCCCGGCGCGGCGGGGGAGTAGTGCCCGCTAAAAAACGGGTACTCACTACTCGTGCCCCGCCGGATCCGGATCCATAAAGTCAACTGTGCCGGCGCGGCTTGCCCCCGGCAACGCTCCTTGAGCGGGGCCGGCGGAGACGAGTTTCCTGGTCCAGGAACTCAACCCCAGTCGACGCCGGCCCAATTAAGGACCTTTCCCACTTTCCCAGTGCGGCATCCCGGGACAGCTTCCCAAGACAAATTCCCGAGACAGTTTCCCAGTACAGTGGCACCATGCCCGCCCTCCCCCTGGACCCCCCGACACGTCCTGCCGCGCCCCTGCCCGGCCTCGACGAACTCCTGGCCGGCGCCCACGTTGTGAGCCTGCCGATGCGCGTGAAATTCCGGGGCATCCTGCAGCGCGAGGTCTTGCTCCTGGGCGGACCGGCGGGCTGGGGCGAGTTCTCTCCCTTCCCCGAGTACGACGACGCCGAGGCCTCCCGCTGGCTTACGGCAGCGATCGAGGCCGGCTGGGCCGGGTTCCCTGCGCCGTTGCGGGACAGCATCCCAGTAAACGCCACGGTCCCTGCCGTGCCGGCGCACCAGGTGCCCGAGATCCTGGCCCGTTTCGGCCGGGTGGACGCGGTCAAAGTCAAGGTCGCTGAACGCGGCCAGAACCTCGACGACGACGCCGCCCGCGTGGCGGCCGTCCGCGAGGCGCTGCCGGACGCCGCGATCCGAGTGGACGCCAACGGCGGCTGGAACGTGCCGGAGGCCGTCACGGCACTCAGGCGGCTCGCCGCCGTCGGGCTCGAATATGCCGAACAGCCCGTGCCGGAGATCGCGGGCCTCGCCGAGGTCCGGCGGCAGCTCCGGGCCGGCGGCGTCCCCGTGCTGATCGCCGCCGATGAGAGCGTGCGCAAGGAGGACGACCCCCTCAAAGTGGCCCGCGCCGGCGCCGCCGACCTGATCGTGGTCAAGGTTGCCCCGCTCGGGGGAGTGCGGCGCGCCCTGCAGATCGTGGCGCAGGCCGGGCTGCCCGCCGTCGTGAGTTCGGCGCTGGACACGTCGGTGGGAATCCGGGCCGGCCTGGCCCTCGCCGCCGCCCTGCCCGAGTTGCCGTACGCCTGCGGCCTGGGGACGGTGTCCCTGCTCGCCGCCGATGTCACGCAGGATTCCCTCGTGCCCGACGACGGCGCGATCACCCTGCGCGACGTCCACCCGGCACCGGAACTGCTCGACGCACACGCCGCCTCGCCGGAACGCCGGGACTGGTGGCTGGACCGGCTGCGGCGCGTGCACGCGGTGCTGGCAGCGGCCACTCCTGCAACACCAGCCCCGTGAGTTCATCTCGACTTCACCTGGGAGAAGTCTCTCGGTAGATCGCGGCTGGAAGGGTGGGCGCGACCGCAACTCACCCCATGGAAGGTCTCTCCATGTCTGTCTCCTCCGGACGCAAATTTTCCCTGCTCCCCATGCTTGGCCACACCAAAGGCAAGCGAAGCCCCGTCACCTGCGCGCTGAAGTGCGACAGCGCCTGCTCGGGCGAGGTTTGCAACACCAGCTCCAACAGCTACTTCCGTGACATCGCCTCCGCCACGATGTCCCGCCGCGCCGCCCTGGGCTTCGGCGCCGCCGGCGCGCTCGCCGTCGTCCTCGGCAACGCGGTGACGTCCGCCGGCACGGCAGTGGCCGACGGCGGCCCGGGCCTCGCCTCCGCCGCCAAGGATGGCTTCGGAAAATCCAAGCTGCAGTTCACCGCCATCGCACCCGTCGACGCCAGCGTGGACAAGCTGACCGTTCCGGCCGGGTTCACCTGGCAGCCGGTCATCCGCTGGGGCGACCCGCTCTTCAAGGACTCGCCGGCCTTCGACCTCGATCACCAGAGCGCCGCGGCGCAGGCCCGCCAGTTCGGTTACAACAACGACTACACGGACATCCTGCCGATCTCTGGCTCCAAGGACCGCCGTGCGGTGCTCTTCACCAACCACGAATACACCAATGAGTCCATCATGCTGCCGGCCGGATTCGACGCCGCCGAGGCCCGCGCGATCGGCCGTGCAGCCCACGGCCTCACGGTGGTCGAGTTGGAGCGCACGAACACGAACAAGCCCTGGAGCTACGTCCGGGGCGCCGGACTGAACCGCCGCTTCCTGACCGACACCACCTACGAGCTCGACGGTCCCGCCGCCGGATCCGCGCTCCTGAAAACCGCCGCCGATCCCTCCGGCCGGTCCATCAAGGGCACCCTGGGCAACTGCTCCGGCGGCACCACCCCGTGGGGCACCATCCTGTCCGGCGAGGAAAACTTCAACGGCTATTTCGCCGCGCCAGGAACCTCTGACGCCGACAAGCGCTACGGCCTGACCAGCAAGCCCACCGCCCGCCAGTGGGAACTGGATGACCCGCGCTTCGACACCCGCAACCCCGGGTACCAGAACGAGGCCAACCGCTTCGGCTGGATCGTGGAAGTGGACCCGTTCGATCCCTCCTCTACGCCCCGCAAACACTCCGCGATGGGCCGCTTCAAGCATGAGGGCGCCAACGTGATCGTCGCCAAGTCCGGCCACGTGGTGGCCTACATGGGCGACGACGAGCGCTTCGACTACCTGTACAAGTTCGTCTCCGCCGGCACATACCGGCCCGGCACTACGGCGGCGGACCGCAAGAACAACCTCACGCTGCTCTCGGAGGGTGACCTGTACGTCGCCAAGTTCACGGGCAACTCCCCGGCCGCCGGGTTCGACGGCGCGGGCAAGCTTCCGGCCGACGGAGCCTTCGACGGCGCAGGTGTTTGGCTGCCCCTCGTGGTGGGCGGACAGTCCAAGGTGGCCGGGATGTCCGTGGAAGAGGTGCTCGTGTACACCCGCCTCGCCGCCGACAAGGTGGGCCCCACCAAGATGGACCGCTGCGAAGACGTCCAGCCCAGCCTGCACACCGGCAAGGTCTATGTGGTCTGCACGAACAACGCGGACCGCGGCAAGCCCGGCAAGGAAGGGGCCACCGAGGTCAACCCCCGCACGCTCAACCGCGACGGCCACATCGTCGAAATCACCGAGACCGGGGACCAAACTTCAACCACGTTTGGCTGGAATCTGCTGATGGTCTGCGGCGACCCGGCCAAGAACTCCGCCGCCTACTTCGCCGGGTTCCCCGCCAGCCAGGTCTCACCCATCTCCTGCCCGGACAACGTGGCTTTCGATTCCGTGGGCAACCTGTGGATCTCCACCGACGGCGCGCCCTCCAGCATCGGCTACGCCGACGGGCTCTTCAAGGTGACCCTGGACGGTGCCGAACGCGGCAAGGTGGAGCAGTTCCTCGCCGTCCCGCGCGACGCCGAGACCTGCGGCCCGGTCATCCACGACGACGAACGCACCGTCTTCGTGGCCGTCCAGCACCCCGGCGAGGAAGGCACGTTCGCAGAACAGCACTCCTACTTCCCGGACTATGTCGCCGCCGGCGCGACGCCGAAGCCCGGCCAGGTGCGCGCCCCGCGTCCGTCCGTGGTCCAGGTGTTCCGCACCGACGCCTAGCCTCCCCCTCCCGACGCTCCCTCACGTTTGGCAGGTTTCCTTCCAACGCTCCCTCACGTTTGGCAGGTTTTCTTCCAACGCTCCCTCACTTCCGTTATTTTGGGGGCGGGACGTGAGGGAGCGTCGGGTTTTTGGGGGCGGGACGTGAGGGAGCGTCGGGTTTTTGGGGGCGGGACGTGAGGGAGCGTCGGGGGAGGTGCCGAACTGATAATTTGGGACTGTGAATAATCCGGCCGAATTGGTTGTCCCCAGAGTCCAGGCTGCAATTGCCACCGCGTTCGGCGAAGAGTTCCGGCAGACGGACCCGGTGGTCAGGCCCTCCCAGTTCGCCGACATCCAGATCAACGCCGCCATGGCCCTGGCCAAGAAAGCCGGCCTGCCGCCGCGCGACGCCGCGGCAAAGATCGTGGACGCCCTGAACCTGGACGGCATCTGCACCAGCGTGGAAATCTCCGGACCCGGCTTCATCAACCTGAGCTTTGACGGCACGTGGATCGAGGAACTGCTCAATGCAGAGTCGGTTCAAGCCGCGTCCAAGGCCACCGCGGTCACGCCGGCCGCGACGCCCCAGCGCGTCGTCGTCGACTATTCCTCCCCGAACGTCGCCAAGGAAATGCACGTCGGCCACCTGCGCACCACCGTGGTGGGGGACAGCCTCGTCAAGGTGCTCGAAGCCCTCGGCGACACCGTGATCCGGCAGAACCACATCGGTGACTGGGGCACCCCGTTCGGCATGCTGATCGAACACTGGCTGGAGATCGGCGAGGACTCCCCGGACGCGGCGTTGCTGGTGGAGGACCCCAGCGCGTTCTACCAGGCCGCCCGGGCCAAGTTCGATGCCTCCGCCACCGACGAGGACGGCTTCGCCACCCGGGCCCGGCTCCGCGTCGTTGCCCTGCAGGGCGGCGACGCCGAGACCTTTGCCGTCTGGCAGCGGCTCGTCGCCCAGTCCAAGCGCTACTTCAACGCCATCTACTCCACGCTGGGCATCAGCCTCACCGATGACCACATCGCCGGCGAAAGCTCTTACGACGCCCATCTGGCACAGCTGTGCCAGGAACTCGAGGAACGCGGCCTCGCCCGGATCAGCGACGGCGCCCTGTGCACGTTCCCCGCCGGCTTTGCCGGCCGCGACGGGCAGCCGCTGCCGCTGATCATCCGCAAGTCCGACGGCGGCTACGGCTACGGCACCACGGACCTGGCCACCATCCGCTACCGGGTCCGCGACCTCGAGGCCAACCGGATCCTCTACGTTGTCGGCGCCCCGCAGAACGTCCACCTGCGCATGGTCATGGCGACCGCCCGGGACGCCGGCTGGCTTCCGGACACGGTCCAGGCCGTACATGTGCAGATCGGCAACGTGCTCGGCGAAGACGGGAAGATCCTCAAGTCCCGCTCCGGCGCCCCGGTGAAGCTCATGGCCCTGCTCGAGGAGGCCGTGGACCGCGCCCGCGCCGTCATTGACGCCAGCCGGCCCGAGCTCAGCGAGGAGGAGCGCGCCGTAGCCGCCCGCCAGGTGGGCATCGGCGCCGTCAAGTACGCCGACCTCTCCACCGGCCACGACACCGAGTACGTCTTCGACTTCGACCGCATGCTCGCCCTCAGCGGCAACACCGGCCCCTACGTGCAGTACGCTGCCGCCAGGATCCGCTCCATCCTGCGCAAAGCCGGGGTGCTGGAGCAGGTCACCGGCGGCCCCGACGGCGGCACGCAGGCCGGCGCCCACGCAACTGGCATCGCGGCAGCCGGGGTGGGCGGGCCCGCCACGGCGATCGCCGTCGTCGAACCCGCAGAACGCGCGCTGGCCCTGCACCTGCTGGAGTTCGACGCGACGCTGAACAAGGTGCGGGAGGCGCTCGAGCCGCACCGGCTCTGCGGCTACCTCTTTGAGCTCGCGCAGCTTTTCACGACCTTCTACGACCAGTGCCCGGTGCTCAAGGCCGAGGAATCAGTCCGGGACTCGCGGCTGGCCCTCTGCGCGCTGGCGCTCCGCCGCCTGTCCGGCGGCCTGGAACTGCTGGGCATCGAAACGCCGGAGAACATGTGAGTCCGGCGGATTCCGCTGCAGCCCCCTCCACCCCCGGCGGCCTTACCGCGGTGGAGGCGGCGCGCATCGCCGTCGACACGTTGCTCGCCGCCGGTGTGCGCCAGGTGGTGGTGTCCCCGGGTTCGCGCTCGGCGCCCATGGCCTACGCCCTGGCCGAGGCCGAGGCCGCCGGACGCGTGGAGCTGCTGGTTCGGATCGACGAGCGGTCGGCCGGCTTCACGGCCCTCGGCCTCGCCTTGTCCGCCGGAGCCCCCGCCGCAGTCCTCACCACGTCCGGGACCGCCGTCGGCAACCTCCTGCCGGCCGTCATGGAGGCCAACCACGCCGCGGTGCCGCTCGTGGTCATCTCCGCCGACCGGCCCGAGGAACTGCGGGGGACCGGCGCCAACCAGACCACGGTGCAGCTGGACCTCTTTGGCGAGCACGTCCGCTTCGCTGTCGACGTGCCCGCGGGCAGCGATCCGCGGCGCGCTGTGGACACGGCGCTCAGCGCGGCCACCGGAGCCTTCGAGGACGCCCCTCCCGGGCCGGTGCAGCTTAACTTTGCCTTCCGTGACCCGCTGGTTCCGGCCGTGGGCGACGGTCTGCCCGCAGCGGCCGGACGCGGGCTGTACCGGGCCGTCCGGAATCCCCTGGCATTGGACTTTCCGGCCGCGTCAACCGCACTGCCGGAGCGGCGCACCGTGGTGCTGGCCGGGCACGACGCCGGTCCGGTCGCCGAGGCCTTCGCCCGCGCGCACGGCCTGCCACTGCTGGCCGAGCCGTCCTCCAACGCCCGCTTCGGCCCTAACGCCGTGGGGCCCTACCGGCTGCTGCTTGACCACTTCGGCGCGGACTCGGCACAACCGATTGAACGTGTGGTCCTCTTCGGCCGGCCGACGCTCTCCCGGCCCGTGAGCGCGCTGCTGGAGCGGGCCGATGTCCCCTCGGCCCTGTACCAGCCCGTCCCGGTGGCCTGGTATGAACCCGGCCGCCGCACCGAACTGCCGCTGGAAACCCTGGCGGACCTGGCGGAGTTCGCCGGCCGCGGGGCTGCCGCCTGGCTTGATGCCTGGCTGCTGGCAGGAGCCGCCGCGCAGCACGCCGTGGACCTGATTCTGGCCGCGTCCCCCGCAGCGACCGGCCCGTCCGTCGGCGCCGAGGTCTGGAAGCATGCCAGCGGGCAGTTGGTACTGGGCTCGTCGAACGGGATCCGCGACGTCGACCTCGCCGCGGCGCCGCCCGCGGAACCGCAGGCCACCATGTTCGCCAACCGCGGTCTGGCCGGGATCGACGGCACCACGTCCACCGCCACCGGGATCGCGCTGGGCGGGGGCCAGGAAACCACCGTGCTCATGGGGGACGTGACGTTCCTGCACGACGCCGGTGGTCTCCTGCTCGGCGCCGGGGAGACCGAACCCCAGCTGCGGATCGTGGTGCTCAACGACGCCGGCGGTGCCATCTTCGGGCTCCTGGAGCACGGCGCAGTCGCCGCGGCGGGGCGTTACGGCGACGCCGTCGAACGCCTCTTCGCGACCCCGCAGCGGGTGGACCTCGCCGCGCTGGCCGCGGCCTACGGCGTCGCGCACCGCAGGGTCGGCACGACGGCGGAACTCGCCGAGGCGCTGGCCGGCCCGCTGGAGGGCCGCAGCATCATCGAAGTGCGCACGGACCGGCACCGGCTGGGGGAACTGCACCGCGCCATCCGGGCCGCGGTGGCCACGGCCGTGGAAGGCCTCCCGCAGACGTAGCTGCACTGCGCCGGGCTGTACTGCACTGAGTACGATGCGCTCCGTGCCCCGCGCTGCGCAAAATACCAGTCGATACCCGAATACCCATAGCGACGGGTAACTTGCGCGTCGCCGGACGGTTTGCGCGTCGCCGAACGGAATGTACGGCGGGTTGTCCACACCCGGGAAGTTGGTCATGGCGCCGCCGGTCCCCGGGCTGCGAGTTTCGTTCCATGAACGAATTACCGAGACTGATTCTGGCCCGCGAGCACGTCCAGCAGTGGCTCACTCCGCAAGAGCTCGCCAAACGCTGCAGGTCAGGCGCGCTCGTTCGCGTGCGTCACGGCGTCTACGTCGACGGGGAGGCATGGCGGGCGCTGCAGCCTTGGGAACAGTACCGGCTCCGGGTTGGCGCTGCGGCGGAGACGTTCACGGCACCGGCAGTTTTTGCCAGGCACTCCGCTGCGTCGGTGTGGGGAGTTCCAACCATTGGCCAGCGTCATCCGGTCCATGCGCTGACGCTTCAGAACGGTGGCGGACGCTCGCGTGCCGGAGTGCGGCGGCACTACGCAGACCCGGACGGTCTCAAGGTGTCCCGGCGAGAGGGCCTCCTGGTCACGGGGAGGGTGCGCACCGTGCTGGATCTCGCTGCTTTCACGCCGTTTGTCCAAGCTATTGTTCCTTTGGACCATGTGCTCAGGCCGGACGCAGCGCAGGGGTTGCCCGCGCTCTCTAAGGAAATGCTGCTGGCGGGTGTCGACGGCAATTACACCGCTGCGGCTGCGCGGCGGATCAGGGCTGCCGTGGAGTTCGGGGATCCGCGGTCCGGGTCCCCGGGGGAGTCTTACAGCCGCGGGCTCATGTGCGCAGCCGGATTCCAACCGCCGGAACTTCAGCACGAGGTCAGGGACGGCGATGGTCTGGTGGGCTATACGGACTACTACTGGAAGAGTGCACGGGTGGCCGGAGAGTTCGACGGCGTCGAGAAGTATCTGAAACCCGAATACCTTCGGGGCAGGACCGCATCGCAGGCCGTCGTCGACGAGAAAGAGCGCGAAAACCGGATCCGGGCCACGGGGGTCCAGGTACTGCGGTGGGTCTGGGCGGACCTCATGGAGCCGGGCCGGCTGGAACAGAAGCTGGCCGCGTTCGGTGTACCCCGCCGTCGAGCCCGTTCCGCAGCGTGGCCATGACAGGAAATCTGTCCCACGATGCGCAAATGCCCTGTCGCTACCGGAATAAAGGTAGCGACAGGGCATTTGCGCATCGACAGGAAACTTCCGCGGCGAACTACAGCACCCGGCTCAGGAACTCCTTGGTGCGGGGGTGCTGCGGGTTGGCCAGGACCTCCCGCGGGTCGCCCGACTCCACAACGACGCCGCCGTCCATGAAGGTCAGGCGGTCACCGACCTCCCGGGCAAAGCCGATCTCGTGGGTCACCACGATCATGGTCATGCCGGACTTGGCGAGGTCCTTCATCACGTTCAGGACATCGCCCACGAGCTCCGGGTCGAGCGCGGACGTGGGCTCATCGAACAGCATGAGCTCGGGGTCCATGGCCAGGGCCCGGGCGATCGCAACACGCTGCTGCTGGCCACCGGAGAGCTGGGACGGGTAGTGGCCGGCGCGGTCGCCGAGCCCCACCCGGTCCAGCAGCTCCAGGGCCCGTTTCCGCGCCACGGTCTTCGACTGGCCCTTGACCTGGACCGGGGCTTCCATGATGTTCTGCAGCGCCGTCTTGTGCGGGAACAGGTTGAAGCGCTGGAACACCATGCCGATCTCGCGGCGCTGGGCGGCGATTTCCTTGGACTTCAGGTCATGGAGCCTGCCCTTGACCTCGCGGTAGCCGATCAGGTCGCCGCCCACGGAAATACGTCCCGCGCTGATGGTCTCGAGCAGGTTCACGCAGCGGAGCATGGTGGACTTGCCGGAACCGGACGGGCCGATCACGACCGACACCTCGCCCTGGTTGACGGTCAGGTCGATCCCGCGCAGCACGTGGTGGTTACCGTAGTACTTGTGAAGGCCCTCGATCTGTACCAGCGGTTTCTCAGTGGTGATCGTCATTTCGCCTCCTCCTCGGGGAAGTCCATCTTCAGGTCCGGCTCGGCCTCGGCGCTGGGGGCCACGGCTGCGGACGCCTTGGCGGCGGCGGGGTTGATCGCTGCCGGAACCCGGTTGTCCACGCCCTTGCCGTAGTGCGCCTCAATGAAGTGCTGGCCCACCATCAGGATGCTGGTGATGACGAGGTACCAGAAAGCGGCAACAATCAGGAGCGGAATCGGAAGGTAAATGCGGTTGGCCAGGGCGTTCGTGGCGAAGGTCAGGTCAAGCGTGAACGGCACGGCCAGCACCAGCGACGTGGTCTTCAGCATGCCGATGGTTTCGTTCCCGGTCGGCGGCACGATCACGCGCATGGCCTGCGGCAGGATGATCCGCCACATGATCTTGGTCTTGCCCATGCCCAGGGCCTCGGCGGCTTCCATCTGGCCGCTGTCCACGGATTTGAGCCCGGCCCGGAAGATTTCCGCGAGGTATGCGGACTCGTTGAGGCCAAGTCCCAGGATCGCAGCCACCGTGGCGGTGACCACAGTGCTGGTGTCCATGCTGAACATCTCCGGACCGAACGGGACGCCGGCACTGATTTTGGGGTAAAGGACAGCGATCAGGCCCCAGAAGAGCAGCTGGGTGTAGACCGGGGTACCGCGGAAGAACCAGACCCAGGTCCAGCTGGACCAGCGGAACACCGGGTTGTCGGACTGCCGCATGAAGGCCAGGAGGATGGCCAGGATGATCGCCAGGACCATGGAGGCGAACGTCAGCACCAGGGTCCAGGCAACGCCTTGAACCACCTTGGTGTCGAGGATGTAGGTGCCGACGACGTCCCAGCGGAAGCGGGGGTTCGTGACCAGGCTCTGCACGAAGCCCACAAGGACGCCGATGATGATGATGGCGCTGACCCAGCGGCCGGGGTGACGCACCGGAACTGCATCGTTCAGTACCGGTGCTGCCTGGCTGTCCTGATGGCTGTCCATCTGTGCACCTGCTGTGGGGCCGGTTGTGGGAATACTCAAGGCGCGACCGTCGGGTTGACTTCGGACTTGGTGATGGCGCCATCAGCGGCACCCCAGCCCTCAAGGATCTTCTTGTAGGAGCCGTTTTCCATCAGTTTGGTGACGGTCTTCTGGATGACGTCCGCCAGGGCGGTATCGGACTTGGCGATGGCAATGCCCTGGGGTGCGGCGTCGTAGACCTCGCCGAGCTTTTCGAGCTGTCCGCCGGTCTGGGTCAGCGCGTAGCCGACGATGGGGGAGTCAGCCGCCATCGCATCAATGCTGCCGTTGACCAGACGGGTGGTGATATCCGTCTGGGTCTTGAGCGTCACGATGTCGATGGGCTTCTTGCCCTCGGCCACGCATTTCTTGTTGCGGCCGGAGAGGTCCGGGTCCTCCTGGATGGTGCCGGTCTGCACACCGACGGACTTGCCGCACAGGTCATCGAGGGAGACCTTCTTCGGGTTGCCCTTCTGCACTGCCCAGCCGGTGCCGGCCTGGTAGTAGCTGACCATGTTCACCGCGGCGAGCCGCTCCGGGTTGATCGTAAAGGAGGAGATCCCGAGATCGTACTTCGGGCCCAGGGCCGGAAGGATGCCGGTGAATTCGGCAGTCTGGACCTGGACCTTTAGGCCCAGCGCGGCGCCGATCGCCTTGGCGATGTCGACGTCGTAGCCCACGGCGGTCTGGCCGTCGGTGCCGAGGAATTCTGCGGGTGCGTAGGACGTATCCGAGCCCACGGTCAGCGTGCCTTTAGTCTTAACCGCCTCAGGCAACATGGCCGCCAGGGCATCGTCCTTCTGGACCGTGCTGGGGTCAAAGCTGGCCGCCGCGCTGCCGGAAGGGGTGGCCGCGCCGCCGGTTCCGGTCTCGGAGGCGTTCGTGCAGGCCGTGAGGGCCAATGCGCTCACGGCGAGGACCGTGGCGGCCTTGAGTGCGGGGTTGCTCAGGAGCGAACGGGAGATCTGCATTTTCTTACCTTTTGTTGCAGGAGGGATGCGTATTCAAGTCGATTTAAAAAGTGTATCGCCGACAGAGAGATGTACGTCACAGAAAACTTAGTTTCACTATTGGATAACTAAACCAGACCCGAATGCAATATCTCCAATGCCCGATCTGTCTGTAATCCCGGATTTCTGGTGATTCGCCAACCCCGCTGGCCTCCCCAGCGCCGCGGCTAACAGCTGATGCCGAGCGACTCCAGCATGGGGCGGAACTTCGCCCACGTCTCGGCGAGCTCGGTCTCGGGAACCGAGCCATCCACCACGCCGCAGCCCGCGTACAGCCGGACCGTCTGCGGGGATTCGATGACGGCGCCGCGCAGAGCGATGCCCCACTCGCCGTTGCCGGCCGCGTCGAGCCAGCCGACCGGCCCGGCGTACGGGCCGCGGTCCAGGTGCTCGAGCTTGCGGATGAGTGCCCCGGCCACGGTGGTGGGGGTGCCGCAGACGGCGGCGGTCGGATGCAGCGCGTTGATCAGGGCCAGGCACGTGGGGACGTGGCCTTCCACGTCGGCCAGTTCGGCCTTGACGTCCGATGCCAGATGCCACACATTGGGCAGTTCGAGGATGAAGGGCTCGCTGTGCGCGTTCATGGCCTCGGAAAACGGGGCCAGCTGCGTGGTCAGGGACTGGATCGCGATGTCATGTTCGTGCCGCTGCTTCTCGGAGCCGGCCAGCACCCGTTCGGCGAATTCCAGCGGGGACCCCGCCATGCCGTCGGCGTCGCGGCGGTCCAGGGTGCCGGCCAGGACGCGGGCCTGTGCGGTGCGGCCCTCCACCTGGATCAGCATCTCCGGCGTGGCCCCCACCAACCCGTCCACCCCGTACGTCCAGCATTCGCGATACCGGGCGGACAGTTCGCGCAGCACCTGCGCGGCATTGACGCCGGTGGGGACGGTGGCCACGACGTCGCGGGCCAGCACCAGCTTCTCCAGGGCTCCGGTCCTGATCTCCTCGACGCCCGCGGCAACAGCGGCCATCCAGTCTTCCTCGCTGAGCGAGCCCGTGTGCAGAGTTGCGCCTGCAGCCAACGGCAAAGGACGTACGACGGCGCCACCTGCCGGCGCGGTTCCCGGCGTCGGGTCGTCCAGCACAGCGCTTTCGGCACCGTCCGTAGCGCCGCTGGCGCTGGTGCTGCGAAGCCAGCGGTCCAGGGCGGCGCGGGCGCCCGCCTCGGTGAGTTCGCCGCCGTCAAGCGTGAGCTGGGTTAGCCAAGCCTGGCCGTCACGGAGCCCCACGACGATTTCGGGGACCAGCAGGCGGGACTCGTGGGCGGAAGCTTTGGAGAAGGCGAAGGACCCAAAAGCGACCGGGCCGGTGCCGGGGCAGTCCACCGCGTCCTCGATGTCCGCCTCCAGGACCAGATGGCGCCACCAGATGTCCGCCTCCAGGAACCGTTCGGGGCCGGTGGCGGTGAACCGGGCGATCTCGCCGAAGCCCACGAGCCCGGCCTCGCGGCGGGTCCAGCAGAGGACATCGTCCCGAACCAGAAACGACGGCACGCCCCCGGGGAATGTTTCGGCATCGAGGGGGACTGTCAAGGTGCGGAACGTGCTCGTCATGATGGCACAACACTAGCCCGTGATCGCCCGTGCCGTGGAGAAACGGGCTCCGCGGGGGCTGAACGGCGCGGCCGTGGCCGTTCCCGCAGGTGGAAGCCGCGCTGATTGGCGCCCCGTTCGTGGGGACGCCGATCATTTGAGACAATGTCAGGGTGAACCGAGCATCCTTGGATAAGCGTCCGGACGAAGTAGCCACGATGTTTGACGACGTCGCCCCCAAATACGACGTCGTCAACGATGTCCTGTCGATGGGGCAGACGCGGCGTTGGCGCAAGGTGGTGGTGGAGGCCGTGGGCGTCTCGGCCGGCCAGCGCGTCCTGGACCTCGCCGCCGGCACCGGCACCTCCAGCGAGCCGTATGCCGACGCCGGGATCAACGTCATTGCCTGCGATTTCTCCCTTGGCATGCTCAAGGTAGGCAAGCGCCGCCGCCCGGACATCGACTTCATCGCCGGGGATGCCACCCGCCTGCCGTTCGCGGACAACACTTTTGATGCCAGCACGATCTCCTTTGGCCTGCGCAACGTCAACGAGCCGAAGAAGGCCCTGGCCGAGATGCTGCGGGTCACCAAACCCGGCGGCCGGTTGGTCATCGCGGAATTCTCCCAGCCCGTGGTGCCGCTGTGGCGGACCATGTACACGGAATACCTCATGCGGGCCCTGCCGGCCATCGCCGTCAAGGTCTCCTCCAACCCCGACGCCTACGTCTACCTCGCCGAGTCCATCCGCGCCTGGCCGGACCAGGACCACCTCGCGGCCTGGCTGCAGGAGGCCGGCTGGGAATCCGTCACCTACCGCAACCTCAGCGGCGGCATCGTCGCCGTGCACCGGGCCCAGAAACCGCTGGCCGGCCCCTCGACTGGCCGCGCCGCGGGTGCGGCCGCGCTGGCAGCCCACACGGGACCCGTGGCCAAGCTGCGCCGCAACATCACCCGGCCCGGGCGTTAGCCGCTACGCGTCGTGAATGTACTGATCGTCGGAGCGGGCCCGGCCGGATCCACCGCCGCCTACTACCTTGCCAAAGCAGGCCTTGACGTCACGGTGCTGGAGAAAACCAGCTTTCCCCGCGAGAAGGTCTGTGGCGACGGCCTGACTCCCCGCGCGGTCCGCGAGATCCAGAAGCTGGGACTGGCGCATCCTGAAACCGAGGGCTGGCGGCGGAACAAGGGCCTGCGCCTGATCGCCGGCGGCCGCACGATCGAACTGCCCTGGCCGGAGGTTGCTGACTTCCCGCAGTACGGGCTGATCCGGACCCGGCTCGGCTTCGATGAACAGCTGGCCCGCCACGCCCAGTCCGCGGGCGCCGTCGTGCTGGAACGCCACAGCGTCACCGAGGCCCTGCGCTCCGAAGATGGCCGGGTGACCGGCGTCCGCGCCGCGCTGCTGGACAACTCGGGGCGCAAGACCGGCGAAACTCGCGACTTCACCGCCGACGTCGTCCTCGCGGCGGACGGCAACTCGACGCGTACCGCCGTCTCGCTGGGCATCGGCAAGCGCGACGACCGTCCGCTCGGCGTGGCCGTGCGGACCTACTTCACCTCGCCGCGGCACGAGGACGACTGGATGGAGGGCTGGCTGGAGCTTCCCGGCCGCGACGGCAAACTCCTGCCCGGCTACGGCTGGGTCTTTGGCGTCGGCGACGGGACCTCCAACGTGGGCCTGGGGATCCTGAACTCCTCGAAGGACTTCGGCAAGCTGGACTACAAGCAGGTGCTGCGCGAATGGACCGCCGGCATGCCCGCCGACTGGGGCTTCAGCCCGGACAACCAGGTGGGCGAGATCCGCGGCGCCGCGCTGCCCATGGGCTTCAACCGCACCCCGCACTACTCTCCGGGACTGCTGCTGCTCGGCGACGCCGGCGGCATGGTTTCCCCGTTTAACGGCGAGGGCATCTCCTACGCCATGGAGTCCGCCCGCTTTGCGGCCGAATTCATCATCGACGGCGCGGCCCGGTCCGCGTCGGCCGGCTGGAGCGCGGCCGACGCCGACGCGCACCTGGCCCGGTACGCCGACTACGTGCGGCAGCAGTGGGGCTCACACTTCACGCTGGGCCGGGCGTTCGCCGCCCTGATCGGCAAGCCGGCCGTCATGAAACTGGCCCTCCGGACCGGCATGCCTGTCCCCATGCTCATGCGTTTCGTGGTGCGGATGCTGGCCAACCTCACCGATCCTGCCGCCAAGGGCTTCGAGGACCGGGTCATCCGGGTCCTGGAATCCCTGGTCCCCGCCACATCCAATCAGGCCACGTCCACCAAGGCCAGTGTTCCGAACTCCGGCACCGACTCCGCGGTTTCCGCAACAAAAGTTAGGGTTAACCCGTGACCAAATCTGCAGACCAAAGCTGGACGCATGCCGGACACGGCCTGCCGGGCTCTGAACCCGACCTCAACACCACCGCGATCGCCACCGGCCTCCAACTGCCGGCAGGCTTCGCGGCCATTGCGGGCGACCCCGAGCTGGGTCCCGCGCTTACGACCAACCTGGCGCGCGTGGAGAAAAGGTTGCGCGAAGCCATTGCCAATTCCGATCCCCTGGCTGACGCAACGTCGCGTCACCTCGTGGAAGCCGGCGGCAAGCGCATCCGCCCGCTGCTGACCCTGCTGTGCGCCCACCTTGGCGACGCCTCCCTGCCCGCGGTGGTGCAGGCCGCCGTCGTCGTCGAACTGACGCACCTCGCCACCCTGTACCACGACGACGTCATGGACTCCGCGCCGTTCCGCCGTGGGGCGCCCACGGCCCACGAGGTCTGGGGCAACTCCGTCGCCGTCCTGACCGGCGACCTCATCTTTGCGCGCGCCTCCATCCTGGTCTCGGAGCTCGGCTCCCGTGCGCTGGGCATCCAGGCACGCACCTTTGAACGGCTCTGCCTGGGCCAGCTGCACGAGACCGTGGGGCCGCGGCCGGACGAGGACCCCCTGGCGCACTACCTGTCCGTCATCGCGGACAAGACGGGCTCGCTGGTGGCCGCGTCCGGACAGCTTGGCGCAATCTTCTCCGGCGCCGACCAGGCCTACGAGCCCATGCTGGTCGAGTACGGCGAGAAAGTCGGCGTGGCCTTCCAGCTCGCCGACGACGTGATCGACGTCACCGGGATCAAGGTCAAGTCCGGCAAGTCCCCTGGAACCGACCTGCGCGAAGGCATCCCCACCCTGCCGGTGCTGCTGCTGCGCAACGCCGCCCGCGACGGTGACCAGACCGCCGTCGAACTGCTGACGCTGATCGACGGTGACCTCAGCTCGGACGAGGCCCTGGCCGCCGCTGTGGCCGGACTCCGGGAACACCCCGTCACCGCACAGTCCTGGGTGGTGGCGCGCGCCTGGGCCGATGAGGCCATTGCCGCCCTTGCCCCGCTGCCCGAAGGCGTCGTGAAGGCCTCGCTGACCAGCTTCGCCCACGCGGTCGTGGACCGCAGCAGCTGATCCGGCCGGCCATCCCGGTTGACCGGCCTGGCCCGCTTGATCGGCCTGGCTCCGGTCGGGCGCGTCCGATTCGCTCCATCCGGCTTGTCTGTTCTTAAACGGAATGGCCCCGGTTCCTCACAACGTCCGAGTCTTCCGTTGTGTCGAACCGGGGCCATTTCTCCGTTCGCATCAGATCCACCGGAGGCATTTGGTGAACCCAAGAAAGAGCCTATGACAGAAATGTCACACTGTCCAGAGATTTTGTAAATTGTTTGTCACGGGATTTCGTAGCTGCCGTGGCGGAATCTCCCCACCTCTGGATCGGGGAGCGCTAGAACGGTGGCGGCACGCCGTGCGGCGGCGCCAAACCCGGGGAGAATCGGCGCCGAAAGTTTCCACATAAGCGCCAACACGGCTGTTGGATCATCCGGTCCGGGGCTGTGCTGGGTTCATGGACCTCACTGGTTACCTCAAGTACGCCGGCTCGGTGGCCCGGACCGGGACGCTGTTGCAGGCTGGCTTCTCTGAGCGGAGCATCAGGAATGCGGTCGCGGCAGGGGAAATTCGTCGCCTCCGCCATGGGGTGGTGGCGCTGCCCGGGGCGCGGGCGGACTTCGTGGCTGCCGTGCTCGCGAATGGAACGCTCTGCTGCGCCTCGGCCGCGCCGTTCCATGGCATTTGGCGCCTGCACGAGCCCGAACGGCTGCATCTGCTGTGCGCACACGGCTCAGCGCCCGGAGTGGTCATCCATCGCGGAAGCCTGGTCCCGGCGGGAACTCCGCAGCCCGTGGCCAGCCTGACGGACACCCTGCTCCATGCGTTGCGCTGCCTGCCCGCGGTCGATGCCGCCGTCATGGTGGAAAGTGCCTTGCTGCAGGGCCGCACCACCCTCGATTACCTCAGGCAGCGGCTGCCGGGAAACCGGAACGGGGCCGCCCGCGCAGTCCTGGACCTGGTCGACGGCACGGCGGACTCGGCGGTCGAGGTCGTTGCCAGGCTGCTCTTTCAGAGCCAGGGAATCTACATCCAGACGCAGGTGAACCTGCCGGGGATCGGGATTGTCGACTTCCTGCTTGAAGGATTCCTGATCGTGGAGATCGACGGGAGCACCCATCTTGAGCCGGCGCAGGTCAAGAAGGACCGGGGGCGGAACAACGCCAGCACGCTGACGGGCTACGCCGTGCTCCGGTACGGGTATCACGACGTCGTCTACAACCCGCAGAAGGTCGTCGATGAGGTGTGGCAGGTGCTACGCGGCCGAGTCATCCGCTGAATTTCCCCAGGTTTGAACTTCCGACGCCGCAGAATACCCGCGGTTCGGCCGGACACTCCGGTGAGGGACGCCAAACACGGGGAGAATCGGCGGCGGCGGAGGAAGCCGGACCCCCGTGCCCCGGCTGAGTCCAGGGGAGGCCGCGGAAGCCTAGTCCTCGTCCTCGTCGTTGAAGGCCCACTCGAACATGTCGAAGACGAATTCGGAGAAGGTCCCTTCCTCGCTCTTCCACTGGCCGCGGGCGTTGTTCCGGCGGTACACGATGGGATCCGGGATGCTGAGGTCCCCCACGCGGAAGCCCCAGGTGAACTGCTCCTCCTCGTCCTCGAGGAACATGAGGAAACCCTCGTCATCGACCTCGAGCTCTTCGGGGTCCCAGAAGTAGTGGTAGGCCTCCATGATGTCCTCGCAGCCGCCGACGGCCAGGTAGAACTCGCGCAGGACCATCGGGACTTGGAACTGGTGTTCGGCCAGGGCGGCGTCGAGCTCGCCCGCCGGGAGGCCATCTTCTTCCTGCCATTCGTCTTCGAGATACTTCGGGACAAGCGCGCGGAATTTCTCGAGGAACATGTCAGTCATGGTCTTATCCTAGCTAATCCCTAGCGGTCGTTTTCCGCCGTGTCCAGGCCCAGCCGGTGCCAGCCGCGCACCGCCAGCGGAACGTACCAGTGGCGCCGCCAGGCCGTGACCCGGAAGGCGAAGACGATCCCGGCGACGGCGCAGGCAGTCACCGCGGTAAAGGTCCCCGTGAGGGACAGGATCACGGTCGATACGGACCCGGCGAACGCCGGCAGCGCGTACAGATCCTTGGGGTCGAAGAGCTGCGGCACCTCGTTGGCGGTGATATCCCGCAGCAGGCCGCCGCCCACCGCCGTCGTGACACCCAGCAGGACGGCGGCCACGGGATTCATCCCGGCCGCCTGGGCCTTCAGGGTGCCGGTGATGCAGAACAGGGCCAGCCCGCCGGCGTCGAACAGGATCAGCAGCGAAGTGAAGCGCTGGACGCTGGAGAACAGGAAATACACCAGCACTGTGGCGAGGAGGGGCGGCGCCAAATACCCCGGGTTGGTGAACGCGGCGGGCGGGCCCGCGCTGATGATGATGTCACGGATGACACCGCCGCCAAGGCTGACCACAGAGGCCAGGAGCAGCGAGCCAATGATGTCGAACTGCTTCCGCGCCGCGAGCAGCGAGCCGGAGACCGCAAAGAAGAAGACGCCGGCCAGGTCAAGCCAGACCAGGACAATGCTGAAGGAGAAGGTCATGAAGCGTCCCGGTCGATAACAAGGGGGCGGATAGGGCGGCTCCAAGGTTACGCTAACGGCTATGAATAGCCCCATCCTGATCGCCTGCGCCCATGGCACGTCGAGCCCGCACGGGGCCGCGGAGGTCAACGCGCTCCGGGACGGCATCGCGGGGCTCCGTCCCGGGCTGGACGTCCGCGAGGCCTACGTCGACGTGCAGGACCCGGACCTGCCGGCCGTCGTGACAGGCCTTCCGGAAGGGGAAACCGCCGTCGTGGTTCCGCTGCTGCTGAGCGTCGGCTACCACGTCAAGGTGGACATCGCCCGGGCCGTGAAGAGCCGGCCGGACACTCTTGCCGCGGCGCCGCTGGGGCCGGATCCGCGGCTCGCTGCGCTGCTGGATCAGCGGCTGCGCGAGGCCGGGGTGACGGACAACGACGCCGTCGTCCTCGCCGCCGCCGGCTCCTCCGACCCCAGCGCCGCACAGAATGTCGAGGAACTCACGGACCAGCTCCGTGCGCTGCGTTCCAACCGGATCGTGGCCGGCTACGGCGCCTCCGCCAAGCCCTCGGTTCCCGACGCCGTCGCCATGCTCCGCGAGGAGGCCGCCGGCGGTGCCGGTGCGGGGGAGTCGGCCGGTGCGGTGGACCTGGGCGGCCGCGTGGTCATCGCCTCCTATCTCCTGGCGCCCGGCTTCTTCCATGATCAGTTGGCCAAGGCCGGCGCGGACCTTGTGACGGCCCCGCTCCTGCCCTCGCCGGTCCTCGCCGAAATTGCCCTGGAACGCTACGACGCCGCGCTGGCCGCAGCCCCACAACACCGGCCCTGACGGCCCCCGTAACTGCACAGCCGCGTGGCTACTTCAAGGCTTTCCGGCGGTTCGTGACGAAATATTTCCCTAGGTGACTCCCCGTTTCTGAACCTTTGTGACGGCATTACGGCCGCCCCTACAGTCGATGCATGACTGATACAGCTCTAGCCGGAGCGTCCACGGACGAGGCTGCCGCCGGCCGCACCAAACGCCCCTCCCGTCCGGCCGCAAAGCCGCACGGGCAGTGGAAAGTGGACGGCACCACGCCGCTGAACGCCAACGAGACCTGGAAACAGGAAGACAACGGCCTCAACGTCCGCGAGCGTATCGAGTCCGTCTACTCCAAGCACGGCTTTGACTCGATCGACGGCACCGACCTGCACGGCCGCTTCCGCTGGTGGGGCCTGTACACCCAGCGCAAACCCGGGATCGACGGCGGCAAGACCGCCACCCTTGAGCCGCACGAACTCGAAGACAAATACTTCATGCTCCGTGTGAGGATCGACGGCGGAGCGCTCACCACCGAGCAGCTGCGCGTCATCGGCCAGATCTCCGTGGACTTTGCCCGCGACTCGGCCGACCTCACGGACCGCCAGAACATCCAGCTGCACTGGATCCGGGTGGAAGACATGCCCGAGATCTGGCGCCGGCTCGAGGGCGTGGGGCTGTCCACCACGGAAGCCTGCGGCGACGTCCCCCGCGTCATCCTCGGCTCCCCGGTTGCGGGCATCGCCAAAGACGAGATCATCGACCCCACGCCGCTGATCCAGGAACTCGCCGAACGGTTCATCGGTGACCCGGAACTTGCCAACCTGCCGCGCAAATTCAAGACCGCCATCACCGGCCACCCCAGCCAGGACGTGGTGCACGAGATCAACGACGTCGCCCTGGTGGGCCTGGTCCACCCCGAACTCGGCATCGGCTACGACCTCTGGGTGGGCGGCGCCCTCTCCACCAACCCGATGCTGGGCAAGCGCCTCGGCGCCTTCGTCCGGCCGGACCAGGCCGCCGACGTGTGGCTCGGCGTCACCAGCATTTTCCGCGACTACGGCTACCGGCGCATGCGCACCAAGGCCCGCCTGAAGTTCCTGCTGGCCGACTGGGGACCGGTGAAATTCCGCCAGGTCCTCGAGGACGAATACCTCGGCTACAAGCTCTCCGACGGCCCCGCCGCGCCCAAGCCGTCCACGCCCGGCGACCACATCGGCGTGCACGAACAGAGGGACGGCAAGTTCTTCATCGGCGCCACACCACTGGCCGGCCGCCTCTCCGGCGGCCAGCTGGTCAAACTCGCGGACACCCTGGAAGCCCGCGGCTCACAGCGCCTGCGCACCACCCCGCACCAGAAGCTCGTAGTGCTCGATGTGCCCAAGGACGAGGTGGACCCGCTCGTGGCCGAGCTCGACGCCCTGGGCCTGTCCGCCCGGCCGTCCGTGTTCCGCCGCGGCACCATCGCCTGCACCGGCATCGAGTTCTGCAAGCTCGCCATCGTGGAAACGAAGGTCACGGCGGCGACGGCGGTTGCCGAGCTCGAGCGCCGCCTGGCCGACCTCGCCGAGAGCAAGCAGCTGCCCCAGGCGCTGTCCCTGCACATCAACGGCTGCCCCAACTCCTGCGCCCGGATCCAGACGGCGGACATCGGCCTCAAGGGCATGATGCTGCCGACGCCCGACGGCGACCCCACCCCGGGCTTCCAGGTCCACCTCGGCGGCGGGCTGGCGTCCGACAGCCGCGAGGAGGCAGGCCTCGGCCGCACCGTCCGCGGCCTGAAGGTCACGGCCGGCGAGTTGCCCGACTACGTGGAACGCGTGGTCCGGAAGTTCGTCGCCGACCGCTCCGAGGGCCAAAGCTTCGCCGAGTGGGCATTCGCCGCGGAGGAGGGTGATCTCCAGTGACGGTTGCGCTCCGATCCCACGACGAGCTCAAGGCCCTCGCCGAGGCCGGCGCCGCCGAGCTCGGCTGGGACGCCCCCGCCCGCGATGTCATCGCCTGGGTGGCCCGCAATTTCGAGCTGCCCGCGGTCGCCGTCGCCTGCTCCATGGCGGACGCCGTCCTGCCGGCGCTTGTCGCGGACCAGCTCCCCGGCGTCGACGTCCTGTTCCTGGAGACCGGCTACCACTTCCCGGAGACGCACGCGACGCGCGACGAGGTGGCGGCCAACCTGCGTGTCAACGTGGTGGACGTGCTGCCGGAGAACACCGTGGAGCAGCAGGACCGGCTCCTGGGCAAGGACCTCTTTACCCGCGACCCCGCCCAGTGCTGCGCCCTGCGCAAAGTGGCTCCGCTGCGCCGCACCCTGGCCGGCTACGAGCTCTGGTTCACGGGAGTCCGCCGCGACGAGGCGCCCACCCGCACCAACACGCCGCTGATCACCTGGGACGAGGCCAATGGCCTGGTCAAGGTCAACCCGGTGGCGGCCTGGACCTTCGACCAGCTGGTGCAGTACTCCGACGACAATCTTCTTCCCGTCAACCCGCTGCTTTCACAGGGCTACCCGTCCATTGGCTGCCAGCCTTGCACCCGCAAGGTGGCGCCCGGCGATGACCCCCGCGCCGGACGCTGGGCAGGAACCGACAAGACAGAATGCGGACTACACGTATGAGAACTCAAATCACCAACGAGGACCTGGAGCTGTCGGTGCTGGACAATGACTCAGCTGAGACGCCGATTGCCGCCCAGGGAGTGGCATCGGGCCTGTCGGAGCCGCGCGCTGGGCTGATCGAAGATCAGCCGCGCGGCGCAGGGGCGGGGGCGGCAATCGGCGTCGCAGGTTCACGCCTTTCCAGCTTGGACACGCTCGAGTCCGAGGCCATTCACATCATCCGCGAGGTTGTTGCCGAGTTCGAGAAGCCTGCGCTGCTGTTCTCCGGCGGCAAGGATTCCGTGGTGATGCTGCACCTGGCCACCAAGGCCTTCTGGCCTGGCAAGGTGCCCTTCCCGGTGCTGCACGTGGACACCGGCCACAACTTCCCCGAGGTCATCGACTTCCGTGACCGCACCGTGGAACGGCTGGGCCTGAAGCTGGTTGTCGGCTCTGTCCAGGAGTTCATTGACTCGGGTGAGCTGGCCGAGCGTGCCGACGGCACCCGCAACCCGCTGCAGACCGTCCCGCTGCTAGATGCGATCCAGCGCAACAAGTTCGATGCCGTCTTCGGCGGCGGGCGCCGGGACGAGGACAAGGCCCGGGCCAAGGAACGGATCCTGAGCCTGCGCGACGAGTTCGGCCAGTGGGACCCCCGCAACCAGCGGCCCGAGCTGTGGAACCTCTACAACGGCCGGCACACCGTGGGCCAGCACGTCCGGGCCTTCCCGATCAGCAACTGGACCGAACTGGATGTGTGGCGTTACATCGAGCGCGAGAACATCGAGCTGCCGGGCCTGTACTACGCCCACGACCGCGAAGTCTTTGCCCGCGACGGCATGTGGCGCGCCGTTGGCGAAGTCTCCCAGCCGCGCGAACACGAGGAAGTCATCACCAAGACCGTCCGCTACCGGACCGTCGGAGACATGTCCTGCACCGGCGCTGTGGAATCGGCCGCCGCCACCGTGCGCGACGTCGTCATCGAGGTTGCCGCCTCGACCATCACCGAACGTGGCGCCACCCGGGCCGATGACCGCATCTCCGAGGCCGCCATGGAAGACCGCAAGAAGGACGGCTATTTCTAATGAGCACGGAAACGTTTCTCCCGGGCCCGGACCTCGTTGCCGCGGCGCTGCCCACCACGCTGTTCCGCTTCGCTACGGCAGGCTCCGTCGACGACGGCAAGTCCACGTTGGTGGGCCGCCTCCTGCACGACTCGAAGGCGATCCTTGCCGACCAGCTTGACGCCGTCGCCCGCACCTCCGCGGACCGAGGGTTCGGCGGCGAAGGGGCCACCGGCACAAAAGCGATCGACCTCGCCCTGCTGACCGACGGCCTGCGCGCGGAGCGCGAGCAGGGCATCACCATCGATGTCGCCTACCGCTACTTCGCCACGGACCGCCGCAGCTTCATCCTCGCCGACTGCCCCGGGCACGTGCAGTACACCAAGAACACGGTGACCGGTGCGTCCACCGCGGACGCCGTCGTCGTGCTCATCGACGCCCGCAAGGGTGTTCTGGAGCAGACGCGCCGGCACTTGTCGGTGCTGCAGCTGCTGCGCGTGGCGCACGTGATTGTGGCCGTGAACAAGATCGACCTCGTGGACTTCCGCGAGGACGTGTTCCGCGAGATCGAGGCGGACGTCCAGCAGGTCGGCCGCGAGCTCGGGCTGGGTTCCGACGGGGTCGCAGATCTCCGGGTCATCCCCGTGTCCGCCCTCGACGGTGACAACGTGGTCGACGCCTCGGAGCGCACCCCGTGGTACGACGGCCCGGCGCTGCTGGAAGTCCTCGAAACACTGCCGGCTGCGGACGAACTCGAGAGCCACCTGGAGAGCTTCCGTTTCCCGGTCCAGCTGGTGGTCCGGCCGCAGGGGGCGCTCGCGCCCGACGCGATCGCCGGCGGGCTCGACGCCGAGGCGTACCGGGACTACCGCGCTTACGCCGGCCAGATCACTGAGGGCTCCGTGAAGGTGGGGGACCAGGTCAGCATCCTGACGCCGGGCCAAGCCCCGCGCAGGACCACCGTGACCGGCATCGACTTTGCCGGAGACGAGCTCACCGAGGCCGTGGCCCCGCAGTCCGTGGCCTTGCGCCTGGCGGATGAGTTCGACGTCGCCCGCGGTGACACGATCGCGGCCGCGGGGACCATCCGGGAGGCTTCGGCCGATTTGTATGCTGCGCTCTGCTGGCTCTCACCCAAGCCGCTCCGGGAGGGCACCAAGGTCCTGGTCAAGCACGGCACCCGCACGGTCCAGGCGCTGGTCCGGAACGTGACGGGCAAGCTGGACCTCGCCAGCTTCGGCCTGGAGCCGACCACCACCCTGGAACTCAACGACATCGGGCACGCGCAGCTTCGGCTGGCCGCGCCGCTTCCGCTGGAGAACTACCTGCACCACCGCCGCACCGGGGCGTTCCTGGTGATCGACCCGCTCGACGGCAACACCCTCGCCGCGGGCCTGGTCAACGACCACCCCGGCGACCACGAGGACGAGCGCTACTCGATCTAGGCCACGTGTCACACGGGCGCAGCTTGTTTCCCGGTCGGTCGCCCTGTGCGGCGGTCCGGGAAACAAGCTGCCGTCTTTTGGGGCCGAATGTGACGCTGCGTGAACCCGCGTGACCCCCGGTTTCCGGGCCGTTGAACGGCGAATATGACACTCCCTATGGTGAATGAATGAAGACAAAGGAACGGTTCCCCGGCCTCCCCCGCAGGGACTTCCAGGGGCGATGTCGCCGGCGCTGACCATCCCGCCCGGCCCTTTCGCACGCACCCGAGAACAGGACTTCACCCATGTCACGCACCCCCGAAAACCCCGAGCCCGGCACGCAGCCCGGTACCACCCGGATCGTCGCTGGCGAGACCGGCAAACCCAAACGCAGGCGCACCCTGGAGATCGCCCTCGTCGCAGGGCTGGTGCTCCTGATCGGCGCCGGCGCAGCCGTGGCCTCCTCGCTGTCCCGCAGCCCGGAAACCGCCCCGGCGGCGGCCGCGGCGGACACCGGCCCGGCCACCGAGCTCAGGCTCGGCTACTTTGGCAACATCACCCACGGCCCGGCCCTGGTGGGTGTCAACAAGGGGTTCGTCGCCAAGGAACTCGGCCAGACCAAGCTCAGCACACAGGTCTTCAACGCCGGCCCAGCCGCGATCGAGGCCCTCAACGCCGGCGCCATTGACGCCACCTACATCGGCCCCAACCCGGCCATCAACTCCTATGTCAAGAGCCACGGCGAGTCGATCAGCATCATCGCCGGCGCCACGGCTGGCGGAGCGCAGCTGGTGGTCAAGCCCGGCATCAACTCGGCGGCCGACCTCAAGGGCAAGACGCTCGCGTCGCCTCAGCTCGGCGGCACCCAGGACGTGGCGCTCCGGGCCTGGCTCGGCAAGCAGGGGTTCAAGACCTCCACGGACGGCAGCGGCGACGTCGCGATCAACCCGACCGAGAACGCCCAGACCCTGAAGCTGTTCCAGGACGGCAAGCTCGACGGCGCGTGGCTGCCGGAGCCCTGGGCCTCCCGCCTGGTGCTCCAGGCCGGCGCGAAGGTCCTGGTCGACGAGAAGGACCTGTGGAAGAAGGGCGAGTTCGTCACCACCATCCTGATCGTCAACAAGAAGTTCGCGGCCGAGCACCCCGCCACCGTAAAGGCGCTCCTCAAGGGCCATGTTGAATCCGTGGCCTGGCTCAACGCGGCGTCCGCCGCCGAGAAGGCCACCGTCCTCAATGCCGGACTCAAGGCAGCCGCCGGCAAGGCGTTGCCGGCCGACGTGATCGACCGGTCCCTGAAGAACATTGTCTTCACCACCGACCCGCTAGCCGGGACGTACAAGAAACTGCTCCAGGACGGCGTCGACGCCGGCACCACCAAGCAGGCCGACATCAACGGCATCTTCGACCTCACAGCCCTCAACAGTGTCCTGGGGGAGAGTGCGGCCGGCAAGAAGATCTCCGCCGAAGGGCTTGGCAGGGACTAGCTCCTTGGCTTCCAGCCATCCGCCACAACAGTAAGGACCAGACCATGCCAGTCGTACTGGAAAACCTGGGCAAGCGCTTCGGCGACGGCGCCCCGGTACTGGACGACGTCAACGCCACCATCGAGCAGGGCGAGTTCGTCGCCCTGCTCGGTGCGTCCGGCTGCGGCAAGTCCACCCTGCTCAACATCATGGCGGGACTGGACGCCCCGACGTCGGGCGCCCTTGAAGTGCCCAGCGACGGCGCCGCCTTCATGTTCCAGGACGCGGCACTGTTTCCTTGGCTGACCGCGCGGGAGAACATCGAGCTGGCCCTAAAGCTGCGCGGTGTCGGGAAAGCCGACCGAAGGGTCCGGGCGGGGGAGTTGCTGGAGCTGGTGCACCTGGGCGAGGCGGGGGACAAACGGCCCCACGAACTCTCCGGCGGGATGCGCCAGCGTGTGTCCTTGGCCCGGTCGCTGGCCCAGGACCGGCAGCTGCTCCTCATGGACGAGCCGTTCGCGGCCCTGGACGCGATCACGCGGGACCTGCTCCATGACGAGCTCGAACGTATCTGGAAGGAAACCGGCCGGACCATCGTCTTCGTCACCCACAACGTCCGCGAGGCCGTCCGGCTTGGCCAACGGGTGCTGTTGCTCTCCTCCCGGCCCGGCCGCGTGGTGCGGGAATGGCACGTCAGCGAAGAACACCGCACCGACGCCGGATTGGCCGGCCAGCTCACCGGCGAAATCACCGCCCGGCTACGCGAGGAGATCCGCCGCCATGCCAAGTAACCAACTTCCCGTGGCGGAAGCCCCGGCCGAGACCCGCAAGGTCACCGCGGCGCTGACCCGTTCCTCCACCGGCAAGGAAGACCTGCGCGAGCTCGAGGCGGGCCTCGATTCCCTGCAGTCCGACTCCATCCGCAAGGTCCGCATCGACTGGAGCCGGATCCTGCTGCCGGTGGCTGCGCTCGCGGTGCTGGTCATCCTCTGGCAGTTGTACGTGTCCCTTGGCTTCAAGCGGCGCGACATCGTGCCCGGCCCGCTGGATGTCATCGGCCAGATCGGAACCCTGTGGGGCGAGGGCACGCTGCAGGAGGCTGTCTGGACCTCGCTGCAGCGCGGCGTCGTGGGCTTCCTGATCAGTGTGGTCATCGCGACTCCGGTGGGGCTCCTCCTGGCCCAGGTGACACCGTTGCGCCGGGCCTTCGGTCCACTGATTTCCGGGCTGCAGGTCCTGCCGTCCGTGGCCTGGGTGCCGGCAGCCATCCTCTGGTTCGGCCTCACCGACGCCACGGTGTATTTCGTCGTCTTCATGGGAGCAATTCCCTCGATTATCAACGGCCTGATCTCTGGTGTGGACCAGATTCCCCCGCAGTACCGCAGCGTCGGAAAGGTCCTGGGTGCGTCCCGGCTTCAGCTGGCCCTGCAGATCATCCTGCCGGCGGCCCTGCCCGGGTACCTCGGCGGCCTCAAGCAGGGGTGGGCGTTCTCGTGGCGCTCGCTGATGGCAGCGGAAATCATCGCCGTGGGCGGCACGATCGGCTTTGGGCTCGGCTCCATGCTGAATCAGGGCCGTGACCTGTCCGACATGACCATCGCGATGTCCGCCATCCTGCTGATCCTCGCCGTCGGCATCCTGATCGAACTGCTCGTCTTCGCCCCGATCGAAAAGCGGCTGCTCCGCCGTCGGGGCCTCCTCTCCGGCAGCACCCGCTAGGTCCCCATCGCCCCAAGCAACGCGGGGTCGGCGTCAGACAGCAGCAGGGCCCGACGGCGGGAATCGCCGTCGGGCCCTGCTGTCGTGCTCGTGAGGTACTAGCGGCGCGTCAAGGTGCCGCAGTCGCTGACTTCGAAGGCCCTTGTTCCGGCCGGGATTGTGACGATGGTCCAGGCCGCGCCGAAGTAGTTGTCAATGATGTCGTCCAATGCACCCCGGAAACCGCTGAGCGTGGCCCAGTAGCAGGAGTCTCCGGCGCTGTATCCGTAGTACGTTCCGGGCAGGATGTCGATGCCGACTCGGTATGTGCCATCGGTCGTGATCCGAGTGGACTTGGCCCCGGTGGAAGGGACGGTGGTCCACGAGCCGCAGCCGTCGGACTTGAACCCGACGTCTCCCGGGAGGATCTGGGCGTATGTCCGGGCCGTTCCAAAGTAGTTGGCATTGATCTGACTCAGGCTGCCGGAGAATCCACTGACAGCCTCCCAGTAGCATCCGCTGCCGGTCCCCGTTGCCTTGTACAGCCCCGGCTTGATCTGGGTTCCGACCCGATACGTGCCGTCACCACGAAGGACCGTCACCGGCCAAACAGGCACTTTCAGGGCCGGGCTCATGGTGACCCGGGTGTCCGAGTAGATCCGGCTGGCAGACACACGGACCGTGATGGAGCGGCCGTTGTCCGCGGCATTGAGACGGTAGGTGCGGTAGCGGGCGCCGGAGATCGCGGCGCCGTTGCGGTACCACTGGTAGGCGTAGGCCGACGGTGCCGGCGCGTAGGTGCCGACGTTGGCCGTCAGGATCGAGCCCCGAGACGTTGCCCCGGTGACCCTGGGGGCTGACTTCAACGTGATTACTGCCTTGCCCACGGAGATTGCCCGAGTGGTGGCCGAGCGGGTCGTGTATCCGGCCTTGGAGACTGTGACCCTTACGTTCACCCGGGCGCCGATGTAGCCGCTGTTAAGGTACAGGGCGGAACCGGTCCCGCCCCTGACAGCGACTCCGTTCCGGTACCACTGGTACCGGATGGTTGAACCGGCAGTCCACCCCTGAGAAACCTTCACCGTTTGTCCGTAGCGGTGGGTTCCGACTACCGTCAGCGACCTGGTGGCCACGATGGTCCCGGCAGCAATCGAGCGGGCAGCCGAGTAGCGGTCCAGCGTTGTGTAGCCGGACTTGGATGCACGCACCCTCACCTTGAGCGTCTTCCGGTAGTCGAGTGCAGTGGTGGTGTAGGCGCGGCTGACTGCGCCAACGATGGCTGCCGTTCCGCGGTACCACTGGTAGGACAGCGTGGCACCGGTCGGCGCCCACGTGCCCGCATTGGCGGTCTGCAGCTGGCCCACCTTGGCGACACCGCTGACCGTCGGTACCGGCGCCGACGCGAAGCTTCCCTTCCCACCGGTGACTTGAGCAGAAGTCAACATCACTGAGGTGAATCCCGGCGCGGAGAGCGTCACCTTGGCCCAGAGCTTCTGGGCGTCATCGGCGGCAGTCACCGTGTAGCTCGGCCCGGTCGCACCAGTGATGGAACCAGCTCCGCGGTACCACTGGTAGCCGATTGCGGCACCCTGGACCGGAGTGTTGCTCCACGTCGGTACGCTGAGCGACAACGTCTGCCCGACGACGGGTTTCCCAGCTACGGCGTTGCTCCAGCTGACCGCCACGAAGGTTCCCGGACGAACCGTTACCGGCGAGGCGGCCAGCTGGGTGCCGGGCCCCTGGGCCTCCAGCGACGCCAGCACCGTTAGCTGGACCGTCTTGCCTGTCATGGACGGATCAATGCGAAGCACGTCAGCGTCGCCAACCGCGTGGTCGGCCGCTTGAACTGTGACACCGTCGACGATCCAGCTGTACTTGATCCAGCCGGCGCCGTTCCACTGGCCGCCCGTCGAGGTGAGAGTGCCACCTACAACAGGGTCACCCTCAATAACCGGCGGGCTGACGTTTTCCGGAGCGGCGGGCGTTACTTCCACCGGCGGTGCTTCGGTAGGCGGGTCGACTGGTGCCGGTGCTTCGGTAGGCGGGTCGACCGGTGCCGGTACCTCGGTGGCCGGGCCCACAGGTGCAGGTGCCGGCTGTTCGGCGATAGTGTCTGTTTCCATCGGCAGCGCCTGTGCTGCCGGAGCCATCAGAAGACCGGCGAGCAGTGCGATGCTCCCGGCTGTGGCTACTGCCCTGGTCATACGGCCAGGGCGCGCCCGAGTACGGACGTTTTCGTGCAGAGACAACGAAGTCCCCTTCCCCCATGTTGAGACTGACCGGAGAGCCCGGCCGGAGTAAATTGTATGGCTTATCACACCCGGTAAGTGTGCGGGGTCTTGCCGGAACACAAAATGCCCGACGGCGATGCTGGCCGTCGGGCTTTCTACTGTTCGCTGGCGGCCCCTTGTTCCGCCGAAACCGCGTGCCTAGACTCACCACAAGGCCGGCGTTCGGCCCCATCCCACAACTGTTCAGGAGGTAGCCGTGGCACCGAAATTTGGCTTGCTGGCTCTGGTCGAGGCCAAGCCGGGGAAGGAACAGGAAGTTTGGGACTTCCTCAACGGAGGCCGCGAGATAGTGCTCACCGAGCCGGGCACGAGGACCTGGTACGCGTTCCGGGTCAACGAGAACACCTTCGGCATTTTCGACACTTTTGACACCGAGGAGGACCGGCAGGCCCACCTCAACGGGGCCATTCCAGCCGCCCTCGGCCAACACGGTCCGTCCCTGCTCGCCAAGGATCCGGACATCCGGCCGATCGAACTCATCGCCGTGAAGTAGGCCGAGACCTGTGCTCCCTGCGGGGCGGGGGCACATTGACACGGACGCGCCGTCATTCTGGCCCGAGATAACTGTTCCAGGCGTCAAAGTGCCCCCGGACCGCTCCCAGCCTGCGCACATATGCCCGCCAATTATGTGACGCGGCATTACCTTGCGTGAACGGGTGTTTCCGCACCGTTGTTCCGCCATGTGACGCCGCCCTATCGTCGATGCATGGCAATTCAGGACATTTACCCCACGGCGCTGCGCCTCCTCGGCCGTCCCGTGCTGGTGGTTGGCGGCGGGCCCGTGGCCGCGCGGCGCGCCAAGGGACTGCTCGACGCCGGAGCCCGCGTCACCGTCGTCGCCCCCGCCGCCTGCCCGGCGCTGTCCGACCTCGCCGACGCCGGCCTCCTCACCTGGGAGCCGCGCACCTACCGCGCGTCCGACGTGGACGCCGTCTGGTTCGTCCAGACCGCCACAGGCGACGCCGCCGTGGATGCCCAGGTGGCCGCCGACGCCGAGGCGCAGCGCATCTGGTGCGTCAACGCCTCCGACCACGAAGCTTCCGCCGCCTGGACGCCCGCCGTCGCGGTGGTGGACGACGTCAAGATTGCCGTCAACGCCGGGGGAGACCCGCGCCGTGCCATGGCCCTGCGGGACGCCGTCGCCACCGCCCTGGAAACCGGAGACCTGCCGCTGCGCCGGCACCGTGGTTCCGGCACAGGTGCAGCCACGGGCTCGGTGGCCCTCGTGGGCGGCGGACCGGGCGACACCGGACTTATCACCGTCCGCGGCCGCCGGCTCCTGGGCCAGGCCGACGTCGTGGTGGCGGACCGGCTCGGCCCGCGTGAACTCCTGGCCGAGTTGGCCCCCGACGTCCGCGTGATCGAGGTCGGCAAGACCCCCGGCCACCATCCGGTGCCGCAGTCCGAGATCAACCGGATCCTGGTCGACGAGGCCCTGCAGGGCCACCGCGTGGTCCGGCTCAAGGGCGGCGACCCGTACGTCCTGGGCCGCGGCGGCGAGGAAGCCGAATTCTGCCGGCAGCACGGCGTCGAGGTCGAAGTGGTTCCCGGCGTCACCTCGGCCATTTCCGTCCCGGCCGCCGCCGGCATCCCGGTCACACATCGCGGGCTCGCCAAGGGCTTCAGCGTGGTCACCGGCCACGAGGAACTCTCCGAAGTCCCCGCCCGTGCCGACCACACTGTGATCCTGCTCATGGGCGTGGGCCAGCTGCGCGATTCCGCAGCCTCCCTGGCCCGCGCCGGTTTGCCTCAGGGGACGCCTGTTGGCATCGTAGAGAATGGATACCTGCCGAACCAGCGGGTGACCATCGGAACTCTCGGGACCATTGCGGACCAGGCGGAGGCCGTCGGCGTCGCGAACCCCGCCGTGATCGTGATCGGCGACGTGGTCCGCGTCAGCCCGTTCGCGCCGTCGCACTTCAAGACCGCGGACTACAGCACCACCGCCCCGAACGCTCCCCGTACCACCAAGACCCGTGTACTGACCCCCTAACACCCGTCGATTGCTCCACAACTGCCGTTATCAAGCCTCAAAAGGGCGTTTGTGGAGCAACGGATGCAGAAGAAAAAGGAACACAGCCGTGTCAACGAACACCCCTGTAGGAACCGCCGCCCGCCCGCTGCGCGTCGCCGTCGTCGGCTCCGGTCCCGCCGGCGTCTACGCCGCGGACATCCTGACCAAGAGCGAGGCCGTCAAGAGCGGCGAGCTCACCGTCAGCATCGACCTCTTCGACCGCTACCCGGCACCCTACGGCCTGATCCGCTACGGCGTGGCCCCCGACCACCCCCGCATCAAGGGCATCGTCAACGCCCTGCACAAGGTCCTGGACCGCGGCGACATCCGGTTCTTCGGCAACGTGGACTACGGCACGGACCTGTCCATCGATGACCTCCGCACCCATTACGACGCCGTGATCTTCGCCACCGGCGCCATCAAGGACGCGGACCTCAACATCCCCGGCATCGAGCTCGAAGGCTCCTACGGCGGCGCCGACTTCGTGTCCTGGTACGACGGCCACCCCGACGTGTCCCGCGAATGGCCGCTGGAGGCCAAGGAAATCGCCGTGATCGGCAACGGCAACGTGGCCCTGGATGTGGCCCGCATGCTCTCCAAGCACGCCGACGACCTCCTGGTCTCCGAAATCCCGGACAACGTGTACCGGGCCCTCAAGGATTCGCCCGTCACGGACGTGCACGTGTTCGGCCGGCGCGGCCCGGCCCAGGTCAAGTTCACGCCCCTGGAGCTGCGCGAACTCTCCCACTCCAAGGACGTGGACATCATCCTCTACGCCGAGGACTTCGAGTTCGACGCCGAGTCCGACCGGCAGATCCAGAGCAACAACCAGACCAAAACCATGGTGGGCACGCTCACCAACTGGATCGCCGAGCAGCCCGAGGACCTCTCCGAGCTCACGGCTTCCCGCCGCCTGCACCTGCACTTCCTGCACAGTCCGGTCGAGGTCTACGACGACGCCGAGGCCCCCGGCCGCGTCGCCGGAATCAAGTTCGAGCGCACGGAGCTGGACGGCACGGGGAACGCCCGCGGCACCGGCGAGTTCGTCGACTACCCGGTCCAGGCCGTCTACCGCGCCATCGGCTACTTCGGTTCCGCCCTCCCCGAGGTCGAGTTCGACCACAGCAAGGGTGTTGTCCCGAACGACGGCGGCCGCGTCCTGGATGCCGCCGGCACCCATGTTCCGGGGATCTACGCGACCGGCTGGATCAAGCGCGGGCCGGTGGGACTGATCGGCCACACCAAGGGTGACGCCCTCGAAACCGTGACCTACCTGCTCGAGGACCGCGAAAACCTGCCCCTGGCCGCCACACCCGCCCCGGAGGCGATCGTCGAACTCCTGGCCGGCCGCGGCGTCGAGTACACCAGCTGGGAAGGCTGGCTGGCCCTGGACGAGCACGAGCGCGCCCTGGGCGACAAAGCCAGCGCGGCCGGTGAGTCGCACGGTGTCGCCGTCCAGCGCGAGCGCATCAAGGTGGTGCCCCGCGAGGACATGGTGGAGATCTCCCGCGGCGCCGCCGTCGAGGTCTAGCCTCCACGCAGAACAACGCGGGGTCACTTCGCGCCCATCCCGGACGGGATTATGGGCGCGAAGTGACCCCGCGTTGTTTGTTGTGCGTGGAAACCCGGGCGGTAGTCAGTAGGCTTACCGTCATGGATGAGCACGATTCGCCCGGGGCCAGCCAATGAGGCTCCGTCACAGCAACGCGTCCGGCCGCGGGTACCGCCGTGTCCCCGCCGGGACCGGGTTCAGTTACAAGGACCTGGACGGGTCCACCCTGCCGCCCGGGCCTGTGCGGGAGCGGCTGGAGGGTATCGGGATCCCGCCGGCCTGGACGGACGTCTGGATTGCCCCGTACGACAACGGGCACATCCAGGCAACGGGAGTCGACGCGGTGGGCCGGCGGCAGTACATCTACCATCCGACCTGGCGTGAGCGGAAGGACCGGCTGAAGTTCGACCGTTCGCTCCAGCTGGCCGAGACCCTGCCGGCCGCGCGCCGCCTGGTGACCATGGACCTGCGCTCCGAAGGGCTGACCCGGGAACGGGTGCTGGCGGCCGCCTTTCGGATGCTCGACAGCGGGTCTTTGCGGGTCGGCTCGGAGCGTTACACCAACGAAAACGGCAGCCACGGCCTCGCCACCCTGCTCTGCGCGCACGTCAAGGTGCGCAAGGACGAACTCCGGCTCAGTTTCCCGGCCAAGAGCGGCAAGAATTGGGAGTCGCGGATCGACGACGCCGACCTCGCCGCCGTCGTGCGACAGCTCAAGCGGCGCGGCGGCAAGGCCCGGCTGCTGGCGTACAAGGAGGGCCGCAGCTGGCATCCGGTGTCGAGCGCGGACATCAATGAGTACGTCAAGGAGCGCACGGGGGAGGACTTCACCGCCAAGGACTTCCGCACCCTGCGGGGGACGGCGGCGGCAGCCGTCAGCCTGGCACAGAGCGGCCCGCAGGCGAAAGTCTCAGCCCGGAAGAGCGCGGTGAGCCGCGCCATGCAGGACGCGGCCGCGGTCCTGGGCAACACGCCGTCGATCGCCCGGAAGAGCTATGTGGATCCAAGGCTGCTGGACCACTTCGCGGCGGGGGAGACAATCGACCCGAAGCGGCGGGATTCCGCCGAGTCCGAGATTCGCGCCCTGCTGTACCAGGAAGGCGATGTGGTTCCGCTGCGAAAGGCCGCAGGCCAGTAGCGCCGCGCCGGCTTAGTTCTGCCCGGCGCCGGTTTAGTTCTGCCCGGCGCCGCTACATCCGGCCGAAGCGTGCCCGGACCAGGGCGAACGCGCCGTAGGCGATGAACCCCGCCCCGATCGCCAGGAGCAGGTACGGGCCGAAGGGGTGGTCGCGGAGTGCCTTGAGGCTGCCGTCCAGGCCGGTGGAAGAACTGGGGTTGTTGGTGGCCGCGGCGATGACGAAGAGCAGCCCGGTCAGGATCAGGGCCAGTCCTTTCGCGACGTGGCCGGTGACTCCGAGCACGCTGATCAGCTTGCCGCGGTGGGTCCCTTCGAAGTGGTGCAGTTCGTCCTTGAACTTCTTCCCGAAGCCCTTGACGATGAAGTACACGCCGATCCCAATGATGATCAGCCCGAGGCCTACCAGGGCCGGAACCCCGAACGGGGAATGGACCAGGGCAGTGCTGAAGTCCCGCGTTGAGTCGCCGGAATCGCCGCGCTGGCCGAGCGCGAAGCCCGCGAAGCTCAGCCCGACGCTCCCGTACGCGATGGCGAGGAAGCCGGAGGAAATGAGTTTGCCCAGCTGTTCCTTGCGCGGCAGGTGGCGGCCCCGGAGGGTTGCTTCGCTCAGCTGCCAGAGCGAGAGCCCCCCGCAGGCGATGCAGGCCGCCCACATCACGGCTGGACCCCAGGGGTTGGCGGCGAGTTGTTCGATGGCGCCGGTGGGTTCGGCCTGGCCGGGCGCGCCCAGGACCAGGGCGACGGCGATGGCCCCGATCACGATATGCAGCAGAGCCATTACGGCGAATCCCGAACGTGCGACGACGTCGAGCCAAGGGCTGTTCGACGCCGCCTCGGCGGTATCGGCAGCGTCGCCGATGGCGGCTTCGATCCCGGACTCTTCTTTTGCCATGTTGATGCGGCTATTCCTCATCCGGTCCGACGGAACGGTGTTGTGCCCAAGGGGGTTGTGCCCATGGCACCGATTCTACGCGGGGCGAAGCGGCAGCTGTTTGGACTATCGCGTTGTTGGTAAGTGTGCTTACTATAGCCGAGTCATGGCCCCGCTCATGGACATGCCGCGGACCGGCAGCTTCGCTGCCCCCGCGATTCGGATCAGAAGACAGACGATAGGAAGCTCAACATGGCAGGTAATCTTGTTGCCCGATCCATTCATGACCTGACGGCAGCCGCCTGGTTCGGCGGTTCGCTGATGGGTGCCATAGGGCTCAACGGTGCCACGGCCGAAGCCAAGGACCCGGCGGAACGTACCCGCCTGTCAAGCCTGGGCTGGAAGAAGTGGGCGCCGTACCAGACGGCGGCGTTCGGGGCGCATTTTCTTTCCGGACTCGCCGTCATCTGGGAGAACAAGGGACGGATGGCCAAGCAGGACGGCGTCACCCGCCTGAGCGTCTACAAGTCAATCGTCACCCTTGCCGGTGCCGCTGTGACCCTGTACGCCGGCCTGCAGGGAGCCAAGGTGGAGAAGCTGGCCGCCGAGGGCGCCAAGGGGGCCACCGAGCCCAAGCCGGCGGCCTCCGAAGAACTCCGTTCCGCGCAGCAGCAGTTGAAGATCCTGCAGTGGGCCATCCCCGTGTTCGCCGGCTGGGTGATTGTTCTCGGCGCCAAGCACGGCGAAATGCAGCGCCCCAAGAACGTCTTCAAGGGCCTCGTTCGCTAGCAGCCGCACGTCAGAACCACCACAGACCGCTGAGGGCCGGAACATCGCGTTCCGGCCCTCAGCGTTGCAGGCGAGGTCAGGCAGGAACGGGCGCAGCCTGGTGCCTGGCCAGTTCCTTCGGCCGCGTGGCCCGCAGGATCAGCTTGAACAGTTCGCCAAGGAGGAGCAGCACCACGGCCGGCACCAGGCAGGCCAGCCACTGCGCACCGTTCAGCTGGACGGTGCCGAACAGGTCCTGCATCACGCGCATCTGGGTGATCAGCATCGAACCGACCACTGCCCAAGCGAACGCCCAGAGCAGCTTTGGGTTGGAGAGGGTGGACGGCCCGAAGGCGCTCTCCGTGGGGAAGCGCAGGTTGAGGGCGACGGTGATGTTCATGAGCCCCAGGCCAACCAGGGCCATGCTCTGGCCCACCTCGAGTGACCCGTAGCTCGTCTTGCCAATCTGCACGAGGACCAGCGTCGCGGCCGCCATGAACAGCCCGACGACGAAAAGGCGCACCATCATCGACCGGACGATGATCGGCTGATTGAATGGCCGGGGCTTGCGGTCCATGATGCCCGGCGTCGCGAGGTCCAGGCCCATCACGGCCCCAATGGGGGCGACGATCGCCATGTGGATCCACAGCACCTGCGCCGGGCTGAGCAGCGCCGTGCCGGCGATCGCGAACGCCGACGAGCCGATGAAGGCCAGGATGAACATGAACAGGTTGGCGACCTGGATGCGGATGAACTTCTGCAGATTGTCATACACGAGCCGGCCCTGCTCGACCGCGGTCACGATAGTGGCGAAGTTGTCGTCGGCCAGGATCATCTTCGCCGCTCCCTTGGCGACATCGGTGCCCGTGATGCCCATCGCGATCCCGATATCGGCCGCGGCAATGGCCGGCGCGTCGTTCACGCCGTCACCGGTCATGGCGACCACGTTGCCCTTGCGCTTGAGCACCTCGACCAGCCTGACCTTGTGCTCGGGCGCCACCCGGGCGATCACGCCGATCCCGTCCACCTCGCTGTCGGCTTCCGCGTCGCTCATCGCCGCGAACTCGGCACCGGTCACCGCGCGGCCCCTGATGCCCAGTTCGTCGGCGATTGCCGCCGCCGTGACGGCGTGGTCGCCGGTGATCATCCGGACCCGGATGCCGGCGTGCTTGGCCTTGGCAATGGCGGCCACCGCCTCGGCCCGCGGCGGGTCGACCTCGCCGATCAGTGCCGAAATCTCCAAGTCCTGCATGAGCGCCATCAGATCGCCGGATGGCTGGAACGTCGCGGGGTCGAACTCGCGCTGGGCCAGGGCGAGCACCCGCCTGCCCTGGCCGGCGATGCGGTCGTTCTCGGCGAGCACTTTCGCGCGCATCTCCTCGGTGAGGGGCTCGGCGCGGCCGCCCGGCATCCGGCCGAACGATGATCTGCCCAGGAGGACGTCGGGCGCCCCCTTCACGTAGGCGCGGATCACGGGCCGGCCGTGGGCACCGGGCATCAGATGGAACGTGGCCATGAACTTGTAGTCGGAGTCGAAGGGCACCGACGCCACCCGCGGATTGTTCCTGCGGAACTCCCGGACGTCCACGCCGCCCTTCTGCGCGAGCACGAACAGTGCAGCCTCCGTGGGGTCTCCGACGACCTCGCCGTCCTGGATGTCGGAATCGTTGCACAATGCGCAGGAGAACATCACGTAGTCCAGGTCCCGCTCGGCGTCGCCATCGGTCCGCTGGACCTGGCCGTCGAAGCTGTAGCCCTCACCGCTCACGGTGTAATGATGCTGGACCGTGGTGACCTCGCGCACCGTCATCTGGTTCAGGGTCAGGGTGCCCGTCTTGTCCGAGTTAATCGCAGACGTGGAGCCTAGCGTCTCGACCGCGGGCAGGACCTTCATGATGGCATTCTTCTTCGCCATGTTGACCGAGCCAACGGACAGGATCGTGGTGACGACGGCGGGCAGCGCATCAGGGATCGAGCCGACTGCCAACGCCACACCGATCCCGAAGAGCACAGCGAAGGATTCGCCCTGGGCCAGGCCCATCACCACGATCGCGACGAAGGCGAAAAGTGCCGCGAGGATGATGAAAATGGTGAGCCGGTCCACCTGCTTGGTGAGCGGGGACTTCTCCACTTTCTGTCCGGACAACATGTGGGCGATGTGGCCGACCTCAGAGCCCATTCCCGTGGTGGTGACAAGGATTTCGCCGTGGCCCCGAGTCACGTTGGTGTTCATGAACGCCATGTTCACGCGGTCTCCGATGCCTACGTCGTGCCGCCTGATGGCCGCGGTGTCCTTCTCGACCGCGACGCTTTCCCCGGTCAGGGCGCCCTCCTCGATCTGCAGGGTCGCGGCCAGGATCACCCGCCCGTCGGCCGGGACCCGGTCGCCGGCGTCGACCACCACAATGTCCCCGGGCACGATCTGCTCGGCGGTGAGCTCCACGACGTCGCCGTCGCGGCGCACCTTGGCCATCGACTTCATCATCTGCCCCAAGGAAGCGGCGGCCGCCTCGGCCTTTCCCTCCTGGTGATAGCCCAACCAAGCGTTGAACAGCGTCAGCACGGCGAGGCCTACGGCGGTCCCGTACTCCTCGATCACCAGGCTGACCAAGGCCGCGACCACGAGCACAATCTGCATGTAGTCCTGGTAGTGCTTGAAAAACCGTTTCCACACCGGCTCCTGTTTCGCGGCTGCCAGGGCGTTGGGGCCGTGCTCCTGCAGCCTCTGCTCCGCCTCGGCCGTGCTCAACCCGATGGACGGATCCACGCCCAGCCGGCTCGCGGCCTCCGCCGGTGAGAACGCGTACCACGTAGCGTCCGCGTCGGTCTCAGCCAACTCTGCTGCTGCTCCGGGATTGTCGGTCATGACTTCCTCCTCGTTGCCGGGGCGCTGCTCAGAATGGGGTCGGGATGTGCCGGACGGCCGGCGCCGGCTCGCTGTAATCGCCAGCCTTCTGGCGCTTCGGGAGCTCGACGTCGAGTCCCGGGAACGGCTCGTAGGGCACCTGGCTGAGAATATGGCTGATGATGTTGAGCCGGCCACGCTTCTTGATGTCATTGTGCGCGATGTACCACGGTGCCCAGGCGGTGTCGGTCGCCTCGAACATGGCGTCCCTGGCCCGGGAGTAGTCGTACCACCGTTTGTAGGACTTGAGATCCATCGGAGACAGTTTCCAGGTCTTGCGGGGATCGTCCATGCGGCTCGTGAGCCGCCGGGTCTGCTCGTCCGCGCTGACCTCCAGCCAGTACTTGAGCAGGATGATGCCGGAGTCGACCATCGCCTTCTCAACCATCGGAGTCAGGTCGAGGAACTTCTGGGTCTGCTCCGGGGTGCAGAAGCCCATCACGCGCTCCACGCCCGCACGGTTGTACCAGCTGCGATCAAAGATGACTACCTCGCCCGCCGCCGGGAAGTGCGACATGTAGCGCTGGAGGTACATCTGCGACTTCTCCCGCTCTGTCGGGGTGGGGAGCGCCACGACGCGGAACACCCGGGGGCTCACCCGCTCGACGATGCGCTTGATCGTGCCGCCCTTGCCGGCCGTGTCGCGGCCCTCGAAGACGATGCAGACCTTGGCTCCGGTGGACTTCACCCACTCCTGCATGGCAACCAGCTCGCCTTGCAGGACAGCCATCTCCGCTTCGTACTTCTTGCGGCGCATCTTCTTGCCGGCGCGCTCGTCTTCTCCGTCGGCGCTCTTGCTCTTTTTCTTCTTCTTGCCCACCATCGACCTCCTCGCGGCGAACTCGCTGGAGCAAATCACAGCAGCGGCCCTACAAATTCGATGCGACCGGCACTTTAGTCCCCGGGGGTGGGGCGGAAGTGCAGACACCCCAGTCGCGGGCACCCTCGCGCGGCGTCCTACCCCTCTTAGTGTTGACCGAGGTCGGAGCGCGGTCTACGGCACTAAGACCCTATTGAAGTGCCCGCGGAACCCGGCTCAACAGTCCAGCCGGCCCCTGCTGCTGGGCGCAGGGGCCGGCCGTCTGGACTCGGCGTTGACGCCGATGATGACGGGACTCCGCGTGCCCGCGAGCCTGGCCGCGAGGCCGGTGCGCGGGTGGCGGCCGCCACCAAGACAGAGCATCTTCCGGTCACCTTGGGAAAACCCTAGGAGACTACTCCTGGAGCCATTCCGCGCAGGAGTTCAGGTTCCGGGTGACGCTCTCGACGGCGGCAGCCTCGTCGCGGGCGGCAATCGCGGCCACGAGTTCGTCGTGGCCCTCAAGGGGCAGGCCGTTGAAGCCTCCCCGCCGCTGCTGGCGGAGCAGGTCATTGTGGAAAACGCTGCCGAAACTGACATACAGCTCATGCAGCAGCGGGTTGGCGGATGCCTGTGCCACGCGCACATGGAAATCCCAGTCGGCGCGGGCCCACGCGGGATAGTCCTCGGCCAGCCAGGCGACACGGCGTGCGGTGAGCAAGCCGCGCAGGGCGGTGAGGTCGTTCGCCGTCGCGTGACGGGCAGCAAGCCGGGCCGCCTGGGTGTCCAGCCCGACCCGGACCTCAAGGATGTGTTCTTGGGAGTGGTCCTCATACATCCGCTGCGTGGCGCCTGCGATCTCGCTCGTGGCGCGGACGTACGTGCCGTCCCCGCGGCGGACCTCGAGCATTCCGCTGTGGGCGAGCGCTTTGATGGCCTCGCGCAGGGTGCCGCGGGAGACCCCAAACGCGGCCATCAACTCAGGTTCGGCCGGAATGCGCTGCTGCAGCGTCCACTCGCCCGAGTGGATCAGGGCCCGCAGCTTGGCAGTGATTTCCTCCGCCAACGGTGGCCGGTGCGAGGCAGTGAGTGTCATGGCCGGTTTCCTTCTGAGGTGTGCGAAGTTCCTTCTGAAGAGTGCGAGGCGGCGGCCCGCAGTTCTTTTGCCCGCAGTTCCTTGGCCCGCAGCTCCTTCGGTCCCGCCGACAGGAGGTGGCCTACCGCGATCTGGCCGAGGGCCACTGCCAGAAGGAGGGCCAAGGGCAGCGTCCAGGAGTTGGTGGCGCTGTGCAGCAGGCCCATGCCGAACGGCCCGAGGGTCGCCAGCAGATACCCGGCGGACTGGGCCACAGTGGACAGCGCGGTGGTCTCGGCCGTCGTGCGGCCGCTGCGGCTGATCATCACCATGACCAGCGGGAAGATGCCGAGGCCGAAGCCCAGCAGCACCGCGGTCAGTGGTGCACAGGCAGCCGGCAGGACCAGCATGGCCAGGACGCCGAGGGCCATGGTCACAGTTGCCAGGTAGAACGCCGTCCGCAGCATCCGGGGGCGTGAGCCGATGGCGACCAGCACCATGCCGGCGGGGACGGAGACCAGCTGCATGAGTCCGAACATGAGTCCGCTGTCGGAGGCGGTGAGGCCCATCGTCACCAGCATGTAGGGGAACCAGCTGAGCACGGCATAGGCCAGGAGCGCCTGCACCGTGAAGCCGAGGGTGATCAGCGCGCCGGTGCGGGTCCGCAGCAGGGGCCATGGGGACACCCGGGCTGCCTTGCCGGCGGATGCGTTGCGGTGGGCGTGCACCGCAATCGGGAGGAAGCCGAGGCAGGCGACCAGGGCCAGGAAGCCGATCGAGCCGACGCCCGCCGAGGGTGAGCCAAGGGCCTGGGCCACCGGAACGATCAGCACGGCGGTGACTGTGGCGCCTGTGGTCATGGTCAACGTGTAGACGGCGGTCATGAGGGACGTGCGGTCCGCGAAGTGCACCCTGATGAAGGAGGGCATGGCCACGTTGCAGATGGCCAGCCCGGACATCCCCGCCACGGTGCCGGCCAGCAGCATCCCGGTGGACGGGACGCCGCGGAGCAGCAGCCCCGCCGCCAGCATCACGAGGGAGAGCAGGATGGCTTTTTCCAGTCCCAGCTGCCGGGTCAGCCAGGACGTGGCAGCTCCGGCCACCGCGAAACACAGCGTGGGGATCGAGGGGATCAGGGCTGCGATCAGCGGGCCGTAGCCGAGGACAGCCTGCAGGTCGTGGAAGAGCGCGGCGGCGCCGGTGATCCCTGCGCGCAGGTTGAGCCCGATGAGCACGAGCGCCACGACGCCGGCCACGATTACGCCGCGCGGGCGGACCGCGCCGGGTGGAGCTGTCTGGGAAAGTGCGGAAACCGCCGTGCTGCTAGCCATAACTAAAGGTTAGACGTTTGATGTTTGGGACCCAGCTTTTAGTGGCGAATATCTCGGCACATGACGCGTGCCGGAAAGCGTGCCGGTGCGGGCGCCGCGGTGGTCAGCGCGGGTGCCGGGCGCCGAGCCGCTGCACTGCCAGCGCGAGCCAGAGCTGCACCCGGTCCGCTGTCTGAGCGGGGTCGTATCCGGTGAGTTCGGTGATCTGGGCCAACCGGTAGCGGACAGTGTTGCGGTGCAGGGTGAGTTCCTCGGCGACGGCCGCCACCGAGCCGTTGTTGCCGAGGTAGCTTTCCAGCGTGGCCATGAGTTCGGCGCCGTGTGCCGCGTCAAAGGCCCGCAGCGGGTTGAGCGATTCGTTGGCCATGTCCGCCAACGGAACGTCTTCACTGGCCAGCAGCAGCGAGGTCAGGCTCAGCCGCTCGGGCTCGTTGACCGGCAGGCCGTGGCTGGCCGCGTCGCGTGCCTCGAAGTAGCTCCAGCGCAGGCCGTTGGGCTTGGTGTAGGCCCCGCCAATGCCGATCGTCGCGTGGATCCCGGCCTCGGCCAGGTGGTCGCTGAGGCTGCGGGCGAGGGCGCTGGCGCCGCTGCCGTCGTCGTGCATCACCACCACAAGGTCCTTCCCGACGACGGCGCTTACCGCCGCCCCGAGCGGCTGGGGCAGGGACGAACTCCCCAGCTGTTTCTGGTGGGCGGCGGATTCGGCGAGCAGGACCACGTTCTTGCGGGTGCTGTTGATTCCGACCCCGGCGAGGCGCCGGGTGGCTTCGGACGCCTCCAGCGTCCCGTGGATGACGTCGTCGAGGACCTGGCCCGCCAACGCCCGCTGGGCCTGGCGCTGCTTGACCATGTTGTTGAGCTCAACACTGATCAGGTTTTGGGCGTAGCCCACGATGCCTGAGTCCTCGAACGGCTGCTTCACCCACAGGGTGCAGGCGTCGCGGCGACCCGTGGGGATGGGGTAGGACGCCCAGCCCTCGGCCTTGGGCGCGGGGTGGCCGGTCACGCTGTTGTACAGCTGGGCGGTGAACTGGGTCAGGACGATCTCGGTGCGCAGCATCGACCCCAGGTGTTTCAGGAGTTCGCCGAGGCCTCCGCCGGTCAGCAAGGCGCGGGCCAGGATCTGGTGCCCGGCGATGAGCCGCTCGAGCTTGACCAGATGGTCCGCGGACTGGGCGTCGGCAACGAGCTTTCCGATCGCGATGAAGGGCGTCTCGTAGGGCACTTCAACCACCGGCAGCCCCCACCGGTTGGCCTCGGCGATCAGGGCCGGCGGCACGGCGTCATGGGTCAGGCCGACCCCGAACCCGATTCCCACCGCCCCCGCCCGCTGGACCTGACGCACGAACCGGCGCTGCTCCGCGGCGCTCTTGAGCCGCATCCCCGTCGTCAGGATCAGTTCGCCGCCGTTGAGGAAGCGCTGCGGATCCTCCTGTTCGGTGACGGCCACCCAGAGAATGTCCTGGTGCCAGGTGGTTTCGGCGAGGCCGGCCTTGGTGAGATTCAGGGACGGAACTCCCAGCAGGGCGGCGAGTGAAATGGCCATGGATTCAGGATAGCCGGGTGCTGGTCAAGCGCACTAAAGCTTCCCGGGCATGGTGTGCAGGTGCCTATTCCCAGGTTTGCCCTGCTGGCATAGGCTCGTGACCAGTCACACATCCGTCATTGGCAGTAAGAAAGAGGTTGTACACCGTGGTTCAAACCTTGCAGAACTTCATCAACGGCGAGTTTGTCACCCCCGCCGGCACAGGGTTGCTGCCCATCGTGAACCCCAGCAACGGCGACGTGGTGGCGCAGGCACCGATCTCGGTGCAGGCCGACGTCGACGCCGCCATGACGGCCGCCAAGGACGCCTTCAAGACCTGGAAGCACACCACGCCCGGGCAGCGGCAGCTCATGCTGCTCAAGCTCGCGGATGCCGTCGAGGCCAACAGCGACGAGCTCGTGGAGGCCCAGCACCGCAACACCGGCCAGGTCCGCTCCCTGATCGCCTCCGAGGAAGTGGCCGCGGGCGCCGACCAGCTGCGCTTCTTCGCCGGCGCCGCCCGCATCATGGAAGGCAAGTCCGCCGGCGAGTACTTCGAAGGCCACACCTCCTACGTGCGCCGCGAGCCGATCGGCGTCGTGGCCCAGGTCGCCCCGTGGAACTACCCGTTCCTCATGGCCATCTGGAAGATCGGGCCCGCCCTGGCCGCCGGCAACACCGTGGTCCTCAAGCCCTCAGACACCACCCCGGAATCCACCCTGGTGCTGGCCCGGCTCGCCGGTGAGATCTTCCCGGCCGGCGTGCTGAACGTTGTCCTGGGCACCGGCGAAACCGGCGCCATGATGGTGGAGCACAAGGTCCCCGGCCTGGTCTCCATCACCGGTTCCGTCCGCGCCGGCATCGCCGTCGCCTCGGGCGCCGCCAAGGGACTCAAGCGCGCCCACCTGGAGCTCGGCGGCAAGGCACCGGCCATTGTGTTCGCCGACGCCGACATCAAGAAGAGCGCCGCGGCGATCGCCGAGTTCGCCTTCTTCAACGCTGGCCAGGACTGCACGGCGATCACCAGGGTCCTGGTCCAGGATTCGGTGCACGACGACGTTGTCGCCGCCATGGTGGAGCACACCAAGACCCTGCACACGGGCTCGCAGAACGACGAGGACAACTACTTCGGCCCACTGAACAACGTCAACCACTTCAACGCGGTCACGTCCGTTGTCGAACACCTGCCGGCGAACTGCAAGATCGAGACCGGCGGCCACCGCGCGGGCGAGAAGGGCTTCTTCTTCGAACCCACGATTGTCACCGGCGCCAAGCAGACCGATGACATCGTCCAGAAGGAAACGTTCGGCCCGGTTATCACGGTGCAGAAGTTCAGCACCGAGGACGAGGCAGTGGAATTGGCCAACGACGTCGAGTACGCCCTGGCCTCCAGCGTCTGGACGACGAACCACGGCACCGCGATGCGCCTGAGCCGGGACCTCGACTTCGGCGCCGTCTGGATCAACACCCACATTCTCCTCACCGCCGAAATGCCGCACGGAGGCTTCAAGCAGTCCGGCTACGGCAAGGACCTGTCCATGTACGGCGTCGAGGACTACACCCGCATCAAGCACGTCATGAGCGCGCTCGACGCATAACGCGGCTGCCTAACTCAACCTGACGCATAACTGGCGCGCCTCAACCGCACGCTTAGAAAGGCTTTCCCATGACCACCACAGCGCATGACATCACCTACCGGCTCGAGCAGAAACGCCGCGTCCAGGCCGACTTCCCGGGCCCCAAGTCCGTTGCCCTGACCGAGCGCCGCAAGGCGGTCGTCGCCGCCGGCGTCGCGTCCAGCGTCCCGGTGTTCGTGGCCGACGCCGACGGCGGCATCATCCACGACGTCGACGGCAACTCCTTCATCGACCTCGGCTCCGGCATCGCGGTGACGAGCGTCGGCGCCTCGGACCCCGCCGTCGTCGGCGCCGTGAAGGAGGCCGTGGAGCACTTCACCCACACCTGCTTCATGGTCACCCCGTACGAGGGCTATGTCGCCGTGGCCGAGCAGCTGAACCGCCTGACCCCGGGCGACCACGAAAAGCGCACGGTGCTGTTCAACTCCGGCGCCGAGGCTGTCGAAAACGCCGTGAAGGTGGCCCGCCTGGCCACCGGCCGGGACGCCGTCGTCGCGTTCGACCACGCCTACCACGGCCGCACCAACCTGACCATGGCGCTGACCGCCAAGGCCATGCCGTACAAGACCAACTTCGGCCCGTTCGCGCCCGAGGTCTACCGCATGCCGATGAGCTACCCGTTCCGCGAGGAAAACCCGGAGATCACCGGTGCCGAGGCCGCCAAGCGCGCCATCACCATGATCGAGAAGCAGATCGGCGGCGAGCAGGTGGCCGCGATCATCATCGAACCGATCCAGGGCGAAGGCGGCTTCATTGTCCCCGCCGACGGGTTCCTGCCCGCGCTGGCGGACTGGGCCAAGGACAAGGGCATCGTCTTCATCGCCGACGAGGTCCAGTCCGGCTTCTGCCGCACCGGCGAATGGTTCGCCGTCAACCACGAAGGTGTTGTCCCGGACATCATCACCATGGCCAAGGGCATCGCCGGCGGCATGCCGCTCTCTGCCATCACCGGCCGCGCCGACCTCCTCGACGCCGTCCACCCGGGCGGCCTCGGCGGCACGTACGGCGGCAACCCGGTGGCGTGTGCGGCCGCGCTGGCCTCGATCGGCTCGATGGAGCAGTACGACCTCAACGGCCGCGCCAAGCACATCGAGGAGATCGCCCTCGGCAAGCTGCGCGAACTCGCAGCTGAGCAGCCCGTGATCGGTGACGTTCGCGGCCGCGGCGCCATGTTGGCCATTGAACTCGTCCAGGCCGGTTCCAAGGAGCCGAACCCGGAGCTGACCAAGGCCGTCGCCGCAGCCTGCCTCAAGGAGGGCGTCATCATCCTCACCTGCGGCACCTACGGCAACGTCATCCGGCTGCTGCCGCCGCTGGTGATCAGCGATGAGCTGCTGCTGGACGGCCTCGGGGTCCTGGCCGCGGCCATCAAGGCCAACGTCTAGCCCACACCCCCATGAGCTGCCGGGAAGGCAGTCCCTTCCCGGCGAGCGGTCTTGCCCGAACAACTGGGGACACAACGACAGGAGCCGCGGACACATCGTCCGCGGCTCCTGTCGTTGCTTCCTGCGCAGGCACCGGAAGATTGTGCTGCTCAGTGCCATTAGTCACCCCCTTTCGGGGCCTGCTGGACTAGAGTCGTTCCTATCCACTGCAGGAACGCAGCCCGGCCGACGTCGCCCGGAATCCCCGGGGCGCAGCTGGCGTCTGCCACAGACCCATAAGGGGTTCATACATGCGATATGTAGTCGGCTATACACCCACCGAACGCGGCGCGGACGCCGTTGCCTTGGCGTCGGCCATGGCCCGCGCGCAGGGAGCGCATCTCGACCTGGTCTATGTGGTGGACCGGCACACGCCCTATGTGGCGATGAACCCGGAAGGAAACCGGGTAAGCGCCGCGGAGCAGCAGGTCCTCTCCGCGGAACGTCAGGGAATGGAGCTGGTCCCTGAGGGACTGGAGGCGCACTTCCACGTCCGCCAGGCGGACTCGTTCGCAGCCGGCCTGATCGATGCCGCACTTGAGTACAGGGCGGGCCTGATTGTGGTGGGTGCGGCAAGCCATGGCCTGTTTAAGCGCCACACCGTGGGCAACGTGGCCAACGCCCTGCTGCACGCCGCCCCGGTTCCGGTGGCACTGGCGCCGCACGGCTACCGCCGGACCGAAGCCGTCACGCGTCTGACCCTGGCCGTGGGCCAGCGCGTCGGAGCGGAGGCGGCGATCGACGTCGCGATCGAATCAGCCGAGCGCCGCGGAGTGCCGCTTCGGCTGGTCTCCCTCGTGGAACTGGATGTCGAAGGGAACGGCGGGGAAAACGTCAACGCTGCCCACATCCACGCCAACACCGTCCTGGCCGCCGCCGCGCAGCGTTTGCCGGAGGGCCACCACGTCACTGTGGAGGTCGCCCACGGGCGCACGATCGAGGAAGCAATCGACGACCTGGAATGGGACGACGGCGAGGTCATGATCGTGGGGTCATCCCGTCTGGCGGAGAAGTACAAGCTGTTCATCGGGAGCACGGCCTTCAAGGTGCTGCGGGCGCTCCCCGTTCCGATGGTCGTGGTCCCGCGCGACTACCAGCGAGTGGATACCTTCCCGGCGGTCTGATTTCCGGAGGTCTGGGGCCGCGGGGCCAGGACCGCCCAGTATGCGGGAATGCTGCCGGGCGGTCCGCCGGCCTCCATCGGCGCTGTCTTCAGGACGGTGGAACCCTCCGCGATGAGGGTCCAGCGGTCCGCGGGGAACACGCGCGAGCGTTGCCCGGGGCCGAAATGGCCCGGTTTCGGCAGGGCGGAAATGGCCTGGCGGAGCGGTCCCGGGATCTGCCCGCCCGTTGCACCCAGCTCCCGCAGGTAGCTGAGCGCGCCGCCCGGGACGTTCGTCTCGACCAAGTAGATCCGTCCCCTGGTGCCAAGGAGGGCTTCGACGGAGCCTGCGAGGCGGGCCTGCCGTCGCCGGCTAAGGACATGGAAGACGCCGCGGACAAAGACATTGGCGTCGCCGAGTTCGCGTGCCAGCCCGGCTGCTGCGGCCGGCTGCGTGGCATCCAGGCTCCGGAAACTGAGGCCCGGGACGGGCGGTTGCGCGCAATGCGCGGCTGCCACGGCCTCGGGTGAGACGTCGACGCCCAGGACCGAGGGGAAGACTTCGGTCAGCCGCCGTGTGATGGCGCCGGTCCCGCAGCCGAGGTCGACCACGGGAAGGCTGGTGTCCATCGCGCCGGCCATTGCCTGCAGGTGGTGCCGGATCTCTTCGTTCCCGGCGCAGGGGACGGCATCCCAGATGATCGGTTCGCTCAGGGAGCCTTGGGACACTCCGCGCCAGAAGGCATCCCAGCGCCGATCCGGGCGGCTGGGACGGTGCAGGGACAGCGCCGCGACCCTTGCTGCCAGCCGGAGCGTGTCCGCCGCCCGCCGTATGTCCGCCCTGCGTGTGCCCGTTTTACGCGTGCCCGTTTTACGCGTGCCCGTTTTGCGCGTGCCCGTTTTGCGCGTGCCCGTTTTGCGCGTGCCCGCCGGGACGGGTCCGCTCACGCGATGGCACCGTCTCTGTGCGCGAGCAGATCCGTCATGTCCGGCACCGGCAGTGGACGGCTGAAGAAGTACCCCTGACCGAATTCGCAGTTCAGCTGCCGCAGCCTGTCCGCTTGCTCCCGGTCCTCGATGCCCTCGGCGACGGCGCCCAGTCCGGCCGAATGGATCAGTTGCAGGATGGCCGCGACGAATGACTCCTGTTGCCGGTCTGTGGTTAGTCCGTCGAGCAGGGACTTGTCGATCTTTGCCTGTGCGGCAGGGAGGGTGCGCAGGTAGCTGATGGACGAATAGCCCGTACCGAAGTCGTCGATCTCGATCCGGACGCCGAGATCATTCAGCGACTTCATGGTGGCTGCCACTTCCGGGCCGCCGCGCATGATCGCGGTTTCGGTGATCTCGATTGAGACATGGCAGGGATCGACGCCGTGCCGGGCCAGCAGGCTTTCGACGTAGGGCGCCAGATCGACATGGTGCAGGTCCGCAGGGGAGAGATTGATGTGTGTGCTGAAGTCCGCCGGGAGCCCCGGATCGGACTTCCAGCGGCCGGTTTGCGCGATGGCGTTCCGGAGTACCCAGTGGCCGATTTCCACGGTGAGCCCGGCCTCGTCGGCGGCGTCGAGGAAGGTATCCGGCGCCAGCAGGCCCAAGGCGGGGTGGCGCCAGCGGATCAGGGCCTCGGCGCCGGCGATGGCTCCGGTGCGCAGGTCCATGATGGGCTGGTATTCCAGCTCGAGCTGGTCGGTCGCCAGCGCCGTCCTCAGCTCCGCCACTTGGTGGACCCGCTGCTTGGCGGCCTCGTGCATGGCCGCGGAAAACACCAGGAGGGAGTCCCGGCCGCGTTTCTTGGCCTCGTGCATGGCGATGTCGGCGTCGCGGATGAGTTCCTCGCTGCGCAGGCCAGGTTCCCCCAGCCGGATACCGGTACCGGCGGTGAGGGCCACCGCGACACCGCCGGCGACGATCCTGTCCTTCAGCGATTCGCCGAGCCGGGCCGCGATCTGCAGCACGGACTCCGTGTCCTGGTCGGCGACGAGCACGGCGAACTCATCGCCGCTGAGGCGTGCGATCAGGTGGCTGGCCCCGGCCGCCGCGCGAAGCCGCAGGGCCGCCTCGCGCAGCACGGCGTCGCCCGCGGCATGGCCGAGGCTGTCGTTGATGAGCCGGAAGGAATCGAGGTCCAGCAGGATGAGGGCCGGCTGGTGTCCCGTTCCGGCCCCGGCAACGGCTGCGGCCACCTTTTCCTGCAGCAGCGAGCGGCTGGCCAGGCCGGTCAGCTCATCGGTGTTGATGACGCGCCGGAGTTCGGCTTTGGCCGCCTCCAGGAGCGCGGTCCGCTCGGCGACCCGGACTTCCAGGTCCTCGTACATGCTCTGGAGCTCTTCGGCCAACAGGTTGATGCCGGTTGTGACGGCGTCAATGCCGTCCCGTGCCGGTGAGACCGGCAGACGGTTCGACAGATCGCCCGAGGACAATACGACGATGCCGTCCACGAGTTCCTCGAGGCGGCGGTCGTCCTCACGCCCCGTCATGGCCCTGCACGGTCAGCCAGCGGACCGCTTCATCGCTGTTGGTGAAAAAGCGTGTCGGAACCGGCGCCGAATTGACGCCCAGGAAGAAGTTGGCGAGTACCCGGTCCACGGCGGATGAGCCGAGGAGGGCGATTGCCGAGGCGTCGCAGCGCTTGGCGAACACGGCCCGGGCGGCCCGGCTGACGGACTCCGTGGTGGCCATGTCGATCAGCAGCGGCGTGGACCGGCCGCCGCACAATTCATTGACACGGTCCATGGCCAGTTGGGCGTTGGGGGCATCAATGACGACGCCCCGGGCCCACTCGAGGCGCAAGATGCCGCTACTGTCGAAGTCCAGGGACGAGATGTCGCGCCCGCCCGGAGTTTCACGATCCTCTTCTGGCACCGGCAATCCTCAATTTCGCCCCAACGTGTGCATTCATGATGACACTAATGCACGGCGGCCGTGGTGCGCAGGTAGTAAGCCGCCGGGGCAGTAACGCAGGGCAGTAACGCAGGGCAGTAATGCGGGGCAGTGGCGCTAGGCGGCGGCCCGGGCCAATTTCCGGGTTACGGAGTTCTTCCGGGCAGTGTGCAGCATGTCCACGGTCAGCAGCAGCAGCGCCAGCCAGACGACGCCGAAACCGATCCAGCGGTCCAGCGTCATGGCTTCCTTGAACACGGCGAGCGCCACGATGAACTGCAGGACGGGTGCGAAGTACTGCAGCAGGCCGATCGTGGTCATCGGCAGCCGGCGGGCAGAGGCGCCGAAGAACAGCAGCGGTACGGCGGTGATGACGCCAGACGCCACCAGTAGCCAAAAATGCCCCGCACCGTTTGAGGCCAGACTTCCCGCCCCGCTGACCGCAAGGACGATCATCGTGGCCGCCGCTATTGGCGCCAGTACGATCGTCTCCACGGTGAGGCTCGTGATCGCGTCCGCCCGCGGGCCTACGCGCTTTTTGACGAATCCGTACAGGCCGAAGCTCAGCGCCAGGGTCAGCGCGATCCAGGGGAGCTTGCCGTAGGAGGCCGTCAGCACCCCGACGGCAACGAATCCGATGCCGACGGCGGCCCACTGCAACGGCCGCAGCTTCTCCTTCAGGACAAAGACCCCCAGCAATACGGAGACCAGCGGGTTGATGAAGTAGCCCAGCGAGGCCTCGACGGCCTGGCCGGTGGTCACGCCGTAGGTATACGTCAGCCAGTTCACCGCGATCAGTCCGGCCGCGATCGACAGGGGCCCGATCACCGTGCGGTTGCGGAACGCGGCTCCGAGCACCCGCCACGAGCGGGTGATCGTAATCAGCAGGACGCAGAAAAGCAGCGACCAGACCACCCGGTTGGCCACGATTTCGACGGCGCCGGCCGGTGCCAGCACGAAGAAGTACAGCGGGAGCAGCCCCCAGAGCCCGTAGGCGCCGATGCCAAACAGGATCCCCGCCGTCGTGTCCTTGTCTACCGGTGCCGGTCCAGCCGGCCGGGCCGGCGCCGGTCCGCCTGCAGCGGCTGAGGCGCTGGGCGCTGCCAGGGGGGCGGGGGACAAGGATCCTTCGGGCTTAGACACAAAACCCATAACACCGCCTGCGCGGCGCCTATTCCTGCCAATCGGAGCACGAGCCAGCCGCGACATTTAGAATAGGGGCCTGTGCGCTGTATCTACTGGCGCTGTCCCTAAGACTTAGAAGGGCTCCCGGTGTCCAACTCGGCCGAATCCACATCCCCTCGTCCCCTCCGTGTCGCGATTGTTGGCGCCGGTCCAGCCGGCGTCTACGCCGCGGACATCCTGACGAAGTCCAATGAGGTCAAAGACGGCGACGTCCAGGTCAGCATCGATCTCTTCGAGGCATATCCGGCACCGTACGGCCTCATCCGCTACGGGGTTGCCCCTGATCATCCGCGGATCAAGGGGATCGTCAACGCGCTGCACAAGGTCCTGGACCGCGGCGACATCCGGTTCCTCGGCAACGTCACCTATGGCCGGGACCTGACGCTGCATGACTTCCGTGCCTTCTACGACGCCGTCATCTTCTCCACCGGAGCCATCAAGGACGCGGACCTGGACATTCCCGGGATCGGCCTGGAGGGTTCCTTCGGCGGGGCAGACTTCGTCTCCTGGTACGACGGCCACCCGGATGTGCCGCGGGAGTGGCCTCTGGAGGCCAAGGAGATTGCGGTGATCGGCAACGGCAACGTGGCCCTCGATGTGGCCCGCATGCTGGTCAAGCACGCCGATGAGCTCCTGGTCACCGAAATCCCGGACAACGTCTACCGGGCTCTTAAGGATTCGCCGGTCACCGACGTCCACGTTTTTGGCCGCCGCGGCCCGGCCCAGGTGAAGTTCACACCGTTGGAGCTGCGCGAACTCAGCCACGCCAAGGATGTGGACATCGTCCTGTATCCGGAGGACTTCGAGTTTGACGAGGCCTCGGACGAGGCTATTCGCAGCAACAACCAGATCCGGACCATGGTCAACACACTGACGAACTGGCTCGTCGAGGAGCATGCCGAGGCCGAGGAACCGTCCTCGCGCCGGCTGCACCTGCACTTCCTGCACAGCCCCGTCGAAATCCATGACGACGCCGCGAACCCCGGCAAAGTCGCCGGCATCAAGTTCGAACGCATGCAGCTGGACGGCACCGGGAACGTCAAAGGCACCGGGGAGTTCCTCGACTACCCGGTCCAGGCCGTCTACCGTGCGATCGGCTACCACGGTTCGCCGCTGGATGAGCTGGAATACGATGCCCGCCGCGGCGTCGTCCCGAACGAAGGCGGCCGCGTGCTCGACGCCGAGGGAAACGCCGTGCCCGGAATCTACGCCACGGGCTGGATCAAGCGCGGGCCCGTCGGGCTGATCGGCCACACCAAGGGCGACGCGCTGGAGACCATCGGCTTCCTGCTGGAGGACCGGCTGACCCTGCCGCCGGCGCAGAACCCGGATCCGCAGGCCATCATCGACCTGCTTCAGGAGCGCGGCATCGAGTACACCACGTGGGAAGGGTGGATCAAGCTCGATGCCCACGAGCTCGCCCTCGGCGCCGAATGGTCAGAGGCGCAGTCCGCCATCGGGATCGAGCGGGAGCGCATCAAGGTAGTGCCCCGTGAGGACATGATCGAGATTTCGCGCGGGTAGCCGCGGGTAGCAGGGGACGGTCCCGGCTCTGGCGGGTGCTTGGCAGGCCCACTAGACTGGGCCGGACGTGGCGGCCTTCGGTACGCCGTAGAGCCCGTCCGGTGGGAGTTCAATGAGGAATCTGGTCCATCCGGCAGCACTGTTACCGCCAGCAGGCGGGGTCACCACAGCGCTGCGACAAAAGCATGCCAGCGCCGGGCACGAGGAACTGGACTCGCAGGGACTCGTTTCCCCCGAGAACCTGCAACTGCCTGGGCTCAGCAGCCTGATCCAGGAGTCGTGGCGGCGTTCCGCGCAGCTTCACGCCAACCCGGACAACCCCGAGGCGCCGCTGGCCATGGACCGTGAGGAACTCGAAGACTACCGCCGCCAGCACCCGATGGCCGCCATCATGCCCGTGATCCATAAGCTCTTGGTCCTGCCGAGCCATGACAGCGGAATGCTGGTAGCCGTGGGGGACGAGGTCGGCCGGCTGCTCTGGGTGGAAGGCGACGCCGCCCTGCAGCGCCGGGCCGAGGGCATGATGTTCGTCCCCGGCGCCGACTGGTCCGAGGCGACAGTCGGCACCAGCGCCCCCGGCACCGCGCTGGCCCTCGGCCGGGGAATCCAGATTTCCGGTGCCGAACACTACAAACGCTCGGTGCATCCGTGGAGCTGCACGGCTGTGCCGTTCCACGACCCTGATTCCGGCGCCCTGCTGGGGGTCGTGGACATCACCGGCACGGAGTCGGCCGTGGCCCCGCATACGCTGTCGCTCGTGGAGGCGACGGTCGCCGCGGCCCAGGCGCATCTGCGGGTGGAACGGCTGCAGCTCGCCGCAGCCGGGCAGTCCGCGCCGTCGCGGCGGCGGACTTCGGCGCCGAAAACGGCCGGGGTGCCGGCGACCAACAGCCTCTACCGCAACAGCCTCCAGTTGCTCGGCCGCGATCAGGCCCTGCTCAGCATTGACGGCCGCACCGTGGCCCTGTCCGCCCGGCACAGCGAGATCCTGGCCCTGCTCAGCACCCACCCCGCAGGGCTGAATGCCGGGGAACTCTGCGCACTCCTCTACCCCGGGGAGGCATCCACCATGACACTGCGCGCGGAGATGGTGCGGCTGCGCAAGGTGCTTCAGCAACTCCATCCCGGTGCCGTCCCGGAATCACGCCCGTACCGCCTGCCGCTGGACCTGGTTGCCGACGCCGGACAGGTGCTCGACTGCCTGCAGCGCGGCGCCCACCGGATAGCGCTGGAAATCTACCGCGGCGCCGTGCTGCCCCGCTCCGAGGCGCCCGGCATCGTGAAGCTGCGGGCCAGGGTCTCCGCGCTGATGCGCGAGGCCCTGCTGACGGACGGGAGCGCCGAATCGCTCCTGAAGTACGCAGCGCTGCCCGAGGCCAAGGACGACGTCGACGTCCGCATCGCCGCGCTGAAGCTGCTGGCACCGCGCTCACCCAAGCGCGCCGCCGTCGTCGCCGATCTGGAACGGTTGGACCGGGAACTGAGCGCCTGACCCGCCGCGGCAGGACGGGCGGGCCGGCTAGTGACCGGGCTCACTTCGGTTGCAACCTGACTGCAACCTTTGCGCGCCTACGCTGGTGGCAACGGGGGCCGGAAGCGCCTTGCTGCCCCCATCTTGCACAGCAAAGGAGCTAGCAATGACTGTTTACGCCCAGCCCGGTACCGAGGGCTCGAAGGTCACCTTCAAAGACCGCTATGAAAACTGGATCGGCGGCGAATGGGTTGCCCCAGTCAAGGGCCAGTACTTCGAGAACATCACCCCGGTGACCGGCAAGGCTTTCTGCGAGGTGGCCCGCGGCACCGCCGAGGACATCGAGCTGGCGCTGGACGCCGCCCACAAGGTCGCACCGTCCTGGGGGAAGACCTCCGTGGCCGAGCGCGCCGCGATCCTGAACAAGATCGCCGATCGGATCGACGAGAACACCGAGATGCTCGCCGTCGCCGAATCGTGGGACAACGGCAAGCCGATCCGCGAGACCCTCAACGCCGACATTCCGCTGGCCGCGGACCACTTCCGCTACTTTGCTTCCGCCGTCCGCGCCCAGGAGGGCCGGCTTTCCCAGCTCGACGACGACACCACCGCCTACCACTACCACGAGCCCCTCGGCGTCGTCGGCCAGATCATTCCCTGGAACTTCCCGATCCTCATGGCCGTCTGGAAGCTTGCCCCGGCCCTCGCCGCCGGCAACGCCGTCGTGCTGAAGCCGGCCGAGCAAACCCCGTCCTCGATCCTGGTGCTGATGGAACTCATCAGCGACATCCTGCCGGCCGGCGTGGTCAACGTGGTCAACGGCTTCGGCGTCGAGGCCGGCAAGCCGCTGGCCTCCAGCCCACGGATCCGCAAGATCGCCTTTACCGGCGAAACCACCACGGGCCGCCTGATCAGCCAGTACGCCAGCCAGAACCTCATCCCGGTCACCCTGGAGCTCGGCGGCAAGAGCCCCAACATCTTCTTCAACGACGTCGCCGACACCAACGACGCGTTCTACGACAAGGCCCAGGAGGGCTTCACGCTCTTCGCCTTCAACCAGGGCGAAGTCTGCACTTGCCCGTCCCGCGCCCTGGTCCAGGACGGCATCTACGACTCCTTCATGGCCGACGCGATCGCCCGCACGCAGAAAATCATCCAGGGCAACCCGCTGGACACCGAGACGCAGCTCGGCGCCCAGGCCTCCAACGACCAGCTGGAGAAGATTCTCTCCTACATCGACATCGGCAAGCAGGAGGGCGCCAAGCTGCTCACCGGCGGCGCCCGCGCCGAACTGTCCGGCGACCTCGCCGGCGGCTACTACGTGCAGCCCACCATTTTCGAGGGCCACAACAAGATGCGGATCTTCCAGGAGGAGATCTTCGGCCCGGTGGTGTCCGTGACTCGCTTCAGTGATTACAGCGACGCCATGGGGATCGCCAACGACACCCTCTACGGCCTCGGCGCCGGCGTCTGGTCCCGCAACGGCAACGTTGCCTACCGTGCCGGCCGCGAGATTCAGGCCGGGCGCGTGTGGGTCAACAACTACCACGCCTACCCGGCCGGTGCCGCGTTCGGCGGGTACAAGTCCTCCGGCATCGGTCGCGAGAACCACTCCATGATGCTGGATCACTACCAGCAGACCAAGAACCTCCTGGTCAGCTACAACGAAAACAAGCTCGGCTTCTTCTAAGCCGCATTGACCCGGGCGGGGCGGATCGGCAGCGATCCGCCCCGCCCGCACCACTTTCCGGACCAGCCAGGGAGACCCCCGATGACCCAAACCAGGCTCAACGCCGCCGTGACCCGCCCCGGCGAGGACTTCTCCCGGGTGGCGCTCACTCCCGAGGCCGTGGAGCTGCTGCGAAAGCTGTGGCTCCAGCACGGGCCGCTGATGTTCCACCAGTCCGGGGGCTGCTGCGACGGTTCCTCACCGATGTGCTATCCGGCAGGGGAATTCATCACGGGGGACTCGGACGTCCTGCTGGGCCTATTCGACGTCTCTGACGGGTTGCAGCCCCAGCCGCTCGAATTCTGGATGTCCCGGGAGCAGTTCAACTACTGGAGCCACACGCACCTGACTGTCGACGTCGTTCCGGGCCGGGGGAGCGGGTTCTCGGTCGAAGCGCCTGAAGGCAAGCGGTTCCTGATCCGCTCGACGCTGATGGACTGGCCCGTCTGAGACCCGTCTCACTATGTGGGACAAATCGGGCCGTCCAGTGGATGGACACTACGATGGATAGGTCTGTTTCCAAACCAGTTATCGAGATTGCGGACTTTCCTATGAACCTTTTCCGGACCAAATCCATCGAGCAGTCCATGTCCGACGCCGATGAACCCGGACGCAAGCTGAAGCGCTCGCTAAGCACGTGGGACCTCATGATCATGGGGGTCGCGGTTGCCGTGGGCGCCGGGATCTTCTCGGTCGGTGCCAAGGCCGCCGCGAATTTCGCCGGCCCCGCCGTGACCATCTCCTTCGCGATCGCCGCCGTCACCTGCGCGCTCGCCATCATGTGCTACGCCGAGTTCGCCACGGCCATCCCGGTGGCAGGCTCGGCCTACGTCTTCACGTACGCGACCATGGGCGAGATCCTCGCGTGGATCATCGGCTGGAACCTGATCCTCGAACTCTTCACGGCCGGCGCCGTGATCGCGAAGTACTGGGGCATCTACCTCAGTAAGGTCTTTGCGCTCATGGGCGTGGACATTCCGCCGTCGATCTCCCTGGGCGGCGTCGACCTCTACTGGGGCGCCTTCCTGATTGTTGCGATCTTCACGGTGCTGCTCGTCCTCGGGACCAAGCTCTCCGCCCGTGTCGGCAACATCTTCACGCTTATCAAGATCGCGGTGGTCCTCTTCGTGATCGTCGTCGGCTTCACGTACCTGAAGGTCGAGAACTACAGCCCGTTCGTCCCGGCGTCCGAGCCGACCGGGGGCACCGGAACCGCGGATGTCCTCAAGCAGTCGTTCTTCGGCTTCCTGACCGGTGCGGCCCCGGCCCAGTACGGAACCCTCGGTATCTTCGCCGGCGCCGCCCTGGTCTTCTTCGCCTTCATCGGCTTCGACGTCGTCGCCACCTCGGCCGAAGAGGTCAAGAACCCGCAGAAGACGCTGCCCCGCGGCATCTTCGGTGGCCTGGCGATCGTTACGGTGCTGTACATCCTGGTGTCGCTGGCCCTGACCGGCATGGTGTCCTACACGAAGCTGGCCGAAGCCAAGAACCCGACGCTCACCACCGCCTTCGAGGCCGTTGGCAACACCGACGCCGCCAAGGTCATCGCCTTTGGCTCCCTGGTGGGTCTTACCACCGTCATCATGGTGCTGCTCATGGGCCTGTCCCGCGTGGTCCTCGCGATGAGCCGCGACGGACTGCTCCCACGCTCGCTGTCCAAGACCAGCGCGGCGCGTGGGACGCCGGCCCGCCTCCAGATCATCTGCGGGGCCGGGGTGGCACTCGTTGCCGGCTTGACCAACGTGGACCTGCTGGAGGAAATGATCAACATCGGGACCCTGTCCGCCTTCGTGATGGTCAGCCTCGGCATCCTGGTGCTCCGCAAGAAGCGTCCCGACCTGAAGCCGGCGTTCCGCGTCCCGTTCGGCAAGGTGCTTCCGATTGTCTCTGCCGTCCTGTGCCTGTACCTCATGACGAACCTCGCCGTGGAAACCTGGATCTTCTTCGCAATCTGGCTGGTGATCGGCGTCGCGATCTACTTCGCCTACGGCCAGCGCCACTCCCGGCTGAACGAGAAGTTCGCGGAGGCCCGCGCGTCCGTCAACGGCCCGGGCAAGGAAAGCGCCCTCGACGCGGCCGAACCGGCCGGGTCGTCCGCGGAGGACGACGAGGACGCGCTCACCCGCTCCTGACCCCGGAGCACCCGTCCCGATAATCGAAGTCGCCGGAACGGTGCGAATTCGCTGGAACCTTCCGGCGTGTTCGCACGGTTCCGGCGACTTCGGCGTTTGGCATGTGCTCCCTAAGATGGACACATGGCCCGCCCAGCAAGACCGGAACGCAAATCAGAGTTGTTGTCGGCGATTCTCGACTACCTCATGGACAAGACGCTGGCGGAGCTGACGTTCCGCAGCCTCGCCGACGGGCTGGGCGTCAGCAGCTACGTCCTGGTGTACCACTTCGGCCACCGCGAACAGTTGATCAACGAGATCATCCGCGGCATCGAATCCAGGCTGGACAGCATCCGTGCCACCGACGTCAGGGACATCGACAGGGACGCATGGCGGGCCTTCCTCCTGGAGTCCTGGCAGTGGACGATGGCGCAGCGCAACCGGCACCTGGCCCGGCTTGAATTTGAGGCGACAGCGCAGGACGTTGTGGCCGCGGTACCGCGCGGCACCGCCCAGGAGCACTTCCGGATGCTGCACGAGAAGGCCCGGGACTGGCTCGTCATCCAGCGCATCCAGCCGGAGTTCGCGGACACCGACGCCCGCCTGTTCACCGCCGCGTTCTATGGGCTCCAGTTCGATTTCGTCGTCAATAACCAGCCCGAGGAAGCCACCAAGGCCTTTGAACTGATGATGCTGGTCTTCTTCAACAACCTCGACAGGCGCCTCGCCACCGACGGCCAGCACATCTGAGTCGGACCTCAGGGAGCGGCGTAGCGGCCCTCCCACTCCACGAGGGGACGCAGATCCTCCCAGCGCTGTGCCACTTCCTCTACCGCCCCGGGTCCGGCAAGCCAGCCGGGCTGGCCCACGTTGACCCCGGCCGTGAGGGATTTGTGCTTGAGCAGCTCCGCCCGGGGATGGTCCTTCTCGAAGCCCCGCGGCACGGTCTTCAGGCGTTCGCCCTCCACCGCGAACCCCGCTGCCTCGACCTTCTGCACGATCTCCTGCAGGGCCTCGCCGCTGGCTGGGTCGTCCACGGCACCGCGAAAGCGTGCCAGTTGGGCCGGGGTGTGGGTGTGGCAGCCGCCGCCAATCAGGAGGCCGTCGGCGCTGAGCTGGATATAGAAGCCCACCCCTTCATCCACCGCGGCGAAGGCCCCCTGCGCGGTCTTGTAGGGCGACTTGTCCGGCGAGAACCGGACATCCCGGTTAGGGCGAAAGAGCTTTGCCGGGCCGAAGCGTGGCTCCAGCTCGGCCAGCAGCTGGGTGAGCGGCTCTTTCACCGCGGCGTCGTAGACAGGCTTGTGCTCCAGCCACCAGTCCCGGTTGTTGTTCTGTTCAAGATCGGCGTAGAACCGGAAGGCGTCACTTGGAATGCCTGCGAATGGAATGCCTGCGAATGCGCTCATGCCCAAATCCTACGGAGCCGCAGTGCACGGTGGCGAGCGGCACGCGCACCCATGTGGATAACGGCAGAACGCCCCGCCACGGGGGTCCGTGGCGAGGCATTCCATTGGCTCAGACAGCCGGTTCAGCCGGCCTTCACAGCGGCCGGCCCTTCAGGCAACGTTCGACGCAGCTATCAGACCTTGTTGGCGGCCTCGGCGTCGGACTCAACCTGGCCGGCACCGAGGTTGGCGCGCAGCTTGGCGCCGAACTCGGCATCGACGTTGGTCCAGTACCGGATGGCGCGTTCCTTGATGCTGGCGTTCTTGACGCCGCTGACGGCGCCGGTGACGGTCTCCAGCAGACGGGCCTTCTCGCCGTCGTTGTACACCTCGCGGTACAGCGTCCCGGCCTGGCCGAAGTCGTTGTCCTCGGCGTGCAGGGAGTGCGCGGAGTGCGTGAGCGCGCCGTCGTTCTCCCAGCCGCCGCCCGCAACGCCAGGCTCAACCGCAGTCGGGCCGCCCACGGAGTTCGGTGCATACACCGGAACGGACGGAGCGTTGAAGTGGTAACGTCCGGCGCCGTCCTGGCTGTAGTTGTTGACCTGGCTCTGGGGCGCATTCACCGGGAGCTGGGCGTGGTTGGTGCCGACGCGGTAGCGGTGCGCATCCGCGTAGGAGAAGATGCGGGCCTGCAGCATCTTGTCCGGGGAAGCGGCGATGCCGGGCACGAAGTTCGACGGCGCGAAGGTGGCCTGCTCGATCTGCGCGAAGTAGTTCTCCGGGTTTTTGTTCAGCTCCATGGTGCCGACCTTGATCAGCGGGTAGTCCGCGTGCGGCCACACCTTGGTGAGGTCGAAGGGGTTGAAGCGGTACGTCTTGGCGTCCTCGTACGGCATGACCTGCACGTGCAGGTCCCAGGACGGGAAGTTGCCGGCGGCGATGTTTTCCTGGAGGTCGCGGATGTAGAAGTCGCCGTCAGCGCCGGCCAGGGCCTCGGCCTCGTCACCGGTCATGGACTTGACGCCCTGGTTGGACTTGAAGTGGTACTTGACCCAGAACCGCTCGCCCTCGGCGCTGATCCACTGGTAGGTGTGCGAGCCGTAGCCCTGCATTTCACGCCAGGACGCCGGCAGGCCGCGGTCGCCCATGAGCCAGGTGACCTGGTGGGCCGACTCGGGGGAGAGGGTCCAGAAGTCCCACTGCATGTCGGCGTCGCGCAGGTGGGTGCCGGGGAGGCGCTTCTGGGAGTGGATGAAGTCGGGGAACTTGATGCCGTCGCGGATGAAGAACACCGGCGTGTTGTTGCCGACGAGGTCGTAGTTGCCCTCGGTGGTGTAGAACTTCACGGCGAAACCGCGGGGGTCGCGCCAGGTGTCGGGGGAGCCCGCCTCGCCGGCGACGGAGGAGAAGCGGATGAGCATGTCCGTCTCCGTGCCGGGCTGGAACAGTGCGGCCGCGGTGTACTTCGAGACGTCCTCGGTGGTCTTGAACGTACCGAAGGCGCCGCCGCCCTTGGCGTGCACGACGCGCTCCGGAACGCGCTCGCGGTTGAACTGCGCGAGCTTCTCGATCAGGTAGTGATCGGTCAGGATGATCGCGCCGTCGGCGCCGACGGACTTGGAGTGGGCGTCGGAAGTTACGGGAGCACCGGACTGTGTCGTGGACACGGCGGGCGCAGAGATGATCTCAGTCATCGTTCTCCTTTGGTTGGGTTTCTTAGTTTCGTTCGGAAGGAAGCTGTTGGGTGCGCTGGCAGTCCTGGCAGATGCCCTGGTAGAGAACGTCCGCGATCTGGATGGTCATCGGCTTGGCGTTCGCGTCCCAGTGCGGTGTCAGGCAGGGCGCGTGGCCCACGGCGCATTCGACGTCCTCCACGCGGCCGCAACTGATGCACACTGCATGGTGGTGGTTGTCTCCGACCCGCGTCTCGTACAGCGCGGGGGAGTGCGGGGGTTCGAAACGGCGCAGCATGTGCAGATCGGTGAGATCCCCTAGGACCACATAGACGGACTGCGCGGTCAGGTCCGGCAATTCCTGCCGGGCGGCGGCAAGAATAGCGTCCGCCGGCGAGTGCGGGTGATGTTCGACGGCGGCCAGCACGGCCAGGCGCTGCTTGGTCACCCGGCGGCCGTGGGCACGCAGGGCCGCTGCCCATGCGTCGTGAGTGCCCGTGGAATCCGTCATACCCTCATTCAAACACTTATTATGACTGCCTCACAATAAGGCGGGGCTAACATTTCCGGCCGCGTCACAGTGCGTCCCGGGCCGCCGCTAGAGTTGCCCGGTGGAGAATCTTCTGGCGGACATCACGCCCGTGCGCGAAAGCCCCGCCTTCCGCCGTTTGTGGCTCGGCTCGGCCGTCTCGGCGCTGGGAAGCCAGCTGACGCTCGTGGCCGTCAGCCTCGAGGTCTACCGGCTGACCCAGGACAGCCTCTACGTGGGGCTGCTGAGCATCTTCGCCCTCGTGCCGCTGGTGTTCGGCGGCCTGCTGGGCGGATCGATCGCCGACGCCCACGACCGCCGCACAGTGGCCCTGCTGGCGTCCTCCGTCCTCTGGATCAGCACCGTGGCGCTGGCCCTCCAGGCGTGGATGCAGGTGGGTAACGTGTGGCTGCTGTACGCGATCGTGGCGGTGCAGAGCGGCGCCCAGGCCATCAACCAGCCGGCTCGCAGCGCGATCATCGCCGTCCTGGTGCGCAAGGAGCTCCTGCCGGCGGCCAATGCCCTGAACATGATGACCTTCGGCCTGACCATGACGGCCGGCCCGCTGCTGGCCGGAGTGCTCGTGGCGTGGATCGGGTTCGGCTGGACGTACACGATCGACGTCGTCACCTTCGCATTCGCGTTCTGGGCGCTGCTGAAGCTGCCGCCCATGCCGCCCGGAAAGCACGCCAGGCCGGCCGGGCTGCGTTCCATGCTCGAGGGCTTCCGCTTCCTTGGCACCCGGCCCAACCTTCGCATGACCTTCGTCATCGATCTCGTGGCCATGATCTTTGCCCAGCCACGGGCGTTGCTGCCCGCAATTGGTGCGGTCATGATCGGCGGCGGCGAGGCCACGGTGGGCATCCTGCTGGCCTCCACGGCCGTGGGGGCGTTCCTGGCCGGCGTGTTCTCGGGTCCGCTGGGCCGTGTGCGCCGGCAGGGGGCCGCCGTCGTATGGTCTGTGATGGGCTGGGGAGCCTCAATCGCGGCGCTGGGCCTGGTGGTGGTCCTTGCCCGTCATTCCGGAGCCGATGGCGTGACCGTGTGGCTGCTGCCAGCCGCCCTGTGCTGCGCGCTGGCCGGGATCGCGGATTCCGTCAGCGGAGTCTTCCGGACCACCATTCTGCAGGCCTCCACCCCGGACCACCTGCGCGGCAGGCTGCAGGGCGTGTTCGTAGTAGTGGTAGCCGGCGGACCCCGGATCGGGGACATGCTGGCAGGCGGCGCGACTAAACTTTTGAACGAGGGATGGGTCCTGCTGCTTGGTGGCGTGTTGTGCATTGCCGTGGCGTGGACATTAGCCCGCCTGCAGTCGGGATTCCTGCGCTACGACGCGCGGAACCCGGTACCGTAGCGGTTCGTTTTCTTGGTAGTTCATTGAAGTAGAGGCCATGAACTAAAAGGCATCAGGAGGACCAGTGCACAAGCATCACAACGGACTGAAGACCGCGGCCCTGTTCGGAGTGCTGTGGGCGGTCCTGCTGGGCCTGGGGGCGTTCATCGCCGCCGGGACGCGCAGTGCTGCGCCGATCTGGATCATGGCCCTGATCGGCTTGGCCACTACGGCCTACGGGTACTGGAACAGCGACAAGCTGGCCATCCGAGCCATGCAGGCGTACCCCGTCACGGAGGCCGAGGCGCCCCAGCTGTACCAGATCGTCCGGGAGCTGTCCGGCCGGGCCAACCAGCCGATGCCGCGCATCTACGTCTCGCCCACCATGGCGCCGAACGCCTTCGCCACCGGCCGGAACCCGCAGAACGCGGCCGTCTGCTGCACGGAGGGCATCATGAGGATGCTGGACGCCCGCGAACTGCGCGGCGTCCTCGGCCATGAACTGATGCACGTCTACAACCGAGACATCCTGACGGCGTCGGTGGCCGCCGCCGTCGCCGGCGTCATTACCTCGGTGGCGCAAATGATGCTGCTGTTCGGCGGCGGGGACCGCCGCAACGCGAACCCGTTCGCTGCGATCGCCATGGCGCTGCTGGCCCCGTTCGCGGCCTCCCTGATCCAGATGGCCATCTCTCGGACGCGGGAGTACGACGCCGACGAGGACGGATCCGCGCTGACCGGAGATCCGCTGGCGCTCGCCTCCGCCCTGCGCAAGATCGAGCAGGGCGTGCAGCTGGCGCCGCTGCCGCCGGACCAGCGGCTGGTCAACGCCTCCCACATGATGATCGCCAACCCGTTCAGGGGCGGAGGCGTGGCCAAGATGTTCTCCACCCACCCGCCGATGGCCGAGCGGATCGGCCGTCTGGAGCGGATGGCCGGCCGGCCTCTCAACTGACGCTAGCTGCGGAAGTTCACGAACTGCAGGTCGGCCTCGTCGAAGCCCTTGAGCAGGTTCATGGTCTCCTGGAGGTCATCGCGGGACTTCGATGTCACCCGGAGTTCGTCGCCCTGGATCTGCGACTTGACGGACTTGGGGGCCTCGTCCCGGATCAGCTTGTTGATCTTCTTGGCGAGGTCTTGGGCGATGCCCTCCTTGATGGAGGCCTCGAGCCGGAATTCCTTGCCGGAGGCGTAGGGTTCGCCGGTGTCGAGGGACTTCAGCGAGATGCCGCGGCGGATGAGCTTGGACTGCAGCACGTCGAGCACCGCCAGCACCCGCTCTTCCGAGTTGGCCTTCATCAGGATCTTCTCGCCGCTGAAATCAACCTCGGCGCCGACGCCCTTGAAGTCGTAGCGCTGGGCAATTTCCTTCTGCGCCTGGTTCAGCGCGTTGGCGACTTCCTGCTTGTCTACCTTGCTGACGACGTCGAACGTGGATTCGCCTGCCATGACTGTCCTCCTGATGGTTAGCCGGGGGCCTGATGTTGGCCGGGATGTCTGCATTCCAGCCTAGTACGGATGCCCCCGTTCTGGAGGGCGGCCGGGCGGGACTACGTTTCACAGTCGGCTCATAGCTCAATCACGGCGGGAACGAAGCCGGGCTCGGAAGAGTTGCAAGGGTTGGAACCGCTGCTGAAAGGCAAGAACATGCACCATAAGGCCGTCCGCTACGTCACCCGCACCACCGCCGCCGCTGCCAGCACACTGGCCGCGACGGCGACCTCCGTTGCCGCCGCCGCACTGGCGGCCTCCATCATTCTGAGCCCGACCCCCGATGCGTCAGCCCGCATGGACGGTGTCCACGCGGACCTGGCTCGCGCCGTCGAGCTGAACCAGGTCACCCCGGAGCAGGCGGCACGATTCGAGGCGCGGCTGGCCGGACGCATTCTCGGAGAAGCCTGATTTTCCGGGCATTTTGGCCCCTTTTTGGCCCTTTAGAGCGCCGATTCGATTCTTCGGCGGAAGTTCTGTAAAGTTGTCTTGCCCGCGGGTGCTGGAAGCGGAACGAACTGGAAACAGGCGTTCCGGGACTGGAAACCGCGAGTGATCTTCTTTTGAAGTTCGGCAGATTACCCGAGCGGCCAAAGGGGGCTGACTGTAAATCAGCTGGCAACGCCTACGGGGGTTCGAATCCCTCATCTGCCACCCTTGGAAAAGTCTCCGGAACCGTCAGGTTCCGGAGACTTTTCTGTTTCCGCCCGCGACAGCCAGGCCTGGCTCAACATCGCAGACGTAAGCGGGTGGTCCCGGCACTGAGCAAGCGACGTATCGAGTAGAGCTCCAAATACCTAGCCGGCTTGCCACCGGATCCGCGTATCGCCTACTCGTGCGGCCACCCGCTCCGATTCTTAGACTCGAAGCTCCTAGGGCAACCAGCTTATTTCGCAACTGATTGCGTCATTGCCGACGTTAGGTGTTTCATGTCTAAGCCGAAATGGCGAGTGATTCGCCACACGTCCCCACTTTTGGTCGGATTAGTGCTGATCACGGGATACGTGACGGTGACTCGGCACCACTCCTCCGACACGGCCGGATCGCACCACGGACACATCACGATGCTGCCGGCCGGCGCAATGGCGATGGCCGTGGCGCCGATGCCACGGATCGGGTGGACTGCTTCGGCCAGCGATGAGGAGACCTCCGGCGAGAACGGCCGCGCAAGCAATGTGCTCGACGGGAACGCAGCTACGCTCTGGCACAGCAAATGGACCGCGCCTGCCGTCCCGTTACCGCACACCATCACGATCGACACCAAGGCGACTCAAAGCATTTCGGGATTCCGCTATCTCCCGCGTTCCAGCGGCTCGAATGGGCGGATCGGCAGCTTCGAGATCCTCATAAGCACTGACGGCACGACCTGGGGTACCCCGGTGGCTAGCGGGACCTGGGCGGACAGCAGTGCGGAGAAAAGTGTGACGTTCGCGGCTGTGTCGGCGCGGTATGTCCGGTTGCGGGCCATCACCGAAGCTGGCAACCGTGGTCCGTGGAGCAGTGCGGCCGAGATCAACCTGCTCGCCGAGCAAACCACGCCTCCACCGCCTACAACCCGTGTGCTGCCACGCAGCGGCTGGGTGGCTAGCGCCAGCGATGAAGAGGTTAACGGCGAGAACGGCCGCGCCGCCAACGTTCTCGATGGGAGTATCGCCACAATCTGGCACAGCAGGTGGTCTCCGGCGCCGGCGGCACCACTGCCGCACAGCCTCACCATAGACATGCGCACTACGAACCAGGTCTCGGGGTTCCGATATCTCCCACGTTCCAGCAGTTCGAACGGGCGGGTCGGCGCCTACTCCATCGCAGTCAGCCCCAACGGAACCACCTGGAGTGAAGTCACCAGCGGAACCTGGCCGGACACGAGCGCGGAGAAGACGGTGTCCTTCACGGCGGTTAGCGCCCGGTATGTCCGGCTGACTGCAACTACCGAAGCAGGCAACCGCGGGCCCTGGAGCAGTGCCGCGGAGATCAATCTGCTCGGCCCACCCGCGGGTGGGGCGGAAGGGTCTTGGGGACCAACCATCAACTTTCCGATCGTCCCGGTCGCGGCGGCGCTATTGCCTGGCAACCGGCTGCTGACCTGGTCCGCCTACTCTCCCACCAATTATGGTGGCAGTAGCGGCGTCACGCAGACGTCCATCCTGAACCTCACCACTGGCGCGGTGAGCCAGACCCAGGTTTCCAACACCGGTCACGACATGTTCTGTCCCGGGACCTCGCTACTGCCGGATGGACAGATCATGGTTAGCGGCGGCAGTAACAGCTCGAAAACCTCACTCTTCAACCCTGAGACGAACACCTGGATCCCGGGGCCAGACATGAAGATCGCGCGCGCATATCAATCCAACGTGACCACGTCCACGGGCGAAGTTTTCAGCATCGGTGGATCGTGGGCGGGCGGTACCGGAAACAAGCACGGCGAGGTGTGGTCCAGCGCCGGCGGCTGGCGAAAGCTGCCGAATGTCCCGGTTGACAACATCCTGACCAATGATCCCGGTGGCGTCTACCGTTCCGACAATCATGCCTGGTTGTTTGCCGCCCCCGGTGGCCGTGTGTTCCATGCCGGGCCGAGCCGCCAGATGAACTGGATCTCCACCACCGGAGATGGCAGCATCACCTCGGCCGGTCTGCGCGCCGATAGTCCAGACGCGATGAACGGTGACGCCGTGATGTACGACGTTGGAAAGATACTAACCATGGGCGGAGCGACAGCATACGAGAATACCAATGCCACCGCGCGGGCGTACACGATCGACATCAATAACGGGGTCACTGTGGCCCGGACCGCCGACATGGGCGTCACCCGGTCGTTCGCCAATGGGGTCGCGCTTCCCGATGGCCAAGTGTTGGCGGTCGGCGGTCAGGCCACGCCCGTTCCCTTCAGCGACAACGGCGCCAGGATGGCTCCAGAAATCTGGAACCCGGCGACCGGACAGTGGACCATGCTGGCTCCCATGGCCGTCCCCCGAAATTATCACAGCGTCGCCTTACTGCTCCCTGATGGACGGGTCTTCGTCGGCGGTGGCGGGCTGTGCGGCAACTGCACGACCAACCATCTTGATGGAGAGATCTTCACGCCGCCGTACCTGCTGAACGCCGACGGCAGTGCGCGCACCCGGCCGACTATTGTGGCCGCACCGACCACCGCAGCGGCCGGCAGCACGATCGCAGTGACCACCGGAGCGCCGGTCACCAAGTTCTCCCTGATGCGGATGTCCACAGTGACCCACACCGTGAACACCGACCAGCGGCGAATCCCGTTGACGCCCACAGCGGTGGCGGGAAACACGGCGTCTCTGACGTTGCCGGCGGATCGAGGCGTCCTGGTGCCGGGCAGTTACCTGCTCTTCGCAATGGACGGCAACGGGGTGCCCAGCGTCGCCTCGACGATCAGGATCAGTTGACGACGACCAGCGGCCCCTCGGGCCCACCCACGTTAGTCCGCGGCTCAGTCGAGCGGCGGATTTGGGATGGCTACCGTTGCGCCGGCAGGCGGAATCCATTCGCCGCCGGTCAGCAGATTCAGATTGGCTATCCGCAGTGCATGGAGCGGCACGCCATAGCGGCTCGCGATGCCGGCGGGGGTGTCTCCTGCGCTCGCCCTGTACAGAAGCTGCCCCTGGCCGTCCTGGCCGGTCACGCTTCCGCCGGCCCCCAGCTGCGGCACGTCCACGCCTCTGAGGTCGATGACCTCTCCCGCGGCAATGGACACCGATTCGTTGAAACTCCTGAGGATCTCGGGAGTCATCCGGAAGTGGGCGGCGATGCCCTCCCAGGTGTCGCCGTCGACAGCTGTGTAGTGCATCGGCTGGAAGAACCCGTTCATTTCGGTCGTCCCCAGCAGGCCCGCTGGCGCCGAGGACGGTGCAGGGGCAGCGGCCGCCGGCCGCCGCGCCGGGGTTTCGCCTGGGGCGTCCGCACCGGAATCGCAGGCTGTCAGCAGGCCGGCGAGAACCGCGGCCAGAAGAACGGCGGCGGCCGGCGGGACGCGCTTTGCGCCGGAACCGTGACTCACGTTAGGTGTCCTGTCTTTCGGGGCCTCCCCCCGAGGCCCGTTGGCGCTAATTATTCCATACGTTTGATGAAACCTCATGTGCCGTCGGCGGGGCTCCGCGGGTTCGGTATAGTGCCGGTCATGGACGACAAAGCGATCTTGCACACATACCTGCGCACCCGGCGGGTCAGCCTGCTGGCAAAGCTTGACGGGCTCAGCGAGTACGACGCGCGCCGGCCCCTCACGGCCACGGGCACCAACCTGCTGGGCCTGGTCAAGCATGTGGCCAGCGTCGAACTCGGATACTTCGGCGAGGTTTTCGGCCGGCCCAGCGACCTGGAACTGCCATGGTTTGCCGACGATGCGGAGCCTGACGCCGACATGTGGGCTGCCCCCGGCGAGACGCGGGAGCAGATCGCGGAGCTGCACCGGCTCTCTGCCGTGCACAGCGACGCCACCATCGATGAACTCGCCCTGGACGCGCCCGGCGTGGTGCCCTGGTGGCCGGACGAGCGCAAGCACGTGACCCTGCACCAGATCCTCGTGCACATGTGCGTGGAAACGGCCCACCACCTTGGACACGCGGACATCCTGCGCGAGCTCATCGACGGCAGGGCCGGCCAGCGCCCGGGGGATCCGAACCTTTCGGTGCGCACGACCGAGGGGTGGGCTGATCACCGGGCCCGCATCGAGGCGGCTGCCGTCGCCGCCGAAGCAGGGGCGCCTGGCCGGTAGCACGCGCCGGTAGCACGGGCCGATAGCAGCCCGCGAACGTAGCCGGCCAGGGACTGCCGGCAACACTCCATTGTTCTGCGAGCAAAATCTCAGTTTTCGGTGAGGGGCCATCGTAGGGTTGTCCGATCCACTGTTGAAGAAGAAGGAGCTTTCGTGAAGTCGTTTGCCTGTGGTGATGTGGTTCCCGGTTGTGAAGCCCGTTGGGTGTGCAGTACGGAAGATGAAATTCTGGTCAATGTGGCCGCTCACGCTGCGTCCGCACATGGGCTGGTGGAGCTTCCGGCCGACGTCGTGCAGTCGGTCCATAAAGCCATCGTTTCCGTTAGTTGATTCACGAGGCAGGCGGCCTCCCGCCCGAGGCCGGGGCCGCTGCGGGTCCGGATTGGAACGGGCGTCTGGCGGCCGCCTGCCGAGGCGAAGGCCTTTCCGCGGCCTACCAGCCCATTGTTGATACTGCCCGCGGCACGGTGGTGGGCTATGAGGCCCTGGCGCGATTTCCGGGTTTCGCCGAAAAGAATCCTGAAGTGTGGTTTGCCGCCGCGCGCACGCATGGCCTGTCGGCCGAGCTCGAGGCGGCAGCCTTGCGGTCGGCACTCGCCGCACGCCCCACCTTGCCTGCGAACTGCTTCCTGACCCTCAACGTCTCACCGGAGCTGCTGCTGACGGAGGGGATCCGTGAGATCTGGCGCGAGCAGGGAAACCTTGGCGGACTGGTGGTTGAGCTGACGGAACAGACCCCTATCGACTCCTACCTGGAGCTTGAGCCTGACCTCAACCAGCTGCGCGCCGCCGGCGCGCTGATCGCCGTCGACGACGCCGGGGCCGGCTATGCGGGACTCCGCCACCTCCTGGCCCTGCGGCCCTCGCTGATCAAGCTCGATCGTGAACTCATCCAGGATGTGGACCGTGATGAAGCCAAACGCGCCCTGATCTCCATGCTCGGAACCTTTGCCAGCCGCGTGGATGCCTGGATCCTGGCCGAAGGAGTGGAACGGGTGGAGGAACTGGACGCCCTGGCCGCCCTCGGCGTACCGCTGGTGCAGGGGTATTGCCTGGCCCGGCCCGGGCCAGCGTGGGAGCAGATCGATCTTGACGTTGCCCACCGCCTTGCGTCGAAACCACCGGTGAGGCACCAGAGCATGATCCGGGACATCGTGGAACCCGCGACGCCGGCCGCGACGACGGCGACGGCGGCCGCCGCGTTTGATGACAACCCCGCCCTGCAGTCGGTGGTGCTGATGGGCGATCATTTTCGGCCCGTTGCGGTGCTCGACCCCGCCGCGGCGGCGCTGGGCGTGGTGAGCCCGGGAATGCGGGTCAACCTGGACACGCCGATCGGCGAGGCCCTGGCGCGCTCCATGACGCGGACTCAGGCCAGCCGGTTTGACCCCCTGCTGGTGACGGACAACGCCGGCCGCTTTGCCGGCGTCGCCCGCATGGAGCGGATGATCACGGCCCTGGCCGCGGCGGACAGCTAGGGAGTGTCTCCCGCCTGGACGCGCGTTTAGGAGTCGGGGCTCTGCCTCAGCCCGGGGTGAGGACGCAGAACTCGTTGCCCTCTGAGTCGGCGAGGCACACCCATGGCACATCGCCCTGGCCGACGTCGGCGTCAGTGGCGCCCAGAGCCCGCAGCCGGGCCACCTCTGCTGCCTGATCATCACCGGGGTACGGCTTCAGGTCGAGATGAACACGGCCACACACGGCCTTCACGGCGGGCGTGCGAAGGAACTCCAGATACGGCCCGACACCCTTGGCCGAACGCAGCCTCGCATGATCGTCGGTCACCTCGCGCAGGGTCCAGTCCATCGCCTCGCTCCAGAACCGGGCCATGGCCCGCGGATCCGCACAGCAGACCACCACCGCGGCGATCGGCCCGGTGTCCCGGTAGATCGATCGAGGCTCCAGCACGCGGAACAGGTTGCCCTCCGGGTCGGCCAGAACTGTCCACGGCACGTCACCCTGGCCCACGTCGGCGGGCGTCGCACCGAGCTCCAACAGGTATGCCACTAGCTCCGCCTGATGGGCCGCAGAGGTGGTGGTGAGATCGAGGTGCGCGCGGTACCTCACGGTCTCGGGGTCCGGGACGGTGACGACATCGACGCAGACCGCGACGGGGTCCGGCCAGACGAAGCCCACGGGTTCAACATTGGTCACGCGGGGTCCCTCGCTGGAAACACCCCAGCCGAGCGCCTCCGCCCAAAACCGGCCGAGCGCTGAGTCATTCCGAGCCTTGAAATTCACCTGAACAAGTCGCAGCGCCATACCGCCAGACCCTATACCCAGGTCATACCCGATATGGGAGGCACGCCCTAGCCGTCGGCCTGTTCCGGACCGCCTGACTTGTCCGGATCGCCGGGCTGTTCCTCCGGCAGCTGTCCTTCCAGCAGCTGTCCCGTGGCGGCGTCCTCCCGGCCGTCGAAGTAGCGGTCCAGGACATCGCGGAACGCTGACTCGCCGGGGGCTGCAAGCCCGAACAGCGTCATGGATGAGTGCAGCTTCCGCGCATCGATGCTGCCAAAAATCTGCACCGCGGACCGGCCCTCCAGGAAGGCCACTGCGGCGGCCACCTCTCGGAGGCGGGGGCCAAGGACGTCGTGCCGGATGTAGGCGCGGGCCTCGTCCAGGGAGGAGATGGCATATTTGCGGGCGGTTTCGCTGCGGCCCAGGCCTGCGAGCTGGGGGAAAACGAACCACATCCAGTGGCTCCGCTTCATGCCCGACCTCAACTCCGCCAGGGCGTGCCAGTAGGTTCCGCCGGCGTCTTGGGCGATCACGAACCGTTCGAGATCGTAGGGGTCTTCCATGCTCGCTAGGCTACGTCGCCGGGTCGCGAAGCGACAGAGCCGTGCCTGAGCGGAACAGACCCGCCACCACCGCGCAACCGTTCCACTACTCCCCAACAGGGGGTGGCGGTAGTATCAACTTCGAGAGTCCTTGGCGCACCGCAGAGTTGACCGGGCGCCACTCTCGGGCCGGGCCGGAGGGCGGGATGCAGGACGCATATGGGCTATACACCCCAACCACGCTGGTGGAAGTCGGGCTGCTACTGGCGACATTTGTCCTCTGCTCCCTGATTGGCACCGAACGGCAGGTCCGGCAGAAGGTCGCGGGCTACCGCACCCACGTTCTGGTCGGCCTGGGCTCTTGCACCTTCACCCTTATCTCGGCCTACGGCTTCGTCTACGCCCTGGCGCCCGGGGCCACCATGGACCCGTCCCGTATTGCGGCCCAAATCGTCAGTGGCATCGGCTTCCTCGGCGCCGGGGTGATTTTCAAGGGCCGGAACGCCGTCCGCGGCCTGACGACGGCTGCCAGCATTTGGGTTTCTGCCGCCGTCGGCATGGCGTGCGGGGCCGGCATGCTGTCCCTGGCTGTTTCACTGACCGCTTTCCACCTCATCACGTTGTACGTCGTCTCTCCCGTAATCAGGAAGATTCCGACCCCGGACGCCCACCGGGTCCTGCACCTGGGCTATGCCGATAACCAAGGCGTTCTGCGGAAAGTGTTGGAGATCGCCACCAACATGGGGTTCAGCTCCTCAATCCTGAGCATCAATAAGGCGGGCGATGAACAAAAGCCGCTCGTCCTCATGGACATCCGCTTCCATGGTCATCTTCCGCTGCGGGAACTCGTCCCCTACCTCCTGGATGTGCCCGGCGTGCAGAGTGTGACCGTTCGCGGCGTCGACCCGAACGAGGACGACGATGACGCCAGCGCCTGAGAACCTGTTTGAAGCCGTTCGGGATGACCGTTAGAGTCTCCGGATGACCGAGAACAGCATCGCCCTGACGGAGACTGTGCGGGTGCGGGTGTTGCGCAGGTCCGACGCCGGCCCCATGGCCGATGCCTACCTACGGAACCGGGAGCACCTGGCGCCCTGGGAGCCGGTGCGGTCCGAGGAATTCTTCACGGTCGACGGACAGGCCGCCAGCATTGAATCCAAGCTCGGGTTGTTCATCGCGGGATCGGAAGTACCGTGGGTTCTCCTGGAAGGTTCCCGCATCGTCGGCGTGCTCAACCTCAGCGGGATGGTCCGGGGGCCGTTCCTCAGCGCCCACCTCGGCTACTGGGTGGACAAGGACATGACCGGGCAGGGGATTGGCTCAGCCGCAGTGGAGTTCGCCATCCAAACCGCGTGGAACGAGCTGGGCCTGCATCGGCTGCAGGCCGCCACGCTCCCGCACAACTCCGCGTCGCAGCGGATCCTGAAGCGGGCCGGCTTTGAGGAGATCGGTTTGGCCCCCCGGTACCTTCGGATTGCCGGTTCCTGGCAGGACCACGTCCTGTTCCAGCGGATCCTGTTCTGATGGCGGCCGTTCCGGATGCACCTGTTCCGTTTGCACCGGCGGACTTTGGTGCCCTGCACCACGTTGAACTCTGGGTGCCGGACCTGCAGCGGGCCAAGGACCAGTGGGGCTGGCTGCTGGGCCGGTTGGGCTATGAGCCCTACCAAGACTGGGCCCACGGGTGCAGCTGGCGTCGCGGGCCAACGTATATCGTCGTCGAGCAGTCCCCGGCCCTGAGCGGAACCGCGCACCAGCGGACCGCGCCGGGCCTGAACCACCTCGCCTTCAGTGCGGGGACGCGGGAGCATGTGGACGCCATGGCGGGCGAGAGCCTCAGCCACGGCTGGGCCGAGTTATTTCCGGAGAAATACCCGCACGCCGGCGGTCCCGGCCACTTCGCCGCCTACCTCGTGAATTCCGACGGCTACGAAGTAGAGCTGATTGCTTCGGACTGACCGCGTCGGTGCCCTACGGGGTGGTTTGCGGAGACGCCTTTTCAGCCTTAAGCTCCTCGCCGTGGGCGATGACCGCGTAGATGATCAGCACGTCGATGGCGATGACGATCAAGGACCACCACGGCTGCGCCGGAATGAGCATCAGTTGAACCACCGCGCTGACGCCCGCGACGATCACAGCAACGACTCGAGCCCACGTTGCACCGGAGAAGAGCGCGACGGCGGTGAGGATCAAGAGCGCCCCGAGAGCCACATTCCACCAGCCCCACCCCTTCGCATCGAAGAGGAACAGCGTGCCCGGGGTCGACAAATAGTAGGTGTCGGGCCCGGTGAGCGCGACGAGACCTTGAAGGCCGCTGAAAACGCCGTTGATGATCAGAATGACTCCGGCGAAACGGACCCAACCGGTCCAGCCAGTCGAAGCAACAGGGTGATGGGCAGTACTCATAGTGCCGACCGCTTTCCGTTGAATGCTCTGCCGTCGGCCTCATGGTCGGCGCAGTCGTGTCGTGAAGCTAGTACCGATTCCGATTATGTTCCTCGCAGTCCGGGCCGGTCAATCGCTCCAGGCCGGGACGCTCGGCCGGGACGTCGCCGCGATGGCGAAAGGCCTCGCGGACCGCGCGGCTGCCGTGGATGAGAACATTGCCCTGGTCCTGCACCATGCGGACCTGCAGGAGCTGGAGGTGATCGGCGCCGGGAACTGCTGGATGATTCGCGGCGCCGGCCCCAAAGCCACCGTCTCGGTTGTGTCCGCGCGCAGATAGCCCTTCGCCGCCCGCCCCTTGGCACACTTGTTACTCGCGGGTAACATTGAATCATGCACCTCCTGTTCCGGACCCTCCTGCTGCTGTTCACGTCCTCGCGCCGCTCACCCCTGAGCATCTGGGACAACTCCTCGCTGCCGCTGCGGGTCCTGCCCACGGACATCGACATCGCCATGCACGTCAACAACGGCATGTACTTCTCGCTCATGGACCTCGGGCGCTTCGACCTCATGGCCCGCAGCGGAACCTGGAAAAAGATGCGCCGCCGGGGCTGGTCCCCGGTGGCGGCGGGGGAGACCATCGCCTTCCGCCGTTCGCTGCAGCTCTGGCAGCAGTACACCATCGAATCCAGGATCATCGGGCTCGACTCGAAGGCCATCTACTTCGAGCAGCGGATGGTGGTGGACGGCGAAGTTTACGCCCGCGCCTACATCGCCACCCGGCTGGTCAGCAAGGGCAAGCCTGTCAGCCAAGAGGAAATTATCCGCGAGTTCGGCGCCCCGCCGGCGGACCTGGAGCTGCCCGAGTGGATCCACGAATGGCGCGAAACCAATGCCCTGCCCGGCGCCAGGCGTCCGGCGCCGCACGCCTGGGCGTGACATCCGGACCCGCCTGCCCGGATGTGCCAACAGCGAAATGCCGGGGACAATCCACGGGTGCTCCCGTACCGTTGACTCATGGCTACCGTAGACATCACAGGTGAACAGTTCGCATCGACAGTCGAGGAGAACGACATTGTCCTCGTCGATTTCTGGGCCGAATGGTGCGGCCCGTGCAAGCAGTTTGGCCCCACGTACTCAGCGATCTCCGAGAAGCACCCGGACGTCGTCTTCTCCAAGGTCGACACCGAAGCCGAGCAGCAGCTCGCTGCCGAGGCCGGCATCACGTCGATCCCCACGCTGATGGCCTTCCGCGAAAAGGTCCTGGTGTTCTCGCAGCCCGGCGCCCTGAACGCGCAGCAGCTGGAGCAGGTGGTCGACGCCGTCAAGGCCCTGGACATGGAAGAAGTCCATGCCCACGTGGCCCGCTCGCAGGCAGAGGCCGCCGCCGCGGCGGCCAACCAGGACGGGACCCAGATCCCGGAAGCCTGAACGCCCACGGCTTAGTTCCACGGCCCAGTTACACGGCTTAAAGCAACGCAGGGTCACTCCGCGCCCATAATTCCCTCGGGGATTGGGCGGGCGTGACCCCGCGTTTTTGCGCGTCTACCGGCCGGGGGTTGCCGGCGGGATGACTACAGCGTTACCAGCTTGACCGGCTCGGCCAGCAGTGCGCTGAGGGATTCATTCAGGTCCTGGACGGCCGTGCCCTTGGAGTGCTTGTCCAGGTCCGCCTGGCTGGCCCACCGTTCGGTCAGCACGAGCTTGTCCTCGCTGGCCTCGGTGAGCTCGTAGCGGATACAGCCGGGCTCGTGGACCACCTCGTCAATCGCAATGTCCAAGGCGAGCTTCACGCGGAAGAATTCGCCGTCGTTGGGGATGAAAATGGCCTGAAGATCAACGGGTGCACTCATGGCAATTACCCTACCGGGCCGCCGCGCCGACGCCGGAAGATGACCCAAGATTTCATAGGACTTCCAAGCTTTGCTCTTCTTTTGCCTGCGGTCAGTTGGTAGCGTCACACCATGCTTGCTTACACAGCCGGGGACACTGACGTCCCGCTGCTCGAGGAAACCATTGGCGCGAACTTCGAACGGATTGCGGCGCGGTTCCCCTATCAGGACGCCCTGATCGAGGCGGCCGCGGTGCCCGGCGAAGAGGCCCGGCGGTGGAGCTATTCCAAGTTGAACGACGACGTCGACCGCCTGGCGCGTGCGCTCCTCGCCCTGGGCGTCGCGAAGGGCGAGCGGGTCGGCATCTGGAGCCCCAACTGCGCCGAATGGACCATCCTGCAGTACGCCACCGCGAAAATCGGGGCGATTCTGGTCAACGTCAACCCCGCCTACCGCAGCCACGAGCTCGAGTTCGTCGTCAAGCAGAACGGCATGCGGATGCTGGTCACCGCGCCGTCGGATCGGAACAGCGACTACACCGGAATGGCGCGGCAGGCGTTGGCGGAGTGCCCGGACCTGCGCGAGCTGGTTTTCCTCCCGGATGCCGGCCTGGGCGGGCTGGCTGCGGGCGAGCCGGAAAACGAGGCGGAGCGCACGTACGCCGAGCTGCTCAAACGGGCTGACGACGTCGGGCACTCCGCCCTGAAGGCGCGCATGGCGGAACTGGATCCGCACGATCCCATCAACCTGCAGTACACCTCGGGCACCACGGGTTTCCCGAAGGGCGCCACGCTGACGCACCACAATATCCTCAACAACGGCTACTCGATCGGTGAGCAGCTGGGCTACACGGAACACGACCGGGTGGTGATCCCGGTGCCCTTCTATCACTGCTTCGGCATGGTGATCGGAAACCTGGCTGCCCTCAGCCACGGCGCCGCCACCATCATCCCCGGCCGGGCGTTCACGCCCGCCGCGGCACTGGAAGCCGTGCAGGACTTCGGCGGAACCTCGCTGTACGGGGTGCCGACCATGTTCATCGCCGAGCTCGCCCTGCCGGAGTTCGCCTCCTACGACCTCTCGACCCTGCGCACGGGCGTGATGGCCGGATCGCTGTGCCCGATCGAGGTGATGAACCGGGTCATCACCGAAATGAACATGACCGACGTCGCCATTTGCTACGGCATGACGGAGACCTCGCCGGTGTCCACGATGACCCGGAGCGTGGACACCATGGCCCAGCGGACCGAGACCGTGGGGCGGACCATGCCGAACCTGGAGAGCCGGATTGTGGACCCGGTGACGGGAGAAGTGTTGGAGCGCGGCGGAATCGGCGAACTCTGCACGCGCGGCTACGCCGTGATGCGGGGGTACTGGAACCAGCCGGACAAGACGGCCGAGGCGATCGACGCCGACGGCTGGATGCATACCGGGGACCTCGCCCGGATGGACGACGGCGGGTACATCGTGATCGAGGGCCGGATCAAGGACATGGTGATCCGCGGCGGCGAGAACGTCTATCCGCGCGAAATCGAGGAATTCCTCTACACCCATCCGGATATCCAGGACGTGCAGGTGATCGGCGTCCCGGACGCCAAATACGGCGAGGAATTGATGGCCTGCGTCATTCTGAAGCCCGGCGCCGCGCCAATGGACGCCGCCAGCCTGGCCGAGTTCTGCCGCGGCAAGCTGGCGCACTACAAGATTCCGCGCTATGTGGACGTCCGTGAGAGCTTTCCGATGACCGTCTCCGGCAAGATCCGGAAGGTGGACATGCGCCAGGAGGCCGCGGCCAGGCTGGGTCTCCCGGCCGGCGACTGACAGCACCGCGTTGCTCTTGGGTGGCTGAGGCCGGGAGTGCTGCTTCGTAGCCGGGGCGGTTCCGTCCGGGGGCACTTTGGGCGCAATGTTCGACTCCGGCGCCCTGGTTGGCGGCGTGTCCGGGCCAAAGTCCCCCCGGAGTGCGGCCGGGCCCGGTTGTGGGTCGGGTAGGTCAGTGGCCGCGGTGGTCCTGGATGGTCATGCGCGGGCCGAAGGTCGGTTTCCGGAAGCCGCTCAGCCCGAGCATCCGGACCACCCGCTGCCTGTGCCCCGCCCAGGGGGCCAGCAGCCTGAGCATGCCGGCGTCGTCCGTGCGGCGGCCGGTCAGGGCGGCGCCCACGTAGGCCGCAAGGTGGTAATCGCCCACCGCGATCGAATCCGGACAGCCGTGCGTGCGCTGCACCACCTCCGCCGCCGTCCACACCCCGATTCCGGGGAGGGTCTGCAGTTTGGCCCCGGCCTCCGTGGCGGGAAGGGCGGCGAGCCGTTCAAGCGCGACGGCGGAACGCAGCGCCCGCATGATGGTTGCCGAACGCTGCGGCCCCACGCCGGCCTTGTGCCATTCCCACGAAGGAATCTGCAGCCACTGCGCCGCCGTCGGCTGGACCAGCAGGTTGGCGGGGGCAACGGTGCCGGCACCCGGCGCCGCCGTCCCGAAGCGGTACATCAGATAGCGGTACCCGCGGCGGGCCTCGATGACGGTGACCTTCTGCTCCAGGATGGTCGGCACCAGTGAGTCGATCATCCGGCCGGTTGCAGGCAGCCGGATCGCGAGGTTCCGGCGTCGGGCTTCAACCACCATGCGCGGGAGCGTGGCGTGGAACGCGGGCTCGTCGAAGCCGGACCAGTCGTCCTCGCTCCCGAGCATGCGCGGTACGGAATCGACGGCGTCCACCGCTCCGGGGCCCCAGGCCTGCGCGTCCACTGCCGGGTCCGCCCGCGGCCCGGCGGTTGCCAGGCGCAGCGTGGCCGGACCGCGCGGCGTCGTGAACGCGAGCCAGACCCCGTCCGGGGCGGTGCGGATGGAAGGGTCGCCGTGGCCGCGCAGGAGCGTGCCGATGGTTTGCATCAAGTCGAACGGGCCGCCCGGGCGCCACCGCAATGAGGCGTCCGCCGCGGCGGCGAGGCCCGCGGGGACGTCTGCAACGGTCATTCGAACATGTTCCCATGCCGCCCTGACAGCGGCCGCATCCGCAGCAACGGCGCCTGGGCCGTAGGGCCCTTAACCTCCGGCGCTGCCGGGGCTAAAATCCGGCTGTGGCGTGGAGCGCCCACGCCCGCCTCTTGGCCCCAATCCTTGTTCTTAGGAGAGTGTGATGGCTGGTGGAGTGGTACATTTCGAAATCCCCGCAGACGACGAGAGCCGCGCACGGGAGTTCTACAGTTCGGCGTTCGGCTGGGAGGTAAGCTCCGTGCCGGAGATGAGCTACGCCATGATCAAAACGACGCCGACGGATGCAACGGGCATGCCCTCCGTTCCGGGCTCCATCAACGGCGGCATGTTCCGTCGCGAAGGAGACCTCAGGTCCCCGATGGTCACGGTGGACGTCGATGACATTGACGCGGTGTTGGAAAAGATCAATGCCCTGGGCGGCAGCACCGTCACGCCACGTCAAGAAGTCGGCACCATGGGCTGGGCCGCCTACTTCCGGGACACCGAAGGCAATGTGGTCGGGCTTTGGCAGAGTGCCCCGCGCGGCGGAGGCACCGGCCCGGCGGCGGATGACATCGGCGCCTGACGCCCCTGACGGGCACGCTGGCCCCTCAGTCATCCACCTCAGTGCATCCCCGTGGTGAGCCACAGTGCCACGACCGCCAACGGGACCGTGAGGACGGCGGCGACCACGCCGGCCACGGCGAAGCCTCCCCAGCGGATCTCCACGTTGAGGGAACGGAGCCGCTCGTGCCACAGCAGGGTGGCCAAGGAAGCCCACGGGGTCACCAGCGGGCCCAGGTTCACGCCGATCAGCAGGGCAGCCAGCCGGGCCGGGGAGCCGCCCACTGGTTCCAGGGCCAAATAGGCGGGCAGGTTGTTGACCGCGTTGGCCGCCCCCGCGCCCAAGCCGGCGAGCTGCAGGAGCGCCGGCAGGCTCTCGCCCGCGCCGGCGATTCCGGACAGGAACCGGGTGAGCCCGTTGGCGTGCAGGGCATCCACCACCATGAACAGTCCGGACGTGAGCATGAGCGGGCGCCAGGGAATCATGGACCAGCGAAGGACGGAGCGCCGCCGCCAGAGGAAAAGCAGGAGCAGGGCAGCGGCCGCCGCGAGCGCCGGGATCTGCACCGGAACCCCGGAGACAAGCGCCGGAAGCAGGACCACTATGACACCGGATGCCGCGTACAGCAGCACCCGGTCCCGCACTTTATGGACCGGCTGCGGCCCGTACTCGCCGCGCAGATCCTTCCGGAAGGCCAGCCACAGCAGCACCAAGGGCGCGAGGATCCCCACCAGGGCCGGGGCCCACACCAGCGAAGCGAACGCGGCGGGGCTGAGCTTGAGCCGGTCCTGCGCCAGCAGGTTGGTCAGGTTGGAGACCGGCAGCAGCAGCGAGGCCGTGTTCGCTAGCCACACCGTGGTCAGCGCGAACGGCAGCGGCGGAATGCGGGCGTGAATGGCCAGCAGCACGACGACGGGAGTGACCAGCACCGCCGTCGTATCCAGCGACAAGAACACCGTGGAAACCGTTGCGAGGGCGATGACGAGGAACCACAGCAAGAGGACCCGGCCGCGGCCCAGGGCGGCCAGCCGCTCGGTAACCACCCGGAAGAGCCCGGCCTCATCCACCAGCTCGGTGACCAGGGACATCGCCACGACGAACGTCAGCACCGGCACGGTCCGTGCCGCCAGCGCCTGGAAGTCGGCAACCGGCAGCAGCCCGGACGCCAGCGCCGCGCATCCGGCCAGCAGCATGCCCGCGGGCAGCGCGTAGCTCCTGAGCTTCTTCAGCCGTGCGGTCCTCGTCACCGCCATATCCTCCCACCTGCCGCAGCCGTGGCCGCGCCGACGTGCCTGCAGCGCCGGAGACGGTAACTTTGTACCTATGAAGTACGCCCAGTCCGTTCTGGACCTCATTGGCCATACGCCGCTCGTCAAACTCAACCACGTGACCGACGGCATCGCAGCCACCGTCCTGGTGAAGCTCGAATACCTGAACCCCGGCGGTTCGATCAAGGACCGCATCGCGGCGAAGATGATCGAGGAGGCCGAACGAACGGGCAAGCTCCTGCCCGGCGGCACGATCGTGGAGCCCACCTCGGGCAACACCGGCGTCGGCCTGGCGCTCGTGGCGCAGCAGAAGGGCTACCGCTGCATCTTCGTCGTGCCGGACAAGGTCGGCGAGGACAAGCGGGCCGTGCTCCAGGCCTACGGAGCCGAAGTGGTGGTCACGCCCACCGCTGTCCCGCCGGACAGCCCGCAAAGTTACTACGGCGTCTCCGACCGGCTTGTCACCGAGATCCCGGGAGCCTACAAGCCGGACCAGTTCTCCAACCCGGCCGCCCCGGCGAGCCACTATGAGTCCACCGGCCCGGAAATCTGGCACGACACCGACGGCCTGATCACGCACTGCGTGATCGGCGCCGGGACCGGTGGCACGATCACCGGCACCGGCCGGTACCTCAAGGAAGTTTCCGCCGCGCGGCCCGTGGCCGAGGGCGGCGTCGTGAAGATCATTGGCGCCGATCCCGCCGGCTCGGTGTACTCCGGCGGCACGGGCCGCCCGTACTTCGTCGAAGGCGTCGGGGAGGACATGTGGCCGGCCAACTATGACAAGTCCGTCCCGGACGACGTCATTGCCGTCAGCGACGCCGATTCCTTCGCGATGACGCGCCGGCTGGCGCGCGAGGAGGGCCTGCTGGTGGGCGGGTCCTCGGGCATGGCCGTCGTGGCCGCCATGGACGTCGCCAAGGACCTCCCGGCGGAAGCCGTCGTCGTGGTCATCCTGCCGGACTCCGGCCGCGGCTACCTGGCGAAGATCTTCAACGACCAGTGGATGCGCTCCTACGGCTTCATGGCCAGCGGGGACGAGGCCTCGGTGGGCGAGATCCTCAAGGCCAAGACCGGTGAACTCCCGGACCTCGTCCACATCCACCCGAACGAGTCCGTCCGCGATGTCATCAACATCATGAACGAGTACGGCGTCTCGCACATCCCCGTCCTGTCCCAGGAACCGCCCGTGGTCATGGGCGAGGTGCTTGGCGCCGTGGACGAGCGCACGCTTACGGCCAAGCTCTTCCGCGGCGAGGCCAAACTCTCGGACAAAATCTCCGAACACATGGGAGCCCGGCTTCCTGTGATCGGCTCGCTGGAATCGATCTCGACCGCCCGCGAACTCCTCTCCGACGCTGACACCCTCATGGTGACGTTTGTCGGCGCTCCGGTGGGGATCCTGACCCGCCACGACCTCCTCGCGTACCTCAGCAACTGACCAGTTCAAGGAGTCCCATGTCCCTGCCTGAAAGCTCTTCCTCGAAAAACCCGGGTTTCAACACCCGCGCCATCCACGCCGGCCAGGCGTTTGAGCCCCGCACCGGGGCGGTGGTGCCCCCCGTACACTTCTCGTCGACCTATGCCCAGGACGGCATCGGCGGGCTGCGGGACGGCTACGAATACGGCCGGGGCACCAACCCCACCCGTGACTCGCTGCAGGAGCAGCTGGCCGCGCTGGAAGGCGGGAGCGCCGCGTTCTCCTTTAGCTCGGGCCTAGCCGCCGAGGACTCGATGATCCGCGCCCTCACCCGCCCCGGTGACCACATTGTGCTCGGCAACGACGCCTACGGCGGAACCTACCGGCTCATCAGCCGGGTCCTGGGGGACTGGGGCATCGGCAACACCCCGGTGGACATGTCCGACCTCGACGCCGTGGCAGCGGCCGTCGCAGCAGGCGGCACCGCCGACGGCGGCGGCAAGACCCGCCTGGTGTGGGTGGAGACGCCGTCGAACCCGATGATGAAGATCACCGACATCGAGGCGCTCGCCAAGGTCGCACACGACGCCGGCGCGCTCCTCGTGGTCGACAACACCTTCGCCTCGCCGTACCTGCAGACCCCGCTCGCCCTCGGCGCCGACATCGTGGTGCACTCCACCACCAAGTACATCGGCGGCCACTCGGACGTCGTCGGCGGCGCGATCGTGGTCAACGACCCGGAACTGGCGGAGAAGATCGGCTTCGTGCAGTTCGCCGTCGGCGCCGTGTCCGGGCCGATGGACGCCTTCCTCACCACCCGCGGTCTGAAAACCCTCGGCGTGCGCATGGACCGGCACAGCGACAACGCCCAGGCCGTGGCTGAATGGCTGCTGGAGCGCCCCGAAGTGGAGGCCGTGCTGTACCCGGGCCTGCCCTCCCACCCGGGCCACGAGCTGGCCCGGAAACAGATGAAGAAGTTCGGTGGCATGATCTCCGTGCAGTTCAAGGGCGGCGAGGCCGCGGCACGCAAGGTGGCCGAATCGACCTCCGTGTTCACCCTGGCCGAGTCGCTGGGCGGGATCGAATCGCTCATGAACTACCCCTCGGAAATGACGCACGCCTCGGTCAAGGGCACCGAACTGGCGGTTCCGGTCAACCTGATCAGGCTCTCGTGCGGCATCGAGGACGTCGAGGACCTGATCGCGGACCTCGACGCCGCGCTCTCCTCCCTGGAAAGCTAGCTGCACCGCCAAAGCTGAACCCCGGCGCACGCGTCATGCCCCTGCGCGGGACGGACACCCTAGCTTTCTCTAAGAGAGTCAGCTAGGGTGTCCGCATGGCACTCCGATCCGACTGGTCCCAGCGGACCTGCAGCATGGCCCGCGGGCTCGACATCCTCGGCGATCCCTGGAGCATGCTGGTCCTGCGCGAGGTGTTCTTCGGCAACGGCCGCTTCGAGGCCATTAAGGCCCGGCTGGGGGCGGCCGATTCCGTCCTCACCAAGCGGCTCGCCGGGCTCGTGGAGGCCGGCCTCCTCACCCGGCGGCCGTACGGCGACGGCGGCCGCACCCGCCAGGAATACGTCCTCACCGCCAAAGGCGAAGACGCCCTCCCGGTGCTCAACGCCGTCGTGATCTGGTCCGAAAAGCACCTCCCGGCGCCTTCCGGGCAGGCGCACATGTTCGTCATCCACAGCGGCTGCGGGGAGAGGACCACTTCGGCGGACACGTGTACGGCCTGCGGGGAACCGCTGACGGCCGCCAACACCAGCTGGCACAGCCTCTCCCGCACCGCGGACCCCGTGCCCCTGGCCTCGGCCGGCACCGGGACCCCAGTCCAGAACGGAACCCCTGTCCAGGACGGAACCCCTGTCCAGGACGGAACCCCTGTCCAGGACGGAACCCCTGCCCAGAACGGAACCGCCGCATGAGCGCCCCTGAAACCATTACCCCCGTCCCGGTCCGCCGCCGCATCCACCCGGCGTGGACCGTCGCCGCCGTGGCTTTCCTCGCACTCGTCGGCGCCGCGGGGTTCCGGGCAGCGCCGGGCGTGCTGATGGTGCCGTTGCAGAACGAGTTTGGCTGGTCCACCACCGTGCTCTCTGCCGCGGTCAGCATCAACCTCGTGCTCTTCGGGCTCACGGCGCCGTTCGCGGCAGCCCTCATGGAACGCTTCGGCATCCGCGCCGTCACGGCCGTGGCCCTGCTGCTGATCGGCGCCGGCAGCGCCCTGACGGTCTTCGTGACCCAGTCCTGGCAGATCCTGCTGACCTGGGGGCTGCTGATCGGGCTCGGCACCGGGTCCATGGCCCTGGTCTTCGCCGCCACCATCGCCAACACCTGGTTCGCCAAGAGCCGCGGCCTGGTCATCGGCATCCTCACCGCCGGCAGTGCCGCCGGACAACTCGTGTTCCTGCCCTTCATCGCCGCACTGGCCCAGGACCCGGGCTGGCGGCAGGCCTCGCTCCTCATCGGTGCCGGCGCGCTGGCCGTGGTGCCCCTCGTGCTGAAGTTCCTGAAGAACTCGCCAGCCGAGGTGGGCGTGCTGCCCTACGGGGCGACGCCGCCGTCCGCCGACGCAACTACCGGGCGGGACGCGTCCGAATCGACCGAGTCGGAATCAACCGGGCCGGCAACCGGGCGGGCAACTCCCGGGCAGGAAACGGCGGCGCCCCGCCGGAACGCCGCGGTCCGTGCCTTGCAGGTCCTCAAACGGGCCAGCAAGGTACGTACATTCTGGGCCCTCGTGGCCGGTTTCGCGATCTGCGGCGCGACCACCAACGGGCTGATCGGCACCCACTTCATCCCCTCGGCCCATGACCACGGCATGCCCGAAACCACCGCGGCCGGCCTGCTCGCCGTCGTCGGGCTCTTCGACATCATCGGCACCATCGCCTCCGGCTGGCTCACGGACCGCTTCAACCCCCGGATCCTGCTCGCTGTGTACTACCAGTTCCGCGGGATCGGGCTGCTGGTCCTGCCGCTGCTGCTCAGCGCCACCGTCCAGCCCAGCATGATCGTGTTCGTGGTCATCTACGGCCTGGACTGGGTGGCCACGGTGCCGCCGACCGCCGCGATCTGCCGCCAGGTGTTCGGAGCCGACGGGAGCGTCGTGTTCGGCTGGGTGTTCGCGGCCCACCAGCTCGGCGCGGCCGCCGCCGCCCTTGCGGCCGGAGCGGTCCGTGACGCCACCGGGCAGTACACCTACGCCTGGTTTGCCGCCGCCGCCATGTGCACCATCGCCGCCGTCATCAGCGCCACCATCCGCAAGAACGCCCGGATACCGGAGTCCGTCCCGGTTCCGGCGTAGCTGTTCTGTAGACTGACCCGACAGCGAGGGCGCGTTTGCGCCGCCCTGGACGGAACCGACCAAACGGCCGCGTCTACACCAGCAGCCCGATTGGGGAATTCATGTCAGTGCCCGATTCCGACCACAGCCCGGCGCGGCACTCACCCGTCCCGCAGCTGCTCCGGCTCTCCGTTATCCTGGCCGCCGCCGCCGTGGGCTACTTCATCTGGATCTCGCTCGGCGTCTGGGCCAAGCACGGCCTGGACTTCAGCGTCTACTGGTACGGCGGCAAGATCCTCAACGACGCCGGCGCGGCGCCCTCAGACCTGTACAGGGGAAATGTGGACTGGGCCGGCGGGCCGAACCTGATGTTTACGTACCCGCCGTTCGCCGCCATGATCTTCGGCCTTTTGGCCCGGCTGCCCCAGGCGACGGCGCTGAACCTGTTCAACGCAGCCGGCGCCGTCGTGGCGATCCTGACCGCGGTCCGTGCGGTCCGGTACTGGAACGCGGAATCCTCCTGGCGCACCACCTTCCGGACTCCTGGCAACGGCTGGGCCGCCGCCGTCCTGGTCCTGGCGGTGCTGAACCTCGGTCCGTGGCGCGAGACCCTGGTGTTCGGCCAAATCAACGCCCTGCTAATGGGCCTGATCGCCGTGGACCTGCTGGCCCGCAACCCGCGTTGGACCCGGGGCTTCCCCGGCGGCGGCTTCCTGGTGGGCGTCGCAGCCGGCATCAAGCTGACGCCCTTGGTGTTCGGGCTCTACTATCTGGTCCGCAAGGACTGGCGCGGACTGGGCAATATGGCCGCGGGCTTCACCGCCACCGTGGTGATCGGCTGGCTGCTGCGCCCCGCGGAATCCCTGCAGTTCTGGCTCCAGATGCTGCCGGACACCTCCCGGATGGGGGGAGCGGGCTATGTGGACAACCTGTCCCTCAAAGGCGCCCTGCTGCACTTCGGTGTCCCGGAGGCGCACGTCACCGTGCCGTGGCTGGTGCTGAGCCTGGCAGTTGTGGCCTTGGGCGCCGGAGTGATCAAGGCCGCCAGCGATCAGGGCGCCCGCGTCGTGGCCGTTTCGGCGACGGCGCTCACGATGCTGCTGATCAGCCCGGTCTCGTGGTCCCACCACTGGGTGTGGGTCGCGGCGGTATTTCCGGCTTTCGCCTGGACCCTGCGGGAAACCCCGCGCCGCTACGCCGGATTGCGCTGGACCATGGGCGCCGTGCTGGGCATCTCGATCCTCGTGTTCCTGTTCTCGCCCAAGACCATTGGAACAGCCCTCGGCGCCGAAAACCTCGATGTCCAGACGCCCGGGCTGTGGATCATGGCCTCCAGCGCCGGCGTCTTCTGCGCCGTGGCCCTGCTGGGGTGCTGGCTGGTAGCCCTGCGGCTGGATTCGCTGGCACCGGGGCTCGACCTGGCACACGGGCTCGGCCGTGCGTCCGGGCCGGTTGCTAAACGGGACGTCCAGGCCGCCGCCTCTTCCTCCGCTTCGTAGGCGCTCCTTTTCTGCGCCGCGTATAGGCGTCGCGCCAGCCGCCACCACTAGGCTGTTCGGCATGAGCTCCTCTTCCCCCCGTAAGACGGCCCTTGTCACTGGCGTCGGCCGGCTCGCCGGAATCGGCGCCGGCATCGCGCGCCGCCTCGCCGCGGACGGCTGGGACCTCGTACTGACGTACTGGCAGGACTACGACGCCCGGATGCCATGGGGAGTCCAGCCGGACGACGTCGAACGCCTCACCGCAGAGCTGCAGGCGATCGGCGCCGCCGTCGTGGCGCTGCCGGCGGATTTCCAGGACCCGGACGCCGTGGACCGGCTGATGGCCGCCGCTGCGGCCGAAGCCGGAACCCTGCAGGGCCTGGTGCTCAGCCATGCCGAATCCGTGGACTCCGGCATCCTGGACACGTCCCTGGCGAGCTTCGAGCGGCACTTCGCGGTCAACACCCGGGCCAGCTGGCAGCTGATTGCCGCGTTCGCCCGGCAGGCCGGCCCCGACGGCGGGGCCATCGTGGCGCTGACCAGTGACCACACCGCGTTCAACCTGCCCTATGGGGCATCAAAGGGTGCCCTGGACAGGATCGTGATCGCAGCGGCCCGGGAATTTGGCCCGCTCGGGATCAGCTCCAACGTCCTCAACCCGGGACCGGTGGACACCGGCTGGATGGATGAGCCGCTCCGGGACGACCTGGCACGGCGGCACCCCGGCGGACGGCTGGGCACCCCGGCAGACGTAGCCGGCACGGTCGCGTTCCTGCTCTCGCCCGAGGGCCGCTGGATGTCCGGGCAGCTGGTCAAGGCCGACGGCGGCTTCTCCGCCTGAGCCCGGCCGCGCCCCGCGACCGCGTCGGCGCGCCACCGGCGGGCCTAGCGGAAGGCTGGCAGACCCGTGATGTGCTGGCCCAGGATCAGGGTGTGGACTTCGTCGGTGCCTTCGTAGGTGCGGACGGATTCCAGGTTGGCGGCGTGCCGCAGCGGGGAATAGTCCAGCGTGATGCCGTTGCCGCCCAGGATGGTGCGCGCCTCCCGGGCAATAGCGAGCGCCTCCCTCACGTTGTTCAGCTTGCCGAGCGAGATTTGCTCCGGACGCAGCGTGCCGGCGTCCTTGAGCCGGCCCAGGTGCAGGGCGAGCAGGGTGCCCTTCTGGATTTCCAGGAGCATGTTCACGAGTTTCTCCTGCGTCAGCTGGTATCCGGCCAGCGGCTTGCCGAATTGCAGCCGCTCCTGGGCGTAGGCCAGGGCGGCGTCGTAGGAATCCCGGGCGGCGCCCATCGCACCCCACGCGATTCCGTACCGGGCCTCGTTGAGGCAGGAGAAGGGGCCCCGCAGCCCCCGCGCCGCCGGCAGCAGCGCCTCCGGGCCCAGCCGGACGGCGTCGAACGTGATGTCGCACTGGATGGAGGCGCGCATCGAGAGCTTCTGCCCGATCGGGGTCGCGGTGACGCCCGCGGTGCCGGCCGGGACGAGGAAGCCGCGCACGCCGTCGTCGGTCATGGCCCACACCACCAGCACATCCGCCACGGACGCGAGCCCGATCCAGCGTTTGGCGCCGTCCAGGACCCAGCCGGCGCTGTCGCCGGATCCGTCGCGGCGGGCGAAGGTCTTCATGGACGCCGGGTCGGAACCGGCGGTGGGTTCGGTCAGGGCAAACGCGCCGATCAGCTCGCCGGCGGCCATCCGGGGGAGCCACTCCTGCTTTTGGTCCTCGGAGCCCCACTTGTGGATGGCCGTCATGGCGAGGGAGCCCTGCACCGAGACGAACGTGCGGACGCCGGAATCGCCGGCCTCGAGTTCCATGGCCGCGAGGCCGTATTCGACGGCGGAGCGGCCGGGGCAGCCGTAACCCTGAAGATGCATACCGAGCACGCCGAGCTCGCCAAGTTCCGGGGCGAGGTCCAGGGGGAACACGGCGTCCTCGTACCAGCCGGCGATATCCGGACGGATCCGCTGGTTCGTGAAATCGCGGACGCGCTCGCGCACGGCCAGCTCCTCCGCGCTCAGCAGGGAATCGATCGCCAGGACATCGGAAACGTCGGAATCGTCGGGAATGCCAGCTTCGTTGCTCATGCCAGCATCCTACGGCGGCTCCACTTACACCGCTGCGTCGGCGCTCCTGCCCGGTTCCTTCCGGACTCAGGCGCGGATCCCGACGGACGCTCCGGTGTCGCCGGGGCTGTCGGGGGATGGGCCGGAAAGCAACTGGGCAGGAGCGCTGCACGGGGCGGGGTAACCCGCTGGGGAACATGTCCCGTCGGAGCCCCGGCCGTGCCGCAGGCCTACACTGGTGCCATGGAAACCGCATCTGTGCTTGCTGTCTGCAGGGTTCACCAGCTGCTCGATGATCCCGGCAGCGTCGGGGTGACCGCGATCGACAAGCGCCCCGTGGCCGGACCGGTGCGGGTCCACAAACTTGGCCTGCGCGGTGATGTCCAGGCCAGCAGGATCCACCACGGCGGCGAGGACCAGGCACTGTACGCGTATTCGCAGGATGACGCCGATTACTGGGCCGGCGAGCTCGGGCGGGACATGCCGCCGGGCATCTTCGGCGAAAACCTGCGGATCACGGGCCTCAACGCCTCCAACGCCGTGATCGGCGAACGCTGGAAAATTGGACTGGACGTCGAGGTGGAAGTCACCTCACCCCGCATTCCCTGCGCTACATTCCAGCGCCGGATGGGCGAGCCGCACTGGGTCAAGCGGTTCGCCGAGGCTGGCCGGGTGGGAACCTACCTCCGGGTGGTCCGGACGGGCAGCATCGAAGCCGGAGACCACATCCACCGGCTCTTTGTCCCCGCCCACGGCGTGACGATCGCCAAGTGGTTCACCGATCCCACCCTGGAGGACATGGAGGCCCTGCGCGACGCCGACGCCGACGGCCAGATCCGCCTGCAGCCCGAGTACCACCAGGGCTTCGAGCAGCTGCAGCGCCGGCTCGGGGTCTAGGCCAGGTACGCCGGTGTGCGCAAGCTCACCGTCCGCCGTCGGCCCCTCAATTACCGCTGTCCTGATCCATGCCCTACACTTGAAATATCCCCCACTCCGGAAATCCCTTATTCCTGCCCAATTCTTGAGGCAGGACTGGCAAGTGTTGGGGCCCGCAACTGTGATGCGGGCATTTTCATAGGGAGAGCCGGCAAAAGAAAACGCTGTACAGACTGCTGGGATAGCAGCCAAGAGATGCAGCGGGAAGTCCTGCCACGGGATTGCGAAAGCGCCGGACTTCTGTGACCCGCCGGTCAACCGTACGCCCGGCAATTCGTGTCACGCGTACTGCGGCTCCGCTCACCTCGGGTTGTGCCGCTTGGCCCCTATGGATGAGGAAATTTCACCTATGCCCGAAAATCAGAACAACTCCGTCGACACCGAAAACGTTCAGAGCGACGTCGAGACTTCTGAAACGGCTGCACCCGCAGCCGGCTCCGCCCCGGAATTCACCGAGGCTCCTGCGAACTTTGTAGCACCGGCCGCCGAGGCTGCCCCGCAGGCTGACACCAAGACCGAGGCCACTTCCGCCCCGGCCAAGGACGAGGACGCCGAGGATGAAGGCGTCAAGTTCGTAGACCTCGGCATCGACGGCCGTGTCCTCGCCGCCCTCCAGGACGTCGGCTACGAGAAGCCGTCCCCGATCCAGGCAGCAACCATCCCGCTGCTGCTCGAAGGCCGCGACGTCGTGGGCCTGGCCCAGACCGGTACCGGTAAGACTGCAGCATTCGCAGTACCGGCACTGTCCCGCCTGGCCGAGCTCCACGACCTCAACGGCCCGTCCCGCAAGACCCAGGCCCTGGTGCTGGCTCCTACCCGTGAGCTCGCCCTCCAGGTCGCCGAGGCCTTCACCTCCTACGCCAAGCACATCGACGACTTCACCGTCCTCCCGGTGTACGGCGGCTCCGCCTACGGCCCCCAGCTCGCCGGCCTGCGCCGCGGCGCCCAGGTTGTTGTCGGTACCCCCGGCCGTGTCATCGACCACATCTCCAAGGGTTCCCTCGACCTGTCCGAACTCCAGTACCTCGTGCTGGATGAGGCCGACGAGATGCTCCGCATGGGCTTCGCCGAAGACGTTGAGCAGATCTTCCAGCAGACCCCCGCGGGCCGCCAGGTTGCGCTGTTCTCCGCCACGATGCCGAGCCAGATCCGCCGGCTTTCCAAGCAGTACCTGAACAACCCGGCCGAGGTGCAGGTCAAGTCCAAGACCACCACGGGCGCCAACACCCGCCAGCGCTACCTGCAGGTCATGGGCCCGCACAAGCTCGACGCGCTGACCCGCATCCTCGAGGTCGAAGAGTTCGAGGGCGTCATCGCCTTCGTGCGGACCAAGATGGCCACCGAGGACCTCGCCGACAAGCTGCGCGCCCGCGGCTTCCAGGCTGCCGCGATCAACGGCGACATCCCGCAGCAGCAGCGTGAGCGCACGGTCGAGGCCCTGCGCGACGGCAAGATCGACATCCTTGTCGCCACCGACGTCGCCGCCCGCGGCCTCGACGTCGAGCGCGTCAGCCACGTGGTCAACTACGACATCCCGCACGACACCGAGTCCTACGTCCACCGCATCGGCCGCACCGGCCGCGCAGGCCGTTCCGGCGACGCGATCCTGTTCATGACGCCGCGCGAGAAGTACCTGCTGCGTTCCATCGAGAAGGCAACCCGCCAGCCGGTGGAGCAGATGCACCTGCCCACGGCCGAGACCGTCAACACGCTGCGCCTGGGCAAGTTCGCCGAGCGCATCACGGAGACCCTCGAGTCCGAGGACGTCGCCGCGTTCCGCGACCTCATCTCCTCCTACGAGGAAGAGCACAACGTGCCGGCCTCGGAGATCGCGGCCGCACTGGCCGTCATGGCCCAGGGCGGGCAGCCGCTCCTGGTCAAGGAACTGCCGGCAGCGCCCGAGTTCCAGAAGCGCGAGCGCTCCAAGGACGGCTTCGGCTCACGCGGCCCGACCCGCACCCTGACCGAGGGCAACGCCACCTACCGGATCGCCGTCGGACGCCGCCAGCGCGTCATGCCGGGTTCGATCGTTGGCGCCATTGCCAACGAAGGCGGCATCTCCTCGGCCCAGATCGGCGGCATCGACATCCGCTCGGACCACTCCCTCGTGGAGCTCCCGGCGGACCTGAGCGCCGATCAGCTGAAGGCACTGTCCCGCACCCGGATCGGCGGCGAGCTGATCCACCTCGAGCTCGACAACGGCCGCAAGCCCTCCGGGGACCGCGGCTCCTACCAGGGCAACCGTGGCGGCGACCGCGGCGGGGACCGGGGCGGCTACTCCGGTGGCAGCGGCAACTTCAAGGGCAACGGCGGCTTCAAGCGCGAATTCCGCAAGGGCGACGGCGAGCGGTCCTCCGCTGACCGTGGCGGCCGCTCCTTCAGTGAGCGCTCCGAGCAGCGCAGCTTCGGCGCTGACACCCGCAAGCCCCGCACCGAAGGCGGCTTCAAGCCCCGCAACAAGTGGTAACCACTAGCACTATCTGAGAACGGGCCGGCTCCCTGAGCCGGCCCGTTCTTGCTTAAGTTTTTCCGCCCTCGTGTTCACTTCGTCACAGCCGGGGCGGGCGGCCGCCCCGGGCACCCGGTTTTGGCTCCCGGGACCGTGCCCAGAGCCCGGATTTCCGCCGTTTTCGGCGGGTTCGACGTCGTCCGGCCGCCGATTTGTTGGTGGGCGAATCTTCCGGTAGAGTATTTACTCGTTGCCCCCCTAGCTCAGTGGTAGAGCGCGTTCTTGGTAAGAACGAGGTCACCGGATCGATTCCGGTGGGGGGCTCTGGATGAGGGCCTGTGTCAAGGCGGTTTTTGACCGGCTTAGCGCAGGTTTTCCTCATTTATGGCGGTGTAGCTCAGTTGGTTAGAGCGCACGACTCATAATCGTGAGGTCGGGAGATCGAGCCTCCCCACCGCTACAGGCAAGACCCCCGGAATCCTTGAGATTCCGGGGGTCTTTTCTGTTTCCTGCTGAGGGACGTCTCCGAAAGGTATGGACAACGACGGCCCCCTGCGGAACCCTTGAGGTGAAAAACCAGGTCGTCCGACATCGGACGCCGCTGTGTCAGGAGGAAAGGAAAATGGGAACCGAACGCAACACCGTCGAAGGCCGCACCACCTTCCCACCGGGGAGCCATACGTGGTCTGCAAGTCAAGGAGTGAGCCGGCGCAGGGTGATGCTCGCCGGCACAGCCGGCGCCGGCATGTGGACCTTAGCGACACTCTCCGCCTGCACCAACACCGGTGGTAGCAGTGCTACTACCAGCGCTGCCGCCACGAGTGCTGCCGCGAGCGCCGGCGCTGACGAACAACAGTACAAGGACGCGCTGATCAAGGCTCACATAGAGGCCCACCAGTTGTGGAACGACAGGAAGCTGGACGCGTTCATCCCGACGTTCGCATCACCCATCCATTACATGGACGTGCCGACCGGCCATGTGGTCAGCGACGCAACAAAGATGACGGAATTTGCCGCCAAGTGGTACAAGGCCGCCCCCGATGCCAAACTCTCAGGCGCCTACTTTTACACCGGCACCATCGCCGACCAACTGGGGGAATACCCGCATCCTTGGATGTGGCGCTGAAGCCTGACCTGTGGACCGTGGGCCGGCTGACCTTGGCGGGCACCCAGACCGGCCCCCTCCCCGAAGGACAGCCACCCACGAACAAGCCGTTTAAGCTGGAGCTCACCGAATTCATCGCCTGGCGCCAAAACCCTCCATCCTCGGAAAGCATTGCCCCGCCGTGGCAGGCAACGGGAGGTGCGATGTATTACGACGCCAACAGCCTTGCGAAGCAGCTCGGTCTCACCGGAGAGACCGGCCTAGGGAGCCCGGTCGCCGGCTGATCCCCGGCGGCGTCCGCAACATACAAGACCCTCGGAATCCTCGAGATTCCGGGGGGTTTTCTGTTTTCCGGTCGGCTGTGTGCAGTTCCGCAGCCCGAAGCCGTGACAAGCGGCTCGGTTCACCGTAGCTTTGCCTCACCTGAGAGATGGGGATATCAGTGGACTTTGTTGGATCAATCATGGGCCCGTTCAGATGGCTGGTCTCAGCCGTCATGGTGGGCTTCCATGACGGCCTGAGCGCCATCGGCATGCCGGCGGCCAGCGGCTGGACGTGGACCCTGTCCATCATCGGGCTCGTGCTGGTGATCCGTGCCGCCCTGATCCCGGTGTTTCTGAAGCAGGTCAACGCCCAGCGCCGGATGCGGCTGCTGCAGCCTGACCTGAAGGTGCTGCAGGACAAGTACAAGGGCAAGACCGACCAGTTGTCCCGCCAGGCCATGGTGCAGGAGCAGATGGCCCTGTACAAGAAGCACGGCACCAACCCGTTCTCGGCCTGCCTGCCCATGCTGATCCAGATGCCGTTTTTCTTCGCGCTGTTCCAGGTTCTCTCGGGCATCAGCACCGCCACCGCCCAGGAGGAGGGCATAGGAGCCATGAGCGCCGAGCAGGTCAAGCAGTTCGATGAATCCACGATCTTCGGTGCCCCGCTCTCCGCATCCCTGCTGCACGGCGGCGGCGGCAACGAGATGTCGGTGTGGACCCTCTCCATCGTGATGATCCTGGTCATGACGGCGTCGCAGTTCATCACGCAGAAGCAGATCATGGCCAGGGCCGTGTCTGAGGAGGCCCTGGCCAGCCCGTTCATGGCCCAACAGAAGGTGATTCTCTACAGCCTGCCGGTCATCTTCGGCGTGGGCGGCATCGTTTTCCCCATCGGGGTCCTGATCTACTGGACCACCACCAACCTTTGGACCATGGGGCAGCAGTTCTTCGTCGTGTGGGACAGAATGGGTCCATGACGCGAATCGCAATCATCGGCGGCCACGGCAAGGTGGCTTTGGAACTGTCCAGGATCCTCACGGCGGACGGGCAGGAGGTCACCTCCTTCATCCGCAACCCGGACCACGCGGCCGACGTGGCGGCTACCGGCGCCACGCCGTCGCTTCTGGACGTGGAGAAGGCGACGACGGCGCAGATCGCCGATGCCCTGCGGCACCACGACGCCCTGGTGTGGTCTGCCGGGGCCGGCGGGGGCAGCCCCGAACGGACCTACGCCGTGGACCGGGACGCCGCGATCCGTTCGATGGACGCCGCGGCGGAAGCAGGTGTCAGCAGGTACGTCATGGTTTCCTACTTCGGCGCCGGCCCGGACCACGGGGTCCCCGCAGACAACGGCTTCTTCGCTTACGCTGACGCGAAGGCCGCAGCGGATGCCTACTTGCGCGGCTCAGGCCTTGACTGGACCATCCTGGGACCCGGGGCCCTCACGAACGGACCCGGCAACGGGATGATCGACGTCGACCCCGCCGATACGTCGGACGGTACCGAAACCGCCCGCGCCAACGTCGCCCTGGTGGCGGCGGCGGTGCTGGGCCTGCCGCAGACCGCGGGCCGGACAATCGAGTTCCGGGACGGAACCCTGCCGCTCGCCGCAGCCCTCGAACCCGTGAAATAGACCCGGCAGATAGTCCCGTGGGCTAGAGCCCAGCTTCCGTGCCCATGGGACGTCACTTCCGGACGACCTTCACTCCCGTCGCGGAGTAGATCATGGAGCCGCCTTGGAACGGCACCGTCCGGTAGCCGTTGTAGGCGACAGCGGCAGCGAGCGGGTAGCCCAGTCCGCCGGACTGCCAGCCTGCCAGCCGCCAGGCGTTCCGGTAGGGCTCGCCAATCATGTTCGCGCCGGTCGCGGCGGTGTAGTAGCTGTTGCCTCGTTCGAAGGGCTGGTAGCAGCCGCCGCCGTACAGGCCGCACTTTTCCGGCCCCGTGGGGTAGCCCACTCCCTTTTGGAATCCGGCCGCGCGCCAGGAGTTGAAGTACCGGCTGGTTACGGCGTGAGCGCCGGAGGCGGTGGAGTAGTAGATGTTGGACTTTTCGAAGGGCTGGTAGCAGCCGCCGCCGTAGAGCCCGCAGGTAGGTGCTCCGATGGGGTAGCCGATGCCCGGCTGGCGTCCGGCTGCCGTCCAGGCGGTGGCGTAGGCGCCACTCACGGCGTGGGCGCCGGTGGCAGCGGTGTAGTAGACGTTGCCCTTCTGGAACGACTGGGAACAGCCGCCGCCGGAGAGCCCGCAGACGGGGTCGCCGGTCGGGTACCCGATACCGGGCTGCCAGCCGGCTTCCCGCCAGGCATTCCAGTAGGCGCCGGTGACCGCGTGGGCGCCCGAGGCGGTGGAGTAGTAGATGTTCCCCTTCTGGAAGGGCTGGAAGCAGCCGCCGCCGTAAAGCCCGCACGCTGGTGCGCCGGTCGGGTAGCCCATGCCCGGCTGGCGTCCGGCTGCCGTCCAGGCGGTGGCGTAGGCGCCGCTCACGGCGTGGGCGCCGGTGGCTGCGGTGTAGTAGACGTTGCCCTTCTGGAACGACTGGGAACAGCCGCCGCCGGAGAGCCCGCAGACGGGGTCGCCGGTCGGGTAGCCGATACCCGGCTGCCAGCCGGCTGCCTTCCACGCGTTCCAGTAGGCGCCGGCGACCGCGTGGGCGCCCGAAGCGGTGGAGTAGTAGATGTTCCCCTTCTGGAAGGGCTGGAAGCAGCCGCCGCCGTACAGCCCGCAGCTGGGTGCTCCAGTGGGGTAGCCGATGCCCGGCTGCCAGCCGGCGTCCCGCCAGGCATTCCAATAGACGCCGACGACGGCGTGGGCGCCCGAAGCGGTGGAATAATAGATGTTTCCCTTTTGGAAGGGCTGGTAGCAGCCTCCGCCGTACAGCCCGCAGCTCTCGGCGCCGGTGGGGTAGCCGATGCCCTGCTGCCAGCCGGCGTCCTTCCAGCCGGACATGTAGGCGGTCTTGACCGCGTAGGTGCCAACGCCCGGGGTGCTGTAAACTACGCCGCGCTGGAATGCCTGGTGGCAGGTCGTGGAGGCCGCCGCGCCGTACGGGCAGGTCACGTCGCTGGTGCTGTAGCCGAGGCTGGTCTCCCCGCCGGCCTGCAGCCAGGCGTCCCGGAACACCCCGGTCACGGCGTTGGCTGCTGTGATGGTGACGGCCGCCGCGGTGGCTGAAATCGAATCAATTTTCACCCGGGTGCCGGCATGGGTGCTGAAGGTCTGTCCGGCCTGCCAGGTCTGGCTGGGGTTGTAGTAACCGGCGAACGGTCGTGAATCCGGCAGCAGAACAAGCGAGTACGCCCCCAGCGGCTGGACAATCTTGACGCCGCTGTTCAGGTTCACGGCCTTGGCAGTGTCGTATCCGACGGGCAGCCGCAACTCAAGGAAATAGACTTCGCCGCTCACCGGATCGGTAAACTTCACGGCGCGCCTGGCATCGGTGCCCGCCCACGCCTTCAGGGTGAATTTCTTCACGTCTTTGAGGACCCCTGCGTCAAGGATTTCGTCGCCGCGGCCGAACCCTCCATAGGTCCAAAGAGTCGAGCTGATGGCGGGTCGGGTGCTCTGGGAGACGCCCATCAGGTCCAGGCTGTCGCCGTATTCGCGGATGCTGCAGCTGGAATCGGCGAAGGTCCCGTCCGCCTTGGTGGCGACGTCCTGCGCTCCACTTCCACACTGAAGGCTCTGGGCGTGGTTGAGCCCCAGAACGTGTCCGAATTCGTGCGTCAGCACGCTGTTGGTCAGGGCACCCGGGAGCGGCATTATGACCTTTCCACTGGTGCCGTTGTAGCTCCAGCCCGCCCCGTAGGCGCCGTCGGACAGGGGTGCGGGAGTCGAGACGAACACAACGAGGGCGGTGTAGGGGCTGGGAGTCCACCCGAGTTCTCCGGCAATAGTGTTCATCATGTCCGGATAACGCTGCGTCGAGGTGGCCTTGCTGGTGCGGCTCTCCACCTTGGTCACGGTCATCGACAACCGGTCGTTGGACATGGTCTTCCAGTAGCTACTGGTGGTGGTGATGGCAGCCTGTGCTGTCGCTTGCGAGATGGTTGCCTTCTTGTCGGCCAACTGGACCAGGGCCAGGCGTACTTTAATGTCGCCGGAGCGGGCAAGCGAGTAGGACTCAGTGGAGAGCGACGTCGCCGCGGCGCCCGCGGGCGCACCCTTCTTGCCGACCGGGGGCGGGTTCTCAAACGTGTGCGCAATGAACGGCTCGTCGGAGCCTTCCACGGGGAGCGACTCAACGGTCGTGAGGGACGGGCTGGCGCCGGCAGTGGAAGAGGGGCTCGGCGTCGGCTGGACGGCGTCCGCGCCGGGGGCCGGGGCTTCCGGGGTGGGTGGCGCCGTCGGCGTTGCCGCCGGAGCGGCGGTGGCCGTCGCGGAAGCCGTGGCTGTGGCCGGGGCGGTCGCGGTGGCGGTGGCGACAGGTGTCGGCGACTGCTCAGCGTGGGCTGGCGCCGTGCCGGTGGCTGGGACCGAAGCCAAAGCAAGGACAAGCGCGGCAAACAACGCAGTCTTCATCCGTAGAGAGTTCACGTTCATCTTTCATGAGACCGCCGTCCTGCCGACGGGTCAGCTGAACGGCCGCAAGAGACCAAAGTGTGGCCAGTCTACGGATGGCAGGCCGCAATACCGGGGAACCTGCGCCAAACTTGCGACTTGGGTATCAGATCGTTGCCGAATCTTGAGCAACGGCCGGCGGTGCCCGGCAAGCCCTCAGCCGGCCAGTTCGAGTTCCAGCGCATTGGCCTCGACGTAGTCCAGCGCATGCCGGATGGCGCCCGCGGTGACGATCTTGTCGCCCAGCGGCGAGACCGTCACGCGCGGCGGGGTGGCGGTAAAGCGGGGGAGCCGCGCTGTGATGCCCGGCAGGAGGGCACCGGCGGACTCGGCGACGGCGCCGCCGATCACCACCTGCTCGGGGTTGATCAGGCTCGCGATCGAGGCGATGACACGCGCCATGCGCTCCGAAATCCGGTCCAGGATTGCCAATGCCGCCGTATCTCCCGCCGCCGCGTCCTCGAAGACGCGTGGCGCGCTGGCAGGACCGCCCGCGGAGGGTCCGCCGCCTGCCGCGGACCACTGCCGCACCAGGGCCGCAATGCCGTCGCTGGAGCCAACGCCCTCCACCATGTCCAGATAGCCCATTTCGCCGGCGGCCCCGCCGCGGCCGTGGAGCAGGCGCCCGGATTCCATCACCCCGGCGCCCAGGCGTTCGCCCGCCAGGAGCACCACCAGATCGTCCACGCCCGCTCCCGATCCGCGCCAGCGCTCACCGAGCGCTGCCAGGTTGGCGTCGTTTTCCAGGAGCACCGTCCAGCCGTGCAGCTCCTTCAGCGCAGAGCGGAGCCCGACGTCGAACAGGCTCCAGAACGGCTGCGTCACGAGCACGTTGCCGTCGCGGTCCACCGGCGCGGCGACGCCCGCGCCGACGGCCAGGACCCTGCCCGGGTCCGCTCCCGCGGCTTCCAGCGCCTCGCGGCAGGCGTGATCGATGACGCCGATCCGCTCCTGCGCAGGGATGTCCGCCGCGCGGAAGCTCCGGCTGGACCGGCCAATCACAGTGCCGCGGAGGTCGGCCACGGCAGCGGTGGTGGTTGCGGCGCCGATGTCGAGGCCCAGCACGAAGCCTGCCTCCCGGTTGAAGGCAAACCGGCGGGCCGGGCGGCCCTTCCTCGGAACGGGGGGCATGCCGTGCCCAGCGCGGGGCTGGTCCAGCTCCACGATCCAGCCCCGGCCGATCAGGTCCTCGCAGACGGCAATCACCGAGGCCCGGGTGAGTCCGGTCAGGGCCATGAGCTCGGTTCCGGTGGCGACGTCGGCGCCGCGGAGGTGGCGCAGCACGGCCTGGGCGTTGACGCGGCGCAACATCTGCGGCGTGGCGGCGGCGTGCGGCATCACTTCTTGACCTCTTCTGTTCCCGGACCCATAATTGTTCAGGCAATATATTTAGCTTGTATCTAAATTATCAGAAGCCCTCCCAGACCCGAAGGAACCTCCTTTGACCAACACCGCCACGCTGGCAACCCTGTCCGGTTCCGACCTCGCCGCCGACCCCAACTGGTGGCGCCAGGCATCGGTGTACCAGATCTACCCGCGGAGCTTTTCCGACTCCAACGGTGACGGCCTGGGCGATATCAAGGGCATCACCGCCAAGGTGCCGTACCTGTTGGAACTCGGGATCGATGCCGTCTGGCTCTCCCCGTTCTACCCCTCGGCGCTGGCCGACGGCGGCTACGACGTCGACGACTACCGCGATGTGGACCCCAAGCTCGGCACCCTGGCGGACTTCGACGAGATGTCCGCCGCGCTGCACGCTGCCGGCATCAAGCTCATCGCCGACATCGTCCCCAACCACTCCTCGAACCGCCACGAATGGTTCCAGGAGGCCTTGGCCTCCCCGCGCGGATCCGCCGCCCGCGAGCGCTACATCTTCCGCGACGGTCTCGGCGAAAACGGCGAGCTCCCGCCCTCGGACTGGGAGTCCGTCTTCGGCGGCCCCGCATGGGAGCGCATCACCGAGCCCGACGGCACGCCCGGCCAGTGGTACATGCACATCTTCGCCAAGGAACAGCCGGACCTGAACTGGGCCAGCCGCGAAATCCGCGACGACTTCCTCAAGACGCTCCGCTTCTGGTCCGACCGCGGCGTGGACGGCTTCCGCGTCGACGTCGCCCACGCGCTGACCAAGGACCTCACCGAGCCGCTCATCTCCAAGGTGGAGCTCAGCGCCGCCAACACGGGCACGGACGGATTCCCGGATGGCTCGCACCCGTTCTGGGACCGCGACGAAGTCCACGAGATCTACGCCGAATGGCGCGAGGTATTCAACGAGTACAACCCGCCGCGCACCGCCGTCGCCGAGGCGTGGGTGCACGCCACCCGCCGCGCCCGCTACGCAAGCCCGGAGGGCCTGGGCCAGGCGTTCAACTTCGATCTCCTGCAGGCCGACTTCGACGCCGGCGAGTTCCGTGAAATCATCGCCCGGAACCTCGCCGAGGCCACGGAATCCGGGGCCTCCTCCACCTGGGTCTTCTCCAACCACGACGTCGTCCGCCACGCCACCCGCTACGGCCTGCCCCAGGGCGGCGGCAAGCACGCCCAGGGCCAGGACGGCAAGGGCTGGCTGCTGGCCGGTGCCCCTGTCGAAGAGCTCGACGTCGAACTCGGCCTGCGCCGGGCCCGCGCCGCCACCTTGCTGATGCTGGCCCTGCCGGGATCGGCCTACCTCTACCAGGGCGAGGAACTGGGGCTGCAGGAAGTCGCGGAGATCCCGGACGCCGAGCGCCAGGACCCCACCTTCTTCCGGAACAAGGGCGTAGAGATCGGCCGCGACGGCTGCCGCGTGCCGCTGCCGTGGGCTCCGGACGGCACCTCGTTCGGCTTCGGTGCCGGCGGGTCACACCTGCCGCAGCCGGCCTGGTTCGGCCGCTACGCCGTGGCAGCCCAGGACGGCGTGGAGGGCTCCACCCTGGAGCTCTACCGCAAGGCCCTGAAACTGCGTCGCGAACTGCAGACCTCGGAGGAACTGCAGTGGCAGGAATCCGGCAGTGCCGACGTCCTGCGCTTCAGCCGTCCCGGCGGCTGGCAGACGGTGACCAACTTCGGCGACGCACCGGTTGACCTGCCTGCCGGCGAGGTGCTGGTCAGCAGCGGCCCGCTGGATGGCGGACAGCTCCCGGCAAACACCACCGTCTGGCTGCGGTGAGCCCCGCACCGAAGGATTCGTCCGGCACGCCCGCCCGCGACGTGAGCCTTCCCCAGGAACTCGTCTACGGCTGCATGGGCCTGGGCGGCAACTGGTCGGCGGAACCGTACTCGTCCGCGCACGTGGACGAGGCGGCCGCCGCCGTCGAAGCCGCCATGAGCGCGGGCATCACGCTCTTTGACCACGCGGACATCTACACCAACGGCAAAGCCGAAGCCGTCTTCGGCGAGGTCCTGGCCCGCACCCCCGGGCTGCGGGAGAAGATCCGGCTGCAGACCAAGTGCGGCATCCGGCTCGGCGAGCAGGGCGTGGAGGCGTACTACGACCTCAGCCGGGACGGCATCCTGGCGCGGGTCAACGAAAGCCTGGCGCGGCTCCGGACGGACTACGTCGACGTGCTCATGCTGCACCGCCCCGATCCCCTGATGGATCCGGCGGAGGTGGCGTCCGCCGTCGGGCAGCTCATGGCCGAGGGCAAAGTGCGGGCCGTGGGCGTGTCCAACATGTCCGGCCCGCAGATCGAGATGCTGCAGGACCGGTTCGAGGTGCCCGTGGTGGGCAACCAGCTCGAAATGAGCCTGCTGAAGCGTGCCTGGCTCGAAAGCACTGTGCTGGTCAACCATGCCGAGGGCACGGACTACAGCTTCCCGCACGGCACCGTGGAGCATTGCGTGCGGAACGGCATCCGGCTGCAGGCGTACGGATCGCTGGCCCGCGGCCTGTACACCGGGGCGCCCGCCGCCGTGCCGACGCCGGCGGAGGAGGCCACCACCGCCCTTGTGGCCGCCCTGGCCGCCGCGAAGGGGACCACGGGCGAGGCGATCGTGCTCGGCTGGCTCATGAAGCACCCAGCCGGGATTGCGCCCGTGATCGGCACCGCCAACCCGGACAGGATCCTCGCCTGCGCCGGTGCCGCCGAGGCCGCCGCAACGATGACCCGGGCCGAGTGGTACGGCCTCTGGGTCGCGGCCAGGGGAAGCAACATCCCCTAGCCAGCCCCGCCGTCACACCAACCCAACCAGCTGGCAGACCGGGCAGTTTTTGAGCCTCGAAAACGGCCTTAGCTGCCGGCTGGTTGGGCACGGACGTGATTTTGGTCGTAATGGTCGCCCCTGAGGGCCGGATCGCTTAGCGGCAAGTGCCCCCGGGCGGCTAGCGTAGATGCATGACCTCTATGACCACCGCCGAATCACTTCGGCCCCAGCGCAACATCCCGGCCGACATCGCCCGCTCCTGGCTGCTGGTGAACGCGATGAAGACCGACCTCTTTGACCAGTCCGCCGTCTCCCGGGCCGATGCGATCATCCTCGACATCGAAGACGCGGTGGACCCCTCCCAGAAGGACACCGCCCGCGCCAACGTCGTGAACTGGCTGACCGCCGGCGGCAGCGCGTGGGTCCGGATCAACGACGCCACCAGCCCGTTCTGGGCCTCCGACCTCGCCGGCCTGCGCGGCACCCCCGGCCTGCTGGGCATCATGCTGGCCAAAACCGAATCGGCCGACCAGGTCACGGAGAGCTTCCACCGGATGGACGGCAAGACCCCGGTCATCCCCCTGGTCGAGTCCGCCGTCGGCATCGAGGAAGCCAACAACATCGCGAAGGCCCAGGGCGCCTTCCGCCTGGCCTTCGGCTCGGGCGACTTCCGCCGCGACACCGGCATGGCGGCCACCGCCGAAGCCATGGCCTACCCCCGCGCCAAGCTGGTTGTGGCCAGCCGCGTCGGTAACCTGCCCGGCCCCATCGACGGCCCCACCGTCGGCACGAACCACCCGATCCTGCGCGAACAGACCGGCATCACCGTGATGATGGGGATGACCGGGAAGCTCTGCCTCGCAATCGACCAGACGCCGGTCATCAACGAGGTCATCAGCCCCACGCCGTCCGACGTCGCGTGGGCCACGGACTTCATGGCCGACTTCGAAGCCAGCGGCCGCGTCATCCGGGACGGTTCCGACCTGCCGCGCCTGGGCCGCGCCGAGAAGATCATGAAGCTCGCGGTAGCGTTTGGCGTGCAGCCCGCACTGTAGCCGCCACACCACTCGAGGAGACCCCGTGACCGATACCCGCTATCTGGTTCACGGGGTCTTTTGGGATGGTCCGGCGCCCGCGGCCGTGCCTGTGCCGGGGGAGTCCGGCGGCGGGCTCCCGGCGATGCGCCTGCAGGACCCCGACGGCACGCTCACCGAACTGGCGCTCGACGCCGGCACTCGGCTCGGTTTCCGGCTCGCCGCCAAGGGGAAACACTGCCTCGGGCACCACAAGGTGCACGGCCCCGCGGACCGCGACCACGTCCTTTGCCCCGCCCGGGCTGCCGCCACCAAGGGCAGCCAATGCGAACGGTGCTTCGTGCTGGATGACTCCCGGCTCATCCACGACTTCCACCGCGGCGGCCGGGTCCCGCCGGGCCTGCGGGCGTACCTGATGCAGCCGCACTGGCTCTACGTCGCCACGTTCGCCAACGGGGCCAGCAAGGTCGGCACCGCGTCCCACCTGCGCAAATGGCACCGGCTCGCCGAGCAGGGCGCCGTGGTGGCCCGGTACGTCGCCCGCGCCGAGGACGGCCGCGTGGTCCGCATCCTAGAGGACATGATCACGCGCGACGCCGGGCTGCCGCAGCAGGTCCGCGCCGCCGCCAAAGCGGCTGCGCTCGTGGCGCCGGCAGCCGCCGTCGAACTCGATGCCGTGAACGGACGGCTGGCAGGGGAGGCCCGGACATTGCTCGCTGGCGCTGGCGGGGAGGGTTTCGAGGTGGTGGACGAGCGGTGGGTCCGCCCCGAGCTCTCTGCCAACGCCTGCGCCCAGGCCGCACGGCATGCCTACCCTCACGACCTGGGGACCGGAACGCACGGGTTCCGGGTCGAGTCGCTGAGCGGCAGCATTGCGCTCGCGGCGCTGGATGGCAGCGAACTGGAATTCGTGGTGAACCTGGGGCAGCTCAAGGCCCGGATGATCGAATTCGGTGACCACGGCTCGGCCGTCCCGGCCGTGCAGGAGTCATTGTTCTGAGACTGGAATTGCCCCGCGACGCGCAAAATACCGGACGCGCCCGTATTCCGGCGTCGCCCGGCATTTTGAGTGTCGCCAGGAATTTTGCGGCTCGCGGCGTAGCCGGCGCACCCCGGTAGACTGGCACGGTGCTGAATGAATTCTGGGCCACCGCGTCAACCACCTACAAGGTGCTCGTCTTCAGCGCCATGGGCCTGATCACTCTCGGCATCATCCTTAGCGTGGTGGGCAACAGCACCGGCAACCAGGCCCTTGCCCTCGCCTCACTGGCGGTGATCGGGCTGGGCCTGATCCTGCACCTTGCCGGGCTTGTGGTCCGCGGCCAGGCGATCCGGAAGAACCTCAAACGCTAGCAGCCGCGTTCCGCACCACATGGCTCCGGGCATGCGCCACGGCGTCCGGAAGGGACGTGAACAGGTGCTTGTGATGCCGCAATGAGCGGATAACCCCCACGTTGGTCACGAGCTCCAGATGCTGTGGCTGGACCCCTTTCAGCAGGACCGTCACGCCGCGCAGCTCCAGCGCGGAGATCACCTCGACGAGCATATGGGCCCCCGTGGCGTCTAGCATCCGCAGCTGGGATAGCCGGATGATGGCCACCTCGACGTCCTTGACCTGGCTAATCTCCTGCAGGACCCGCTCCGCGGCGCCGAAGAACATGGCACCGTCCAGCCGGAAAATGGCGATGTGCTCGTCTCCCGGAACCGGCGCCCCGGGAATGTCCTCGCGCCGGACCCCGCTCAGGGACGCGAACGTCCGCAGCGTGAACACGGCAGCCGCGGCGAGTCCGATCTGGATGGCCACAATGAGGTCGAAGGCGACGGTGATGAGGGCCGTGATCACGAACACCGCGGCGTCGGCCCGGGTGGACCGGAGGATCGCCGTCACCGTGTGCCGCGAGACCATGCGGCTGGCCGTGACCATGAGGATGCCGGCCAGCGCCGCCAGGGGAATCCTGCCGACGAGCCCCGCCGCCAGGTAAATGATCGCCAGCAGCACCAGGGCGTGCACCACCGCGGAGAGCCGGGTCTTGGCCCCGGAACGGACATTCACGGCGGTCCGGGCGATCGCGCCCGTGGCGGGCATGCCGCCGAAGAAACCGGCAGCGATAGAGGCCAGCCCCTGGCCGGTGAGCTCCCGGTCCGGGCTGTACGGGCCGGACGGACGGCCGTCGGGACCTACCATGCCGGCGGCCACCCGGGCCGAGAGCAGGGATTCGATGGCGGCGAGCGTCGCGATGGAGACCGCGGGCATCAGCAGACCGCCCAGTGCGGCCGGATCCACAGAAGGCATAGCGGGTGCCGGCAGGGAGTGCGGAAGTGCGCCGATCCGGGGTATGTCCAGCGCCAGCAGCTCTGCCGCCACGGTAGTGAGCAACACCGCGATCAGGCTCGCGGGCAGGGACTTATTGAGCCGGGGCAGCAGGTACATCAGGGCCGCGACGGCCGCCACCACCGCGAGGGTCTGCAGAACGGTCGGCACGGTAGCCTGCGATGCGCTTTCGACGGCGGCCAGGAGTGTGTTGTGGCCCGGCGTTCCCGCGGTGCCCGTGGCCAGGGGAACCTGCTGGAGGAAGATGATGGCGGCGATGCCGAGCGTGAAACCCTCGACGACCGGCCAAGGGATGAACGCGACGGCCCGGCCCAGCCCGCTAGCGCCCAGGACCATGACGAGCAGCCCTGCCAGTACCGAGACCAGGGCTATGCTGGCGACGCCGTGGGCGGCAACCACCGGGGCCAGGACCACCACCATGGCGCCTGTCGGGCCGGAGACTTGCACGTTGGATCCGCCCATGACGGCGGCGACCAGTCCTGCCACCACAGCGGTGATGAGTCCGGCCTCCGCCCCGACTCCGGAACTCACCCCGAAGGCCAGCGCCAGGGGGAGCGCCACTATGCCTACCGTGATGCCGGCGAACAGGTCAGTCTTCCAGGCGAACCGCAGGAACTCGTAGTCGCGGCGGGACGGCACGAACCGGGCGAGGCGTGTCCGGAGCGTGTCAGGTGCCCCGGCCGGACTTAATGCCTGGGTCGCGCTCACGGCGCAGCGTTGTCGAGGTGGCCGGTGCCCTCGAGGTGGCCAGCCGGCAGCTCCTGCGCTATCCGGAGCTGTTCGCTGGAACCGGCCAGGGTGTCCAGCAGGAAGGTCCGGGCGATCGCGAGAAGCTCCTTGATCTTGGGATGAGCCAGCCGGTAGGTCACCACATTCGCCGTCCGGACAGACGTCACCACCCCGTGCCGGCGCAGCGTCCCCAGATGCTGGGACAGATGCGAGGGCTCCAGCCCCGTCTCGGCGAGCAGATAACTGACCGGGGCTTCCGTGTCCGGCGCGGCGGCCAGAAGCTCGAGGATCCGGATTCGGGCCGGGTGGGCCAGGGCCTTGAACAGGTTGGCCTTGATTTCGTACAGGGGGGTCTGCGCGGCGGAGATCATGGCAGGAGGACACTTTCTCGCATCCGTTCGCGGCGCGGCCCGGCGGGTCAGCGCCGCTCTGCGGATTGATGGATTGATGTTTTCATCATATCGTGCGAGTCAATACCAGTCCCATCAAGACCCGCCCGGGCATGGCGCCCACCCTGTCACGAAGCCGGACGGTCCGGGGCGTGGCGATAGGCTGGAACCATGACTATCAATCCGGACCTGCAGGGGCGCAGCTACCCTGCCGCAGAGGTGTATGACGTCGGCCGCGAGAAGATCCGCGAGTTCGCCCGCGCGGTCAAGGCCACCCACCCCGCACACTTCGATGTCGCCGCCGCCGAGGCCCTGGGACACAGCGACCTCGTGGCGCCGCCGACCTTCGCCATCATCGTCGCGCAGCGCGCCGACGCGCAGCTGATCGAGGATCCGGATTCCGGGATCGACTTCTCCCGCGTGGTCCACGCCGACCAGCGGTTCACCCACCACCGCCCGATCGTCGCGGGCGACCGGCTGGTCGCCGAGCTACATGTCGACGGCGTCCGCGCCATGGGCGGCGGAGCCATGATCACTACCCGCTCGGAAATCTTCGCCCTTGCCTCTGGCGCTGCCGGCGATGCCGCCAGCGTCCGCGAGCCGGTCGCCACCACCACCTCGTCCATCCTGGTCCGCGGAGAGGGACAGTAGCCATGAGCGTCAACATCGCAGAACTCACCGTCGGCCAGGACATCGGCAGCCGCAGCATTACCGTCACCCGCACCGACCTCGTCAAGTACGCAGGCGCGTCCGGTGACTTCAACCCGATCCACTGGAACGAGGCTTTCGCCACGGAGGTCGGCCTGCCCGGTGTGATCGCCCACGGCATGTTCACCATGGGCGCCGTCGTCCAGCTCGTGACCGACTGGGCCGGCGATCCCGCCGCCGTCGTCGACTTCCAGACCCGCTTCACCAAACCGGTGCCCGTTGCTGACACCACGGGGACGCCGGAGGCCGGTGCCGTGATCGAGGTCAGCGGGGCCATCGGAGCGCTCGACGCGGACGCCGGCACCGCCCGCGTCGACCTCACGGTCCTCTCGTCCGCCCAGAAGGTCCTCGTCAAGGCCCAAGCCGTCGTCAGGCTGGCCTAGCCCGTGGCGTTGCTGTGACCAGATCCGCTGTGACCAGGGACGTCTTCGTCCCGGCCGCCGAGATCACGCACTGGCGGAACGCTGTGGTGGTGGCCTACGGGGCGAGTGGAATCGCGTTTTCCACGTGGGTGTCCCGGCTGCCGGCCATCCGGGACGGCCTGGACCTGACTCCCGGAACTATCGGACTGCTCCTGCTCTGCATGACGGCGGGGTCCTTCCTTTCGGTGTCCGCGTCGGGCCTGATTGTCCTTCGCCTCGGCTCCAAGCTCACCATCCGGATCGGCAGCATCATGGTCGGCGTCGGGCTGATGCTGGCGGGCTTCGGCACCTCCGTGCTCGCCAACCCGGTGGCGGTGGCCGCGGGACTGGCAATCATCGGGCTGGGCACCGCCAGCTGGAACACCGCGTCCAACGTCGAAGGCGCCGCCGTGGAACGCGCGGTCCGGCGGCACATCATGCCCCGGCTGCACGGTTCCTTCAGCCTGGGCACGGTGGCGGGGGCCGGGCTCGGTGCCTGGGCAGCCGGCGCCGGGATCCCCGTCTTCTGGCACCTCGCCGCGGTTGGCCTGCTGGTGGCCGGCTCGGTGACCACCGCCGCGGCGTGGTTCCGGGCGGACATCACGGCGGTCGAGGGGGAGCGCCCCTTCAAGGCGTCCGGGACAGACACGTTTGAGGATCCCTCCACCGGGCCCATCCCGATCGTCCGGCAGACGGACGCGGTCCCGGAGCAGCCGCTGGACAACAAGCGCCAGATCGCGCAGGCCTGGCGTGACAGGCGCACACTGCTCTTAGGCGTGCTGGTCCTCGGGCTTGCCCTCGCCGAAGGGGCGGCGGGGGACTGGGTGGCCCTGGCGCTCGCCGACGGCCACGGCCAGACCGACGCCGCCGGAGCCGCAGGCTACGGGCTGTTCGTCACGTTCATGACCATCGGCCGCTTCGCCGGCACCCTGGTCCTTGACCGGTTCGGCCGGGTCCCGGTGATGCGCTGGTGCGCCGCGCTGGCCGTCCTGGGCCTCGGCTTGTTCGTCTTCGCCCCGGCGCCGTGGCTGGCCTACGTCGCCTTGGCCATCTGGGGACTCGGCGCCTCGCTGGGCTTCCCGGTGGGCATGTCCGCCGCGGCCGACGATCCCGTCAAGGCCGCTGCACGGGTGTCCGTGGTGTCCACGATCGGCTACGGAGCGTTCCTGTGTGGGCCGCCGCTGCTGGGTCTGCTGGCCGAGCACGTCGGCATTCTCCACTCGCTGCTTGCCGTCATGGTGATGCTGATCGTCAGCTTCCTGCTCTCCCCGGTGGCGCGCAAACTCCCCGTGCCCGCCCGGGCCCTCTAGCACCGGCTTAGGCGAGCCGATGATCCCGGCTAGGCTGGTCAGGTGACCCAGATCCAGCTCTCCACCTTGACCACGTCCGCCGTCGGCGGCCCCGCAGGCAGCTACATCGAAGCCCGCAGCGAGGCCGGAATCATCGACGCCGTGCGCACGGCGGACGCCGCCGGCCAGCCCTTGCTGATCATCGGCGGCGGCTCCAACCTGCTGGTGTCCGACGACGGGTTCCCCGGCACGGTGCTCAAGATCGCCTCGGAAGGGTTCACCGTCAACGCCGAGGACTCCTGCGGCGGCGTGGCGGTGGTGGTCCAGGCCGGCCACAACTGGGACGCCTTCGTTGACCACGCCGTGAAGCATGCCTGGTCCGGCGTCGAGGCGCTCTCCGGCATCCCCGGCGCCACGGGCGCGACTCCCGTGCAGAACGTCGGCGCCTACGGGTCCGACGTTTCGCAGACGATCGCCGCGGTGCGCACCTGGGACCGGGAACGCAACGCGGTGAAGACCTTCACGAATTCCGAACTCAAATTCGGCTACCGTGACTCCATCCTGAAGCGGACCACCGTCAACGGCTCGCCGCGCTATGTGGTGATCACCGTGGAATTCCAGCTCCCGCTCGGCCGGATGAGCGCCCCTGTCCGCTACGCCGAACTCGCCCGGGCGCTCGGCGTCGAGCAGGGCCAGCGGGCCTACTCCAACGACGTCCGGCGCGAAGTGCTGCGGCTCCGGGCGTCCAAGGGCATGGTCTGGGATGCGAACGACCGTGACACCTACTCCACGGGATCCTTTTTCACCAACCCGATCGTGTCCGAAGACGTCGCGGCACGCCTGCCGCAGGAGGCCCCGCGTTACCCCGCGGGTGCGGATGGGCTGACCAAGCTCTCGGCGGCCTGGCTGATCGACCAGGCCGGGTTCGTCAAGGGCTTCGGGCTGGAACCGGACAGCGTCTCGGGCGGCCGGGCCTCGCTGTCCACCAAGCACACGCTTGCTATCACCAACCGGGGAGGGGCGAGCGCGGCCGACATGCTGGCTGTTGCGCGCGAGGTGCGCCACGGCGTCGTCGAACGTTTCGGCATTGAACTGCACCCGGAACCGCTGCTGATCGGCGTCTCTCTCTAGAAAGGCAGGCTCGCTGGGAAAGCCGTCTCTCTAGGAAAGCGGAGCGACTACCGGTCAGTGGGGCGGGGAGTCACCTTGCTGAAGAGCATGAAGGTGAAACCCGAGGCCGCGGCCCCGAGCAGGAAGACCTGGCAGAACGCCACGGACTGAACGCTGGGCCCGCTTTGCAGCACCAGCCCGGCGCACGCAAACGCGACGGCGCCGGCGAGAAACGCCAGGGAGCCGAGCAGGAAGGCCTGTACGGTGGCCGGAAATTCCCCGGCGTAGTCGAGCTGGAGCTCCCGGCCCCGCGGGGCAATGCTGCTGCGCTTCACGCCCGCCTGCGCCTGCGCCCGGGCCCGGGGCTGCAGCCCAGCGGCCGCGACGAAGCTGGCCACGGAAACTGCCATGCACAAACCGGCCACCAACTGCAGGGTACTCATCATGGGCGAAAGCCGGGTACCGCTGGCGATGGCGACGGCGAGCCCGGCAGCCATGCCGGCGGCGCTGGAGGCCCAGCCCAGCAGGGCCAGCTTCCGGCACAGGGGCCGCAGCAGCGGCCACACCTCACTCATAGTCATGCATCAAGGGTAGAGAGGTCCGCTGGATGGCGGCTGGGAAGAGCCGGGCAACAGCCCGACAGCCGACGCAGGCGACTTACCATGGACCCATGACAGCAGTGACGGGCATCCGGCGCCTTAGCCCCGGGATCATGGGCAGGCTGCGGTTGGCCGCCCAGGGACTGCTGGGAACAGGGTTTCAGTCCGTCCCGGAAGCCGTCCGCGGGATGACGGCAATGCAGGCCCAGGACCTGCAGGCCGTGCTCTGGGCCGTCGGCCAGCGGGTGCCGGGGTCCCGCGTCGATGACGTCCGCGGGGCGTTGGACCGGGCGGAGATCGTCCGTTCCTGGCCCATGCGCGGCACCTTGCACGTGCTGGCACCCGAGGACTTGAGGTGGATGCTGGCCATTACCTCCGAACGGCTGATCCGCGGCATGGCCGGTCGCCACCGGGACCTCGGCATCAATGACACGGACGTGGACGCCGCCGCGGGGTCCGCGTTGCGGCTGGTTTCCGCAGGAGCAGCCAGCCGGGCTGAGCTGTTCCAGGCCTTCGAACGGGCGGGCCAGTCCACGGCGGGCCAGCGCGGCATCCATCTGCTGGGGATGCTGTGCCAGCGGGGCCTGCTGGTGCAGGGTCCGCTGGCAGGCAACCAGCAGCTGGTGGTGGCGTTCGGCGACTGGATCACTCAGTCGCGGACCCTGGACCGCCAGGACGGCATCGCCGAGTGGCTGCTGCGCTACCTGCGCAGCCACGGCCCCGCCACGGAACGTGACTTTTCCTGGTGGTCCGGCATTCCCCTGACGGAAACCCGCGCGGCCCTGGCCCGGGTCAAGGACCGCCTGGTGGAGCTCGAGTTCGCGGGGACCAGCTACTGGCTCTCGCCGGCAACGGCCGCGCTGCTGGACGACGGCGTGCCGGGACAGCGCACGGTGCTGGCGCTGCCGGGGTTTGATGAATTCCTGCTGGGCTACGCAGACCGGTCCGTGGTGCTGGCGCCGGAGCACGCTGACAAGATCGTCCCCGGCGGCAACGGCATGTTCAAGAAAACCATCGTGGCGGGCGGCACGGTGATCGGCACCTGGGCGGGGCCGCCGGGCGGCCGGAGCGCCGGCGTCGTGCCCGAACCCTTCGATACCGTTAACGGGCTGCGGCCTGCCGCCCAAAAGTCCTTTGAGCTGCAGGCCGCGAAGTACCGCAGATTCCTGGGCGCCTGAAGGGGGCGCCCGAACGGCCGCCCGAAATCCCCTAGAGGTTTCCGGTGGCGATGCGGAGCATGCGCCGCAGCGGCTCGGCCGCGCCCCACAGCAGCTGGTCGCCGACCGTGAACGCGCTGATGTACTCCGGGCCCATCTCCAGCTTGCGGATGCGGCCCACCGGAATGTCCAGGGTGCCGGACGCCGCTACTGGCGTGAGCTCGGCCATCGAGGCTTCCTTGGTGTTCGGCACCACGCGGGCCCACTGGTTGTCCGCGTCCACGAGCTTCTCGATCTCGGCCACCGAGAGGTCTTCGCGCAGCTTCAGCGTGAGGGCCTGGGAATGGGAACGCATCGCACCGATCCGGACGCAGAGGCCGTCCATGATGATCCGGTTCCCGGCGGAGGTGCCAAGGATCTTGTTTGTCTCCACCCCGGCCTTCCATTCTTCTTTGGACTGGCCGTTGCCGAGGTCCGCGTCGATCCAGGGGATCAGGGAACCGGCCAGCGGGACGCCGAACTGCGTGGCGTCGATGCCGGCGCGCTGGTGCGCGAGGACCTTCCGGTCGATTTCCAGGATGGCCGACGCCGGGTCGTCCAGTTCGGTGCTCACCTCGGCGTTGAGGCTGCCGAACTGGTTCAGCAGCTCACGCATGTGGCGCGCCCCGCCGCCGGAAGCCGCCTGGTAGGTCATGGACGTGCCCCACTCGACGAGGTCGTTCTTGAACAGCCCGCCCAGTCCCATCAGCATGCAGGACACGGTGCAGTTGCCGCCGATGTAGTCCTTCACCCCGCCGGAGAGGCCGGCGTCGATGACGTCCCGGTTGATGGGGTCCAGCACGATGATGGAGTCCTCATTCATGCGCAGCGTGGAGGCGGCATCGATCCAGAGGCCGTCCCAGCCGCGGCTGCGGAGCTCGCCGTGGACCTGCTTGGTGTAGTCGCCGCCCTGGGCGGTGACAATAATGGGCAGCTTCGCCAGCGTCTCGAGGTCGAACGCGTCCTCGAGCTTGCCGGCCGCGCCCGCGGCAGCACCGGCAATGGCCGGGGCGGCACCGCCCGCGTTTGAGGTGGAGAAGAAGACCGGGTTGATGGTGGCGAAGTCGCCCTCGTCCTGCATGCGCTGCATCAGGACGGAACCGACCATGCCACGCCAACCGACCAGGCCGACGGACGGGGTAGCTGCTGTAGTCATGGGCCCAGTTTAGACTTCACCGCCGGTCCGGCGCAGTCGGTTACGTCACGGGATTTATTCGCCGCGCGGTTCTTCCAGCAGTGCCGCCTTGCGCCGGCGCAGCGCAAAGACCGCCCCGAACGTGAAGACCTGGGTCACCACCACCAGCACGATCGCCCCGAGGATCTTGTTGCCGCCCAGGATCATGGTGAGCCCCACGATGGCCGAGAGCAGCGCGAGCAAGGGCAGGAGCATGTACCCCAGGACAAAGAGTGTTTCGGGTTTGCGCAGCATTACTTGGCCTCCGTCCGGCGCCACAGCGTGATCCGGTAGCGGGTGCCGTTGGTGGAGGTCAGCCAGCCGCTGGCGGGGAGGCTGGCGGAGGCGGTCCAGTCGTAGCCGAGTTCGGGAGCGAAGGTGTCCCCTTCGGCGGTGGTGTCGATGGTGGTGACGACGGCGACGTCGGCAAGGTCCAGCGCCTGCGCAAAGATCTCGCCGCCGCCAATGATCCAGACCGTTTCATGGCCAGGCACGAACTGGGATTCGAGCAAAGCGTCGTCGAGCGAGGCGACCGCGACGGCGCCTTCCGCGCCGGGGGTGTCCCGCCACGCGGCCTGGCGGGTGATGACGATGTTGGTCCGGCGGGGCAGCGGGCGGTACTTGTCCGGGAATGATTCCCAGGTCTTGCGTCCCATGATGACCGGGTGGCCGGAGGTGAGGCTGCTGAAGTGCAGCATGTCCTCGGGCAGGTGCCACGGCATGGCGCCGGCCTGGCCGATGACCCCGGTGCTGGTCTGGGCCCAGACCAGCCCCAGGCCAGTGGTCGACGCGCGGAGTTGCTCAGTGAATTCGCCGGGCTGCACGCCCGGGGTGTCTTCGTTGCTCATACGGCTATCGGGGCCTTAATCGTCGGGTGGTGCTGGTAGCCGACCACCTCGAAGTCCTCGAGGGTGTAGTCGAAGATGGAGTCCGGCTTGCGGGTGATGTTCAGCTGCGGGTAGTCGTAGGGCTCGCGGGCGAGCTGCTTGAGGACCTGGTCCATGTGGTTGTCATAGATGTGGACGTCCCCGCCGGTCCAGACGAATTCTCCCGGTTCCAGGCCGGTCTGCTGCGCGATCATACGCGTCAGCAGGGCGTAGGAGGCGATGTTGAACGGCACGCCCAGGAAGGTGTCCGCCGAGCGCTGGTACAGCTGGCAGGAGAGTTTGCCGTCGGCCACGTAGAACTGGAAGAACGCGTGGCACGGGGGCAGCGCCATGTCCTTGAGTTCGGAGACGTTCCAGGCCGAGACGATGTGCCGGCGCGAGTCCGGGTTGGACTTCAGGTTCTCTATCAGTTCGGCGATCTGGTCGATGTGGCCGCCGTCGGGCGTGGGCCAGGAACGCCACTGGACGCCGTAAACGGGACCGAGTTCGCCGTCGGCGTCGGCCCATTCGTCCCAGATGGTGACGCCCTGGTCCTGCATCCATTTGACGTTCGTGTCGCCGCGGAGGAACCAGAGCAACTCCACCGCCACGGACTTGAAGTGCACCCGCTTGGTGGTGATGAGCGGGAAACTCTTGCTCAGGTCAAAGCGGAGCTGGCGGCCAAAAACGCTGAGGGTGCCGGTTCCGGTACGGTCTGATTTGTGCGTGCCGTGCTCGAGGACGTCGCGCAGGAGGTCTTCGTAGGGCGTAGGGATGCTCACGGTTCCAGTCTACTGAGAACTGGCTTTCTCTCCTTATTTGTCTTGCTGGGTGAGCTTGGTGCGCAGGAGCGCCAGCAGGGCGGCGTCGTCCAGCCCGGCTCTGCGGCCTTCTGCAATGTAGCGGTCGACGGCGGCAATCACCTCCGCGGTGGCAGGCGCTTGCGCTGCCGATTGCCCTGCCGCGCCCGCACGGGCAGGCAGGGCAGCCGTCCCCGCGACCACCGTGCCGTTGCGCCGCCGGGTTTCGATCAGTCCCGCCAGTTCGAGTTCCTTGTAGGCCCGCGCGACGGTACCGGCCGCCAGGCCCAGGTCCGACGCAAGGCTGCGGACTGTCGGCAGCCGGGTTCCCGGTGCCAGGGTCCCGACTGTGATGAGGGAAGTGATCTGCGCCCGGATCTGCTCGAAGGGGGGAACAGGGGAGCGCAGGTTGACGGAGATCCCTGCGCTCACGTGGCGGGCTCCTTGTCCGGCCGCGGAGCGGGAGCGGAGCGTGTCCGGGCCAGCGTACGGACAGGGGTGACGGCGATGACGATGGCCGCGGCGCCCAGCACAGAACCTGCCAGGGTTGCCGGCCACCACGCTCCGGCGGCCGGATCAGTCTCCCCGAAAGTCGCCCGGCCCAACACGGCCGCCCAGGCGTTGCTCTGGGTCAGCAGCAGGACACCGGCCTGGGCGGTGAGCGTGGCCGCCAGGGTCCGCACGACCCGGTGGAGGGTGATGGCGCGCAGGGCGGCGTCCAGGCCGCGCGGGGCGTCGCGAACACCTTCGCGGAACCTGGCCATAAGGAACGCCGGCAGGGAGGCAGCGCAAGCCCCGGCCGTGAGTAGCCCGGCCGGAACCCAGCCCGGTCCTTCGGCGAGGCGGGCCTGCCCTACGGCCGCGACACCCAGGACGGCAAGGAAGACGAACAGCGCCAGGACAGCCGTGGTCAGCAGGGCGGGACTGACCGGTTGCCGAGGCCAGCCGCGCGGTGCTGCGGGAGTTCCGTAATTGCGCTGCAACAGGAACTCGCCGGCGGCAATGACCAGCAGTACGGAAGCGGCCGTCAGCGCCACGAAGCCCGCAAAACCGTAGCTGGCGGCGGTCGGGAGGAACTGGGAGAGAAAGGTACCGGCGACCAGCGGCAGACCAGCCGCCAGACCCAGCAGCGCCCCGAGGGAGGAGACCAGCCTGGCGGCCGGATGCTGGTGGCCGGTGGCGACCCCAGATTCCGGCCGGTTCCGGGCACCTAGGCCGGCGGCCGCGAGCCGAGGGGGCCGCCACCACCACATGACGAGGGGGACCACGGTTGCCGCGAGGCCGGAGAAGTTCGTCCACGACGTCGGTCCTTCTGCGGGATCGGGACGGGACGCGAAGTTCCCGGCGATGACTGCCAGCCCGGCAGCCACTGTGGACGCTGTGCGCAGCAGCCGGTTCATCGCGATGCTCCGCAGCACAGCGTTGTCCGCCGCGTCGAGGGACTCCAGCTGCCGGCGGCGGGCGATCAGCCACAACACCAGCCACGTCCCGACGGCCAGCACCAGCAGGGCACCCCCGAGCCAGGCGGCTGCCTCCGGTCCGGGGATGCGGCCGTCGCCCCCGCCGTTCAAGTAGTTGTACTGACCGTCGCTGACCGTGGTGGGAGGCACAGCCGCGAATCCGGGCAGTGTGGCAACCCGGGCGATGGCCGCGGCGGCCGAGAGGAAGATCGCAGCCGTGGTCAATGCCAGCCTGCGGGGCAGGAAGTCCTTGATCCGCCGCACGGACAGTACGGCCTCCCGCCGCATCCGCCGCGGACCCGGATAACTGACCTGGCCCAGGGCGTGCACGGTCAGGCAGCCCAGGACCGGCCATGCCAGGGCCGGGACGATCGACTCGGCGCTCACCACGGCGACGGCCGCTGACGGATTGGCCGGGATGATGCCCAAAGTCATGGCGCCCTGGAGCGAGCTCGCCAGCCAGCCGATCACACCCACCCACAGCCCGTGCTCCGACACGCTCTGCGGCGAGGTTCCGGCCCCGGGAGACCAGATCACCCACCGCAGCACGGCATAGACGAGCAGGGCCGCGATCGCCGAGCCGAGCAGCAGCATCGGCGGAACGTAGAACAGGACCGGCATGGAATCCCCCAAGATTCAGCAGTAATGTATCAAGCTATTGATACAAACTAGGCGTGCGGGCCCCGGGGGTCAAGGACCTAGTCGTCGAAGGGCCGGAACCGCTCCACCGCAACTATTTTGTTCTTGCTGTGGTGCGCCACGTGGCACACGATGATCTCGCCCGGCGCCAGAAACGGGTCCGAGGACGGCAGCAGGTCCCGGAGGCGGGAATTCATGTGCTTTGCGAGCTGCTTCAGGACGGTCGGCAGTGCCGGGCGGTGCGTACACACGGCCACGGCCCGCTGCTTGTCGAACAGCGACTCGACGACGGCGGCCGTCTTCTGCGGGCTGCGGCCGTGCCGGTGCTCGGTGAGGGCCTCGTTGAGCTTCACCTTGGCGTCGGCCGCCTTGGCGTACGGTGCGATGGTGGCCACGCACCGCAGCCACGGGCTTGAAACGATCCGGGCGGGCTTCCACGCCTGCAGGAGCCGCCCCACCGACTGCGCCTGCCGCATGCCGGTTGCGGCCAGCGGGCGGTCACCCTCGGCCTTGGACCACGAAGAGCGGGGCTTGGCCTTCGCGTGGCGCACGATCAGCAGCGGCCACGTCTGCAGTTCCCCGCGGTCGTGGGCGTTCACGAGGTGCTGCAGCGGTTCGATGTCGCTCGGGTTGCTCAGGAGGCGGGCCGCCTTTTCGGGCGGGCACCACATGACGCTGTCGACTTCGCTGCCGTCCGGCAGCAAGGCGGCGCCGTCGACGTCGACCGCCCAGTAGTGGACCACCTTCAGCCCGGCCTGCACGTGGTAGTGGATGGGCGGAAGCGGGATCCCCAGGGGAGCGGTGAGCCCGATCTCTTCCTCCACCTCGCGGACGGCGCACTCCGGGATGGTCTCGCCGGGGTCGATTTTGCCCTTCGGCCAGGACCAGTCGTCATACCGCGGGCGGTGGATCAGCAGGACCTCGAGCTGGTCCTGGGTGGCCGAATTGAGGCGCCAAGGGATGGCGCCTGCCGCTGTGACGGCAATCTCTTCGTCGGGATGGTCAGTCTGGTCCTCAACCAGTGCATCGCTGCTCACGCTCACGGTCCCTACCGCAGGCTGGTCGAGCGCTGGCGCGAGCGGGAGGCGAGCAGCCAGGACTGGACGTCCTTGAGATTCTGGCCGTCTTCTGCCAGGTGGTGGCGGGTCCATTCGCCCTCCCTGTCCAGATGCCAGCTCGCGGTCTCGGGCACCATGTAGCGGTTGAGCAGATCCAGGACATAGCTCGTGTCGTCGCCGCTCGTCAGCTGGACGAGGGCCTCCACCCGGCGGTCGAGGTTGCGGTGCATCATGTCGGCCGAGCCGATATAGACCACCGGGTCGCCGGCATTGGCGAAGGCGAAGACACGGGAGTGCTCCAGGAAGCGGCCCAGCACGGAGCGGACCGTGATGTTCTCGCTCAGGCCCGGAACGCCGGGCCGCAGGGAGCAGATGCCGCGGACAATGACGTCCACCTGCACCCCGGCCTGGGACGCGCGGTACAGGGAGTCGATGATGGCCTCGTCCACCATCGAATTGACCTTGATCTGGACGCGGGCGGCGATGCCGGCGCGGGCGTTCCTGATCTCGGTTTCGATCCTGTCGATCAGTCCGGACCGGACCGAGCGCGGCGCCACGAGCAGCCTCTTGAACGTGGACTTCGGCGCGTAGCCGGAGAGCTGGTTGAACAGCTTCGACAGGTCTTCGCCGACCTGTTCGTTCGCCGTCAGCAGGCCCAGGTCCTCGTAGTAGCGGGCCGTGCGGGGGTGGTAGTTGCCGGTGCCGATGTGGCAGTAGCGGCGCAGGCCGTCCACTTCCTGGCGGACCACCAGGGAGAGCTTGCAGTGGGTCTTGAGGCCCACGATGCCGTACACCACATGGACGCCGGCCTGTTCCAGTTTCCGGGCCCAGGAGATGTTGGCCTGCTCGTCGAAGCGGGCCTTGATCTCCACGAGGGCCAGGACCTGTTTGCCGGCCTCGGCGGCGTCGATCAGTGCATCGACAATCGGGGAGTCGCCGGACGTGCGGTACAGGGTCTGCTTGATGGCCTGGACTTTCGGGTCCGCGGCCGCCTGTTCCAGGAAAGCCTGGACGGAGGTGGAGAAGGAATCGTACGGGTGGTGTAGGAGGATGTCCCGTCGCCGCATGGCGGCAAACACGTTGGCCGCCTTGGAGGTTTCCGATTCGTTGAGGTACCGCGAGGTGTGCGGGACGTGCTTGGGGTAGTGCAGGTCTGCCCGGTCGATCCCGGCAATCACCGAGAGCCCGCGCAGGTCCAGCGGCGCCGGAACGGAGTAGACCTCGGATTCGTCGACGCCGAGCTCGCGGATCAGCAGGGCGCGGATGTTCGGGTTGATGTCATTGGTGACCTCGAGCCGGACGGGCGGGCCGAACCGGCGGCGCAGGAGTTCCTTCTCCAGCGCCTGCAGGAGGTTCTCGGCGTCGTCCTCTTCGACCTCGACGTCCTCGTTGCGGGTCACGCGGAAGATGTGGTGCTCCAGGACCTCCATGCCGGCGAACAGCTGGTCCAGGTGCACGGCGATCACTTCTTCGAGCGCGATGAACCGTGCCACACGCCCGGGGACGGAGCCGGCCCGGGCGCCGTCGATGGAGATCAGGCGGGGGAGCTGGTCAGGGACCTTGACACGGGCGAAGAGTTCCTTGTCGCTGACCGGGTTGCGGACCACCACGGCAAGGTTCAGGGACAGCCCGGAGATGTAGGGGAACGGGTGCGCCGGATCCACGGCCAGCGGGGTCAGGATCGGGAAGACCTTTTCCGCGAACATGGCACTGAGCTGGTCCTTGGCCTGGGAGTCGAGTTCCTCCCAATGCATGAGGTGGATGTGCTCGTACGCAAGGGCGGGACGGATCTGTTCGGCGTAGACCCGGGCGTGGCGCTGCTGGAGCCGGTGGGCCTCCTCGCCGATCTGATCCAAAACCTGCATGGGGCTCAGCCCGGCGGGGGAGGGGACCGCGAGGCCCGTGGCGATCCGGCGCTTTAGCCCGGCCACCCGGACCATGAAGAACTCGTCCAGGTTGGAGGCAAAGATGGACAGGAAGCTGACCCGCTCCAGCAGGTACAGGTTGGGGTCCTCGGCCAGTTCCAGGACCCGGGCGTTGAAGGCGAGCCAGCTCAGCTCCCGGTCCAGGAACCGGTCGGGGCGGATGTCGCCATCCGGTTCCAGGTTCGGCGCGAACTCCGGAATGTCGATCCGGTCCTGGGTGGCGCGTGAGGCCGGCACTTCGGAGGAGCCAAAGCGCGCACGTACTGGACGCTCCCGCTTTTCCGGCGTTGCTGGTTCAGACGTGGATGTCCGGGCGGTATCCCGTGGCATGGGGTCTCCTCAATGCTGGCGCGATGTAGCTTCAACCTTACAAGCAATCACGGCCAGATGACCCCAGATTGCGGCCCGGCCGGGGCGGTCATCCGCCGACTTGACTAACGCCGTCGGGCGCGGAGGTGCCGGCCGGTGGTTGCTGCTGCGGCAACGGCGCGTACATGACATCGACATCCCAGCGGGTGAACCCGAGCCGGCGGTAGAGGGCGACGGCGGGCGCGTTGTCGGCATCGACGTAGAGCATGACGGCGTGGAGCCCGAGGTCCTGCAGATGCCGGATGCCGGCGACGGTGAGGGCCTTGCCCAGCCCGGAGCCCTGGGCGTCCGGGGTCACGCCCACCACATAGACCTCGCCGATCGCGGGGTGATCGCCGTGGCGGGGGTGCACCTTGGTCCAGTGGAACCCCAGGAGCCGGTCCGCCGGGTCCACGGCCAGGAGGAAGCCTGCGGGATCAAACCAGGGTTCGGCCATCCGGGCGTCCAGATCGGCGCGCGTCATGTTGCCCTGCTCCGGATGGTGGGCGAAGGCGGCCTTGTTTGCGGCCAGCCAGGCGTCCTCGTCCCTGCCGGGCACGAAGGTGCGCAGCTGTACGCCCTCCGGGAGTTGGACCTCTGGCAAGGCCGCCGCTGCCGTCATCAGCCGCATTTTCCACAGCTCGCGGACGGCGCCGTAGCCGAAGCGTGCCGCGAGATCCGCCGCGGCTTCGTGGTTTCCGTGGGACCAGGCTTTTAGGCCCGCGAAGCCGCGGACGCTTTTCAGTTCGCCCACCAGGCGGCCGCCCACGCCCTGGCTGCGGTAGCTGGGGTGAACGGCGATCTCAAGAACCCCGGTGCCGTCGGGCTCCTCGATGACGACGGCGACGCCGGCTAGGTCCTGCGCCGTCGCGGGATCCAGCTGATCGTCCGGCGCGTAGAGGGCCAGGGCCAATACCGAATGCTCGCCCGCGTCGGCGGCGCGCAGCGTGACCAGGGTTTGTTCGGACAGCGGCGGGTTGCCGTCGGACTCCTCCGCCGCGGCGGCAAGGACGGCGACGTCCCGCAGCAGCCTGCCGTCCACGGTTCCTTTGACAGCAAGTACGGGCCAGTTTTCCGGGTGCGCAGGGCTCATGGTGCAAGGCTATCGGCTGCATGGCTGTCAGCGGCCGATTTTGTTGAACTGCGAACGGCCGCGTATAGTCGTTATCTCGTCCGGCGTTGCGCCAGATGCGAGGGGGATCCACCACTGGGGTGGCCTCGATACGTTCGACCCGTATGTCCTCCACTGAGAAGGTTTTGCGCCGATGGACCGGTGCACCACGAAGGCCCCGGACTCTGGATTCCAGAGTCCGGGGCCTTCTGTGTTGCTGTGTTTAGTGCGTCTGCGGTTCTCTGCTTCTGGGCTCGGGCCGCCCTGGTGTGCTCAGGCCTCGGTGAGTTCGTCCTCGGTCTGGCGGACCAGGGTCAGGCGGTAGCCGACGTTGCGGACCGTGCTGATCAGGTTCTCGTGGTCGGCGCCCAGTTTGGCGCGCAGCCGCCGGACGTGGACGTCCACGGTGCGGGTGCCGCCGTAGTAGTCGTAGCCCCAGACTTCGGTCAGCAGCTGCTGGCGGGTGAACACCCGGCCGGGGTGCTGGGCGAGGTACTTCAGCAGTTCAAATTCCTTGAAGGTCAGGTTGAGTGCGGCGCCGTTGACCCGTGCGGTGTAGCTGGCCTCGTCAATGACGACGCCGGCGGCCCGGATTTCGGTCGGCACGTCCTCCTTCTCCGGAACGGCGCGGGCGACGCCGAGGCGGAACCTGGCTTCGACTTCTGCCGGGCCCGCGGATTCCAGGAGGATGTCGTCCACGGCCCACGCCGAGGAAACGGCGGCCATGCCGCCCTCGGTGAGGATCAGCATCAAGGGGGCGCTGAGGCCGGTGGCCTTGAGCAGCTGGGTGAGGGAACGTGCGCCGACCAGGTCCTTGCGGGCATCAAGCAGGACGATGTCGCAGGGGTCCGTCTCGAGCAGGGCAGTGGGCTCGGCCGGCAGGATGTGCACCCGGTGGTTCAGCAGCTCCAGAGCAGGCAGGACGTCCACGGATGTTCCGGTGCTGTTCGTCAATAGCAGGATGTGCGACATTGTTCCTCCAAGGGGTGTCCGCGCATCGTTGGGCGTCTTGTTGCTGATCCCGAGTATACCTAAACGCCCCATTCCGGCCATGGTCCCGTCACCTCCGGCCACTGCTTTTGCGACACATATCGTTCACATAAGGCAGGATTGAACCGTCAGGGCCGCGGCCCGTTGAAATTGAGCCGAGTCGAATTGGGGTCCGCAGTGAGCGAAGGTACGACCATGGTGGGTCTGCCGATGGCGAGCAGACGGTGAAGCCGTGGAGCGTCGGCATCATCGGCCTGGCTGGACTCGCGGCCATTGTTGCCGGCGCCTACTTCTCGCCTGAGGTCCTCCTGGCCGTCGCGGCACTCACCGCCGTCGGCGTCGGCATCGGCTGGCCCTACTTTCTGGGCATCCCCGCCAAGAAGACCCTCGCCGTTTTGATTGGCCTGCCGGGTGTGGGGTCGGCGGTCGCCGCGACCTATCTTCCGGCTCCCGGTTTCCTGGACTGGACGCCGTCGTTCATGGCGGTCGGGGTCATAGCAATCTTCGTCATGCAACTGATCCGAGGCACAGGGCAGGCCCAGCGGCTCGAATCCACCTTGGGCTCCTGCGCGGGTGTCCTGCTGTCCTGCCTGGGCGCCGGCTGGATTGCCAGCTCGCGCTTCAACGGGGTCCGCGAAATGATCCTCGTGGCCGCCGTCAGCGCGGCCATCGCCCTGATGGCGGGGCTGATCCGCTGGCCTGACCGCATCGTGGCGCCGCTGGGCATCGTGAGCGCGGGGCTCGCCGGGCCGCTGGCCGGCCTGGTGTTCTCCGACATTGCCGTGCTGCCCGCCGCCCTCGCCGGCGTCGTAGTGGGGGCGGTGCTGGTGAGTTTCCGTCGCCTCGTCATCCTCAGCGGTGAGAGGTTGAACTTTTTGGCGGCCGTGAGTATGGGGCTGGGGCCGGTGTCGGCGGTCGGTTCCCTGGCCTACTTCATAGACAAACTACTCATCTACTAAGGGTTAGGATGGCATCATGTCCGTACTTGCATATGAGATCTTTTTCCTTGTCCTGCTTGGCGTGGCCAGCCTGTCCATGGCGTGGTTTGCCGGCTTTGTCGTGTACCGCCTCTTCAAAGGCCAGAAGTAACACGTTCCCGACCCCGTAGCTTCCAGAGGTAGATGCTGTGCCGATTGAAATCCCCACTGATCTGACCCCCGAAATCGTTCCGCTGTCCTGGCTCATTGGTGAGTGGGAGGGCCGCGGCCGGCTGGGGGCCGGGGACGAGGACTCCGAGCACTTCCTGCAACACGTGTCGTTTACGCACAACGGCCTGCCGTATCTGCAGTACCGCGCCGAGAGCTGGCTGACGGACGACGACGGAACCAAGCTGCGTCCCCTGACCGTCGAGACCGGCTTCTGGGCCCTCGAGCGTAAGCAGCGCGAGGAGGACGGCGGCCCCGGCCTGATCCCGGCGGACATCGTCCCCGTGCTCAAGAGCGCCGACGAGGTTGAGGCCCTGCGCAACAGCGACGGCGGCTTCGACATCTCGGTGTCCATCGCCCACCCCGGCGGGATCTCGGAGCTGTACTACGGTCAGATTAAGGGACCCCAGATCCAGCTCAGCACCGACATGGTGATGCGCGGCAGCCACTCCAAGGAGTACACGGCGGCCACCCGGATCTTCGGGCTCGTGGAGGGGAACCTGCTGTGGCGCTGGGACGTGGCCCCCGGCAAGGATTCGGCGTCCGGCGGCGGCCTGGAGGCCCATGCATCGGCCATCCTCGCCAAGGTAGGCTAACGGCGCGGTCTCACTGATTTTTCCGTTGTCAGCATCGACCGAGGAGAAACGCCGTGAATGCCACAGTCCCCAGCAACGACGCCGGTAACACCAGCTACGCCGACCTCAAGGCCGTGTACTTCAACGGCACCCTCAAGAAGTCCCCCGACGTGTCCAACACCCAGGGCCTGATCGAGGTCAGCCGGCGGATCATGGAAAAGCAGGGCGTCACCACCCGCGTGATCCGTACCGTGGACCACGACATCGCCAGCGGCGTCTACCCCGACATGCGCGAACACGGCTGGGCCACCGATGAATGGCCGGAACTCTACCCGGCGGTCCAGGAAGCGGACATCGTCGTCGTCGCCGGGCCCATCTGGCTGGGGGACAACTCCTCGCAGACCAAGAAACTCATCGAGCGCCTCTACGCCCACTCCGGGCAGCTGAACGCTAAGGGCCAGTGGGCCTATTATCCCAAGGTGGGCGGCTGCCTCATCACCGGCAACGAGGACGGGATCAAGCATTGCGCCATGAACGTCCTGTACAGCCTCCAGCACATCGGCTTCACCATCCCACCGCAGGCCGACGCCGGATGGATCGGCCCCGTCGGGCCCGGACCCAGCTACCTTGACGAGGGTTCCGGGGGTCCGGAGACCGATTTCACCAACCGCAACACCACCTTCATGACCTGGAACATGCTGCACCAGGCACGGATGCTCAAGGACGCCGGCGGCATTCCCGCCTACGGTAACCTCCCCGACGCCTGGAAAGCGGGCACCCGCTTCGACTTTGAAAATCCGGAATACCGCTAGGGCCGGCCGGCCCCACAGTCGGACAAAGCCCGGTCGGCCCCGACATTCCATGCCGGGGCCGGAATACGCGCACAGCTAAGGACGTTCCCTTCAATATGACTATCAAAAGCCCCCTGTTGTCGCGCCCGGCCGCGGTTGAGGCCAGCGGTGCCGACGCCGGCGTCGCCGCGCACTACGGCGAGCCGCTCCGGGAGCAGCGGGCGCTGGCTGCCGGCACCGCCGTCGTCGATCTTTCAAGCCGCGGCGTGGTCACGGTCACCGGACCGGACCGCCTCAGCTGGCTGAACACCCTGTCCTCCCAGCAGCTCACGTCCCTGGCCCCCGGCCAGTCCACCGAACTGCTGTTGCTGAGCGTGCAGGGCCGGATCGAGTTCGACGCCAGGGTGGTGGACGACGGCGCAACCACGTGGCTGATCGTCGAGGGAGCCGAGGCCGGCCCGCTCGCCGAATGGCTGAACAAGATGAAGTTCATGCTCCGGGTCGAGATCGCCGACGTCTCCGCGGACTGGGCCGTGCTCGGGTCCACCCAGCGCATCCCGGAGTGGTCGGCGCTGCAGGTCTGGGAAGACCCGTGGCCGCATGTCGGGGCCGGCGGCTACTCGTACGCGGTGGTGGGCGAGGACGTCCACCCCGGGCTGGAGCGGCCGTGGTTCGAGTACCTGGTCCCCGCGGCCGAGCTGGTCGCGACGGTGGGCGAGCGTGCCCTCGCCGGCACCATGGCTTCAGAAGCGCTGCGGATTGCGGCGTGGCGGCCGCGGTGGGGCTCGGAAACCGACGACAAGACCATTCCGCACGAGCTCGACCTCCTCCGCACCGCCGTGCATCTGGCCAAGGGCTGCTACAAGGGCCAGGAGACGATCGCCCGCGTCCACAACCTGGGCCACCCGCCGCGGCGGCTCGTGTTCCTCCAGCTCGACGGCTCCCAGCACACCCTGCCCGCGCCCGGCAGCGAGGTGCGTGCCGGTGACCGCAAGGTGGGCGCCGTGACTTCCGTGGCGCAGCACTACGAAATGGGCCCCGTGGCGCTGGCCGTGATCAAGCGCTCCGTCGCCCCGGACCAGGTCCTGACCGTGGTGGACGGTGACGAGCCCTATGCCGCGGCCCAGGAAGTCATTGTGGCTCCGGACGCCGGCCAGGTGGTGGGCCGCCAGACCGGCTTCCTGCGGGGCACCCGATGAGCGGCGAGTCCCCGCAGAACGGTTCTCCGCTGGGCTCTTCCCCGCTGGACTCTGTCCCGCTGGAGGGTGGTGGCGCCGCGCCCGACGACGAGACGCTGGCGCTGGCGCACGCGCTCTTAGACGCGGCCCGCGAGGGTAACTCCGCGCTGCTGGGCGGCTATCTGGCTGCCGGCGCTCCGGCCACGCTGACGACTTCCTCCGGCGACTCGCTCGTCATGCTGGCGGCCTACCACGGTCACGCGGGCACCGTCCGGCTGATCCTGGACCACGGCGGCGACGCCAACGCGCCTAACGACCGCGACCAGACGCCGCTGGCCGGTGCTGTGTTCAAGGGCTACACGGACGTCGCCCGGGAGCTGTTGGAGGCGGGGGCCGACCCCGACGCCGGCACCCCCACCGCGCGGGCTGCCGCGCAAATGTTCGCCCGCACGGAGATCCTGGCCCTCCTCGGCTGACAGGCCCCGACAAGCCCTGACAAAACCGGTCCGGTCCGAGGCTAAGGCCCTGTCGGCCCGGATCCGGGCAAGATTGCCCCCAAATACTCCACGTGGAATAATCTTCAGTGGAGTAATCGCAATTTAGACCGAAGACGACAGTTTTGACCGAAGAGGACACAGCACCATGGCCCGGGCAACCGCACTGACACCGCTGGGTGTCGCCGCACTCTCCCTGCTCGTGGAGGAACCGATGCATCCCTACGAGATGTACCAGCTCCTGATCGCCCGGCACGAGGACCGACTGGTCAAGGTCCGGCCAGGAACTCTCTATCACGCCGTCGGGCGGCTCGAAGAGCAGGGTCTCGTCGCAGCGACGGGAACGGACCGGGGAGGCAACCGTCCGGAGCGCACCACGTACACGATCTCGGCAGCGGGCCGCGAAGCGTTCACGACGTGGCTGCAGGACATGCTCGCCGCGCCGGTCAACGAATACCCGTCCTTCCCGCTGGCCATCTCCGAGGCCTACAACCTGCCCGCCGGCGTCGTCGTCGACCTCCTCGACCGCCGGCTCCAAGCGCTGCAGGAGCAGCTCGACTTTCTAGTCTCCGGCGAGGAACTGCTGAAGACGAAGGGCGTGGAGCGCAAGTACTGGATCGATGTCCAGTACCAGCAGTGCACGCTGCAGGCCGAACTCGCCTGGATCCGCAGACTTCAGGACCAGCTCCGCTCCGGCGAACTGCCGTGGTGAAGCCCTCGCAGGACCCCGGCCGGAGCCCGGCCGCCCTAACACTTAGCCCGTCCAACTTTCACACCAGCCCCTAAGGAACCCCATGGAAAACGTAGCCCGGCCATGGCCGGCACTCTGGTCCCTGGTGATCGGCTTCTTCATGATCCTGATCGACACCACCATCGTCTCGGTGGCCAACCCGAGCATCATGGAGGGCCTCAACACTGACATCAACTCGGTTATCTGGGTGACCAGCGCCTACCTGCTCGCCTATGCCGTGCCGCTGCTCATCACGGGCCGGCTCGGCGACCGCTTCGGACCGAAGAAGCTCTACCTCTCCGGACTCGTCGTCTTCACCATGGCATCGCTGTGGTGCGGCCTCTCCGGCGACGTCCAGACCCTCATTGGGGCCCGCGTCGTCCAGGGCCTCGGCGCGGCCATGATGACGCCGCAGACCATGGCCGTCATTACCCGGATCTTCCCCCCGGACCGCCGCGGGGCAGCCATGGGCATCTGGGGTGCCACGGCCGGCGTCGCCACCTTGGTCGGCCCGATCCTCGGAGGCGTCCTTGTGGATGGCCTCGGCTGGGAATGGATCTTCTTCATCAACGTCCCCGTCGGGATTGTCGGCTTCATCCTCGCTCAGCGTTTCGTCCCCTCGCTGACCACCCACCCGCACAAGTTCGATATTCCCGGCGTGCTCCTTAGCGCTCTCGGCCTCTTCCTTCTGGTGTTCGGCATCCAGGAGGGCGCGAAGTACGACTGGGGCACCATCGCCGGTCCCATCACCGTCTGGGGCCTGATCATCAGCGGCATCGCGGTGCTGGTTGTCTTCGTCCTGTGGCAGAAGTTCAACAAGGGTGAACCGCTGCTGCCGCTGTCCCTTTTCAAGGACCGGAACTTCTCGCTCGCAAACATTGCGATCACCACCGTGGGCTTCACCGTCACGGCGTTCAGCCTGCCGCTGATCTTCTACTACCAGATCGTCCGCGGTCTGACGCCGACCCAGTCTGCGCTCATGATGGTGCCGATGGCGCTGATCTCGGGCGGCCTCGCACCCGTGGTCGGCCGGATCATCGACAAGGTCAACCCGAAATTCATCACCGCGACCGGCCTGGTCCTGATGTCCGTGGCGCTGTTCTGGAATGCCCTGCTCATGCACCCGGACACCGCCATCTGGCTGTTCCTGCTGCCGAGCGCAGTGCTGGGCTTCGCCAATGCGGGCATTTGGGCGCCGTTGAGCTCCACCGTCACGCGCAACCTGCCGCCGCGGCAGGCCGGAGCCGGCTCGGGCGTCTACAACACCACCCGCCAGATCGGCGCCGTGCTCGGCAGCGCCGCCATCGCCGTCCTCATCCAGGCGCGGCTGGCGGCCGAGCTCCCCGCCCGGCCCGGAGCGGGCGCAGACGCCAGCCCGATGGGCTTCGGCGGCGCCCTGCCCGAGGCACTCCAAGAGGGGTTCTCGACGGCGATGGGCCAATCCATCCTGCTGCCGGCGGCGGTCATTCTGCTCGGTGCTGCCGTGGCGCTGTTCTTCGCCAAGCCCAAGCCGGTCCAGGGCTGGGGTGAGCCGGGCCCTGCAGTAGCTGCCGGCGCGGAGACGGACAAGGCCGCCGCAGAGCGCGGCTAGCCTGGCGGCATCCGGATCAGCCCAGCAGCACGCTGGTGTGGATGCCGCCCGCGGAGAAGCCCAGGCTCCGGGCCAGCGCCAGTGAGCCCTTGTTGCTGACCTCTGAACGCCACTGCAGCGTCAGCCCGGCGGCGAGGGCCTCGTGGGCGGCTATCGAGGCGGCCAGCTTGCCCAGACCGCGGCGCCGCCATTCGGGCGCAACCAGCACGCCCAGATGGGCCAGGAGCCCTTCCCATTCGGCGTAGGCCCCGCAGGCCACGGGCGTCCGCCGCTCGTCTTCCAGATGCAGAACAGTGAAGCGGTGTTCGAGGTCGGCGAGGCCCACCTCATTGATGTCATCGGGCGGGCAGAACGTCTCCAGTTCGACCGCTTCCGGGTTCCCGTGCGAGACGGTCAGCTCCTCGGAAGGCTGCTGCAGCGGGAGGTCGTCGGCGAAGAAGAGTGCGGCGGCGCCCAGCCCGTGGCCGCCGTGCCCGCGGGTGATGGTCAGCAGCGTCACGTGCTGGGCAAGTTCCTCATCGGCGAGACCGTCGGCGGCGTCCAGCGCCCATTGCGGGCCAACCAGGGCTGAGTTGCCGAACAGGCGGACGAACTGCACCGACCGAGCAGTCTCATCCGCGCGGGTGAGCCGGACGCCGGCGGCGGCCGCGAAGGCGCCGTCGTCGAACCCCAAGCGACGCGCCCATGCAAGCTGGACAATTTCAGCGGAACCGGGCTCAAGAGTCATGAATCAACCCTACCCACCGCTGGCCGGCCTTTAGCCGAAGAGGACCGCGGCCTCGTCATAGCGGCTCTGCGGTACGGACTTGAGGTTGCCGAGCGCGGCGTCGAAACCGACGTGCACAATATCCGTGCCGTGCAGCGAGACCATCGTGCCCCAGCGCTTCTCCACCACTGAATCGATGGCCGCCATGCCCAGGCGGGTGGCCAGGACGCGGTCGAACGCCGTCGGGACGCCACCGCGCTGGATGTGGCCAAGGACCGTCGCGCGGGTCTCGATGCCGGTGCGTGCCTCCAGCTCGGGCGCCAGCATTTCGGCGATCCCGCCGAGGCGGGGGCGGCCAAACGTGTCGAGGCCGCGCTCCGAATGCGGGGACTCCTGACCTTCGGGCACGAACCCCTCGGCCACGACGAGCAGCGGGGCGCGGCCACGGTCATGGGCGGAGATAACCCACTCGGCGATCTGTTCCATGGAGGCCTTCTGCTCCGGAATCAGGATAGCGTGGGCGCCCGAGGCCATGCCGGCGTGCAGGGCGATCCAGCCCACATGCCGTCCCATGACTTCCGCAATCATGCAGCGGTGGTGGGACTCTCCGGTGGTGCGCAGCCGGTCGATTGCCTCGGTGGCGATTTCCACGGCGGTGTCGAAGCCGAACGTGTAGTCCGTGGCGTCGAGATCGTTGTCGACCGTCTTGGGCACGCCCACGATCTTGAGGCCGGCGTCGGTGAGCCGCTTGGCGGCGGCCAGGGTGCCTTCGCCGCCGATGGCGATGATGGCGTCGATCCCGAGCCGGTCCATGTTGGCTTTGATGACCTCGGGACCGCCGCCGTTCTCAAACGGGTTGGTGCGGGACGTGCCGAGGATGGTGCCGCCCTGCTTGGCGATGCCGCGGACCATGGTGCGGGGAATCTCCACGATGTCGCCCTCTACGACGCCGCGCCAGCCATCCTTGAATCCTACGAACTGCTGGCCGTGGACCGCGATTCCCTTGAGGACGGCGCCTCGGATGACGGCGTTCAGGCCGGGGCAGTCTCCGCCGCTGGTGAGGATTCCAATTTTCATATGTTGGCTCAAATCCTGGTTTGAAGGGGTACAGGCAGAGCGCCACGCTGAGCTCACCTAGAGTCTAGTGGCGCGTGTGGGCCAGGACACAAACGGTTACAAAAGGGTGCCCCTGCCATGGTGGCGGGGGCACCCTTTCGTGGTGCGGTGCAGCTACCGGGCGCCGGTTGCCGCGGGGCCGGGACGGCCTGTGAGCGGCGGCCTGTGATCGACTTCAGGGCCGGGAGGACCGCTTCGAGAGGAAGCTTTCGAGGACGATTGCGTTGCGCTGGTCCGGGAGGAGCAGCCACGCCGCGAGGTAGAACACGAACGCCGGCCCGGGGAGCAGGCTCAGGAGCAGGTAGGCGATCCTGACATAAGCCACATCAACCTTCAGTTTGGCGGCAATTCCGCCGCAGACGCCGCCAAGCCAGCGCTGCGGACCACGTTTCAGGCCGAAGCCCCGGATGGTGTCGAAGAATTTATCCATGGCTCAAGACTTCCCTGTCGTTGACGTATTGTCACGCCTGCGCGCCGCGACCAGGCCGCCCACTATCAGGGCGGCCCCGGCCCCGATCATCAGGCCGATCAGGACATAGGTGCCGTTGAGGGCCACGATGCCGAGCCCGGAAATGATGATCAGCGCGGCCAGTGCCACCACTGTCAGTCCCCAGACCACTGTGCCCACCCGGGCGGGGGAACCCGCCTCCGGGTCCTGCCCGGCGGCGGCCGGCCGCGAGTCGTCATAGCTGCTCATGTCAGTTGCCTTCCTTGATGGTCACGTTGCTGACGGTTCCGGAGATCTTCAGGACCAGCGGGGCACCCGGCTTTGAGGTGTTGTAGTCGCTTTGCTGCTTGGTGATGCCGCCGCGGTCCTGGTTGCCGTCGTGGAGGTTCCCCATGGTCATGTCCGCCTGGACCTGTACGGGGACGGTGGCGGGGATGACGACGGTGAGGTTGCTGGCCGTCGCGTCGATCGGAACAACGACGTCGGAGCCCAGGGGCGGATTCAGCGCCAGCTTGGTCAGGTCCACGGTTCCGGCGCCGCCGGTGATCTCGAAGCCGCCGCGGGCCTGTTCAATGCTCGACGGCGTCCAATCGGCGTTCTGGAAGCGGAACCGGTCCCCGTGCGGGACCACGCTGAAGATTGCGCCGATCAGCAGCGCGACGACCGCGAAGAAGCCCAGGATTCCGGAGGTCCGGCCCCGCAACCCTGCGGACAGGATCCCGAGACCCAGGATGGCCGCGCCGAAGGCCCAGACCAGCGCGTTGCCGGCGTCGCCGAGATCGATCACGTTGGCCGCGTCGAGGGCCTTGATGCCGCCGCCCACCAGGAGGGCGGAGCCTACGGTAATGGCGACAGCCGGAGTGCCCGGGCCAACGTTGCGCGGCGCGGCGGGAGGGGGCGGGGTGGCCCCGGACCCCGGGCCATAGCCGCCCGGGGGGACAGGGCCGGGCGGGATGGGGCCGGACGGCGGCGGCGGACCCCAGGCCGGTCCGGCACCGGAGGCTCCGGAACCGTCGACGGGAGGGCCATAGGCCGGGCCGCCGCCCAGCGGGAAGCTGCCGGCGGATTGCTGCCCGGCGCCGGCGCGGGAGCTACCCGCAAATGCCGCGGCGCCGGCCGGGCTGCTGGACTCGTAACGCGATGGCATGGGAGTGGCCCCGTTCCGGATCTTATTGCGTTGGGTCAGGTAGTAGACGAGGTAGATGGCGCCGCCCACCCAGAAGACGGTCCAGACGAAGCCGCCAAAGCCGCGGTCCCAGCCCCAGACGCCCGTGCCCAGGCTGGGGAAACCGATAACCGAGCTGATGAGAGCGCCGGTCATGCCCGCCGTCCACCGCCCTGCCGCGGCCTCCTGGACGTGAATGCGGCCGTCAGGTTCGGGCAGCAGTGCCCAGGCGAGACCGTAGGCGAGAACGCCAATTCCGGCGAAGAGGGTCAGGACGATCAGGACGCCGCGAATGATCAGGGGGTCGACGCCGAGCCGGTGAGCTATGCCGCTGGCCACGCCGCCGATCCAGCGGTCGCGTCCACGGTAGATGCCCTGGCTGCGGATCCAGTCGAAGAAATTCTGGGTTTGCCGGCCGGGCACTGGTCCATTCGGGTCGCCGGGTGGGTAAAGCGGCGGCGGCTCCGTCGGCGGCGGGCTGCCGGGCCCGGAGCCGGCCGGAGGGGCGGTGGGCTGGCCTGTGTCCGGACCTTCTGCGACTGGACGTTCCGTGTCAAGACCTGGCGCGGCTGGAAGTTCTGGGTGTGGTCGTTCCGTGGCCGGTCGGTCTGCGGAGGCCGGGCCTTCATCGGGGTGTGGACTGTGCGGGTTCATACTTCGATCCTTCCTGTTCGCGGGGCCGGGCTCTACTGGGGAACACCCTGAACGGTCCCTGAGTGGCCCCCGGTTGGGCCCCCAAACGCGTCCGGGGAACCCCGATCCGTGCTTGGATTGATGCATGACAACCGCGCCCGTCCGCCCGCCGCTGGTTCGCAGCAGCGATCGCGTGATTGCCGGCGTTTGCGCAGGCCTCGCCAACCACCTGGGCTGGCCGGTGCGCATGGTCCGGATCGGCATGGTGGTGGCTGCGCTCGCGGGCGGCGCCGGCGTGGCCTTCTACGCCTGGCTCTGGATCATGGTCCCCACGGCGGATGAAAGCGCCCGGCGCAATGCCCGCCGCCCGGCGTCGCCCATCGCGCCGGCAGTAAGCGCTCCCGGGTTTTCCGGCGCCCTCGGAGTGCCCGGTACCCCGGCGGACCCCGGAACCCCCGGAACCCCCGGAACCCTTGACGCGCCCGGGTCCCCAACGCCGGGGTCCTGGTGGTCCAAGGTGCCGGGCATGCCCTTCGGCAAGGAGATCCTGCTGGGCGCAGGGCTGTTGCTGGCCGCCGGGATCTTGATCGCCCGGCTCCTCGGCGTAGACGTGCCGCTGGGTACCCTGATTCCGGTTGCGGCGATCCTGGGCGGTGCCGCGATCGCCTGGATGCAACTGGACGAGACCCGCCGGGCGGGGCTGGTGGACAGGACCAAGGCGGACCAGGCCGGCGGCTGGGCGCGCCTCGCGGCCGGGCTCGCCCTCGTCGTGGCCGGCGTCCTAGTCATGGTGTCCGGCTCGGGATCCTGGGAACAGACCTGGCTGGCCCTCCTGGCCTCGGTGGCCGTGCTCGGCGGCGTGGCCCTGGTGCTGCTGCCATGGGGGCTGAAGTTCTGGCGCGACCTGGAAACCGAGCGCGCGGGGAGGGTGCGCGCCACTGAGCGGGCCGAGATTGCCGCCCACCTCCATGACTCCGTGCTGCAGACCCTCGCCCTGATCCAGCGCCGTGCCGGCAACGAGCACGACGTCATCCGGCTGGCCCGCGCGCAGGAGCGCGAACTGCGGGGCTGGCTGTACCGGGACGCCGACAAGGAAGCCGGCCAGCTGTCCGAAAGCATCAAGGCAGCCGCGGCAGAGGTCGAGGACGCCCTGGGCCACGCGGTCGAAGTGGTCAGCGTGGGGGACTGCGTCATGACCCAACGCCACGAGGCCCTCGTCCAGGCAGCCCGCGAGGCCATGCTCAATGCCGCCCGGCATGGCGGCAGTGCCGTGTCCGTGTATCTGGAAGTCACCGATGCCGCCGCAGAAGTTTTCGTCAAGGACCGGGGACCGGGCTTCGACCCGGATTCGGTTCCCCCGGACCGGCTCGGAGTCCGGGAATCGATCATCGGCCGGATGAACCGCCACGGCGGCACGGCCGCCATCATCAGCAGCCCGGGCGGCACCGAAGTGCGGCTCCGGCTGCCCGTCGCCGCCGCCTCTGCCGGAAATGCCGCGGCTGCCGCCAACAACGCCAACGGAGAGGCCAAGCCGTGACCAGCCCAGCACCAGGAAACCCAGCACCAAGAAACCCAGCACCAGGAAGCCCCACGCCGGTTCGGGTGGTGATCGTGGACGACCACGCCATCTTCCGCTCCGGGTTGAAGGCGGATCTGGACCCGGACATCGTCGTCGCGGGGGAAGCCGGAACCGTGGAGGACGCAATCGCGGTCATCGCAGCCCAGCGCCCGGACGTCGTGCTCCTAGACGTCCACCTGCCCGGCGGCCGGGGTGGTGGCGGACGCGAGGTCCTGGCTGGCTCGGCGCCGCTGCTGGCCACCACGCGGTTCCTGGCGCTAAGCGTCTCCGACGCGGCGGAAGATGTCGTGTCCGTGATCCGGGCCGGCGCGCGCGGCTACGTCACCAAAACAATTTCCGGCGCGGAGATCAGCCGCGCCGTCCGCCGCGTGGCCGGCGGCGACGCCGTCTTCTCGCCCCGGCTGGCGGGCTTCGTGCTGGACGCGTTCGGCACGGCCCCCGCGGACATCGCCGACGACGAGCTGGACAAACTCTCGGCGCGGGAGCTCGAAGTGATGCGCCTCATTGCCCGCGGTTACAGCTACAAGGAGGTGGCCAAGGAACTGTTCATCTCGATCAAGACAGTCGAAACCCACGTCTCGGCCGTGCTGCGCAAGCTCCAGCTCTCCAGCCGCCACGAGCTGACCCGCTGGGCCGCCGAGCGCCGCCTCCTCTAGCCCGCCCGACGCTCCCGCACATAAGGGGCGTTAAACCCGGACGCTCCCGCAGTTCCGGTGGCCGAACGACGAACGCTCCGTCAGTTCCGGTGGCCGAACGACGAACGCTCCCTCATCCGTGAAACTGCACGGGTGAGGGAGCGTCCGGGTTTTTCCTGCAAAAGGTGCGGGAGCGTCCGGGTTTATACTGCGAAAGCTGAGGGAGCGTTCTACTTGGCCTTGCCGAGGAAGTCCTGCAGGCGGGCGACGCCCGTGGCCAGGTCGTCGTCGCCCAGCGCATAGGACAGGCGCAGGTAGCCGGACGGGCCGAATGCCTCGCCGGGAACCACAGCGACCTCGACCTCGTCCAGGATCAGCGCCGCGAGTTCGGCAGAGGTGGCCGGCCGCACCGGACCGTTCGCAGACGGGAACTCCTTGCCCAGCAGCGCGCGGACGTCCGCGTACACGTAGAAGGCGCCCTTCGGCGTCGGGCAGTCAACGCCGTCAATCGCGTTCAGGCCCGCGACAATCGCCTTGCGGCGGCGGTCAAATGCCACCTTCATCTCATCGACGGCGGTCAACGGCCCGGATACGGCCGCGAGGGCGGCTACCTGGGGGATGTTGGAGACGTTCGACGTCGCGTGGGACTGCAGGTTGGTGGCGGCCTTGATGACGTCCGTCGGCCCGATCATCCAGCCCACGCGCCAGCCGGTCATGGCATAGGTCTTGGCGACGCCGTTGAGGATGACCACCTTGTCGCCGAGCTCGGGAACTGCGGTGGCGATCGACGTGAACGGCACTCCGTCGTAGGTCAGGTGTTCGTAGATCTCGTCGGTGACAACCCACAGGCCCTTGGACGCTGCCCACTGGCCGATCTCCTTGACCTGCTCCGGCGAGTACACGGCACCGGTCGGGTTGGAGGGGGAGACAAAGAGAAGGATCTTGGTGCGCTCCGTGAGGGCCGCTTCCAGCTGGTCCACGGTGACCAGATACCCCTGCTCCGGGCCCGCGAAGACCTCCACCGGCACGCCGCCGCCCAGCCGGATGGCCTCGGGGTACGTGGTCCAGAACGGGGTGGGAACCATGACCTCGTCGCCCGGATCCAAGAGGGTGGCGAAGGTGTTGTAGACGGCCTGCTTGCCGCCGTTGGTCACCAGCACCTGGGATGCCTCGGCCTTGTAGCCGGAATCCCGGAAGGTCTTGTCCGCGATGGCCTGTCTCAGCTCAGGCAGCCCGCCCGCGGGGGAGTAGCGGTGGTACTTCGGCTGGCTGGCGGCCTCAATGGCGGCCTGCACAATGTAGCCGGGCGTCGGGAAATCGGGTTCCCCGGCGCCGAAGCCAATGACTGGCCGGCCGGCTGCCTTCAGCGCCTTCGCCTTGGCATCGACGGCCAGAGTGGCGGATTCGGCTATGGCGGAAATGCGCTGGGAAATGCGGGCAGCAGACATGGGCGGGTCCGATCTTCGCTTGCAGCTGGAAGGCTGGATGTGGGATTCGACGAAATCTACTCTATGCTGTTCAGCGGATCCCCCGGGGTGCCTGAACGCGAATATGACTGACGATTGTCAGTTGGATTTGCGAAGACACGCAGGGGTCCGGAAGAGGGCCGGTTCGACGTAGGCGCAGTTGTTGCGTAGACTGGTTCTCCGGTGTTGAAAACACGATGATGGCCTGCGCCTCAGGGAAGCCTGAGGAAAGCGTCGGCCGGAGCGAATTTTCTCCCCGAAGGGTAGTGGCGCAATTGGTAGCGCAGCGGTCTCCAAAACCGCAGGTTGCAGGTTCGAGTCCTGTCTGCCCTGCGCATGCTGTTCCGGGTCATCCGGAACAAGCGCAGCAACCATGGTTCAGTTCAGAGCCGGGTATCCGATCATTGCGAGGATGAGTGAGGACCAGGTGACCGAAACAGCTGCCAGCAGCTCCAAAGGCCGCCCCGCCAAGAATGCCGTCAAGCCCGGCTTCTTCGCTCGCGTCGCGATCTTCATTCGCCAGGTCATTGGCGAACTGAAGAAGGTCGTCGCACCGACCCGTAAAGAACTGATCAACTACACACTCGTGGTGCTGGTGTTCGTGACCATCATGATGGTGATCGTCACCCTGCTTGACTTGGCCTTCGGGACCGCGGTCAGCTGGGTCTTCGGCGGCAGCAGCCCCACGAACAGCTAAGGCGACCGGTCCGCAGACTGCGTGGATGTCCCGGGAAACCGGAGATTCCGCGGGGTGTGCGGAATTGAGTCATTTAAATAGGCATGTTAGGCAATGAGGAAGCAGGAGACCAAGTGTCTGAGCAGGAGCTCGAGGTAACTGAGACTGAGCTGGATAAGAGCCAGGGCGCCGCGGTGGAAGCCGCGGAAGAGTCCGAGGCTGTGTCTGCTGCGCCCGAATCCGACGTCACTGACGAGGCCGAAGCCACGGAAGACGTAGCCACAGAAGACGCAGAGGCAGCAGTTGCCGAAGCCGTCGATGCTGAAGACACCGACGCCGAAGGCGCTGAAGACGCCGACGCGCTGGCAGCGGCGGCCGCCAAGGCCGACGTCGACCCCGCCGACGAGTTCAAGGCCAAGCTGCGCCGTCAGGAGGGTGACTGGTACGTCATCCACTCCTACGCAGGCTACGAGAACCGCGTCAAGGCGAACCTTGAGACCCGCATCCAGACCCTGGACATGGAAGATTACATCTTCGAAATCCAGGTTCCGATGGAGGAAGTCGTTGAGATCAAGAACGCTCAGCGCAAGGTCATCAACCGCGTCCGCATCCCCGGTTACGTCCTGGTCCGCATGGACCTGACCGACGCTTCCTGGGGCGCCGTCCGCCACACCCCCGGCGTCACCGGCTTCGTGGGCAATGCCCACAACCCGGTCCCGCTGCGCCTCGATGAGGTCTTCTCCATGCTCGCCCCGGTTTTCGAAGAAGAGCAGGCCGAGAAGGGCAAGCCGGTCAAGCACGCCGCCGCCCAGGTCGACGTCGACTTCGAGGTCGGCGAGTCGGTCATCGTCAAGGAAGGCCCGTTCGAGACCCTCCCCGCCACGATCTCCGAGATCAAGATCGATTCCCAGACCCTCGTGGTGCTGGTGTCCATCTTCGAGCGCGAGACTCCGGTCACCCTGGCATTCAACCAGGTCAGCAAGATCTAGCTGTTCTACGAAGAATTCGCCCCGGGCTGCCCGCTTAGCAGCCACGGAGCGGCCGGCCGCCTTGCCATGGCGGCCACCAACCTGAGGCACGCTCCTGTGCCCCAGGACGTATTTGAGAGAAGGACCTACATTGGCTCCCAAGAAGAAGGTCACCGGCCTCATCAAGCTGCAGATCCAGGCAGGTGCCGCTAACCCGGCCCCGCCGATCGGTCCTGCGCTTGGCCAGCACGGTGTCAACATCATGGAATTCTGCAAGGCGTACAACGCTGCGACGGAAGCCCAGCGCGGCAACGTTATCCCCGTGGAGATCACGGTCTACGAAGACCGTTCCTTCACGTTCATCACCAAGACCCCGCCGGCTGCAGAGCTCATCAAAAAGGCTGCAGGCGTCGCCAAGGGTTCGGCTACCCCGCACACCGTCAAGGTTGCCAAGCTGACCCAGGCCCAGGTCAACGAGATCGCCACCACCAAGATGGAAGACCTCAACGCCACGAGCCTCGAAGGCGCAGCGAAGATCATCGCCGGCACCGCCCGCTCCATGGGTATCACCGTCGAAGGCTAATAGCCTTCTCCGCCGGGCAACCGGCACCACCTAAACATTGAAATGTTGGGAACCCGGCACGGATAAACCAGCCGGAATCCTGACTGTGGCAGGGCCCAGCGCGGTCCGCAGACCACAACTGCACAAGGAGAAATAAGCAGCATGGCAAAGCGCAGCAAAGCATATGAGGCAGCCGCGGCCAAGATCGACGCGGAGAAGTTCTACGCGCCGTTCGAGGCAGTGACGCTCGCCAAGGACACCAACCCGTCCAAGTTCGACGCCACCGTTGAGGTCGCTTTCCGCCTGGGCGTTGACCCTCGCAAGGCCGACCAGATGGTCCGCGGCACCGTTATCCTGCCCCACGGCACCGGTAAGACCGCCCGCGTCCTCGTCTTCGCAACGGGCGACAAGGCTGAGGCTGCAATCGCAGCCGGCGCCGACTTCGTTGGTTCCGATGACCTGATCGAAAAGATCGCCGGCGGCTGGACCGACTTCGACGCCGCCGTCGCCACCCCTGACCTCATGGGCAAGGTTGGCCGCCTCGGTAAGGTCCTGGGTCCGCGTAACCTGATGCCGAACCCGAAGACCGGCACCGTGACCGCTGACGTCGCGAAGGCTGTCAACGACATCAAGGGCGGCAAGATCGACTTCCGCGTCGACAAGCACTCGAACCTGCACTTCATCATCGGCAAGGTTTCGTTTGACGCCATCAAGCTGGCCGAGAACTACGCGGCAGCACTGGAAGAGGTTCTTCGCCTCAAGCCGTCCGCTTCCAAGGGCCGCTACATCCAGAAGGCCACCGTCGCCACCACGTTTGGCCCGGGCATCTCGGTTGACCCCAACGTCACCAAGGTCCTGACCGAGGTCTAGTCCTCACCGGATCCTTGGATCCTCGGAGCTGCCAGCAACACCGGCGTCACCAGGTTCCAGCGAAAGGCCGTCCCGCTACCGCGGGGCGGCCTTTCGCCGTTTCAGCGCCCGACATCATGGGCGCCCTGAAATCGTTGGCGTCCCGGACCCTTGGAGCCGCCGGACTTGCCGGTTAGGCTGTCCCGGTGACTACGCCGTCGTACCTCATCGAGCAACTCTCCCTGCCCGCAAGCCTTGACGGGCAGGACGTTGATGCTGAGGCAGCGGAGTTCCTGGAATTCATGGGACTCTGCGATGAGCTGGTCCTGCAGACCTGGGGCGACCTCGACCGGTCGATGTCCCCGGCGGCACGCCTTCAGTACTGGCGTGACACTGCCTACACCCGGATGCGGCTCTTCTTCGTCCGTGTCGACGGGCGCATGGTGGCCAACTCCTGGGTCCGCTGCGAACTGCAGGAGAATCTCAGCAGTGCGCTGCTGCATGTGAGCGTCCTGGATTCCTTCGCCGGCAGGGGGATCGGCCGGGCTCTGCTGGAGCACACCGAAGCTCTGGCCGCCGCCGACGGGCGGACAATACTGCAGACTTTCACGGAGCACCCGGCCGACTTCGATGTCGATGCCCCGTTCCTCATCAAGCCCGCCACGGGGACCGGAGCGCTGCCAGCCGGCGCGCCGGGCGTCCGCTTCGCCGAACAGGCCGGCTACCGCCTGGAGCAGGTCGAACGGTTCAGTTCGCTCGAGGTCCCGCCCGCTGCGGACCTCGACAGCCTTGAACGGGACGCCCTGGCCCGGGCGGTTGAGTACGACCTGCTGCACTGGACCGATTCCTGCCCGGAGGAACTTGCCGCCCAGCTCGCTGTGCTGATGTCGCGCATGAGCACCGACGCCCCCACCGGCGCGCTGAGCTACGAGCCGGAAACCTGGGACGTCGCCCGGGTCCGCCACGTCGAGGACACCTGGCGGCGGGCCGGCCAATCCGCCCTGGTGGTGGCGGCACGGCACCGGGCCACCGGTGAACTGGCCGCCTATACCGTCCTCCAGACAACATCAGATAAACCATGGCTGGCCGTCCAGGACGACACCCTCGTCGCGGCGGGCCACCGCGGCCACCGGCTCGGCATGCTCATCAAGATCCGCAACCTGCGGCTGCTGGGTGAGGCCTACCCCGCAGTGCGGCGCGTCCTGACCTATAACGCCGCCGAAAACGATCACATGCTCCGCATCAACATCGCGCTGGGGTTCAAGCCGGCGGGCTACGACGGCGAGTGGCAGCGGACCGCCGCCGGTGCCGGCACCGTGACCTGACGCCGGGAACTGGTATCGGGAACTGGCATGGTTCACGCAATTCGACGGAGCATGCTCATTCTTCACCCGCATAGTTGGCGGGCATGCTCATTTTTTGCCGTGACCAAAGGGCCGCAGGGCATCATGTCCATCCCTCGCAGTCAGGGCTGGGCATGTCCCGCGGGTGGACTGGACAAGCCCGTCGCTCGCCAAGGCCGGCCTCATCAATGCCAGCCCTCTACGCACCAGGCAGCGGACCGCCGCCGGTGCCGGCACCGTGACCTGACGGCCCGCGCCGGCCCGGCGCCGAATGGAGCGAAAACTGCCCGGCGTCACCAATGGAACAGCGGCCCAAACCAGCATATGCTGGCGGTTGACAGCCCGGTTTGAGCCGGGCAGTACCGATGGCGGGTGGCACAACGGCTGGGATGATGCCCACTATGGCAAACGAAGTACGGATTGAGCAGCTGTGGATCCCCGACTCCCTTGACGCGCCCGATGCCGCCGACTTTCTCGCCGCCATCGAAGTGGGGCGAAGGGTCCGGATGCAGACCTGGGGCACCGACGACCTTGCCTACGCTCCGCAGGAGAAGCTTCTTGAGATGGCGGACCCTTACGAACGCCAAGTGATCCTCGTGGCCAAGATCGACGGCGTGATTGTCGGGACGGCGGACATCGCCCTGCCGCTCGTGGACAACCTCGACCTCGCCGAATTCACGCTCGACATCCTGCCGGAATTCCGGCGCCAAGGCGTGGGCAGGCAGTTGCTCGAGGCCGCGGAGCACTTCGCCCGCGACGAGGGCCGCCACACGATCCTGATCGACACCAACCACGCGGGATCAACCCTGACGGACCCGGACGCCGAACAGCTCGTGCCCGGCAGCGGCGTCGGGTTTGTTCCGTTGGGAAGCCGCGACGTGGAATTTGCCCGTCACACCGGCTACACCCTGCAGCACATCGAGCAGTTCAGTTCCTGCGCGCTGCCGCTGGACACCAAACTCGTCGCCGAACTTGAGGCCGAGGCCGAGGAAGCCAATGCCGGCCGCTACCGTCTGCACCACTGGACCGACCGGTGTCCTGACCAGTGGCTCGAGGCCGTCGCCGCCCTGGAGAACCAGGCAGGCGAGGACGAAGTGCCGGGACCGGATGCCCAGGAAATGGTGTACGACGGCGGCATCCTCCGGGAGGCGGAGGAGGTCACCATTGCCCAGGGTCGCCGGACGGTGGTCACCGCCGTCGAGCACATCGCCAGCGGAACGCTCGTGGGCCTGACCACCATCAGCGTCCTGGCCCAGCGCCCGGACGTCGTCTTCCAGGACGACACCGTGGTGCTGCAGGAACACCGCGGCAACAAACTCGGGCTGCTGATCAAGGTCGCCAACATGGAACGGCTCAGCGAACAGTTCCCGGACGCCCGGGTCCTGTACACGTGGAACGCCCCAGAGAACCGCTACCTCCTGAAGGTCAACCAGCAGCTCGGATTCACGACGGCGGGCGTGACCGGTCTCTGGCAGAAAGAACTCCCCGACTTCGGCCCGGCCGTCAGCTGAGGCGCGGCCCGCCTAACCTGTCCGTTGGGCCCGATTTGGAACACGCGCGCCGCGTCCCGTAAGCTTGGAGGACCAAAGACCGTCGGTTGTTGGAAATCCACTCTCCCAAGCAAGACTCACTTCTGCAGTCGCGCCGGGAGAGCGCAGTGGATTTCCGGACGAAGGACCCTGAACATAGGGCGGCCGGCGCAGGTGAACGAAGCAAAGCTCCGTGGTCATGGACCGCGTCGAGACAAGCCCCGTGCATCTGCGCGGGGCGTTTTTTAGTTTTAGCTCTTTTGAGCGGGGACCCGGACACACCGGCACTATCCCCGGAAGGAGGGTTATGGCAACGCCTAGCAAGGTTTCAGCAGTAGCTGAGATCACTAACGATTTCAAGGAATCGAACGCCGCTGTCCTGACCGAATACCGTGGGCTCACCGTTGCACAGCTCAAGCAGCTGCGTGTTTCTCTCGGCCAGGAAACCAAGTTCTCGGTCGTCAAGAACACCCTGACCGCTATTGCAGCCAAGGAAGCTGGTGTCGAAGCATTCGACGGTCAGCTCGCCGGCCCCACTGCAATCGCGTTCATCAAGGGTGACGCAGTTGCCGCTGCCAAGAGCCTGACGGATTTTGCCAAGGCCAACAAGCAGCTGGTCATCAAGACCGGTTACTTCGAGGGCAAGGCACTGAACGCCAGCGAAGTTGCTGCCCTGGCAGCACTCGAGTCCCGTGAGCTGCAGCTCGCTAAGGTTGCAGGCATCCTCAAGGCTCCTGCTGCCGCTGCTGTACGCATCATCGACGCACTGCGCCTCAAGCTTGAAGAAGAGAACGGTGCACCGGCAGAAGCCGAAGCACCCGCCGCTGAAGAAGCTCCCGCAGCAGATGCAGCAGCCGAGGCCGAAGCACCGGCTGAAGCCGCAGCCCCCGAAGAGAACTAGTCCTCTTCTCCATAAGACTCCGGTGCGACAGCGAGCCCCACGCCCGCCGCGCACCACTATAGGAAGGACGCCACACCATGGCGAAGCTCACCAACGAAGAGCTCATTGAAGCTTTCAAGGAACTGACCATCATCGAGCTCTCCGAGTTCGTCAAGCTCTTCGAAGAGACCTTCGAAGTTACTGCTGCTGCTGTTGCCGTTGCCGGCCCCGCTGCTGCTGCAGAAGAAGCTGAAGAGAAGACTGACTTCGACGTCATCCTCGAAGCTGCTGGCGACAAGAAGATCGCAGTGATCAAGGAAGTTCGCGCCATCACCTCCCTGGGCCTCAAGGAAGCCAAGGACCTGGTTGACAGCGCACCCAAGGCTGTTCTCGAAGGCGCCACCAAGGAAGCTGCCGAGAAGGCAAAGGCTCAGCTCGAAGAAGCTGGCGCCCGCGTTACCCTCAAGTAACTCTCGCCGTCCGGATCCCTCGCGATCCGCACTGCTCGAAGGAAACCCCGTCCACTCAAGTGGGCGGGGTTTCCTGCGTTCCCGGGTTCGGAAAGCGAACTGCCCGAGCGGAAACCGCGCCGGTGAACGGTATCCAAGGATTCGGCAAAGTTTTTCTGATACCCCTGTCGCACTTGATGGCGGGACCCTAGACTTTGGATTTGTGCCCACCGGCCCCCAACGTTCAGGAGTTCACCCACAATGACGGACCTAAACACTTCCCCCTCCCGCCGCGCCATGCTTGCGGCAGCCCTCGTGGGCGGGGGCGCCGCCGCCGCCGCGCTGGCCGGAGCCCCGGCGGCGCAGGCCGGACCCGGCGGTGCCAGCGGCAAGAAACAGTTCACCCTGACGGTGCTCGGCACCACGGATCTGCACAACAACGTCTTCAACTGGGACTACTTCAAGAACGTCCCTTATGCCGACGCTGCCGGGAACAAGATCGGGATTGCCCAGGCCGCGACCCTGATCAACGCCATGCGGGCCGAGCGCGGCGCGGCCAGCACGCTGACCATCGACGCCGGGGACACCATCCAGGGCACGCCCCTGGCCTACTACTTCGCCAAGATCAACCCCATCTCGACAACCGTGAAACACCCCATGGCGCTGGCCATGAACACGATCGGCTACGACGCCGTGGGGCTGGGCAACCACGAGTTCAACTACGGCATTGGGCTCCTGCGCACCTGGGAGCGGCAACTGGACTTCCCGCTGCTGGGCGCCAACGTCCATGACGCAGTGACGGGCGGGCGCGCCTTCACCCCCTACGTCCTGAAGCGGATCAAGACGGACAGCGGCTGGCTGACGGTCGGCCTGGTCGGCTTGGTGACGCCGGGCTGCGCACTCTGGGACCGGGACAACGTCCAGGGCAAGCTCAATTTCAATGGCATCGTCGAAGAGGCCAGGACTGTCATCCCGCTGGTGTTGGCCGCCGGGGCCGACGTCGTGATCGTCACGAGTCATTCGGGGGCGACTCCCGGATCCTCCTACGGCGACGCCCTGCCTTTCCCCGAGAACGCGTCCACCCAGCTTGCCGAGGAAGTCCCGGGCATCGACGCCATCCTGGTCGGGCACGCCCACCTGGAGATCCCCGAGCGCTTCGTGACGAACAAGGCCACCGGCAAGCAGGTGCTCCTGACCGAGCCGCTCAAGTGGGGCATGCGCGTTTCCGTGATGGACCTCGAACTCGCCAAGGAAAAGGGGCAATGGACCGTCACCGCGGCGCATTCGCACCTATTGGACGCCAAGACCGTCGACGCCGATCCCGCCGTTGTCCGGGCCGTTCAGGCCGGGCACGAGGCCACGGTGAACTACGTCAACGAGGTCATCGGAACCTCCACGGCGCCGCTCAGCACGGCCACCGCCTGCTGGGAGGACTCCGCCGCCATCGACGCAATCAATTACGTCCAAGCCAGCACCATCAAGGCCGAGCTGGCCAATACTCCCGCGGCAGGGCTGCCCGTATTGTCCATCGCGGCGGCCTTCTCCCGTGCTGTGGACGTCAAGGCCGGACCCCTGACCATCCGCGATGTCGCGGGGCTATACATCTTCGACAACACGCTGCTCGCCATCAAGGTCACCGGAGCGCAGGTCAAAGCATACCTGGAGTGGTCCGCGCAGTACTTCAAGCCGGTGACAGCCACCACGGCCAGGGCCCAGGACGTCACCAACGCCGTGACGGCCACGGCCCCGAACGGCACGCCGGACTACAACTACGACGTCGTCTACGGCCTCGACGCGCCGCTGAACTACGAGATCGACCTCGCCCGGCCGGCGGGGGACCGGATCGCCAAGCTCAGCTACGGCGGCGAGGCACTGCGGACCGAGCAGGAATTTGCCTTGGCCATTAACAACTACCGGCAGAGCGGCGGCGGTAACTTCCCGGCCGTGAAGAGCGCTCCTGTGCTCTCGAACAGCCAGCAGGAGATCCGGCAGCGAATCATCGACTACGTCGTGGACCGCGGCACCCTGGACGTCGCGGTGTTTAGCCAGGCGAACTGGCGGCTCACCGTCAACGGGGCGCCACTGACGGTCACGGCATAATCCCGGTCCAACAACAACGCGGGCGAACAGCAACGCGGGGTCACCCGAAGTGACCCCGCGTTGCTTTTAACCCGGACGGGCTAGTTCGGTTCGGTGATGTCGGCGACGACGGCGCCCAGGGCCGCCGTCAGGGCGTCAGCGTCTACGAACGCGCTGTAGCCATGTTCCCCGGCGCCCATGGAGATCCGCCGGCCCGTGATGGTCTGGTCGGCGTAGACCGGCCAAGGCCTGGTGCTGCCGAGCGGCGTGATGGTCCCGCGCTCGTACCCGGTGGCCTCGAAGGCGGTATCCGCCGCCGGCAGCGAGAGCTTGTTGACGCCCAGCAGCGCCCGCAGCTTGGGCCAAGAGATCTGACGGTCGCCCGGGACCAGGGCGAACAGGAAACTGCCGTCCTTGTGCTTGACCACGAGCGACTTCACGATGTCCGCGGGCCGGATCCCGAGGATTCCGGCCGCCTCCTCAAGGCTGCGGGCGGCGAGGCGTTCCACGATCTCGACGTCCAGGCCGCGCGCAGCGGCGTCGGCCAGGAACCGCTCGCGGCCACCGCCGGTTGTTCCCTGCTCCGCCATCCCGCCAAACCTTTCCTGACTCATCGTGGCTGTTCCCGGTTCTCCCCGGTCTCCCGGTTGGCCGGTTGCCGGCTCAGTCGCGGTACAGCAGCAGTGCCTCGCCCTGGCCGCCGCCGCCGCACAGGGACACCGCCGCCTTGCCGGTGCCCCGGCGCTTGAGTTCGTGGGCCGCGTGCAGGGCCAGCCGGGCGCCGGAGGCCCCGATCGGGTGGCCCAGGGCGATGGCCCCGCCATGGATGTTGCACTGCTCCAGCGGATAGTTGAGGTCCTTCAGGGACTGCACCGCGACGGAGCCGAAAGCCTCGTTGATTTCGATGAAGTCGAGGTCCGCGGCGGACCAGCCGGCCTTGTCCAAGGCGTTCTTGATGGCGTTGGACGGCTGGGAGTGCAGCGAATTGTCCGGCCCGGCGACCTGGCCCGGCTTGCCGACCACCGCGAGGTACTCGAGGCCGTGGTCTTCGGCGAACTTCCGGCTGGTCAACACCAGGGCGGCGGCGCCGTCGGACAGGGGAGAGGAGTTGCCCGCGGTGATGGTTCCGTCCGTGACGAAGGCCGCGCGCAGACCGGCCAGCGATTCGACTGTCGTGTCCGGCCGAATGCCCTCGTCGGCGGTGACGGCGATCGGATCGCCCTTGCGCTGCTTGACGCTCATCGCGGCGATCTCGCCGTCAAAGACGCCGTCCTTGGCGGCCCGGGCGGCGCGCTGGTGTGACTGGGCCGCCACCTCGTCCTGGGAGGCCCGGTCGATGCCGAGGGTCAGGTTCTTGGTCTCGGTCGACAGTCCCATGGACTGCCCGTCGAAGGCATCGGTCAGGCCGTCGTGCGCGGCCACGTCGAGGGCCTGGACCGTGCCGTACGCCCAGCCCTGCCGGGAACCGGGCAGCACGTGCGGTGCGCGGGTCATGGACTCCTGGCCGCCGGCAACCACCACCGTGGCGTCGCCGCTGCGGATCATCCGGGCGGCGTCGATCACTGCGGTGAGGCCGGAGAGGCAGACCTTGTTGATGGTCACCGTGGGAACGTTCCAGCCGATGCCGGCCCCGATGGCGCTTTGGCGCGCCGGGTTCTGGCCCGCTCCGGCCTGCAGGACCTGGCCCATGATCACGCTGTCCACCTGGTCGGCTTTGACGCCGCTGGCGGCTAGTGCGGCCCGGATGGCGTGGCTGCCGAGTTCGACGGCGGTGAAGCTGGCCAGCTGCCCGTTCAGGCGCCCCTGGGGGGTGCGGGAAGCTGCGAGGATGACAACATCGTTGTTGCTTGCGGGGTTGCTCATGGTCTTTTCTTCCGATCTACGACGACTTATCTCTACGTTATCGTGAGCCCCGTCACCTATCCATTCGGCCGGTCTCAGTCACGGTCTAGGGCTGAGCATGCCAAGACTCCGGCCAATCCCCTCAAAAACTCCGGCGGAACTCCGTGCTTGCAATCCCGCCGGAAGTGGGGTAGACAAGTAGGTTGCTTTGCCGTATCGTAGATATTTGCGTCTTCCCTGTTTACCTTCAGCCTTCATATAGCGGTGGGCTTAGCCTGACAGCTGTTCCATCAATGTGCCGTCTACAACGTGCACCAGTATGGACAGCGCGGGTCCCGGGTCATATAGCGGAACCGGACTGGTAGCGCTGCGGAGTCATTCTGCAGAGTACATAACGGGGGAGATCTGACAACGCCTGAAGGTCTGTGGAAGGATCCCTCTTGGTCGCCTCGAGCACCTCTAATGTAAACAACGCTACCGCTATCAATGCCGACAGCACCGACGGTGCAACCCGCCGGCTCTCATTCGCAAAGATTCACGAACCTCTTGATGTTCCGAATCTGCTCGCCCTGCAAACCGACAGCTTTGACTGGCTGGTCGGAAACGAACGCTGGCAGGCGCGCGTTGCGAAGGCCGTCGAAGAAGGCGACCTCAGCGTCGCCACCTCCTCGGGTCTGTCCGACATCTTCGAAGAGATCTCCCCGATCGAAGACTTCCAGGGCACCATGTCCCTGAGCTTCTCCGAGCCGGAGTTCGCTGACCCCAAATACACCATGGCCGAGTGCAAGGACCGGGACGCAACGTACTCGGCTCCGCTGTACGTCAAGGCCGAGTTCATGAACAACAACACGGGCGAAATCAAGCAGCAGACCGTGTTCATGGGTGACTTCCCGCTGATGACCGAGAAGGGCACCTTCGTCGTCAACGGCACCGAGCGTGTCGTCGTCTCCCAGTTGGTCCGCTCGCCGGGCGCCTACTTTGAACGCACCGCCGACAAGACCAGCGACAAGGACATCTTCACCGCGAAGATCATCCCGTCGCGCGGCGCCTGGTTCGAACTCGAAATCGACAAGCGCGACCAGGTCGGCGTCCGTCTTGACCGCAAGCGCAAGCAGTCCGTCACCGTGCTGCTGAAGGCCCTCGGCTGGACCGAAGGCCAGATCCTCGAGGAATTCGGCCAGTACGACTCCATGCGCGCAACGCTGGAGAAGGACGCCACCGAGACCCGCGAAGACGCGTTGCTGGACATCTACCGGAAGCTGCGACCGGGCGAGCCGCCCACGGTTGAGGCTGCCCAGTCCCTGCTGGACAACCTGTACTTCAACTCCAAGCGCTACGATCTGGCCAAGGTTGGCCGTTACAAGATCAACCGCAAGCTTGGCATCGACCGCTCCCTTGGCGACAAGGAAGCCTCGGTCCTGCACGTTGAAGACATCGTGGCCATGATCAAGTTCCTGGTTGCACTGCACGCCGGCGAGAAGACCCTCACGGGTAAGCGCGACGGCCAGGACCACGAGCTGCGCGTCGAGATCGATGACATCGACCACTTCGGCAACCGTCGCATCCGCGCCGTCGGCGAGCTCATCGAGAACCAGGTCCGCACCGGCCTGTCCCGCATGGAGCGCGTTGTCCGCGAACGCATGACGACTCAGGACGTCGAGGCCATCACGCCGCAGACCCTGATCAACATCCGTCCCGTCGTGGCAGCCATCAAGGAGTTCTTCGGAACTTCCCAGCTGTCCCAGTTCATGGACCAGAACAACCCGCTCTCGGGTCTGACCCACAAGCGCCGCCTGTCCGCGCTTGGCCCGGGTGGTCTGTCTCGTGACCGTGCCGGCATGGAAGTTCGTGACGTGCACCCGTCCCACTACGGACGTATGTGCCCCATCGAAACTCCTGAAGGTCCGAACATTGGTCTGATCGGTTCGCTGGCTTCCTACGGCCGCATCAACCCGTTCGGTTTCATCGAGACCCCGTACCGCCTTGTTGCCGAGGGTGTCGTCTCCGATGAGGTCAAGTACCTCACGGCCGACGACGAGGCCGAGGTCCTGATCGCTCAGGCCAACGCCCCGCTCGACGAGAACAAGCGTTTCGCGGAAGAGACCGTCCTGGTCCGTGCCCGCGGTGGTGGAGGCGAGCCCGTGCTGGTTCCCGCCGCCGACGTCGAGTTCATGGACGTTTCCCCGCGCCAGATGGTGTCAGTGGCTACCGCCCTGATCCCGTTCCTCGAGCATGACGATGCCAACCGTGCACTCATGGGTGCCAACATGCAGCGTCAGGCCGTGCCGCTGGTCCGTTCCGAGGCACCGTTCGTCGGTACCGGCATGGAACGCGCCGCTGCTGTCGACGCCGGTGACGTCACCATCGCCAAGAAGGCCGGTGTGGTCACCGAGGTCTCCGCTGAGCTCGTCATCATGCTCAACGACGACGGTACGGAAACCAACTACCGGATCAACAAGTTCGCTCGCTCCAACCAGGGCAACTGCTACAACAACCGTGTCCTGGTGAACGAAGGCCAGCGCCTGGAGGTCGGCGGCATCATCGCTGACGGCCCGGCAACGGACCAGGGCGAGCTCGCCCTCGGTAAGAACCTCCTCGTGGCATTCATGTCATGGGAAGGCCACAACTTCGAGGATGCCATCATCCTGTCCCAGCGCATCGTGGCCGAGGACGTCCTGTCCTCCATCCACATCGAGGAGCACGAGATCGATGCCCGCGACACCAAGCTTGGTGCCGAGGAAATCACCCGTGACATCCCCAACGTGTCTGAGGAAGTCCTGGCAGGCCTGGACGAGCGCGGCATCATCCACATCGGTGCCGAGGTTGAAGCCGGCGACATCCTGGTCGGCAAGGTCACGCCCAAGGGCGAGACCGAGCTGACTCCGGAAGAGCGCCTGCTGCGCGCCATCTTTGGTGAGAAGTCCCGCGAAGTGCGCGACACCTCCCTGAAGGTGCCGCACGGCGAGTCCGGCACCGTGATCGGTGTCCGCGTCTTCGACCGCGACAACGACGACGAGCTGCCCCCGGGCGTCAACCAGCTGGTGCGCGTCTACGTGGCTGCCAAGCGCAAGATCACCGACGGCGACAAGCTCGCCGGCCGTCACGGCAACAAGGGTGTTATCTCCAAGATCCTCCCGATCGAGGACATGCCCTTCCTTGCCGACGGTACCCCCGTTGATATCGTCCTGAACCCGCTGGGTGTTCCGGGCCGTATGAACGTCGGCCAGGTGCTGGAAACGCACCTCGGCTGGGTTGCCAAGACCGGCTGGAAGATCGAGGGCGAGCCCGAGTGGGTCAAGCAGCTGCCGAACCTGCCGCGCGAGAGTGGCCAGACCACTGTGGCGACGCCGGTCTTCGACGGTGCGCGTGAAGAGGAAATCACGGGCCTGCTCGATTCCACCAACGTCACCCGCGACGGCGACCGCCTGATCAACTCCTCGGGCAAGACCCGTCTGTTCGACGGCCGCTCCGGCGAGCCGTTCCCGGATCCGATCTCGGTCGGCTACATGTACATCCTGAAGCTCCACCACCTGGTGGACGACAAGATCCACGCCCGCTCCACCGGCCCGTACTCCATGATCACGCAGCAGCCGCTGGGTGGTAAGGCACAGTTCGGTGGCCAGCGCTTCGGTGAAATGGAAGTGTGGGCGCTCGAGGCTTACGGCGCCGCGTACACGCTCCAGGAACTGCTGACGATCAAGTCGGATGATATCCACGGTCGTGTGAAGGTCTACGAAGCCATCGTCAAGGGCGAGAACATCCCCGAGCCGGGCGTTCCTGAGTCCTTCAAGGTCTTGATCAAGGAAATGCAGTCGCTGTGCCTGAACGTGGAAGTGCTTTCCACGGACGGAACCACAATTGAAATGCGTGACTCTGATGACGCAGTCTTCACGGCTGCGGAAGAACTGGGCATCGATCTGTCTCGTGCAGAGCCCAGTTCCGTAGAAGAGGTCTAGCAGGGCGCCCGACGGCGGGTCACCACCCGCCGTCGGGCCCCAGCTCCCTCTTCCCGTAACCCAAGACTTCAGAATTTAGAGAACAAGAGAGAACAGGGACCATATGTCCAGCGAATCCTCCTTCGGCCTCATGCAGATCGGCCTCGCCACCGCGGAAGACATCCGTGGCTGGTCGTACGGCGAGGTTAAGAAGCCGGAAACCATCAACTACCGCACGCTCAAGCCCGAGAAGGACGGCCTCTTCTGCGAGAAGATCTTCGGCCCGTCCCGCGACTGGGAATGTTACTGCGGTAAGTACAAGCGCGTGCGCTTCAAGGGCATCATCTGTGAGCGGTGTGGCGTTGAGGTCACCCGCGCCAAGGTCCGCCGTGAGCGCATGGGCCACATCGAGCTCGCCGCCCCGGTCACGCACATCTGGTACTTCAAGGGCGTTCCCTCCCGTTTGGGCTACCTCCTTGACCTGGCACCGAAGGACCTCGAAAAGGTCATCTACTTCGCCGCCTACATGATCACGAGCGTCGACGCCGACAGCCGCCACGAAGAACTGCCCAACCTCCAGGTTGAGCACGACATCGAGAAGAAGCAGCTGATCGACAACCGCGACTCCGACATCGCCACGATCGCCCGCGACCTCGAGAACGAGCTCGCCCGTCTCGAAGGCGAAGGCGCCAAGGCTGCCGACAAGAAGAAGGCCCGCGACTCCGCAGACCGCCAGATGGCGAACGTCCGCAAGCGTGCCGACGCCGAAATCGAGCGCCTCGAGCAGGTCTGGGACCGCTTCAAGAACCTCAAGGTCGCTGACCTCGAAGGTGACGAAGGCCTGTACCGCGAGCTGCGCGACCGCTACGGCATGTACTTCGAAGGCTCCATGGGTGCCGAGGCCATCAAGAAGCGTCTTGAGAACTTCGACATGCAGGCCGAGTCGGACATGCTGCGCGACATCATCGCCAACGGCAAGGGCCAGCGCAAGACCCGCGCCCTGAAGCGGCTCAAGGTGGTCAACGCGTTCCTGACGACCAACAACAGCCCGCTCGGCATGGTGCTGGACGCCGTCCCGGTGATCCCGCCGGAACTGCGCCCGATGGTCCAGCTGGACGGTGGCCGCTTCGCGACCTCCGACCTCAACGACCTCTACCGCCGCGTGATCAACCGCAACAACCGCCTCAAGCGCCTGCTTGATCTCGGTGCTCCGGAGATCATCGTCAACAACGAGAAGCGCATGCTTCAGGAAGCTGTTGACAGCCTCTTCGACAACGGCCGCCGCGGCCGTCCGGTCACCGGACCGGGCAACCGTCCGCTGAAGTCCCTGAGCGACATGCTCAAGGGCAAGCAGGGCCGTTTCCGCCAGAACCTCCTCGGCAAGCGCGTCGACTACTCCGGCCGTTCGGTCATCGTCGTCGGCCCGCAGCTGAAGCTGCACCAGTGTGGTCTGCCGAAGCAGATGGCCCTGGAGCTCTTCAAGCCGTTCGTAATGAAGCGCCTGGTTGACCTCAACCACGCCCAGAACATCAAGTCGGCCAAGCGCATGGTGGAGCGTTACCGTCCGCAGGTCTGGGACGTCCTCGAAGAGATCATCACCGAGCACCCCGTGCTGCTGAACCGTGCACCTACCCTGCACCGTCTCGGCATCCAGGCGTTCGAGCCGCAGCTCGTTGAAGGCAAGGCAATCCAGCTGCACCCGCTGGTTTGTGGCGCCTTCAACGCCGACTTCGACGGCGACCAGATGGCAGTTCACCTGCCGCTGAGCCCCGAGGCCCAGGCCGAGGCCCGCATCCTGATGCTGTCCTCGAACAACATCCTGAAGCCGTCCGACGGCCGCCCGGTGACCCTGCCGTCGCAGGATATGATCATCGGTCTTTATCACCTGACCACCAAGCGTGTCGGTTCAGCTGGCGAAGGCCGGATCTTCTCCTCGGTTGCGGAAGCCATCATGGCCTACGACCTCCACGAGCTGCACCTGAACTCCAAGGTCAAGATCCGCCTCGAGGACTTCGTGCCCTACGTCGGCTGGGAAGCCCCGGAGGGCTGGGAGCCCGGTCAGACCGCACTGGTCGAGACCTCCCTCGGCCAGGTCATCTTCAACCAGACGCTGCCCGCGGACTACCCGTGGGTTGAGGATGTTGCCGACAAGGGCGAGCTGTCCCGGATCGTCAACGACCTCGCCGAGCGCTACCCGAAGGTGATCACCGCGGCAACGCTGGACAACCTGAAGGATGCCGGTTTCTACTGGGCCACCCGGTCCGGCGTCACCGTTGCCATCTCCGACATCGAGGTGCCCACGGACAAGCCGCGGATCCTCGCCGGTTACGAGACCATGGCCGCCAAGATCCAGGGCCAGTACGACAAGGGCCTGATCGACGACGACGAGCGTCGCCAGGAACTGATCGAGATCTGGAACAAGGCAACCAACGAGATCGCCCAGGCGATGCGTGACAGCCTGTCCCCGATGAACACCATCAACCGCATGGTGTCCTCCGGCGCACGTGGTAACTGGATGCAGGTCCGTCAGATCGCGGGTATCCGTGGCCTGGTGGCCAACCCTAAGGGTGAAATCATCCCGCGTCCGATCAAGTCCTCCTACCGTGAGGGCCTCTCGGTGCTGGAATACTTCATCGCTACGCACGGTGCCCGTAAGGGTCTGGCTGACACCGCCCTGCGTACCGCCAACTCGGGTTACTTGACCCGTCGTCTGGTGGACGTTTCGCAGGACGTCATTGTCCGCGAAGAGGACTGCGGTACCGAACGCGGCCTGATGACTGCCATCGCGGTGGCCGACGCCAACGGCGTCCTCGTCCTGGACGAGAACGTCGAGAACAGCGCCTACGCCCGTACCCTGGCCGTGGACGTCGTCGACTCCAAGGGCAAGGTCCTGGCAGCGGCCGGCACCGACTGCGGCGACGTCGTCATTGCCGAACTGTTCGCAGCCGGCATCACCGAGGTCAAGGTCCGCTCCGTACTCACCTGTGAGTCCAGCGTCGGCACCTGCGCCCTGTGCTACGGCCGTTCGCTGGCCACTGGCAAGACCGTCGACATCGGTGAGGCCGTGGGCATCATTGCCGCGCAGTCCATCGGTGAGCCGGGCACCCAGCTGACCATGCGTACGTTCCACACCGGTGGTGCTGTTTCCGCCAGCGGCGGCGACGACATCACCCAGGGTCTGCCCCGTATCCAGGAGCTCTTCGAAGCCCGTACTCCGAAGGGTGTCGCACCGATTGCTGAAGCAGCCGGCCGCATCACCATCGAAGAGTCCGAGCGCCAGATGCGCCTGGTCATCACTCCGGATGACGGATCCGAAGAGATCGCTTACCCGGTGCTCCGTCGTTCACGTCTCCTCATCGAAGACGGCGATCACGTCAGCGTCGGCCAGAAGCTCATCAACGGGCCGGTTGACCCCAAGCAGGTGCTGCGCATCATGGGCCCCCGTGCCGCGCAGAAGTTCCTGGTGGACGAGGTCCAGGGCGTGTACCGCAGCCAGGGCATCGGTATCCACGACAAGCACGTCGAGGTTATCGTTCGCCAGATGCTGCGCCGCGTCACGGTCATCGAGTCCGGCGAATCGGATCTGCTGCCCGGCGAGCTCGCCGAACGCAGCCGCTTCGAAGAGGCCAACCGCCGCGTTGTGTCCGAGGGCAAGACGCCGGCATCCGGCCGTCCCGAGCTCATGGGCATCACCAAGGCGTCCCTGGCGACCGAGTCCTGGCTGTCCGCAGCTTCCTTCCAGGAAACCACCCGCGTCCTGACGCAGGCGGCCATGGAAGGCAAGAGCGATCCGCTGCTCGGCCTCAAGGAAAACGTCATCATCGGTAAGCTCATCCCGGCCGGCACGGGTCTCCCGCGCTACACCGAGGTCACCGTGGAACCCACTGAAGAAGCAAAGGCCAACCTGTTCACCGGCCCCAGCGCATTCAGTGACTTCTCCTACGATTCGCTGGGCGGCGACGGAGCTCCCGAGTTCCACGCCATCCCGCTGGATGACTACGATCTGGGCAGCGACTTCCGCTGACCTAAGTGACTGACAGGCCCCGTTCCCACCTCGGTGGGGGCGGGGCCTTTCCAGTGCTAAACCCCGCCGATTAAGGGCTGGGACCCGTCCGTGTTAGACTTGAGACTAATTGTTATTGTGGCAGTGGATGAGTGCGCCGGTTTGAGTCAGACAGCTTGCAGCTGAAAGGTTCAACCAGGACGACGTTTCCGGTTTGCAGGGTTCTTGTGCAACGTATGCCACATTTTCGCATGCCTAGGGGCAATTCAGGTCGAAAGTCCTTGGACCCCGGCGTGCGGTCCGACTATTAAGGCTTCGCCTCAGCTGCTCTGGAGAGAACTTCAAAGCTCGGGCGGCGAGGCGCAGCGACAAGAGAGCGGCCGCCAACGGCCGCTCCGGATAAAACGGAGAACACGAGAGTGCCTACGATTAACCAGCTGGTCCGCAAGGGCCGCACGCCTAAGGTCAAAAAGACCAAGGCTCCCGCGCTTAACGGCAGCCCGATGCGCCGCGGTGTTTGCACCCGCGTTTACACGACGACCCCGAAGAAGCCGAACTCGGCTCTGCGTAAGGTTGCTCGTGTGCGCCTCAACGGCGGCATTGAAGTCACCGCGTACATCCCCGGCGTAGGCCACAACCTGCAGGAGCACTCCATTGTGCTCGTCCGCGGCGGCCGCGTGAAGGACCTTCCGGGTGTCCGCTACAAGATCGTCCGTGGCGCCCTCGATACCCAGGGTGTCAAGAACCGTAAGCAGGCTCGCAGCCGCTACGGCGCAAAGATGGAGAAGAAGTAATATGCCTCGCAAGGGTCCGGCCCCCAAGCGGCCGCTAGTTCTAGATCCCGTTTACGGCTCCCCGCTGGTCACCCAGCTCATCAACAAGGTGCTGGTTGACGGCAAGAAGTCCACCGCAGAGCGCATCGTTTACGGTGCACTTGAAGGTGCTCGCGCCAAGTCCGGCGGCGACCCCGTTGCAGCCCTCAAGAAGGCCATGGAGAACGTCAAGCCTTCGCTTGAGGTCCGCTCCCGCCGCGTTGGTGGCGCCACCTACCAGGTTCCCGTTGAGGTCAAGCCGGGCCGTTCCACGGCCCTCGCCCTCCGCTGGCTGGTTGGCTACTCCAAGGCCCGCCGTGAAAAGACCATGACCGAGCGCCTCCAGAACGAAATCCTGGATGCCTCGAACGGTCTCGGTGCCGCTGTGAAGCGTCGCGAAGACACCCACAAGATGGCCGAGTCCAACAAGGCCTTCGCACACTACCGCTGGTAATACTTCCCGGACGCCGCCGGCTCGACTGAGCCGGCGGCGAACGTGCAGTCCATCCGAAAGGGAGACACCGTGGCACAGGACGTGCTTACCGACCTTAGCAAGGTCCGCAACATCGGCATCATGGCCCACATCGATGCCGGCAAGACCACTACTACCGAGCGCATCCTGTTCTACACAGGTGTGAACCACAAGATCGGCGAAACGCACGACGGCGCTTCGACGACTGACTGGATGGAACAGGAAAAGGAACGCGGCATCACCATCACGTCTGCCGCCGTGACCTGCTTCTGGGAAAACAACCAGATCAACATCATCGACACCCCCGGCCACGTTGACTTCACGGTCGAGGTTGAGCGCTCCCTGCGCGTCCTCGACGGCGCAGTCGCCGTGTTCGACGGCAAGGAAGGCGTGGAGCCGCAGTCCGAGACTGTTTGGCGTCAGGCTGACAAGTACAACGTTCCGCGCATCTGCTTCGTCAACAAGATGGACAAGCTCGGCGCTGACTTCTACTTCACCGTCGACACCATCATTGGCCGCCTCGGTGCCAAGCCGCTCGTCATGCAGCTGCCGATCGGCGCCGAGAACGACTTCATCGGCGTCGTCGACCTTCTTTACATGCGCGCGCTGGTCTGGCCCGGCGACGCCAAGGGTGACGTCACCATGGGTGCCAAGTACGAGATCCGCGAGATCCCGGCTGACCTCCAGGAGAAGGCCGAAGAGTACCGCGCAACTCTCGTTGAGACTGTTGCCGAGGCCTCCGAGGAACTCATGGAGAAGTACCTTGAGGGCGAAGAGATCAGCATCGATGAGCTCAAGGCCGGCATCCGCAAGATGACGATCAACTCTGAGCTGTACCCGGTCTTCTGTGGTTCCGCCTTCAAGAACCGCGGTGTCCAGCCGATGCTTGACGCCGTCGTCGATTACCTGCCGAACCCGCTCGACGTCCCGCCGATGATCGGTCACGATCCCCGCGACGAAGAGAAGGAACTGACGCGCAAGCCGTCTTCCGAAGAGCCGTTCTCGGCTCTGGCGTTCAAGATTGCCACGCACCCGTTCTTCGGCCAGCTCACCTTCATTCGCGTGTACTCCGGTCACGTCGAAGCCGGTTCCCAGGTGGTTAACTCCACCAAGGGCAAGAAGGAGCGCATCGGCAAGCTGTTCCAGATGCACGCCAACAAGGAAATGCCGGTTGACGGCGCTACCGCTGGCCACATCTACGCAGCGATCGGGTTGAAGGATACGACCACGGGCGACACCCTGTGCGACTCCAGCAACCAGATCGTGCTTGAGTCCATGAGCTTCCCGGAGCCCGTGATCTCTGTTGCGATCGAGCCGAACACCAAGGGTGACCAGGAGAAGCTCTCCACGGCCATCCAGAAGCTCTCCGCTGAGGACCCGACCTTCCAGGTCTCCCTCAACGAAGACACCGGCCAGACCATCATCGCCGGCATGGGCGAGCTCCACCTGGACATCCTGGTGGACCGCATGCGCCGCGAATTCAAGGTCGAGGCCAATGTCGGCAAGCCGCAGGTTGCTTACCGCGAAACCATCAAGCGTGCTGTAGAGCGTCACGACTACACGCACAAGAAGCAGACCGGTGGTTCCGGCCAGTTCGCAAAGATCCAGATTGCGATCGCGCCCTTGGACACGTCCGAAGGCGAGCTGTACGAGTTCGAGAATAAGGTCACTGGTGGCCGTATTCCCCGCGAATACATCCCGTCGGTGGACGCCGGTATCCAGGATGCACTGAACGACGGCGTCCTGGCCGGGTACCCGGTTGTCGGCATCAAGGCCACGCTGATTGACGGCGCGTACCACGATGTTGACTCCTCGGAAATGGCGTTCAAGATCGCTGGCCGGATGGCTTTCAAGGAAGCCGCACGCAAGGCGAACCCCATCCTGCTCGAACCGCTGATGGATGTCGAGGTCCGCACCCCTGAGGAATACATGGGTGAAGTTATCGGTGACCTCAACTCCCGCCGTGGCCAGATGCAGTCCATGGAAGATGCCCAGGGCGTCAAGGTCATCCGCGCGCACGTCCCGCTGTCCGGCATGTTCGGCTACATCGGTGACCTGCGCTCGAAGACCCAGGGCCGCGCTGTGTACTCCATGACGTTCCACAGCTACGCCGAGGTCCCGAAGGCATATGCCGACGAGATCATCCAGAAGAACCGCGGCGAGTAGTCCCTAGGGACAATCGCAGCAACAAAAACTCGGATGCGTCTCCGCCAACGGAGATTCATCTGGTGCAAGTGGCCGGGCTCCGGTCCAGACCGAAGTCCGGCCGCCTGCACGAACAGGCTCTAGGCACTAGCATTAGTACCTGAATCTGCAATTTCACCAATCCAAAGCCCCCCAAGTAGACTTACTGGAGTTTCTGCCGCGACAAGCGCGGCCGAAGGGTAAGTCATTTGAAAACGTTCTAGGAGGAACCTGTGGCAAAGGCAAAGTTCGAGCGGACTAAGCCGCACGTTAACATCGGTACCATTGGTCACGTTGACCACGGTAAGACGACGCTGACGGCCGCCATTTCCAAGGTGCTGTACGACAAGTACCCGACTCTCAACGAGAAGCGTGACTTCGCGTCGATTGACTCTGCTCCCGAAGAGCGTCAGCGCGGCATTACCATCAACATCTCCCACGTTGAGTACCAGACCGAGAAGCGCCACTACGCACACGTAGACGCTCCGGGTCACGCTGACTACATCAAGAACATGATCACCGGCGCTGCTCAGATGGACGGTGCAATCCTCGTGGTTGCCGCCACTGACGGCCCGATGGCTCAGACCCGTGAGCACGTTCTGCTCGCCCGCCAGGTTGGCGTTCCCTACCTGCTGGTCGCGCTGAACAAGGCTGACATGGTCGATGACGAGGAACTCCTCGACCTCGTCGAAATGGAAGTTCGCGAGCTGCTCAGCTCGCAGGGCTTCGATGGCGACGAAGCTCCGGTCATCCGCGTTTCGGGCCTGAAGGCCCTGGAAGGCGACCCGGAGTGGGTCAAGTCCATCGAGGACCTCATGGAAGCTGTCGACAACTCGGTTCCGGACCCCGTTCGTGACCGTGACAAGCCCTTCCTGATGCCGATCGAAGACGTCTTCACGATCACCGGCCGTGGCACCGTTGTTACGGGCCGCGCCGAGCGTGGAACCCTCGCCATCAACTCTGAGGTCGAGATCGTCGGCATCCGCCCGGTCCAGAAGACCACGGTTACCGGTATCGAGATGTTCCACAAGCAGCTCGACGAAGCATGGGCCGGCGAGAACTGTGGCCTCCTGCTCCGCGGTCTGAAGCGCGACGATGTCGAGCGTGGCCAGGTTGTCGTCAAGCCGGGTTCCATTACCCCGCACACCGACTTCGAGGCTAACGTCTACATCCTCTCCAAGGACGAAGGCGGACGTCACAACCCGTTCTACTCCAACTACCGCCCGCAGTTCTACTTCCGCACCACGGACGTAACCGGCGTTATCACCCTGCCGGAAGGCACGGAAATGGTTATGCCTGGCGACAACACTGAGATGACCGTTGCGCTCATCCAGCCGATCGCAATGGAAGAGGGCCTCGGCTTCGCTATCCGCGAAGGCGGCCGCACCGTTGGTTCAGGACGCGTCACCAAGATCGTCAAGTAATTACTTGCTGATCTGATGCTTGGCCACTGATCAGCCAGCCGTCTGGCAGCTGAACAGAGGATCGGGAACAGCCCCGCTGCACTTGCAGCGGGGCTGTTCTTTTTAAGTTCCTGATACCTTTGCAGGAAGGGAAAGGAGCTCACCATGGGCTGGTTCATTTTTCTGCTGATCGTCGTCGCCGTAGTTGTCGCATTCTTCTGGGCGAAGAAGCACTTCCGCCGGGAGATCGAGCGCACCAAGCGCATCAACCGGGCAAACCGCAACCAGTAGCGCGGGCTCGGCTGGGACTCAGTCTCGCCGGGCGTGCGCGAGGGCCTGGTACCAGTAGTACGAGTCTTTTGGCGTTCGCTGGAGGGTCGTGAAATCCACATGTACCAGGCCGAAGCGCTGGGAGTAGCCGGCTGCCCATTCGAAGTTGTCCATGAGCGTCCAGACGTAGTAGCCGAGCAGGTCGACGTCGTGGGCGATGCCTCCTGGGGACGTGGCCTCCACCGCCTCGCCGAGGTGCGCGGCCAGGTAGCTGATCCGCCCGGCGTCGGGGATGGGGCCGGTGACGTGGTCCGGTTCGGGGAAGCTCGCTCCGCTCTCGGTGATGTAGAGCGGCGGCAGCGACTCGCCGTACCTGTCCTTCAGCTCCCGGAGCAGGATCCCCAGATGGTCCGGAGCGACCGGCCAGCCGAATCCGGTGAGTTCGTACTCGGGGAACGCTGCGAGGTGGAACGGCACTTTCAGCATCGCCTCCGCGGTTGCCGAGGGGCTGTCGACGCCGCGCCCCGTGGCCACTTTCACGGGGTAGTAGTAGTTCAGGCCGTAGAAATCCAGCGGCTGGTGGATCGTGGCCAGGTCCGCATCGGTAAAGCTCCTCAGTGAACGAAGCCAAGGCCGGGCGATTAGCGGTGGCCGGGGAAAACGGCCCAGGAGGATAGGGTCGGCGTAGAGCCGGTTCAGCACGAAGTCGAACACCCGGGCCAGCAGCCTGTCGGTTAGCGAGCCGGACGCCGGCCGGACCGGGGAATGCAGGTTCGTGACGCCGACGGCGCCGGCGACGCCCTCCGCCCGCAGCGCCTGCACCGCCAGGCCGTGCCCCAGGAGCTGGTGGCGCACCGACGGCAAGGCATCGAAGAGCAGGCCGTGGCCGGGCGCGTGGACGCCCAGGGCGTAGCCGTTGAGGGTGACCGAGGCGGGTTCGTTCAGTGTCACCCACTGCGCCACGCGATCGCCGAACCGCTTGCCGGCGGCCGCACTGTACTCGGCAAACCGTTCCGCCGTCGAACGGTTCATCCAGCCGCCCAAGTCCTCGAGGGGGAGCGGCGTATCCCAGTGGTAGAGGGTGGCCATCGGCGAGATGCCGGCTGCGAGCAGCCGGTCGATCAGGCGGTCGTAGAAGTCCAGTCCCGCTGCATTGAAGGGGCCGGTGCCCTCAGGCTGGACCCGCGGCCACGAGATCGAGAAACGGTAGGAATCGACCCCGAGCTCGCGCATGAGCGTGATGTCTTCATCCGCCCGGTTATAGTGGTCGCAGGCGATTGCGGGGGAGTGCCCGTGCAGGATGTTGCCGGGCTTTTCGGCGAAGGCGTCCCAACCGGAGGGCCCGCGGCCGCCGGCGGCGAGGCTCCCCTCGATCTGGAAGGCCGCGGAGGAAACACCCAGGGTGAATCCCGGGCTCAGGCGTGCGGCGAGGGCCTGAACTGCTACGGAGTCCTCCACAGTCATGCCCTTATCATCCATTCGATGGTGATTCAGGACAATGGGCTCTCCGGCAGAGATTGCACTTCAGTGATTGCAGTACTGTCACTGCACGGCCGTGCAGGAGGCTGATTCGCTTCTGCCCGCAAATTCCGGCATACTAGATGAGTTGTTCAAGCGCTCTTTCGTGTCCCGATCCGGATAATGCCGGGTGTCAGGGTCCAAGTGAGAGACCAAACATAACCCACTCCCCATGGAATTGCGGACGCGTACGTGTGAAAACGTACGACACGCCCGACCGCGGGGGTCGGTTACGTCGGCAGGTTGAGGAACCCGGATCCTTCCGGATTCAGCTTGTGCGGCGGGTGGTAGTCACGACTTCAAATGCTTCGGCAGCCACATACAACAGGCAAGTAAACAGAGCAGCATTTACTGAAAGAGAGTCAGGCGACATGGCGGGACAAAAAATCCGCATCCGGCTGAAGTCATACGACCACGAGGTCATTGACGTTTCAGCACGGAAGATCGTTGAGACGGTCACGCGCGCAGGCGCAACTGTAGTTGGCCCCGTGCCGCTGCCGACGGAGAAGAACGTTTACTGCGTTATCCGCTCTCCGCACAAGTACAAGGACAGCCGCGAGCACTTCGAAATGCGCACGCACAAGCGTCTTATCGACATCATCGATCCCACGCCCAAGGCTGTTGATTCGCTCATGCGTCTCGACCTGCCGGCCGACGTGAACATCGAAATCAAGCTGTAGGGAGGTGCTGAGAGACTATGACCGCAACCCGTAACGTAAAGGGCCTGCTGGGCACGAAGCTCGGCATGACCCAGGTCTGGGACGAGAACAACAAGCTCATCCCCGTCACTGTGGTCCAGGCTGACTCGAACGTCATCACGCAGCTGCGCAATGCAGAAACTGATGGCTATGTCGCCGTTCAGATCGGCTACGGCCAGATCGATCCCCGCAAGGTCACCAAGCCGCTGGCTGGTCACTTTGAAAAGGCAGGCGTCACGCCTCGCCGCCACGTCGTAGAACTGCGCACTGCAGATGCTGACTCTTACGAGCTGGGCCAGGAGCTCTCCGTAGAGCTCTTCGAAGCCGGCCAGAAGATCGACGTCGTTGGCACCACCAAGGGTAAGGGCTTCGCCGGTGTTATGAAGCGTCACGGCTTCCACGGCGTTGGAGCTTCCCACGGTGCCCACAAGAACCACCGTAAGCCCGGTTCAATCGGTGGCGCATCCACCCCGAGCCGCGTCTTCAAGGGCATGAAAATGGCCGGCCGCATGGGCGCCGTTCGTCACACCACGCTGAACCTCACGGTTCACGCGGTTGACGTCGAGAAGTCGCTGCTCCTGATCAAGGGCGCCGTCCCCGGCGCCCGCGGCCAGGTCGTACTCGTACGCACCGCCGTGAAGGGAGCCTAGTTCAATGACTAGCACTGTCAAGGTTGACCTGCCTGCAGAGATCTTCGACGTACAGACCAACGTGCCGCTGCTGCACCAGGTTGTCGTTGCCCAGCTCGCTGCTGCTCGCCAGGGTACCCACAAGACCAAGACCCGCGCCGAAGTTTCCGGTGCAGGTCGCAAGCCGTTCAAGCAGAAGGGTACCGGCCGCGCCCGTCAGGGTTCCATCCGTGCTCCTCACATGACCGGTGGTGGCGTTGTCCACGGCCCCACGCCGCGTGACTACAGCCAGCGCACCCCCAAGAAGATGATTGCTGCTGCACTGCGCGGCGCACTCTCGGACCGCGCCCGCAACGGCCGCGTCCACGTCATTGCTGATCTGGTTGCCGGCTCCAAGCCGTCCTCCAAGGAAGCACTGGCAACCCTGCGCGGAGTCTCCGAGCGCAAGAACCTGCTCGTTGTCATTGAGCGCGCCAACGATGTTGCTGCACTGTCCGTGCGCAACCTCGAGGAAGTTCACGTTCTGTACGCAGACCAGCTGAACACCTACGACGTTCTCGTTTCCGACGACGTAGTCTTCACCAAGGCTGCCTACGAAGCATTCGTTGCTGACAAGGTTGCAAAGAACGAGGAGGATGCCAAGTGAGTGCAGCCACCATCAAAGACCCGCGCGACGTCGTGCTTGCACCCGTTGTCTCGGAAAAGAGCTACGGCCTGATCGATGAGGGCAAGTACACCTTCCTGGTGGACCCCCGCTCGAACAAGACCGAGATCAAGCTGGCCGTGGAGAAGATTTTCTCCGTCAAGGTCGAATCGATCAACACCATCAACCGTGCCGGTAAGCGCAAGCGCACCAAATTCGGCTGGGGTACCCGCAAGAACACCAAGCGTGCCATTGTGAGCCTCAAAGAAGGCACTATCGACATCTTCGGCGGTCCGCTTTCATAAGCGGAGACCACTTTAACGAGGAAATAAATTATGGGAATCCGTAAATACAAGCCGACTACCCCGGGCCGTCGTGGCTCGAGCGTAGCGGACTTCACTGAAATCACGCGGTCGACGCCGGAAAAGTCGTTGGTACGTCCCCTCCCGAAAAAGGGTGGCCGTAACAACTCCGGTAAGATCACGACCCGTCACAAGGGTGGTGGACACAAGCGCCAGTACCGTCTGATCGACTTCCGTCGCCACGACAAGGACGGCGTCAACGCCCGCGTTGCCGAAATCGAGTACGACCCGAACCGTACGGCTCGGATCGCCCTCCTGCACTACGTTGATGGCACCAAGCGTTACATCATCGCCCCGAACAAGCTGTCCCAGGGCGACTTCGTAGAGGCCGGCGCCGACGCTGACATCAAGCCCGGCAACAACCTTCCGCTGCGCAACATCCCGGTCGGTACCGTAATCCACGCAGTCGAACTGCGTCCGGGTGGCGGCGCCAAGATGGGCCGCTCCGCCGGTGCATCGATCCAGCTCGTTGCAAAGGAAGGCCGTTTCGCCCAGCTGCGTCTGCCTTCCGGCGAAATCCGCAACGTTGACGTGCGCTGCCGCGCAACCGTCGGCGAGGTCGGCAACGCCGAGCAGTCGAACATCAACTGGGGCAAGGCCGGCCGTATGCGGTGGAAGGGCGTTCGCCCGACCGTCCGTGGTGTCGCCATGAACCCGGTTGACCACCCCCACGGTGGTGGCGAGGGTAAGACGTCCGGTGGACGTCACCCCGTCAACCCGAACGGTAAGCGCGAAGGCCGCACCCGCCGTCCCAACAAAGAGAGCGACAAGCTTATTGTTCGTCGCCGTCGTACTGGCAAGAACAAGCGATAGGAGCCTGGACACATGCCACGCAGCCTGAAAAAAGGTCCTTTCGTTGACCAGCACCTCTTTGTAAAGGTAGCCAGGGAAAACGAAAAGGGCACCAAGAACGTCATCAAGACCTGGTCCCGCCGTTCGATGATCGTCCCCGACATGCTCGGCCACACGATCGCCGTACACGACGGACGCAAGCACATCCCCGTGTTTGTCACTGAGTCGATGGTCGGGCACAAGCTCGGCGAATTCGCTCCCACGCGGACATTCCGCGGCCATGTCAAGGACGACCGTAAGGGCAAGCGCCGCTAGGCGCCTGCACTTACGTCAAAGACGAGAGAAGGAAAGCAATGGAAGCCAAGGCAATTGCGCGTCACATCCGCGTAACGCCTATGAAGGCCCGGCGCGTCGTCAACCTTGTTCGTGGTAAGCAAGCGAATGAGGCTCTGGCAATTCTGAAGTTTGCCCCCCAGGCAGCTTCGGAGCCGGTATTCAAGGTAGTTCAGTCGGCAATCTCCAACGCCCGGGTCCTCGCGGACCGCGACGGCGTGGCGTTTGACGAAGGTGACCTCATCATCAGCGAAGCGTTTGTTGATGAAGGCCCGACCATGAAGCGGTTCCAGCCGCGAGCCCAGGGTCGTGCATTTCAGATCAAGAAGCGCACGAGCCACATCACCGTGGTAGTCGCTACCCCGGAGAAAGAGGAGGCTCGCTAAGTGGGACAGAAAGTTAACCCGCACGGGTTCCGACTCGGCATCACCACCGATCACGTATCGCACTGGTTTGCTGACAGCACCAAGGCCGGCCAGCGGTACAAGGACTTCGTTCGCGAAGACATCCGTATCCGCCAGCTCATGTCCACGGGCATGGAGCGCGCCGGTATCGCCAAGGTCGAAATCGAGCGCACCCGCGACCGTGTCCGTGTGGATATCCACACGGCACGTCCGGGCATCGTCATCGGCCGCCGCGGCGCTGAAGCAGACCGCATCCGCGGCGAGCTTGAGAAGCTCACGGGCAAGCAGGTACAGCTGAACATCCTCGAGGTCAAGAACCCCGAGATGGAAGCCCAGCTTGTTGCCCAGGGCGTTGCTGAGCAGCTGACTTCCCGCGTGGCTTTCCGCCGTGCGATGAAGAAGGCCATGCAGTCCGCACAGCGTGCCGGTGCCAAGGGCATCCGGATCGCTTGCTCGGGTCGACTGGGCGGCGCAGAAATGTCCCGCTCGGAGTTCTACCGCGAAGGCCGTGTGCCCCTGCACACCCTGCGTGCGAACATCGACTACGGCTTCTACGAGGCCAAGACCACCTTCGGCCGCATCGGCGTGAAGGTCTGGATCTACAAGGGCGACGTCACTGCCAAGGAACTGGCTCAGCAGGCTGCTGCTGCTCCGTCCCGTGGCCGTGCCGGCGACCGCCCGGGCCGCCCGGGTGGCGCCGACCGTGGTGACCGCCGCCGTCGTACCGACCGCCCCGCAGCTGAGGCAGCACCCGCTGCTGCTGAAGCTCCGGCAGCTGAGGCAGCACCCGCTGCTGTAGAAGGAGGACAGGCTTAAATGCTTATCCCACGTCGAGTCAAGCACCGTAAGCAGCACCACCCGGGTCGTTCCGGCGCTGCTACGGGCGGCACCCAGGTCTCCTTCGGTGAGTGGGGCATCCAGGCACTGAGCCCGGCCTACGTCACGAACCGTCAGATCGAATCTGCCCGTATCGCGATGACCCGCCACATCAAGCGTGGCGGAAAGGTCTGGATCAACATTTACCCGGACCGTCCGCTGACGAAGAAGCCGGCCGAAACCCGCATGGGTTCCGGTAAGGGTTCTCCGGAATGGTGGGTCTCAAACGTCAAGCCGGGCCGGGTTCTCTTCGAACTCTCCGGTGTCAGTGAAGAGGTAGCTCGCGAGGCCCTGCGCCTGGCAATCCACAAGCTGCCGTTGAAGGCACGCATTGTGCGTCGCGAAGGTGGTGAGTAGAAATGGCAGTAGGATCCAAGGAACTTGCATCCGCACAGCTGGACGGTTTCGACAACGAGCGTCTCGTTGAAGAACTCCGCAAGGCCAAGGAAGAGCTGTTCAACCTGCGTTTCCAGTCCGCCACCGGTCAGCTGGAGAACCACGGTCGTCTGCGCGCGGTAAAGAAGGACATCGCCCGCATCTACACCGTTCTCCGTGAGCGCGAGCTCGGCATTCGTGCCGAGGTTGCCGCACCGGTTGTGGAAGCCAAGGAAGAGAAGAAGTCCAAGAAGGCTGCAACCAAGAAGGCTGAAAAGGCTGAAACGGTTGAGACCGAGGAGGATGCCAAGTGAGTGAAAAGGACGAGAACGTGACGGAAACTGTTTCCGACGCAGCCAAGGCTGACGAGCGCGGTTACCGTAAGACGAAGCGCGGCTATGTCGTCTCGGACAAGATGGAAAAGACCATCACTGTCCAGGTCGAAGACCGCGTGAAGCACGCCCTCTACGGCAAGGTCATCCGCCGCAACGCCAAGATCAAGGCTCACGACGAAGAGAACAGCGCCGGCATCGGCGACCTCGTGCTCCTCGCCGAGACCCGCCCGCTCTCCGCTACCAAGCGGTGGCGTCTGGTCGAGATCCTCGAGAAGGCCAAGTAACACCTGCACTTGTTGCCTGGTGATACAGCAGAAGCCCTCGTTCCCCTTTGGGAGAGCGGGGGCTTCTGCGTTGCCGGCGGTCGCTGCAGCGACGCCGTCGGGAGCGTGGGCTGGCGTGTGCTGGCACCATGGCTGTGATATGGGGATACGCCCAAAACGTGCTAAGATTTTGAGTTTGTATGGCGCCTTTAGTGCGCCGTCATCAACCTCGTAAACAATCGTGCCACGGCATAGTGCCCCCTTGCGCCCCGACTCGTCGGGAACCGCTTGGGAAGCAAATGTTTTTGGCACGGGCGTTTAGGCCTGGTTCTGGCAAAATCCAGGCAGGTCAAGAGACACCCCGATCAACCGTTCCGCAAGGCTCATTCCGTAGGAAGATTTTCGGTCTGAGAACCAGCGCGACGCAAGGAGTAAATAGTGATTCAGCAGGAGTCGCGACTCAAGGTCGCCGACAACACGGGTGCTAAGGAAATCCTTACCATTCGCGTTCTCGGTGGATCTGGCCGTCGCTACGCAGGCATTGGCGACGTAATCGTCGCTACCGTCAAGGACGCAATTCCGGGCGGCAACGTAAAGAAGGGCGACGTCGTCAAGGCTGTCATCGTCCGTACCAAGAAGGAACGCCGCCGTGCGGATGGTTCCTACATCAAGTTTGACGAGAACGCAGCCGTCATCCTGAAGAACGACGGTGACCCCCGCGGTACCCGTATCTTCGGACCGGTTGGTCGTGAACTTCGCGACAAGAAGTTCATGAAGATCGTTTCTCTGGCTCCGGAGGTGCTCTAGTCCATGGCTAAGATCAAAAAGGGTGACCTCGTTCAGGTCATCACTGGCGCCAAGGCTGAGCGCGGCGGCGACAAAGGCAAGCAGGGCAAGGTTCTGCGCGTATTCCCGGAGACCAACCGCGTGTTGGTTGAAGGCATTAACCGCGTAACCAAGCACACCAAGGTCGGTCAGTCGCAGCGCGGCACCAAGACCGGTGGCATCGAGGTCGTCGAGGCTTCGATCCACATCTCCAACGTGGCTCTGGTTGACCCGTCCACCAAGAAGCCCACCCGCGTCGGTTTCCGCACCGAGACCGTTGAGCGCGATGGCGTGAAGCGCGAAGTGCGTGTCCGCGTGGCCAAGAGCTCAGGGAAGGACATCTAATGACTGAGACTCTCGAGACTCCGGAAAGCAAGATCGTTCCTCGTCTGAAGACCAAGTACGCCGATTCCATCAAGAACACGCTGACTGAGGAATTCAAGTACCAGAACGTCAACCAGGTTCCCCGCCTGGTCAAGGTCGTTGTGAACATGGGTGTTGGAGATGCCGCCAAGGACTCCAAGCTGATCGACGGCGCTGTCCGCGATCTGACCCTGATCACCGGCCAGAAGCCGCAGGTAACCAAGGCCCGCAAGTCGATCGCACAGTTCAAGCTGCGCGAAGGCATGCCGATCGGTGCACACGCAACTCTGCGTGGGGACCGCATGTGGGAATTCCTGGACCGTCTGGTCACGCTGGCTCTGCCGCGTATCCGTGACTTCCGTGGCCTCAGCGGCAAGCAGTTCGATGGCAACGGCAACTACACCTTCGGTCTGACCGAGCAGGTTATGTTCCACGAGATCGACCAGGATTCCATCGACCGCGTTCGCGGCATGGACATCACCGTCGTGACCACTGCCAAGACCGACGACGAAGGCCGCGCGCTGCTCAAGGCGCTTGGCTTCCCGTTCAAGACCGAAGATTAATCTAGCTACGTAAAAGGTCCGTCCGCGCTCCTTTCCGAATTCTGTTCGGGACAACCAGCACGGCGGAAACCGTTATGAGGAAGGGCAAGAGCCCACATGACAATGACAGATCCCGTCGCAGACATGCTTACGCGTCTGCGCAACGCTAACTCGGCATACCACGATTCCGTGTCCATGCCGTACAGCAAGCTCAAGGCACGCGTTGCCGACATCCTGAAGGCTGAAGGCTACATCGCCTCCTGGAAAGAAGAAGACGCTGAGGTTGGCAAGAAGCTGACCCTCGAGCTCAAGTTCGGTCCGAACCGCGAGCGTTCAATCGCTGGCGTTCGTCGTATTTCCAAGCCGGGACTGCGCGTTTACGCAAAGTCCACCAACCTGCCGCACGTGCTCGGTGGCCTGGGTGTCGCAATCCTGTCCACCTCTTCCGGCCTCTTGACTGACAAGCAGGCCGGCAAGAAGGGCGTGGGCGGCGAAGTCCTCGCTTACGTCTGGTAACGGGAAAGGAAGAGAATAATGTCACGTATTGGACGTCTCCCCATCACCGTTCCTGCCGGCGTTGAGGTCAAGGTTGACGGCTCTGTCGTCAGCGTCAAGGGTTCCAAAGGCGAGCTGAGCCACACTGTGGCCAGCCCGATCGAGGTTTCCCTGGAAGAAGGCACCCTGACTGTCGCCCGCCCGAACGACGAGCGCGCCTCACGTTCGCTGCACGGCCTGACCCGCACCCTGATCGCCAACATGATCCAGGGTGTCACCGCAGGCTACGAGAAGAAGCTTGAGATTGTCGGTACTGGTTACCGCGTCCAGGCCAAGGGTTCTGACCTGGAGTTCGCTCTGGGTTACAGCCACCCGGTTAACGTCTCGGCACCGAACGGCATCACCTTTGCAGTTGAGACCCCGACCAAGCTCTCTGTTTCAGGTATCTCCAAGCAGCAGGTCGGCGAGGTTGCTGCCAACATTCGCAAGCTGCGGAAGCCGGACCCCTACAAGGGCAAGGGCATCCGTTACGCAGGCGAAGTCATCCGCCGCAAGGTCGGAAAGGCTGGTAAGTAACCATGGCGATCGCAATTAACAAGAAGCGTACGAACAAGAGCAAGTCTGCCCAGCGCAGCCGCCGCCAGCTTCGTATCCGCAAGCGCATCTCCGGTACGGCTGTACGCCCGCGTCTGGTCGTCAACCGTTCCGCACGTCACGTATTCGTCCAGGTTGTCGATGACACCAAGGGCCTGACCGTGGCTAGCGCCTCCACACTGGAAGCCGACCTTCGTGCATTCGACGGTGACAAGACCGCCAAGGCCAAGCGCGTTGGCGAACTGGTCGCCGAGCGTGCCAAGGCTGCCGGTATCGAAGCAGTTGTCTTCGACCGCGGTGGTAACAAGTACCACGGCCGGATCGCCGCCGTCGCTGACGGCGCACGTGAAGGTGGGCTGGCACTGTGACCGAAAATAACGAAAAGGACATTCAGGTGACTGAAGCTGTAGCTGCTCCGGCAACTGAGACCGCTGCGCCTGCTACCACTGACGACCGCCGTGGTGGCGCCCGTCGTGGCGAGCGTGGCGACCGCGGCCAGGGCCGTGGCGACCGTGGCGGCCGTGGTGGCCGTGACGGCGGCCGCGAGGCCGAGAAGAGCCAGTTCGTAGAGCGCGTTGTAACCATCAACCGTGTTTCCAAGGTCGTCAAGGGTGGTCGTCGCTTCAGCTTCACCGCCCTCGTCGTCGTCGGTGACGGCAACGGCATGGTCGGCGTCGGCTACGGCAAGGCCAAGGAAGTTCCCGCCGCCATCGCGAAGGGCGTTGAAGAGGCCAAGAAGTCCTTCTTCCGCGTTCCCCGCATCGGCAGCACCATCCCGCACCGCGTTCAGGGTGAGGCCGCCGCTGGCGTCGTCATGCTGCGTCCGGCTTCCGCCGGTACCGGTGTTATCGCCGGTGGCCCGGTCCGTGCAGTACTGGAGTGCGTGGGCATCCACGACATCCTCTCCAAGTCGCTCGGTTCCTCCAACGCCATCAACATCGTTCACGCGACCGTTGATGCCCTGAAGCGCCTCGAAGAGCCGGCAGCAGTGGCAGCACGCCGCGGCCTCCCGCTCGATGAGATCGCTCCGCCGGCAATGGTGAAGGCTCTCCTGAACCAGAAGGCAGGTGTCTGAGTCATGGCTAAGAACGTGCTTGTCTCCGACGCAAAGTTGGAGATCACTCAGATCAAGTCCGCCATTGGCGGCAAGCAGAACCAGCGCGACACCCTGCGGTCCCTCGGCCTGAAGCGGATCGGACACACCGTTGTCCGCACCGCCGACGCCGTGACCGTCGGGATGCTCAACACGGTTCCGCACCTGGTAAAGGTAGAGGAGGCGAAGTAAATGGCAGAGAAGAACACCGCCGAAAAGGCACAGGGCGCCGCTGAGAAGCAGAACGCACTGAAGGTTCACCACCTGCGTCCCGCCCCGGGTGCCAAGACCGCCAAGACCCGTGTTGGTCGTGGTGAAGGTTCCAAGGGTAAGACCGCTGGTCGCGGTACCAAGGGTACGAAGGCCCGCTACCAGATCAAGGCTGGCTTTGCCGGCGGCCAGCTGCCGCTGCACATGCGCCTGCCGAAGCTGCGCGGCTTCAAGAATCCGTTCCGGGTTGAGTACCAGGTTGTAAACCTGGACAAGCTCAACGAGCTGTTCCCGGAAGGTGGCGCAGTCACCGTGGAGAACCTGGTCGAAAAGGGTGCCGTTCGCAAGAACCAGCCCGTCAAGGTGCTGGGCACCGGCGACATCACCGTCAAGGTTGACGTCACCGTCCACGCATTCTCGGCCAGCGCTGCTGACAAGATTGCCGCAGCAGGCGGAAGCACCACCGCCCTCTAACGAGGCGGCGGGGCAGTTGCCCGTTGTTGAAAACTCCCGGTACCAGGGGCTCCGGCCCCCGGTGCCGGGAGTTTTTTTCACTTTTCGGGCCCTGCCGATTGTTCGCCGGACGCATCCACCCGTTAGACTCGGTTGTTGGGTTTATTTGACCTATCTCACACGACTTTACTTATTACTCAGGAGGACGCTTGCTTAGCGCATTTGGCCGGGCCTTTCGCACGCCTGATCTGCGACGCAAGTTGTTGTTCACGCTGGGAATCATCACAATCTTCCGCTTGGGTGCCTTCATCCCCTCGCCTGGTGTGAGCTACCAGAATGTCCAGCAATGCTTGCAGAATGGTCAGACCTCGGGCGGGATCTACCAGCTCGTCAACCTGTTCAGCGGCGGTGCATTGCTGCAGGTGTCCATCTTTGCCCTGGGCATCATGCCCTATATCACCGCCAGCATCATCGTCCAGCTGCTCCGGGTGGTCATTCCCCGGTTCCAGCAGCTGTATGAGGAGGGCGCATCCGGGCAGTCGAAGCTGACCCAGTACACCCGGTACCTCACGATCGCGCTCGGCCTGCTCAACGCCACGACACTGGTGTCGCTGGCACGGTCCGGCCAGCTGCTGCCTAACTGCCAGCTGCCCATCATCCCGGACAGCTCCATCGTCACCACCGTCCTGATCGTCATCACGCTCACGGCCGGCACCGGCCTGATCATGTGGATGGGCGAGCTCGTGACCGAGAAGGGCGTCGGCAACGGCATGTCCCTGCTCATCTTCACGTCCATCGCGGCAGGCTTCCCGGGCTCGCTCGGTGCGATCTGGAAGGCCCAGGGCCCCGGCACCTTCTTCCTGGTCCTGGTTATCGGCCTGCTCACCGTGGCCCTCGTGGTCTTCGTGGAGCAGTCCCAGCGCCGGATCCCGGTGCAGTACGCCAAGCGCATGATCGGCCGCCGCACCGTCGGCGGAACCAGCACGTACATCCCCATCAAGGTGAACATGGCCGGCGTCGTGCCCGTCATCTTTGCATCGTCCATGCTGTACCTGCCGGGGCTGATCTCACAGTTCAACCAGCCCAAGCCCGGCGAGCCGATGCAGCCTTGGGTTGAGTGGATCAACAACAACCTCACCAAGGGCGACCACCCGATCTATATGGCACTGTATTTCGCCATGATTGTGTTTTTCACCTACTTCTATGTTGCGATTACTTTCAACCCTGAAGAGGTCTCGGACAACATGAAGAAGTACGGTGGCTTCATTCCGGGCATCCGCGCCGGCAAGCCGACCGCGGACTATCTTCAGTACGTCCTATCCCGGATCACCCTGGCCGGAGCCTTTTACCTCGGCTTCGTGGCACTGATCCCGCTGGTTGCACTTGTCCTGATCAACGCGAACCAGAACTTCCCGTTCGGCGGCACCTCGATCCTGATCATGGTGGGCGTCGGTCTGGAGACCGTGAAGCAGATCGATGCGCAACTACAGCAACGTCACTACGAAGGGCTTTTGCGATGACGAGAATGTTGATTATCGGACCTCCCGGCTCCGGCAAGGGAACGCAGGCAGAACGCATTTCGGAACGCCTCGGCGTCGTTGCGATCTCCACCGGAGACATCTTCCGCGCCAACGTCAAGGGTGAGACTCCGCTCGGCGTCGAAGCCAAGAAGTACATGGACGCCGGCGACTTCGTCCCGGACAGCGTCACCAACAAGATGGTGCGCGACCGCCTCAGCGAGGACGACGTCGAGGCAGGCTTCCTGCTGGACGGCTACCCCCGCACCACCGCACAGGTGGATTACCTCGATGACATCCTCGCCGGCGCCGACCAGAAGCTCGACGTCGTCCTCCAGCTCACCGCGCACGACGAGGAACTGGTCACCCGCCTCCTGGGCCGTGCCAAGGAAACCGGCCGCAGCGACGACAACGAAGGCGTTATCCGTCACCGGCTGGACCTGTACCACGAGCAGACCGAACCCGTCGTGGCCAAGTATGCCGAGCGCGGCATCCTGACTCAGGTGGACGGCATCGGCGGCATCGACGAAGTCACCGAGCGCGTCATGGAAGCGATCAAGTCGGCCCAGACCGCCTGATCCACGCTTGCACATTGCGGCTAACGCAGGACACAGACGCAGTACTTAAGGGCGCGTTCCGTACCATCGTGTACGGGACGCGCCCTTCGCTGTTGGGCGGCCAGCGGGCAGTCCGTTCCTGGCCGCTGTGCCGGTGCGGGAGAATAGAGTTTGAAGACTTGGGTTGATGACCCAAGGTGGAGGCCCGGGTTGAAGCGCAACCGGGACCGCGAGAGAAAACACTGAGGTACTCATGGCATTCGGCCAGGCACGCATTGAATACAAGACCAACGCCCAGATGCGCACGATGCACGAGGCCGGGCTTGTCCTGAGCCGGGCACTGGACGCAGCGGTGGCCGCCGCGGCCCCGGGCGTCACCACGGCCCGGCTGGACGAGGTTTTCGCTGCCGTGCTCCAGGACGCCGGCGCCAAGTCCAACTTCCTCGGCTACCACGGGTTCCCGGCCACGATCTGCACGTCGGTGAATGAAGAAGTGGTCCACGGCATCCCCGGCAGCCGGGTGCTGCAGGACGGGGACATCATTTCGATCGACGGCGGCGCGATCGTGGACGGCTGGCACTCGGATTCGGCGCGGACCGTGATTGTCGGCGCCGCCGATCCCGAGGACGTGCGCCTGTCCGAGGTCACCGAGGAAGCCATGTGGCGTGGTATCGCAGCCCTGGCCACCGGAAAATTCGTGGGTGACATCGGCAATGCGGTGGACGACTACGTCTCCTCCGTGCCCGGCAAGCCGCTGGGCATCCTGGAGGACTATGTGGGCCACGGCATCGGCTCCGAGATGCACATGGCTCCGGACGTGCTGAACTACCGCACCAGCCACCGCGGGCCGAAAATCCGCCCGGGGCTGTGCCTTGCAATCGAGCCCATGCTGGTCCGCGGCAGCATCGACACCGCCGTCCTCGACGACGACTGGACCGTTGTCACAACCGACGGCAAGCGCTCCTGCCAGTGGGAGCACTCCGTCGCCGTGCACGAGAAGGGGATCTGGGTCCTCTCGGCGCCGGACGGGGGAGCGGCGAAACTGGCGCCCCTCGGCGTCGTGCCCGTCCCGATCCCCTAGCCCCGGCACCCGGCACCCGGCGACGGCCGCGCGGCGACGCGCATGCGACGCCCTTTGGCTCCGGCGACGCGAAGAATCCCTGGCGACGCCGGAGTACGGCAGCGTCAGGGATTTAGGGCGTCGGACGGAAAGTGGAGCCGCGAAACCGTGCCCGTCCGCCGGGTCCGTCCCGATTCCATGACACCGTCGGGCTATTGGTTGTCTCTGCAACGGCAACAAGTCGAACTAGGGTACGCGGGAGTCCACGCTGGAGCCGGGCCGGCGACTATTGTTTGATTTCACTGGGCTGAAATCATGGCTCGCACAATGCGAGAGTGACGCCGCCTCTGGTCTACCGGGGGAGAAATCGACATGTTCAAAGTTGAAGCAGTTCCGGACAGCTACGATCAACGGGTCGTGGATGTTGACACCGGCGTGTACCTTGAATGGCTGGTGACCGGGAGCCCGTACACCACGGAGGTTTTCAACCTCGTCCATCCCGGCGGAATGATTCCCTTTACAACTTCCCGTGAGTATGGCGTCGACCCTGACACGGGGCTGCCGTTCCTATTATTCAGATTCATCACGTTTGGCAGCGCAGTGAGGGCACAACTGCGGACCAAGCACTTGGTCAACTGCACCTTCACGGACGACTTGGCGAAGCAGTTCTGGATGACGGTCGCTGCAGAAGCCCTGGTTGTGTTCGGCTCGGCGTACAACGGATTCAAAGTCCCGAACCGGCGCTACACACGAGTGGAACTCAACGACCAGAGTTACTTTCTTGAAGACTTTGGGTACAAAACACTTCCCGGTTAGATCCGCTCCCACGTCCGGTGCGCGACCGTGATGGCACCAACCGCCCGTCCCCATCCCCAAGCCGTACGCCCCTAGCGACGCTCAAGATTCCTGGCGACGCTCGAGATTTCTGGTGACACCCAAAATCCCTGGCGACGCCGGAATACCGGCAGCGCCAGGGATTTTGCGTGTCACCAGCGAAGCTAGCTCTTGAGCTTGGGCTTCACGTCCTTGGTGTAGATCCCCTCGAGGGTCGTCTTGAGCCCGGCCATGGTGGCCTTGACGTCGCCCTGCTGGGTGAGGATTGCCGCGGCGGCCTTGGCCATCTCCTGGTCCGCGCCGGGCAGGAACACGCGCGCGTTGTCCTGGACGCGGGTCACGGCGAGCTGGTCCATGGCGGTCTTGATCTGTGGGGTCTTGGCCAGCACGGCGCCCATGTCAGCGGACGTGCGGGTGGGCATGTAGCCGGTGGCCGCGGAGAATGCCGCTGTGTTTTCCGGTTCCGTCATGAACTTCAGGAACGTGGCGGCCGCGAGCTGGACTTCCTTGCTGACACCGCTGGGGATGCCGAGCCCGGCTCCACCCGTGGGGCAGACGCCGCTCTCCGCCTTCGGGCCGCCCGGGAGGTATCCGACGCCCACGTTGAACTTGGCGGATTTCAGGACACCCAGCAGTGATCCGGTTGAGGAGATGGTGGTCGACGTGATGCCTGCGGCGAAGTCGTCCGCGGCTTCCTTGGAGGACACGCCGGCCCACTTGTCCTTGTAGATCGAGTCCTGGGCCCACTGCAGGGCCGCGACGGACTCGGCGGAATCGCAGTTCATGGTCCACTCGTTCGACCAGCTGCCGCCCCAGCCCCACAGGATGTTCTGCAGGGTCCAGCCCGCGTAGCCGGCCAGCGCTGGGTAGATGTAGGCGTACTGGGTCCCGGAGCTGGCCTTGAGCTTCGGAGCCCACTCACCGAATTCCTGCCAAGTCTTCGGGGCGCGGTCCGGCAGACCCGCCGCCTTGAAGTGGTCCTTGTTGTAGTAGAACAGTGGCGTGGAGCGGCCATAGGGGAGGGCCCACTGTTTGTCGGCGTACTTGTAGTCCGCGACGAGCGACTTCTGGAAATCGTCCACCTTGATGTCGAGCTGCTTGATCAGGCTGTCGAGGGAAATGATGTTGCCGTTGGTGAAGTATCGGAACCACCAGACATCGGAGAGGACCACGAGGCCGGGTAAGGCAGACTTTGCCGCCTGGGAGGTCTGGAACTTCTGCGCGATTTCCTCGTAGTTGGCCCCGGCGGTGATCAGGTTGACCTTGATCTCCGGGTACTTGGCATGGAACTTCTCGATGATGGCCTTCTCCACATCCTGGGACTTGCCCGGGTGGTTGGTCCAAAAATCGATCGAGGCTGCGGGCTTGACCCCGCTGAAATCGATGTCGGCAGCACCGGCCCCGGCGGTGGTCCCTGTGGTGGATGGGCCTCCGCAAGCGCTCAGTGCGGCGGCGCCGGCGCCGGCCCCCGCCAGTCCCAGGAAGTGCCTGCGGTCAAGATTCAATGCCATGGTGGATCCTCTCGATGATGCTGACTCGTTGATGATTTGGTGGTGACTGTGTTCGAACGGAAGCTTTGGCAGGCGGAGTCATCCGGTGACGCTGCCCTGGGTAAGGCCGGCCACGATGTAGCGCTGCAGGGCTGCGAAGACCAGCAGAATGGGCACGATCACCAGGACGGCACCGGCCATCAGGATGCCCCAGCCGGCGCCGTTGCTCTCGGAGTTCTGCAGCAGCGTCAGGCCAACTGGCAGCGTCATGGTTTCAGGGCGGTCCGTGATGATGAGCGGCCAGATGTAGTCATTCCATTCGCTCACCACGACAACGAGTGCGACCGTGGCGATCGAGGGGCCGGAGACCGGCACCACGATCCGCCATAGGCGGCGCCAGTGGCCGGCGCCGTCGATCTCAGCCGATTCCAGGATGGAGGCGGGAAGCGTCATGAAGTGCTGGCGCAGCAGGAACGTTCCGAACGCCGTACCAAGGCCAGGGAGGATGATGCCCCACAGGGTGTTCTTGCCGCCCATGCCTGCGATCAGGATGTAATTGGGCAGGATGGACACCTGCGGCGGGACCATCAGGGCCACAAGGATCAGCACGAAGATGGCGTTCTTGAATGGGAAACGGACAAACACGAGCGCGTAGGCCGTCAGGATGGCCAGGAGGACTTTGATGGTGGCGCCCACGCCGGTGACGATCAGGCTGTTCGCGAAGAACTGGGCGAACGGCACGGTGGTCATGGCCGTGTTGTAGTTTTCGAAGTTCAGGCTCTCCGGCAGGATCCTCAAATCCATGGTGATGATTTCGCCGGGTTGCTTGAAGGAACTCAGCACCATCCACAGCAGCGGCAGGAACACCACCAGAGTTGCGAGGACGAGCGGAAGGTAGCCGCCAGCGATCGTCTGGGTCAGGTTGGCCCGGGAGAACGGCTTGTGGCGCTGCTGCGGAACCTCGGGACCTGCGTCGGCAGCGGAATCGGCAGCCGAAGCAGGGCCGGCATTGGCGGCAGGGTCAGGGCTGACAGGCGAGAGCGTGCTCACGAGTAGTGCACCTTCCGTTCGACGAACCGCAGCTGCAGCAGGGTGATGATGAGCAGGATGGCGAACAGAATCACCGAGATCGCGGCCGAATAGCCCGCGCGGTTGAACGCCCCGAAGGCCTGGAGATAGGCCTCATAAATCAATGTGCTGGTCCCGTTGCCCAGCGGGGTCATGATCCGGATCAGGTCAAAGGCCTGCAGCGAGCTGAGCATGGTGGTGATGAGCAGGAAAAACGTGGTGGGGGAGAGCAGCGGCAGGGACATGCTCAGAAAGCGCCGGAAGCCGTTGGCGCCATCCAGCGACGCTGCTTCCATGACATCCTGCGGCAGCGACTGAAGGCCGGCAAGGTAGACCACCGCGCAGTAGCCGAGGTTCTTCCAGACGTAGACGATGATGACCATGACCAGAGACAGCTGGGGATCGTTGATCCACTGCGGGCTCTGCTGGCCGATGCCGCGCAGCAGCCAGGCGAGCACTCCATAGCCGGGGTCGAAAATGAACAGCCAGACCAGGCCGACGCCGACGCCGCTGAGCACATATGGGGCAAAGACGGCTGAGCGGGCGAAAGTTGTGCCGCGGATCCTGGAGTTGAGGGCGAGGGCCACCAGCAAGCCCAGGATCATCGAACCGCCGACGGTGACGAGTGTGAAAACGGCGGTGGTGCCCAGAACCTCGGCGGCGTCCGGACTCGTGAAGAAGGTGACGTAGTTCTCGAAGCCGACCACCGTGGCCGAAGCTGAGCCCAGCGTCCAGTCCAGGGTGGAGTAGTAAATGTTGTTGAAGAGCGGGAGGTAGGTGAACACCGCAATCAGGAGAAGGTTGGGGAGGGCCAGGGCCAGGAAGACAAAGAAGTCCCTGCGGGTTCGGGCGGACCAGCGGGCACGTGGCGTCGGAGCGGATTTGGCCTCGACGACGGCGCGGGGCCGGTCGGTCAATTGTCGCGTCATTCAGGTCTCTAACGGTTCCATGCCTGCCGGTGGCAGACGGGTGGGCGGGGATACCTTGCTATCACTTCACCACACGGCTGGTGGGCAGATCCCCGCGCAAGACCCCAGTAGAGCTTTGTTGTCCAAGGCTTCGTTGCCCGTTAACGCTGTGTTGCATGCAGTATTACATAACGCTTGTTTGGGCTACAGACATCTGGGGCGCGATTCGTAAAATCGATGGAGGCGGATGCAGGCAGTGGCCCGCGCCGGGGCGCACAATAGAGCCATGGGAGCAACGGGAGCGATCACCGATGTCGCCGGGATCCGGATAGGCCATGTGCAGAAGTCCGGCGACGGCTGGCTGAGCGGTGTGACGGTGGTTCTCCCGCCGCCGGGCACGGTGGGCTCGGTCGACGTCCGGGGCGGGGGTCCCGCGACGCATGAGACGGACTCGCTGGATCCCACCACGCTGTCCCAGGCCGTGGACGCCGTGGTCCTGACCGGGGGAAGCGCCTTTGGCCTCGCAGCCGCGGGCGGGGCCATGCGCTGGTGCGAGGAGAACGGCCGCGGCTTCCAGGTCCCCGGCGGGCTTGTTCCGATCGTGCCGGCGGCCGCTATCTTCGATCTGGGCCGCGGCGGCGATTTCTCCGCCCGTCCCGACGAGGCGATGGGCTACGCGGCCACGGCGGCCGCCGCCCAGCAGAGAGAAGGGCACGACGTCGAACGCGGCAACGTCGGCGCAGGCACGGGAGCGGCAATCGGCCGGGGGCAATACAAGGGGGGAGTGGGCACAGCCTCCGTCACCCTAGACAATGGGGTCGTTGTAGCGGCGCTAGCGGTGGTTAATGCGCTGGGACTGCCATTCGGCACACCGGCACAGCAGACGGAACCCGGCAGCGTGCGTCTAAGCGAGGAACGAGCGAGCACGCAGAGGGTTTCGGCTGTTGGGTCGGAAACCGGGAACGGTGGCACAGATCCGGGGGCACCGCCTCCGCTCAACACCACCCTTGTCGTCGTCGCCACCGATGCCGTCCTGGACAAGGCGGACTGCAAGCGGACGGCCTCGGCGGCCCATGCCGGACTGGCCCGGGCGCTGGCGCCGAGCCACACCCTCGCCGACGGCGACACCGTGTTCGCCCTGGCGACGGGCGCCGTCGCGCTTGACCGCAGCACCCCGACGGCCCGGCAGATAAGCCTCATTACACTGCAGAGCGCGGCCGCCGACGTCGTACGGCTTGCCATCCTCGATGGGATCTCCCGGGCGGAGGCCGTGACGACGGCGGCCGGGACGTTAGGTGCGTACGGACGCTGAGTGCGCTAGGATGGCTGGATTTAACTCCGGATTTAACAATCGGACCGCAATGGCGTAGTGTTGTCTGTTGGTTGTCTGCCCCGTTGTGCCCTTTTGTGGTCGGGTGGCACCAACCAACCAATCAAAAACGTCCGCGGTCATGACCGGTGCAAACCGGGAGGCTGCGGCAACAACAGTTAGCGGAGGGTATGGCCAAGAAGGACGGGGTCATTGAGATCGAGGGCGTTGTGACCGAGGCGCTGCCCAACGCGATGTTTCGCGTTGAGCTCACCAACAAGCACATCGTTCTGGCACACATCTCTGGAAAGATGCGCCAGCACTACATCAGGATCCTCCCTGAGGACCGCGTAGTGGTGGAGCTGAGCCCTTACGACCTGACACGTGGTCGTATCGTCTACCGCTACAAGTAAACACTGGGCGGCCAGAGCAACAGCCGAGGGCCGGTCCAGCTGACACACGCAAAGGAACGCCATGAAGGTCAAGCCGAGCGTCAAGCAGATCTGCGAAAAGTGCAAAGTGATCCGCCGTAATGGCCGGGTCATGGTGATCTGCGAGAACCCGCGCCACAAGCAGCGCCAGGGCTAATTTCCTTCACGGGAAACCCTGGGTTGCTAACCCACGCAAGTAAATAAAGGCAGCACAAGCTGAACTGGGACGTATGAGCCCGGACAGCTAACCCCCGGTCGGAGGCTGGGGCCGCAGTGAAAATGCGGGTGTACTGCCTACGACCTCCGGTTTATACAAGGAGTACTGCCAATATGGCTCGTCTCGCTGGCGTAGACATTCCCCGCGAAAAGCGGTTGGAAATTGCGCTTACTTACATCTACGGCGTGGGCAAGACCCGTGCACACGAAACCCTGGCTGCTACCGGCATCAGCGCTGACGTTCGGGTCAAGGACCTGACGGACGCACAGCTGGTTGAGCTGCGTGACTACATTGAAGGCAACTACAAGGTTGAGGGTGACCTTCGCCGCGAAGTGGCCGCTGATATCCGCCGCAAGGTTGAAATCGGCAGCTACGAAGGTATTCGCCACCGCAAGGGCCTGCCAGTGCGCGGTCAGCGTACGAAGACGAACGCACGTACCCGCAAGGGTCCGAAGCGCACCGTCGCAGGCAAGAAGAAGGCCCGTTAATCCCTGAGGGATTAACGAGGCTTTCCCCCAATAACTTTCTGTAGGAGAAAAAATGCCCCCGAAGACTCGTGGCGCGGTTCGCAAGCCGCGTAAGAAGGACAAGAAGAATATCGCGCTGGGCCAGGCGCACATCAAGAGCACCTTTAACAACACCATCGTGTCCATCACGGACCCGAACGGTGCTGTCATCTCCTGGGCTTCGTCCGGTGAGGTTGGCTTCAAGGGCTCGCGTAAGTCCACCCCGTTCGCTGCCCAGATGGCCGCCGAAGCCGCCGCAAAGCGTGCACAGGAGCACGGCATGCGCAAGGTTGACGTGTTCGTCAAGGGACCGGGTTCCGGACGCGAAACCGCCATCCGTTCGCTGCAGGCCGCTGGCCTCGAAGTTGGCTCCATCCAGGACGTCACCCCCAGCGCCCACAACGGCTGCCGTCCGCCGAAGCGCCGCCGCGTCTAAGGCTTTCCAGCGCCAGGAGCTTGCCCGGACCCTCACCGGTCCGGGCAGGCCCGGCCGCGTTAAGTCTTCAGACCGATCTTTCCACCACCTGTGTTGCGTCATATAGCGGATGCTCGCCGAAAGGAAACCTAAGTGCTCATTGCACAGCGCCCCACCCTCTCCGAAGAGGTCGTCTCCGAAAACCGCTCCAGGTTCATCATCGAACCGCTGGAGCCGGGCTTTGGTTACACCCTCGGAAACTCCCTCCGCCGTACCCTGCTCTCCTCCATCCCCGGTGCCTCTGTAACGAGCATCCGGATCGATGGCGTGCTGCACGAGTTCACCACGGTTCCGGGTGTCAAGGAAGATGTCACTGAGATCATCCTGAACATCAAGAACCTGTCGGTTTCCTCCGAGCACGATGAGCCGGTTGTTGCTTACCTGCGCAAGCAGGGCCCGGGAGTCGTCACCGCCGCGGACATCGCTCCGCCGGCCGGCGTCGAATTCCACAACCCGGATCTGCACATTGCCACGCTGAACTCGAAGGGCAAGTTCGAACTCGAACTGACCATCGAGCGCGGTCGCGGCTACGTTTCGGCAGCTCAGAACAAGTCCGGCGACTCCGAGATCGGCCGCATCCCGGTCGACTCGATCTACTCGCCGGTCCTGAAGGTTACTTTCCGCGTGGAAGCTACCCGTGTTGAGCAGCGCACTGACTTCGACAAGCTCATTGTCGACGTCGAGACCAAGCAGGCAATCGCCCCGCGCGACGCCGTTGCTTCGGCAGGTACCACCCTGGTGGAACTGTTCGGTCTGGCCCGCGAGCTGAACACCGCAGCTGAAGGTATCGAGATCGGCCCGTCGCCGACGGACGCTGCCCTGGCAGCCGACATGGCTCTGCCGATCGAGGATCTGGACCTGACGGTCCGTTCCTACAACTGCCTCAAGCGTGAGGGCATCCACACCGTGGGTGAACTCGTTGCCCGCTCCGAGGCTGACCTCATGGACATCCGCAACTTCGGTGCGAAGTCCATCGATGAGGTCAAGGCCAAGCTGGTCGAACTGGGCCTGTCCCTCAAGGACTCCCCTCCCGGTTTCGATCTCGCAGCACGTGCCGCAGCCATCGAAGAGGACGACGCCGCGTTCAGCGACGACGAGCTCTAACCAACAGATCTTGGCCGGCTGGCTGGATGCACCCTGGTGTGCGCAGCCCAACGGCTTCCAATGAGGAGAAACTATTATGCCTACCCCCGCTAAGGGTCCGCGCCTCGGAGGCGGAGCGGCTCACGAGCGTCTTATGCTCGCGAACCTGTCCGCCGCACTTTTCGAGCACAAGCGGATCACCACCACGGTGACCAAGGCCAAGCGCCTGAAGCCGTACGCCGAGCGCCTGGTGACTTTCGCCAAGCGTGGCGACCTTTCTTCCCGCCGTCGTGTACTCGGCCTGATCAGCAACAAGGGCATCGTCCACGAGCTGTTCACCGACATTGCACAGGCAGTGGAGAACCGCGATGGCGGCTACACCCGCATCACCAAGATCGGCAACCGCAAGGGCGACAACGCTCCCATGGCTGTCATCGAACTGGTTCTCGAGCCGGTTTCCGCGAAGCAGGCCGTTGTAGCCGAGGCTACCTCTGCCGCCAAGCGCGATGCGGACAAGAAGGACGCCGAGAAGGCCGAAGCAGCTCCGGTTGCCGAGACCGAAGAGGCTCCCGAGGCTGAGGTCGCCGAGACCGAAGCCGCAGCTACCGAAGAGGCTCCGGCCGCTGAGGAAGCAGCCGCTGAGTCCGAGAAGGACGCGAAGTAATTCGCTAAATCTTTCTTATAGACTTAAGTCTATGAACGAGCTCAAACCCGCTGCCCCCGTCTTGGGGGGCGGCGGGTTTTTGCGTATCCGGCTTGATGTGGCGTACGACGGCGGCCCGTTCAACGGGTGGGCTGTGCAGCCGGGCCTGCGCACCGTGCAGGGCGTCCTGGAGGAAGCCCTCGCGCTGCTGATCCGCCGCCCCATCCGCGTCACGGTCGCCGGCCGCACCGACGCCGGCGTGCACGCCCGCGGCCAAGTGGTCCACCTCGACCTCACCGAGGCGGAGTGGCTGGGCCTGAACCGGGGCGCTGAACTGGATCCCGCCGTTGCCCTGCTCCGCCGCATCCGCGGCGCCTTAAGCCGGGGCCTGGGCGAGCTCAGCGGCGCGATCGCGGTGCACAGGGTGAGCCTAGCGCCCGAGGGCTTCGATGCCCGGTTCTCCGCCCTCTGGCGCCGCTATTCCTACCGGATCGCCGACGGCCCCGCGCTGTGGGACCCGCTGGCGCGCGCCTCCACCCTGTGGCACAAGGACCCGATTGACGTCGGACTCCTCAACGAGGGCGCCGCACCGCTGCTCGGACTGCAGGATTTCCGCTCGTACTGCAAGCCCCGCGAAGGCGCCACGACCATCCGTGAACTGCAGCGCTTCGAATTCAGCCGCGGCACCGACGGCGTCATTGTCGCCACTGTGCAGGCCGACGCGTTCTGCCACAACATGGTCCGCTCCCTGGTGGGCTCGGCGCTGTACGTGGGGGAGGGCGTAGAGGCCCCGGGCTGGCTCTACGAGAGGCTCCTCGCCCGGCAGCGGGACGCCAAGTCCGTGCTGGCTGCCCCGCATCCGCTGGTGCTTGAGGAAGTGGCCTACCCAACAGATAGCGGCATGCTGGCCCGGGCCGAACTGACCCGCGCACTGCGGGCATAAAAATCGCCGCGGATTTCCCCCACCTTTGCCGGCACGTAACCGCTAGACGCCGGCGGTTCGGCGCAACACGTCGGCCGGGGCCCCCGAAGATGGGGAAATCCCGACGCAACCATTGATACGTGGCACGAGGACGTGGCACTAGAAGGCGGCCGGGGGCCCATCGGCGGGAAGTTCGAGTGTGAAGGTGCTTCCGTGGCCCGGACGGGTGCGGCAGGAGATGGATCCGCCGTGCCGTTCCACGATGGCCTTCGTGATGGACAGCCCCAGGCCGGCGCCCGGAATGGAACCGTCCCGGACGGCCGGGCTGCGGAAGAAGCGGGTGAAGACCCGCCCGGCGTCGGCGGCCGTCATGCCCATGCCGGTGTCCTCGACGTGGAGGCGTACCAGGCCGTCGCCGGTGCTGGCGGAGACCCGCACGGAGCCGCCGTCGGGTGAGTACTTGATCGCGTTGGAAACGAGGTTGTCCAGGGCCTGGCTGATCCGGAGCGGATCCACGTGGGCCCAGAGTGGGCCCCGAACGTCCATGGCGAGGCAGACGCGGGACGCCTGGGCATGTGCCTGCGCCGAGCCCAGGCTCGCCTCCACGAGCCCCGCGAGGTCAGTGCGGCGGGGATGGACATGGACCGCGGCACTGGCGGACATGAGAAGGTCCGAGACCAGGGCCAGGAGCCGCTCCGCGTTGCGCTGGGCAACTTCGACACGGCGTACCACCGGACTGTCCAGGCCCTCCGTGTCGGCCAGCACCAGGTCCAGGTTGCCGATGATGGACGTCAGCGGCGTGCGGAATTCGTGGGAGACGGTGGAAACCACCTCGTCCTTGGCTGCCAGGGCGTCCACCAGGCCGGTGACCTCGTTGAAAATCACTACGGCTCCGCGGAAGTCACCGGCGTCGTCCTTCAGTGGCCGGGCTCCCGTCGAGACGACCCGGCCGGCCGCCGCCTCACCGAAGCAGACAAGGTAGTCGGCAAAGGACTCGCCGGCCAGCGCCCGCCGGATGGGACGGCGCTCCAGGGGCAGCGGGGTGCTTCTGTCTTGCCCGGTCAGCAGGAGCTGGCCTTCTTCCTCGAGCAACTCCGCCGCCGGCAACTGCCCCGCCGGGCGGGGCGCGGTGGCCGCGGATTCCTCCAGCTGGGTCTGCCAGCTGTTGGTCAGCAGACGCCGGCCAGCGGCGTCGACTGCCACGATCCCGACGTCGACAGTGTCAAGAATGGTGTTCAGGAGCTGTTCGCGTTCCCTGCTGTCCGCGAGCAGGACCTCCAGCTCGGCTTCCTTGGATTTGATCCGCCTCTGTTCGTGCCGCAGGCGCGTCCGGGTGAAATGCATGGCCAGGGAGACCGCGAGCATCATCAGCGGCACCAGCACGGCTTCGGCCGTGCTGGCTGCAAGCGGTGCCGCGCGGTCCGCAAGGAGCCAGGGCAGGGAGGCCAGCAGTGGCACCGAGAAGCTGAGCGAAAGGCTCGCGGGGGCTGACAGGCTGGACGCCGAAATCCACACCACCGGCAGGACCGAGAGCACACCGGGATCCGGCAGGCCGGCCGAGGTGCCGTCCCGGAGCAGTCCGATCGCGATCAGGTCCAGGACGGGGATAAGGAGCGGCGCCAACGGTCCAAAGCGGTGCCAGGGGACCAGGACGCAGGCCGCAAGGAGCGCGGCCTGCAGGACGAGTGCGAACCGGCACAAGGTGCTCTCCGGAAGACCGGGCCACGCGGCCGGGGCAGCGAGCACCACTACGGCCATCATCACGGCCAGCGGCAACTGGCACACGAGGACCCGCGCGCGCGGCCCCAGAGCCTCGCCGTGTCGATCCGCACCGCGGATCAGCCGCTGTCTAAGCAAAGACGCCGTGCCCCCTTCCCGTTGCTCCAGTTTTACACCTTGTGTCATGCAAATTTGACACAAATCGAAGATTTGCCATTTCTATTACCGAACAGCCGGGAATTTGCCCCGTAGGGTGGGTATTCTGACAATACCGGCGGGGGCCGGCGAGATCATTGTTGCCGCCGCATCCGCGAACGGCAGCGCAGCGTGACACATGAGGGGGGCCATGACCGACCTGGGAGTCGCAGTCGTAGTAGAAGACGACGAAGATGTCCGGAACCTTGTCGAAGCCGTATTGAGCCAGGCAGGTTTCGAAGTTCATTCGGCGGCTGGCGGGCGTGAAGGGGTCGACGTCGTCAGGGCGCGGGAGGCGAGCGTGGTCACCCTGGATGTCGGACTTCCCGATATCGACGGTTTCGAGGTGCTGCGCCGCATCCGGCAATTCAGCGACGCCTACGTGGTCATGCTGACGGCGCGTACCGACGAACTTGATACGCTGACGGCGTTTCATACCGGAGCTGATGATTTCCTGGCCAAGCCTTTCCGGCCCCGCGAGTTGCGCGCCCGCGTAGGCGCCATGATGCGCCGGCCCCGGCAGGACATCCAGACCACGCAGGTATCCGGTCATGAGGCTGCCGCCGCGCTGGCAACGTCCCAGAGCCCGGTGCTGCACCACAACGGCCTGGACCTGAACCCCGAGACCCGGTCCGTGAGTGTCGACGGGGTGGCGATCAGCCTGACCCGCAGCGAATTCGACTTGCTGCAGGCCCTCCTCAAAGGCGCCGGCGCCGTGCGGTCCAAGACCGAACTGGTGCGGGTGGTCCGTGGTGATTACTACCGGGCGGACGCCTATATCAGCGAATCCGACGAACGCGCCGTCGAGGTGCATATCGGAAACCTCAGGAGGAAACTCGGCGAGGACCCGGTGCATCCGCGCTGGCTGCAGACCGTCCGTGGCGTGGGCTACCGGCTTTCGCCGGCGCGGTAGCCCCCTGCAGGGCCGGTGTCCGGCGCCCGGCTCAATTGGAAGTCCCAACGGGTCCGGCGAGCCTAGCTTTCCCGCAGGACATAGCTGAACTGGAGCTCGTCAACGGTTTCCCCGCCGCGCTCGGCAACGTCACGCAGGAGCGCCAGGGCGTGGCCCATGTCGCCGGCCCTGAGGGCACGCTCCAGTTCGCCGGCGAGCTGGGCTAGGCGCAGGCCGCCGACCATGGCCGAGGACGTCTTCAGGCTCAGCACCGCGTCCATCGAGCCCGCGAGATCACCGCGTTCGAGGGCTGAAGCTAGCGATCGGTAGCGCTGGTCCCACATCCGGGTGTAATCCCTCGCAAATCCCTTTGCCACGGCCGGACTGTCGAGCTGGGCACCCAGGTCCTGAAGTGCGGCAGGGTCCACCAGCGGGGGCACCGCCGCAAAGTCCACCGGCGCACTGGACGCCGTGAGGGCAGGCACCGGCAATTCGAGCGAGTCTGTGGGAGCGAGGGCAATGCTCGCGTCTCCGTCGTCGGGGCAAGCGCTTGGAAGGGACATGTGATCACGCTACTTGCTGATACGGGCGATGCCTTGCAGCCCGGTCTATCTTGCGGAAACCCTGAGGCTTTCCGCAGGGGAACCAAACACGCGTGCTATTGCCAGCCATGGCCTCGGCTGTGACGGCGGCTGTCACTGGCCGCTGAACGTGTCAATGGCGTTGATGACGGCCGGGCCAAGGATGGCGATGAACAGCACAGGGAAGATGAAGAACAGCAGCGGGAACAGGATGGTGACGGGCAGTTTCATGGCCTTTTCCTCGGCCCGCTGGCGGCGCTTGACCCGCATGACCTTGGCTTGGATCCGGAGCACCCGGCTGATGGCGATGCCGTAGGTGTCCGCCTGCACGACGGCCTGGACAAAGCTGCGCAGTTCCGGGATGTTGGTCCGTTGCGAGAGCGCCTGGTAAGACTCGCGGCGGCTCCGGCCCACCTGCATGTCCTGCAGCGTCCGGACGAGCTCCTCTGCAAGGGGGCCCTTGCCGTTCTCGCCGGCCCGGGCCATGGCGCCTTCGAAGCCCAGGCCCGCCTCCACGGAGATGAGCATCTGGTCCAGCGTGTTGGCCAGTTCCAGCTGCATGGCCTTCTGGCGTTCCTGCCCTTTGCTGTACAGCAGCAGGTCGGGGATGAAGTAGCCCAGCAGGAACACAAAAATTCCCACCAGCTTGAGGATCGGCGTCGGACCGTTGACGCTGATCCAGAAGCCGAGGAGGGCACCGAGCAGGCCAAGCAGGGGCTTGGCCGCCAGCACGCGTCCCAGCGGCAGCGAAGCGGGGCGCCCGGCGAGGGACAGGAGCCTGTCCAGTTTGCGCACGTAGGCTGCTGGCGTCAGCCGGCGGCCGGCCCGTTCCAGCAGGCCACTGCGTTCGCGCTGGGTGAGTTCGGCCTGATCCCTTCCCAGCGCGAGTATTGCCCGCGTGGCGCGCTGCGACTTCCGGTCTACGGACAGCAGGGACCAGACGAGATAGCCGAGCGGCAACGCCACGAGCCACATGGCCAGGAGTAAAGCAGGTGCCATGGCCGCCTCAGAACTTCAGGTCGATGATCTTGCGCATCCACAGACCGCCAATGGTCATGAGGATGACGGAAGCGATGATCATGCCCCAGCCCAGCGGGTGCGTGAACATGACGTTCATGTAGCCGGGATTGACCAGCATCAGCATCAACACAATTCCGATCGGCATGGCCATGAGGATGTAGGCAGAGAATTTGCCTTCGGCGGCGAGGGATTTGATGTGCCCCTTGATCTCGCTGCGCTCGCGGATGGTCTCGTTGACCTGGTCCAGGACTTCGGCCAGGTTTCCGCCCACCTCGCGGTTGATCTGGATGGCCTGGGCGATCCAGACGAAGTCCTCGTTCCGCATCCGGTCCGCGGTGTCGCTGAGGGAGGCCAGGAGGTCCCGGCCCAGGCTGGTTTCGGTGACCACGCGGCGCATCTCCTCCGACGTCGGGCTCTGCGACTCGGCCGCGGCGGCGTCAATGGCACGCAGGATGCTGTGTCCGGCCCGGAGACCGCCGGAGAGCAGCTGAAGGGTGTCGCCGAGCTGCTGGTCGAACTTGTTGCGGCGCTTGCCGGTCAGGAAACCGATCACGAGGTGCCCGACGACCGGGGCCAGGAGTACCAGCAGGACCGCCAGCAACGGCCCCGCGACGACGAACCCGGCCAGGCCGCCCGCAACAGCCCCGGCCAGCACCAGGACGTAGAAGTCTGCCTGGCCCAGGCGCAGGCCGGCCTGTTCCAGGGCCTCGCGGTTGAAGAGACGGACTTTGCGGCCTGAGAAGAAGCCGTCGACCAGGTGGACGGCCGAGCCGGCGAACCGCGTCAGCTGCGAGTCGGGCTGGCCCTTGACGGGCCTGCGCCGGTCCAGCGGGACACTCGCCCCGCCCGGGGCGAGCAGAACGATCCCCAGGACCAGCACCGCGCTGAAGAGCAGTCCGACGCCGATGGTCAACAGAGTCACGGACGGATCACGCCCTTCCGGCCGGCGTCAGCGGCGTGGCAAACACACTAGGGGAGACATAGATACCCAGGTCCTCGAAGCGGTCGATAAAGCGCGGGCGGATGCCGGTGGGGACCGGTCTGCCGAGGAAGCGGCCATGGTCGTCGACGCCGGCGGAATAGTCGAACACGAAGGCGTCCTGGAGCGTCACGATGTCTCCCTCCATGCCCTGGACCTCGGTCACATGGGTGATCCGCCGGGTGCCGTCCCGCAGACGGGAGATCTGGATGATCAGGTTGACGGCCGAGGCGATCTGTTCCCGGATGGCGCGCAGGGGCAGGTCCATGCCCGCCATGAGGACGAGGGTCTCCAGACGGGCCACGGCATCCCGGGGCGAGTTGGAGTGCACGGTCGAGAGCGAACCGTCGTGGCCGGTGTTCATGGCCTGGAGCATGTCCAGTGATTCACCGCCACGGACCTCGCCCACCACGATCCGGTCCGGCCGCATGCGCAGGGAGTTTCGCAGCAGTTCACGGATGGTGACCTCGCCCTTGCCCTCGGTGTTCGACGGGCGGCTTTCCAGCCGCACCACGTGTTCTTGCTGGATCTGCAGCTCGACGGCGTCCTCGATCGTCACGATCCGCTCGTCGTGGGGCAGGAAGGAAGACAGGACGTTGAGCAGCGTCGTTTTGCCGGTGCCGGTGCCGCCGGAGACGATGATGTTGAGCTTGGCCTTCACACAGGCGTTCAGCAGCTCCGCCATTTCGGGCGTCAGCGTGCCGAACTCGATGAGGTTCCGGACGGTCAGCGGCACCTTGCTGAATTTTCGGATGGTCAGCGACGAACCGCCGACGGCGAGGGGCGGGATGACGGCGTTGACGCGGGACCCGTCCTCGAGCCGCGCATCCACCAGGGGCGAGGACTCGTCGATCCGCCGGCCCACCTTGGAAACGATGCGCTCGATCACCTTGCGGAGGTGGTCCTCGGAACTGAAGCGCGACTCCGTCAGGGTCAGTTTGCCGTTCCGTTCCACGTAGATCTGGTCCATCCGGTTGACCATGATTTCCGTGACGGCGGGATCGTCGAGGAGGCGCTGCAACGGACCGTAGCCCAGGACGTCGTCGGCCACGTCGCGGACCAGCCGGGAGCGCTCTTCGGCGGACAGGGGGACCTGTTCGGCGTCGATGATGCGCGTCAGCTCCTCCCGCGCCGTGGTGCGGAGGTCATCTTCCGTGGTCGCGGAATCGTTGAACCGGGTTCCCATCCGTTCGAACAAGGCCGTGGCGGCCCGCTCCTTGAGGGCCGCAAAGGCGTCGACAGGCTGCTGGCCCCGGGCACGGGATTCCTGGTGCTCAGGGTAGCCCGGCAGGGGTGGGTGGCTGGTTTTCGGGAGCACGACGGCGGCCGGCGGTGCCGCCGTCGCCTCGCTTCCTCCGGTGGGGGACGGGGTCAGCGGGAATGTGGCCAGCGGGGACGCGGTCTGCGGGGTCTCGGCGGGTGTTCCCTCGGCGGAGCGGAGCCGCTCGGAAAGCTTCATCTAGACCACCACCCGGCGGTGGAGTTTCTTTTGGGCGGTGGCGCGCCAGGCGGGATCGAACCGGTTGACGAGCTGGTTCAGTCCCTTGATGGCCGGATCCTTGCGTCCGTCCTGAAGCACCGGGATGCCGCGGTTGGTGGAGAACGCGACTGCCTTGGATCGGGGGATGCTGACGTCCACGGGGGCTCCGATGGTCGCTTCGACGTCCTGGACGCTGAGCCCGGACTTGGAGTCGGCCATGTTCAGGACCACGTGCCGGGTCTCGGGCAGCAGATCGAGTCGGCGGAGGATTTCGAGGCCGGAGCGCAGCCCGCGGATGCTCGGCACGTCCATGGCGGTCACCCAGACGGCGTCGGTGCATTGTTCGAGCGCGGCGAGCCCGACCTCCGGGAGTCCGGGTGCGGTGTCGACGACGACGTACTGGAACTGTTCGGCCAGTTGTTCGAGCAGCCGGGTGACCTGCTGCGGTGTGATGTCGTCCGCCTCCTCGGGCGTCCTGGGGGCGCAGAGGGCGTAGATGCTCCCGGGGTGGACGGTGAGGAAGGCCTTGAGCACGAGGGAATCCTGGCTGGCCGCGGACGAGACGGCGTCGGTGACTGTGTGCTCCGGGTTCAGGTACAGGCCCGAGGCGACGTCCCCGAACTGCAGGTCCAGGTCCACGATCACCACGCCCATGGGTGCGACTTTGCCCAGCCCGATGGCGATGTTGGTGGCAATCGTGGTTTTGCCGACTCCGCCCTTGGGGGAGAAGACTCCGATCACCAGTCCCTTGGCGCTGTCCGGCTGACTTGCTGCCGTAGTCCGGTTGCGGGTGGCGAACGACTGGCAGGCCCGCTCCAGCAGCACCCGAATCTGGGCCGGGTCCGCCGCCGGGCTGAGGATGTCGCGGATGCCGGCGCGCATGGCCAGCAGGATAAAGTTCGGATCTGCCTCGCCGACCAGGATGACGCTGAGCTCGGGAAGCTGGACATCGAACACCGTCGCCAGGCGCAGGGCATCCTCCACCGGAACGTCCGGGCCCAGGATCAGGACCTCGGGCCGCTCCTGGTTGAGGCTCGCGAAGAGCTCCGCGGGGTTGGCGGGGTTGACGAACGCGAAGGTCTGGAGGCCGCCCGGGAGGCCGCCAGCCAGGGCCTGGCGGACCCGGGCATCGAAATCCGTGTTGGGGGAAATCAGGACAAAGCGGCTCATTTGTACACCTCTGGTTTCGTCATGATTCCCGGCCGGCCGCTGTCCGTGGCGTCGAGCGGTTCCTTGCTCAGCCAGATCTTGGCGAATTCAGTGAACTCCGAGGCGTAGACGATCTTGGCGGCGTCCACATCGTTCACGGCGACGGTCAGCAGCAGCGAACCGGTGGGGAGCGAGGTGTCTTCGGCCGGCGCGGTGGCGCCGTCCGCCGGCGGCTGCGCCGGCGGGGTGGCCACGGGGGCGCGCTGGACCGCTGTCACCAGAACCTTGTGGATGGTCAACTGGGTGGTTTCCTTTTCCGGTTTGGCTTCCAGACCCCCGCTCTTGAGGGAAATGAAGATACCGACGTGATCTCCCGGTACCAGCCGGCCGCCGACGACGCGCTGCGGCTCGAGCTGGAAGGAGACCTCCTGGAGCCCTGTGGGGATGTCCACCGACCCGCTGGTCTTCAGTTCCTCGGGGGCGACCAGGCGCTCGGCGACGAGCTGCTCGCCGGGGAGCAGCTCGACGGCGGTGACTTTGCCGGCCAGGCCGTCCAGATTCGTTAGCGCGGACTTCGTGACGGCTTTTCCGGGCAGCTCCTCGCTGCCAACGAAAGCTTTCAGAGCGGCGACCGAAGTGCCCGCCGGTACCGCCTTATTGACCACCAGGACGGTAACGGGCGCCAGGCCCTGGACCGCTCGGCTGTCGGCGCCCTGCGCGTAACTGACCACCAGGATGGCTCCGACGACGGCCAGCACCAGGGCCGCGATTCCTGCCAATAAGCGTGACTTCAAAAACTGCTCCTGAACTGGTTGATGGACGGTGAGGCGACGGTGGGTGCTATTGCGTGAGTTTGACGATCGTGGCTCCGTTGCCATCCACGGGCCCAAGGGTGAAGCCGTTCGCCAGCGACACGTACTTGATGAAGCTCCCGATGATGCCCCTGCAGTTGCCGTCGCATGCCACCGAAGAACTGACGTCGGGCGACTTGTTGTGGAACGAGTCAGGGAGGCTGTTGTTACCGCTGAAGCTCCAGCCGGCGACCTTGAAAGCCGCAAACGAGATCAGCCCATACACGGCGCCAGCGCCGGTGCCCGACACCCTGTCGAAGACCGGGAGGAAAACGACCACGTCACGGCCCGCGGTGATATCGGCAGCCCAGGTGGTCAGGGTTGCCTGGCACGAGCCCGGGGCGTTGTTGCCTGGGTCGCTCCCGCCTTCGGCAACGGCGAGATCGATCAGTGCCCCGCAGATGCCCGGATCGTTGGGCAGCCAGCCGAAGCCGCCTTCCACCGCAGCCCCCGATGGTCCGTAGAGGCAGTCCGGGTTGGCGTTGCTGCCGTGGTTCTGGAGCAGTTGGAGCGTGCCGTCCACATGGTTCTTGACCTGGCAGATCGAGAAGGTGACGGGGAAGACCGTCGGACCGGAGAGTGGACTGCCCCACTGGACCGTTGAAGCGGTCGTGACTTCGGTGGTGTTGATGCCCATGGCGCGGGCGAAGAACAGTGAAACCTGGTTGGGCGCCTTGCCGGCCTCCTGCGATCCGGCGGTGACAGTGACGGTGCGGGCCGTCTTGTCCAGAGACAGTGATGCGACGTTGCTCAAGCCATCGCCGGCATTGCTGCTGGTCAGGCTGCGCGCCAGCGCGGACGCACTGGAACATTCGACGTCGTTGGCGTCCTTGGCGCACTTTTGTGCAACGGCGATGGCAGCGGCATCGGATCCGTTGCGAAGCTGGGTTCGCTCGGCGTAAAGCATTCCGACATCGATAGCCAGGGCTGCGAAACCTAGGAGCGCTACCATGAGGATCGCCACGAGGACGCTAATGGCTCCGCGCTCGCTGTCCCGAGCTGATGGTGCCCTTCTGCCTAGCCGCCGCACAGCATGACTCCTTTGCCTTCCATCGGGAACGGCCCAGCAATTCCGGTCATTGTGGTCAGCGTGTAGGTGATCTTGACGGTTGTCTGGACGCCTGCCGTGCAACTACTTGGGGTGATGGTGATGTTCCCGTCCGCCAGGGCCGGCTGCAGCCCGGTGACCGCATTCTTGACTGCGGTCCGGGCGGCCGGGGCGTTGTTGCCGATGGCCATGACCCGGACGCCTTCGCGGGCAGCGCTCGAAAGGGTGACCTGGGTGTTATAGGCGCGGCCGAACTCCATGATTCCCAGAAGCAGCATCACGAGGACCGGGGCCACGATGGCGAACTCCACGGCGACGGCGCCCCGTTCAGATGCTTTGGACATGGGGCACCGCCTTCCTGGATCTTTTTAGCCGCTCCTGAAATAGACAGGGTTGGGAAAGGCCGGAGCCCTCCCCAACCCCGTGGATTTGAATTTGCTACTTGGAGCAGCTGCCGTCGGTGGGGGTGGTACCTGTGGTAGCGGCCGTGTAGGTGCCGCCCTTGACGCTGCACTGGACCGAGTTGAAGGTCTCTTTCAACGTCCCGCCGAGGAGTGTCACGGCGACGATGATCACGACTGCAATGAGCGAAACCATGATGCCGTATTCGACGGCCGTGGCGCCGCGCTGGTCGCGGCGAAGACGGGATGCGAGGTTGGAGCAAAGGGAACGCATGGGAACTCCTGAGCGTGTTGGGTGGTTGGCCTGAGGCAGCGACGGGGAGAAAGCCGAGGGTGTTACTTCGAGCAGCTGCCGGCTACGGGAGTGGTGCCTGTCGTGGCCGCCGTGTAGACGCCGCCCTTGACGCTGCACTGAACCGAGTTGAAGGTCTCCTTCAAAGTGCCGCCGAGCAGCGTGACCGCAACGATAATCACAACGGCGATGAGGGAGACCATGATGCCGTATTCGACGGCGGTGGCGCCGCGCTGGTCGCGGCGAAGACGGTTTGCGAAAGCGGAGAGGATGGAACGCATTGAGGACTCCTGAGCGAGTTGGGCGGCTGGCCCTGCACCAGCACTGAGAGGAACTTAGCAACCGCCGACACGCCCGTGATTCGCCTTTGACGCATCCTGTGCCAAGGCTTCCCAAACTGCACGATTCCTGTACATTCCCTGCGCCCATACTGCGCTGGGGCATACGCGTTTGCCCGGACACACAGGAGGACCCCCTCGGCTCTGGGGTCCGAGGGGGTCCGGTCTTTGTGGCCGCCTGTCGGCGGCGCCAGGCTATTTGTTCGCGAAAACATCCATGATGCTCATCACAGTCGGGCCCAGGACCACGACGAAGAGCGCCGGAAGGATAGACATGATGAGCGGGAAAAGCATCTTGACGGGCATTTTCATGGCATGCTCTTCCGCCCGCTGCCGCCGCTTGACGCGCATGCCTTTCGCCTGGGAATCCAGGACATTGGCAATGGCAATGCCGTAGGTATCCGCCTGAACGACAGCCCGAACAAAGGACCGGAGATCCGCAACGTCCACTCGCTGAGCCATCGCGAGGTAAGCGTCTTTGCGGGAGCGCCCCACCTGGATGTCCTGGAGAGTCCTGATCAGCTCGTCGGCGAGTGGCCCCTTGCCGTTCTGGCCAGCCCGCGCCATGGCCGTCTCAAAACCCAGCCCGGCCTGGACGGAAATGAGCATCTGATCCAGGGTGTCCGGGAGTTCGAGTTTGATCTTTTCCCGGCGTTTCTGGGCGTAGTTTCGCAGCAGGATGTCGGGCACGAAGTAGGCCAGCGCCGTAATGCCCAGCATCAGAAGGACGTTGAGAGTCGAAGGGGAACCCACAAGGAGGAAGATTCCCATCACGGCTCCAGCGACCCCGAGCAAAGGCTTGACCATGATGACGCGGCCCAACGGCCAGTCCTTGGGCCGGCCGGCCCCAGCGACCTGCTTGTCCAGCCATGCCACGTAGCCCTTGGGAGTCACCTTCGTGCTTAGGGCGGCGAGTCGGCCATGGGCTGAGAGCATGGAGCCGCTCTCTTGCGGACGACGGCCGAGATTTGCCTGGATGCTTCGGGTGCCTGCCCGATCGCCCGTGAAGGCCAGCCAGGTCATGATCGAGAGCGGGGCGATAACAGCCAGGATGGCGACGTATGCGATGGTTTGCACGGTTCTCTCCCTTTCTCTCAGAACTTCGGTTTGATAAGCCGGCTGAGCCAAAAGCCGCCGACGGCCAACAAGACCACTGCCGTGAGGATCATCAGATAGCCCGGGATCGTGGTCAGGAACACCCGGGAGTACATGGGGTTGAAGAGCGTCAGCCCAATGAACATGACGATAGGAAGCGAAATAAGCACCATGGCCGACATTCGACCCTCCGCGCTTAGCGCCCTGATCTGCCCACGGATCTGGTTTCGGTCACGTATGGTCTCGCCGACGTTGTCAAGGACGTGGGCTAGGTCTCCGCCGACTTCGCGGTGGATATCGATGGCCCGGGTTATCGAAGCGAAGTCGTCGTTTTCGGTACGGCGGGCAACGTCGTTCAACGATTCCCCCAGGTCCCGCCCAATTCTTGTCTCGTTCACGACCCGGGTCAGCTCCTCGGCCATGGGATCTTCAGACTCCTCTGCGGCGGCGTCCACCGACCGGAGCAGACTGTGACCGGCTCGTAGGCCGCCGGCGAGCATCTGCAGTGTGTCCGGAACTTGTTCGTCGAATTTCTTCCGGCGTCGCGATACCAAGACGTTGAGGAATACGACCAATGCAACGGGGGCCAACACCAGCATGAGGACGGCGAAGAAGGGCCCGCCAAGGATAAACCCCATCACTGCGACAACGAAGGCTATCGACCCCGCCATGAGCAGGTAGTCGCCGGGTTGCTTCTTCAACCCGGCGTTTTCGAGCTTCTCCCGGCTGAATAGCACCGAACGATGGCCTCGGACTCCTTTGTTCAGGGTGTGAACAGCCTGTTCAGTGAGTCTGGTCAGGTTCGAAGAGTGGACTTCAGCGTCGGGCCTACGGCGGGACAGGGCCACCTCCCTGGACTTGAAAACCACCGCGATGCAGATGGCCAAAGACAAATAGACAAGCAAGAGACCAGCCACGAAGGCAAGCGGTGAGAGCTCCGGAGGCATCGTCACCGCCCCCTTGCCGGCTGCGCACCGAAGACGGTCGGTGAGATGGATATGCCAAGTTCGGCAAAGCGATCCGTGAAGCGAGGCCGGACCCCGGTCGGCACCGGCTTCCCTAGGAACCGCCCGCTCGCGTCCACTCCGGCGGCGTAGTCGAAGACGAACGCGTCCTGGAGGGTCACGATGTCGCCCTCCATGCCCTGGACTTCGGTGATATGTGTGACACGGCGAGTGCCGTCGCGGAGCCGGGATATGTGGACGATCAGATTCACGGCCGATGCCACCTGCTCGCGGACGGCCCGGAGTGGGAGATCCATGCCTGCCATCAGCACGAGTGTCTCGAGCCTGGCGATGGCGTCCCGGGGCGAGTTTGCGTGCACCGTAGAGATGGAACCGTCGTGGCCGGTGTTCATGGCCTGCAACATGTCCAAGCACTCACCGCCGCGGACTTCACCGACCACGATCCTGTCCGGTCGCATTCGCAGCGAGTTCCGCACGAGGTCCCGGATGGAGACCTCGCCCTTGCCCTCGATGTTCTGCGGCCGGCTTTCGAGCCGCACCACGTGATCCTGCTGTAGCTGGAGCTCGACTGCATCCTCGATGGTGACAATCCGGTCAGAGGCAGGAATGAAGGAGGACAACACATTAAGCAGCGTGGTCTTTCCGGTCCCTGTGCCACCCGAAACGATGATGTTCATCCGGGCCAACACGCAAGCCTGGAGCAGTTCAGCCATCTCGGGGGAGAGGCTGCCCATGCTGATCAGGTTTTGGACCGTCAATGGATCCCGTCCGAATTTCCTGATCGTCAGCGCCGGGCCATTCACCGCGAGAGGTGGAATGATGGCGTTGACGCGGGAACCGTCGGCAAGCCTGGCGTCCACCAACGGCGAGGACTCATCGATGCGCCGTCCGACGTGGGACACAATCCGTTCGATAACCCGTCGCAAGGCTTCGTCGGAGGTGAACTTGGTGTCCGTCAAGTGGAGCTGGCCTTGACGTTCGATGTAGATCTGGTCGAAACGATTGACCATTACCTCGGTGACTGCCGGATCATCCAGGAACCGCTGGATGGGTCCGTGGCCGAGGACGTCGTCAGTGATTTCCCGGATCAGACGTTGCCGCTCGAGGGTCGTGAGGGGGATCTGCTCCTCCTCCAGAACCACTTTCAGTTCGTCTTTCACGGACTGGTGAAGCTCTGTCTCATCGAGAGACGAGTCAGTGATCCGGCCACCAAGGCGCTCGAAAAGTGCCTGGCTGGCGCGTTCCTTGAGAGCGTTCAGTGCCTCACTGGCAATCGACGCGGTTTGCTGGACTTCCACGGATTCTGACTGGGACGCTGCAGCCGTCTTGGCTTCAAGTATCCGTCCAAGTGTGGCCGGCTGCGCCTGGGATGCAAAGACATCGTCGCGGGCCGGCGGCGCCGAATTGGGAGCGTCGCGCCGTTCGGCGCCGCGGAGCTGGTGGAGTCGGTCTGAGAGGCTCACTGCACTACCGCCCTTCTGTGAAGTTGCTTGTGCGGTCTCGCTTCCCAGTCCGGCTTGAACCGGTCCACGAGTTGACGCAGCCCTTTAGCGGCCGGATCCCGGCTGCCGTCCTGCAGGATAGGGACGCCCTTATTGGTAGAGAACGGGAGGTTCCTGGACCGCGGAAGCACAACGTCGACGGGGGCGCCAACGGATGCCTCCACGTCCTTGAGGGTCAGGCCGGCCCGCCGATCGGCCATGTTCAGGACGATGTGCCGGTGCTCCGGTACGAGGTTCAGCTCGTCGAGGATCTGGAACCCGGTCCGCATACCCCTGATGCTGGGCACGTCCATGCCACAGATCCAGACTGCGTCGGTGGCCTGCTCCAGGGTGGCAAGCACGTGCTCGCCCAGCCCCGGGGCCGTGTCCACCACGATGTAATGGAATTCCTGCCTGAGCTGCTCCAGCAAGTGCGAAACGTTCGCGGCGCTGATCCGATCCATCTCCACGGGCGAGAGTGGAGCGCACAGCGCGTAGATTCCGGCCGGATGAACAGTCAGGTAGGTCTTGAGAACCATCGAGTCCTGGCTCGCTGCTCCCAGGACGGCGTCCGTGATGGTGAACTCAGGCTCCAGCAGCAGCCCGCTTGCAACATCACCGAATTGCAGATCGAGATCAACGATCACAACGCTCATGGGTGCGGCTTTCCCGAGCCCGACCGCGATGTTGGTGGCGACCGTCGTCTTGCCCACCCCGCCCTTCGGTGACATCACGGCAATCACTCGGCCGGAGCCGTGATCCGCATGCTCGGTAGCCTGGGGCGCGAGCCCGCGCCGCCGTCCTGCGGCGGCGAGGCTTGCACGCTCCAGCATGACCCGGATGGTGTCCGGATCGGCGCCGGGATCCAGCAGGTCCCGGACACCGGCACGCATCGCCTGAAGCACGGTCTCGGGGGTAGCGGTGACGGCCAGGACGACACTGATTTCCGGATACTGAAGGTCCACCACGGCTGCCAGTTTCAGCGAATCCTCCACCGGCAGTCCCGGACCCAGAATAAGGACTTCGGGCGGATCCCCGACCATTTGCCGCAGGATGTCACTTGGGCCCTCGGGCAGATAATCCGCCTTGAAAACATGGAGCTCCCCGTGCATCCCTGCGATGGCCAGAGAGGCCAACCGTTCGAAATCGGCACTTGGCGTGATCAGGACGAAGCGGCTCATCGGAACAACCTTGAGGTATCCACGAAGCTGGCTCCGGATTCGACGGCATCGCCGGGCTCTTTGGAGAGGTAGACCTTGCCGAACTCGACGGCAAACACGATCCGCTCGGCGTCGGCCGAGTTCCTCGCGATCGTGATCAGGTAAACACCGCTGGTTGCCTGGCTGGTGCTCGTCGTCGACGATGCCTGACTGGTCCCGGATGCGGTGGCAGAGTCTTCGGTCTTTGCCGCGGCGCCGTTGCTGAACTGCGAGGCGGTCACCAGGACCTTGTGGAAGCTCAGTTGAGTCTTGCTCGACTTCGTCCCCGCCTGGCCGTTTGCACCGGTTGAGGTGGCTTGTTCCAGCGAAAGGAAAATTCCGACGGTATCCCCAGCGTTAACCTTTCCGCCGGCCACCCGTTCGATTGGCAGTTTCAGAGTGATTTCCTGTAGCCCAGTGGGAACCTGGACCCGGGACGGGCCGAGAAAGGCGTTCTGTTCCACCATCCGCGAGGTCAGAAGTTGCTCGCCCGGCATGAGTGCCACTGAGGTAACTTTTGAGCCGAGCGACGCCAGGTCGGTCACGTTGTTGGCGGCCAAAGCAAGCTTTGGCACGTCCTTCTTGATGACGGAAGCTTCGATCTTGTCTGCGGCCGTGCCGGCCGGGATGGCCTTCTGCACGACGTAGATGGTTTGGGTTTCGGTACCGGCCAATGCTCGTTTATCTGCATTCTGTACATACGAGACCAGTAATACTGTTCCAATAATTGCCACAAGTAATGCGGCGATGCCCCCCAGCAGGCGTGTTTTCATGATAACCCCCTAGTAATTAATTACTTGATTAGCTTGATTTCAGTGGTTCCGAGGTCCGCGCCGGTGCCCGGAATTTCTTCTGTGGAATCTATGGATTCAAATCTGACGAACTGGCCGATGATGCAGCGGTCTTGTCCCCCGGCGCAGGCCAGTGCTGGATTCATCCCTGGATCGTTGGCCTTGTTCCGGTATTCGTATTCGTGGTTGTTGCCGAACTTCCAGCCCCAGATCTTGAACGTTGCGTATCCGATGATGTGGAAGGTGCCGTTTTGCCCATGGTTCGTGGCGTCGTCGAAGATGGGGAAGGTGACGAGGACTTCGCCGCCGGCCAGTATCGTCGCTTTCCATTCCGCAAGGATCGTTTGGCAGTCGGTCGGCGGATTGTTGCCGGGGTCGGAGCCAATCAAATTACTGCCGGTTTGCGTCTCCGCCTCGCAGGGCTCGTCCTGATCCAGCCAGCCCCATCCGCCGGGGATCTGCGTCCCCGACGGGCCGGTGCAGGTTCCGCCTGGCTTGTAGGAAATCTTTTGAACCTCCCCGGTGGGAGCCGCTGCCGAGAGGTTGAAGCAGTCGTCAGAAATCGCGAGCGGAAATCCGGACCCACTCGAAGGAGGGGCAAACGACGCTGTAGCGCGGGCCCCGACCGTCACAGGAGGGGCGTTGAGTGCAGCGGAAAACATCTGCGTGAGAAAACCTGCGCCGCTGCTGCCATCGCGGGTGGAGGTGGCCACCGTGACTTGATTCGGAACGGAAAGGTCGACCTCCGCGATAGTGGATGCTCCGTCGTTGGAGTTGGGACCGCTCAGTGCCGCCGCCCAGGGTGTTGCTTGGGCAACTGTGCAGCCGCCGGCCTCGTGGCACTGCTTGGCGGCGGCCATGGCGCCGGCGTCCGCCGCGTTCTGCAATTGCGCACGCTCAGCGTAGATCTGGCCGACATCGACTGCCATGGCGCCGGCGCCGATGAGCACCAGCATCATGACAGCGACCATGACGCCCGCAGCGCCGCGCTCTCTGTCCTGGTTGCGCTTTAGCCGCCGCATTGCATTGCCCCCACTCCGGTGACAGTGAGGGTGTTGCCGAACATCCCAGTCATGGCGGGTGCGGTGTAGGTGACTGTCACGTTCGCTATGACGTCTGCAGCGCAGGTGCCAGGGGCGAACGTGAAGCCGAAGGATGCGGGAGTCAGGCCCGGTGCGCCGGCGACAGCGGCTGCCCGCGCCAAGCCTTGGTCGTTCTGGACTGCCATGGTCCTGGCGGCCTCCCGGGCTGCCTGGGTGACAGAGATCTGAAGGTTGTAGACATGTGAGAATTCGACGATGCCGCCAACCAAGGCGAGAAGAATGGGTGCAACGAGGGCGAACTCGACGGCGGCCGCCCCGCGTTCGCGGTCTTGCGCCCGTGAGCCGGGCGTCCTTGAAGTGCTGCGCGTCATTGGATCCCCCAGGGATAGATGCAGCGGAATGGGAAAGAAATGTGCCGCGTCCGCGCTGAGCGGACGCGGCACACCGGGTGTTGCTGAGACCTGATTTGTCGGCTGGGATTTAGGGCTGGCCGTTCTGCCAGCCGTTGACGGTGACGCTGAGGCCTTGGAACCACGCGTTCAGCTGACCGCCGAAGGCGGTGACGCCGGCGATAATTCCGAAGGCGATAAAGGCTACGAGCAGCGAATATTCCGTCGCGGTCGCCCCCTTTTCGGAGGTGAGCTTGTCCTTGACGCCGGCGACAAAAGCGAGCATTGAGACCATGAGACCAGTCATTTTATTTTTCCTTTTCCAGAGTTTTGAGTAATGAACGAATTTCCGGCAAATCCCCGATTGCTTATTTGCTGGAGCTTCGTTGGGACAACATTTGCACGGCCGCAAACGACGCGGCAATGATGTCCGATACTCGACTTTTTGGAAAGAAAAATGGGTATCACCTGCCCTCAAGCGGGGGTGTACTCAGTTTCCAACTAGGGGTGGGCCTCAATTACTTGGTTTAATAAGCCGTCTTACTTAATTCGCTTCCCAGGTGAAGGCGGCCGCTACCTAGGGGAGCAGCAGGATGATGGCGAGGCCGGCGGCAAGCATCGAAGGCCCGTAGGGCACTTCCTTCGGCTTGTTTCCGCGGTTTTTGAGGACCAGAAGCAGCGAGGCGACACCACCGGCGACGAAACCCAGGGCCCCACCGTAGAACAAGTGGGACCAGCCCAAGTAGCCCAAGTACAGTCCAAGTGGTGCCGCAAGCTTCACATCGCCCATTCCGAGACCGTTTCTGCTGGTCAGGGCCAGAAAAAGGTACAAAACAAACAAAATTGCGGCTCCGGCCACCCCGCGCAGCAGGCTACCTGCCTGGCCGGACACCCCTGCGGCGGCCCCGAGTAGCACAATTGCGGCCCCCAAGAGGGGCAGAACCATCCGGTTTGGCAACAAGTGATGCTGCAGATCGATTCGCGCCAGCTGGACGCCGGCGACGGCCAGTAACACGTAGGCGGGAAGCTCCGGGGAGGCGCCGAACCGCCACGCAAGTAGAGCGGACAGCGTAAACGCGGCTGCCGCCGTCGTACTTTGCATGCGTACTGTCGGTGAACCGCCGAGCCGGGGGAGTGCGCGACGGATCAGGAACTCGGCCAGCAGGGACAGGCATGCGCCCGCGAGGCCAACGCCGGCGATGAAGAGGGCGTCGGTGAGCGATCCGGCCGGCTGCGCGAACAACAGCGAGAGAGTGCCGGCGGCGGCGGGATCGGACACGGTTCCTCCAGGGATGCGACGGGCCGGCAAGGGGCAGGCTGCGAAACAGAGCAGGCAGCATGCCACCGGACACCCCATTTTGACCCAAGAGCCCGTGGTCGGCTAATATTGGTAGTCGTTGTGCGTGTCCTATCTCGATGGTGCGTGCCCGCTTGAGAATCCGGTTGCAGGATAGCTACTCAACGTGCACATTCGAGACTTCAGGATGACTGGTTACATAGAGCCCTCACCTCTGTTCCGGTAGCGCATAGATAGTAGGTGCACCGTAAGAGTGACGCCTAAAACAAGAACGCCAGAACAAGAACGAGGCAAACACCGTGCGTACGTATACCCCGAAGCCCGGCGATATCAACCGCCAGTGGCACGTCATTGACGCCACCGACGTTGTCCTTGGTCGTCTTGCCAGCCAGACCGCAATCCTGCTGCGCGGCAAGCACAAGGCCACCTTTGCGTCCCACATGGACATGGGCGACTTCGTCATCATCATCAACGCTGAAAAGGTTGCCCTCACCGGCGCCAAGCTGGAGCAGAAGCGCGCATACCGCCACTCCGGCTACCCGGGCGGCCTGACCTCCGTCAACTACGCGGAACTGCTTGAGTCCAACCCGGTTCGCGCCGTGGAAAAGGCCATCAAGGGCATGCTCCCGAAGAACTCCCTCGCTGCACAGCAGCTGGGCAAGCTGAAGGTGTACCGCGGTGCAGAGCACCCCCACGCCGCCCAGCAGCCCAAGACTTTCGAAATCACCCAGGTCGCCCAGTAGTCCTGGCCACCAAACAACTTATCTATACAAGGAGAATCGTGGCTCAGAACGAAGAGACCGCCGAGGCCGTTGTGGCTGAGGAAAACCTGACCAGCTACACCTCGGAGAGCGGTCCTGCAGAAGCAGAAGCGCCCAAGAAGGAACGCCCGGCACTGACCGTTGCCGGCGCTGCAGTTGGCCGTCGTAAGGAAGCCGTTGCACGCGTTCGCGTTGTGCCGGGCTCCGGCAAGTGGACCATCAACGGCCGCGAGCTGGCGAACTACTTCCCGAACAAGCTGCACCAGCAGGACGTCAACGAGCCCTTCAAGATCCTCGATCTTGACGGCGCCTACGACGTCATCGCCCGTATCCACGGTGGCGGCATCTCCGGCCAGGCCGGTGCACTGCGCCTCGGCATCGCCCGTTCACTGAACGAGATCGACACCGAGAACAACCGCGCCACCCTGAAGAAGGCCGGTTACCTGCGCCGTGACGCCCGCGTCATCGAGCGTAAGAAGGCCGGTCTCAAGAAGGCCCGTAAGGCTCAGCAGTACTCCAAGCGCTAATCCGCTTGAAGGCGCCCTCAGCGCCTCTACGAAAGCCCGTTCCGCCACTCGGCGGGGCGGGCTTTCGCCGTTAAGGCCGGACTTGCCCCGGCCATCGACTAAACTTGGTCCGATGTCTAGATTATTTGGAACCGATGGAGTCCGCGGCCTGGCGAACGGGTTGCTGACCGCCGAGCTCGCGTTGCAGCTGGCCCAGGCCGCCGCCGTCGTACTTGGCCATGACCGCAACACGACCGGGAAGCGGCCGCGCGCCGTGGTGGCACGCGACCCAAGGGCCAGTGGCGAGTTCCTCGCGGCCGCCGTGGAGGCAGGCCTCTCAAGCTCGGGAATCGACGTCTACGACGCCGGCGTTCTCCCCACCCCGGCCGCCGCCTACCTTGTGGCGGACCTCGACGCCGACTTCGGCGTCATGATCTCCGCCTCCCACAACCCCGCGCCTGACAACGGCATTAAGTTCTTCGCCCGTGGCGGCCAGAAGCTGGCCGACGACGTTGAGGATGCCATCCAAGAGCAGCTCGGCAAGGAGCCCTCCCGGCCCGTCGGCGGCGACGTCGGACGGATCCAGCGCTTCTCCGACGCCGAGGACCGCTATATCGTGCACCTGCTCGGCACGCTTCCCCACCGCCTGGACGGCCTGAAAGTGGTGCTCGACTGCGCCCACGGCGCAGCCAGCGGCTGTTCACCCCAGGTGTTCAAGGACGCCGGCGCCAACGTGATCGTGATTGGCGCCGAACCGGACGGACTCAATATCAACGAGGGGGTCGGCTCCACCCACCTTGGCCCGCTCAAGCGCGCCGTCCTGGACCACGGGGCGGACCTCGGCATCGCCCACGACGGCGACGCCGACCGTTGCCTCGCTGTGGACCACGAAGGCAACGAAGTGGACGGCGACCAGATCATGGCCATCCTGGCCGTAGCCCTCAAGGCCTCCGGAAAGCTCAAGGACGATGTCCTTGTGGCCACCGTCATGAGCAACCTCGGCTTGAAGCTGGCCCTGCGCGACGCCGGGATCAGCCTGCGTGAAACCGGCGTGGGGGACCGCTACGTCCTCGAGGAAATGCGCAACGGCGGCTTCAACCTTGGCGGCGAGCAGTCCGGACATGTGATTTTTGCCGACCACGCCACCACCGGCGACGGCGTGCTGACCGGACTGCAGATCGCGGCCCAGGTGGCCCTCACCGGGCGCCCGCTCAAGGAGCTGTCCACGGTCATGACCAAGCTGCCGCAGGTCCTGATCAACGTCAAGGGCGTGGACCGTACCCGGGTGAAGGGCGATGAAGTGGTGGCTGCGGCCGTGTCGATCGCCGAAGCCGAACTCGGCGACACCGGACGCGTCCTGCTGCGTCCCTCCGGCACCGAGCCGGTGGTGCGTGTGATGGTGGAGGCCGCCGACCACGCCACCGCCCAGGGCGTCGCCGAACGGCTGGCCCAGGTGGTCCGGACCGAACTGGCCCTGGAGCTCGTCGCCGACTAGTCAGCCTCAAACGGTTCCGGCGGCCGGTCGCTCCGGCCGCTGTCGCCCGGTTTCCCCACCTTTGAGTGCGTCCGACGGCGTGTTGGCCGCTTCCGCAGGCGTGTCCCGGCGTCGTGGTGGCGAAGGTGGGGAGAATCCGCCCCGGCCGCTGTCGCCTACAAGTAGGCTGGCGCGGCTTCCAGGCCGAAGTACTGTTCTAGCGTGCCGATGCCGCGCGCGGACATGTCCTTGGCCACCTCGGTGCCGATGAAGCGCAGATGCCATGGCTCGTAGAAATAGCCCGTGATTTTGTGCAGCATCCACGGGTAGCGGACCACGAAACCGAAGCGGTGGGCATTCGCCTTGGCCCACATCGCCGCCGGCCGATCCTTGAACTGTGGGGTAAAAGCGTCTGCGCCGCTTCCGTCACCAATGTCGAAAGCCCAGCCCGTCTGGTGCTCGGAGTGGCCCGGCCGGGCGGAAGCGGTGTCGGCCTCGGCCCGTCCCCGGGAATTCACGTAACTGCCGTAGGTAGCCGTCTGCGTCGCGAACGAACGGTAGCCGCTGGCCAGGGTCATGATGACGCCCTCCGCTGCCGCCGCCGCGAACATCTTCTCCGCCGCGGCCGCCGTCGTACTGTTCAGCAGCGCCGCCTCGCCCGAGGTAGCCAGCCGCACGGCCGGCCGGACCAGATCCGGCGGCACAAAGGTGGCGGGGGAGAGCGGCCGGTGCTTGTTGACGATCACCCACGGGCTGGTGGGGTCCGAGAGTGAATGATGCGGCCCTGGCGCCGCGGCCGATGGAGGGCGTGCCGCGGCCGACGGCGGGACAGCCGACGACGTCGCGGGCGTCGGCGTCGCCGATGGGCTGCTTGTCGGCGTCCCACCGCCCATGCCCGGTGTCGGGCCGGGAGTCGACCCTGGCGTGCCGGACGGCGTGAAGGACTGGGCCGGGGCGCAGGCGGACAGTGCAGCGAGGCTCGTCCCGGCCAGCAGGAGGCGGCTGAAGGCCCGGCGGCTCAGCGCATCCGGGCTGGGCGACTGCCGCCCAAACGCTCCGTCCGTGTCGTCGTAGCACATCTGTGCTAGACCTTCCTCAGCAGCATCCGGCGGATGGAGTGGTCGGCGTCCTTGGTCAGGACCAGTTGCGCGCGGCCCCGGGTCGGGAGGACGTTTTCCTCGAGGTTGGGCTCGTTAATGCGCTTCCATATCTCACGCGCGGTCTCTTCGGCCTCGGCATCGGAGAGGGTTGCGTAGCGGTGGAAGTACGATTCCGGCTGGGCGAAGGCCGTGGTCCTTAGTTTGCGGAACCGGTCCACATACCACTCCTCGATATACGAGGTTTTCGCGTCGACGTAGATGGAGAAGTCGAAGAAGTCACTCAGGGCCAGGCCCTGCCTGCCGTCCTGCCGCGGCCGGGCCGGCGCCAGAACGTTCAGTCCCTCGACAATCAGCACGTCCGGCCGGCGCACCACCACTTCCTTGCCGGGGACGATGTCGTAGGTGACGTGGGAATACCAGGGGGCGCGGACTTCCTCGGCGCCGCCCTTGATCTCGCTCACGAAACGCAGCAGGGCGCGCCGGTCGTACGACTCCGGAAAACCCTTGCGTTCCAGTAGTTGCCGGCGCTTGAGCTCGGCGAGCGGGTAGAGGAAACCATCCGTGGTGATGAGCTCCACATTGGGGGTGCCCGGCCAGCGGCGGAGCATCTCCCGCAGGACGCGGGCAATGGTGGACTTGCCTACGGCCACCGAACCGGCCACGCCGATCACGAACGGCGTGCGCTGGGTGGTTTCGCCGAGGAAGGTGGTGGTGGCTGCGTGAAGTTGGCCCGCGGCTTCCACGTAAAGGTGCAGGAGCCGGGACAGTGGCAGATAGACCTCGCGCACTTCCTTGATGTCGAGGGGGTCCCCGAGGCCGCGAAGGCGGAACACATCCTCTTCATTGAGGGGCTGCTCCATCTGGGCAGCGAGCCGGGACCAGGTCTGCCGGTCCAGCTCCACGAACGGGGAGACACCTTCCCCGTTCGCTTCATTGCGTTGCAAAGTCACCCTAGAGATTCTGCCCTCCACAGCGCCGAGAGCGAAATGGACTGGCCGGTGGGGGCCGGGTCAGGCCCTCCGCAACCCCGCGCCGGGGCGTTCGCGCGCCGCCGGACCGACGACCTCCCTCCCGGAAACCCGTTAGGCTTATGACCATGTGTGGAATCGTTGGATATGTGGGCCACTCAGATGGCCGGGTAAATGCTGGACACAATGCCTTGGACGTTGTCCTCGAAGGATTGCGGCGCTTGGAGTACCGAGGCTACGACTCCGCGGGTATTGCGGTGGTTGCCGACGGCACCATTTCTTCCCGGAAGAAGTCGGGCAAACTGAGCAACCTCATCGCGGAGCTGGACACTCGCCCGCTGCCGGAATCCCTCACCGGAATCGGCCACACGCGCTGGGCCACGCACGGCGGCCCGACGGACCAGAACGCGCACCCGCACCTGTCCGACGGCGGCAAGCTGGCCCTGATCCACAACGGCATCATCGAGAACTTCGCCGAGCTTAAGCTCGAACTCCAGCGCAAGGGCGTCATCTTCGAGTCCGAGACCGACACGGAAGTTGCGGCTGCGCTGCTGGGGGACATCTACCGGAACCAGCTGGGCGGTGACGTCAGCAATGGCGGCCTCACCCTGGCCATGCAGCTTGCCTGCCAGCGGCTCGAGGGTGCTTTCACGCTCCTCGCCGTCCATGCGGACCAGCCTGACGTGGTGGTCGCGGCGCGCCGGAACTCCCCGCTCGTCGTCGGCCTCGGCGAAGGCGAGAACTTCCTCGGCTCCGACGTCTCCGGCTTTATCGACTACACCCGGCGCGCTGTGGAACTCGGCCAGGACCAGATCGTCACGATCACCGCCGACTCTGTGGAAATCACGGACTTCTACGGCGCCCCCGCCGAGGGCAAGGAATACCACGTCAACTGGGACCCTGCCTCTGCCGAAAAGGGCGGCTTCCCGTCCTTCATGGAAAAGGAAATCCACGACCAGCCGGACGCCGTGCTGCAGACCTTGCTGGGCCGCTCCGACATCCACGGCAAGCTGACGCTGGATGAGCTCCGTGTCGATCCGGCGCTGCTCAAGAACGTCAACAAGATCATCGTCCTGGCGTGCGGCACCTCCGCCTACGCCGGCCAGGTGGCAAAGTACGCCATTGAGCACTGGTGCCGGATCCCCACCGAGGTCGAACTCTCGCACGAATTCCGCTACCGGGATCCGATCGTTGACGAGAACACGCTGATTGTCTCCATCTCCCAGTCCGGCGAGACCATGGACACCCTCATGGCCGTTCGCTACGCCAAGGAGCAGGGCGCCAAGACGGTCTCTATCTGCAACACCAACGGGTCCACCATCCCGCGGGAATCGGACGCCGTGCTCTACACGCACGCCGGACCCGAGATTGCCGTGGCCTCGACCAAGGCGTTCCTGGCCCAGATCACGGCCGCCTACCTGCTGGGCCTTTATTTGGCACAGCTGCGCGGCAACAAGTTCCAGGGCGAGATCAAGGACATCCTGTCTGACCTGGGCAAGATTCCGGCCAAGATCCAGCACATCCTCGACAACGAGGCCCAGATCAAGGAACTCGGCCGGTCCATGGCCGACGCCAAGTCCGTGCTGTTCCTGGGCCGCCACGTCGGTTTCCCGGTGGCGATGGAAGGTGCGCTGAAGCTCAAGGAGCTCGCGTACATCCACGCCGAGGGCTTCGCCGCCGGCGAACTCAAGCACGGCCCGATCGCGCTGATCGAGGAAGGCCAGCCTGTCTTCGTGGTGGTCCCGTCCCCGCGCGGCCGCGACTCGCTGCACTCCAAGGTGGTCTCCAACATCCAGGAAGTCCGCGCCCGCGGCGCCCGGACGATCGTGATCGCGGAGGAAGGGGACGAGGCCGTCAAGGCGTACGCCGAGCACGTCTTCTACATCCCGGAGACTCCCACGCTCCTGGCGCCGCTGCTTGCAACGGTTCCGCTGCAGATCTTCGCCCTCGCACTCGCCTCGGCCAAGGGGTATGACGTGGACCAGCCGCGCAACCTGGCCAAGAGCGTGACCGTAGAATAACGCCATGATCGTTGGCATAGGCGTAGACGTCGTAGACATTGAGCGGTTCGGGCGTCAGCTCGAGCGCACCCCCGGCCTGCGCGACAGGCTGTTCGTCCCCGCCGAGCGGGAACTGAACACACGCTCCCTCGCCGCGCGGTTTGCGGCCAAGGAGGCCGTGGCCAAGGTGCTGGGGGCGCCGGCCGGCATGAACTGGCAGGACTGCTGGATCGGGCTGGACCAGAACGGTCCCACCGTCCAGGTCAAAGGCACCGTGCAGGCTGTGGCGGAGTCGAAGGGCGTCAAGCGCTGGCACTTGTCCATGAGCCATGACGGCGGGATCGCCACCGCGACAGTTGTCGCCGAAGGCTGAGAGGGCCGTCCAGGCCGAACGGGCCTGAGCGCCAGGCATTCCCCAGCGACCGCGAATGGACTGAAACCATGATCAGCGCCTACACCGGAACCCAGGTACGAGAGGCCGAGAAGCCATTTCTCGACGACACCTTGGGCTCCGGTGCGGGCGCTGTTCTCATGCAGCGGGCCGCGTATGGCCTCGCCAACGCCATCATCCGCGGCCTGCGCGGGCGCGGGCAACGCCTCTACGGCTCCAGCGTGGCCGTGCTGGCGGGCAAGGGCAACAACGGCGGAGACGGGCTCTTCGCTACCGCGCTGCTGGCCCGCCGCGGCATGCGGACGACGGCGGTGCTCACCGCCGGCGCGGCCCACGACGCCGGGTTGGACGCGTTCCGGCAAGCGGGCGGCCATGCCGTGGTGCTCACCGGGGACAACGTGGCCGAACTCGCCGCTATGGCCGGCGGCGCCGACGTCGTGATTGACGCGGTCCTCGGGACCGGAGCCCAAGGCGGTCTGCGGGGACCGGCCGCAGAGTTGGTCGCGGCACTGGAGCGCTCCCGGCCGGGCTCCCGTTCCCCCTTGGTCGTGGCCTGCGACATCCCCAGCGGCGTCGACGCGGATACGGGGGAGGCATACGCGCCGGTGCTGGCCGCTGACATGACGGTGACCTTTGGTGCCGCCAAGGCAGGCCTCTTGGCGGACCCCGGCGCCGACTTCGCGGGCACCGTCCGGGTGGTCCCCATCGGAATCGAGGGAGCGCTGCCGTGGCCGGCCCTGAGACGGCTTGAGGCCGGAGACCTTTCGGCCCTGCTGCCACGCCCGGAGCGGCGGGCGCACAAGTACTCCAGGGGGGTCCTTGGGGTGGTCGCAGGCTCCGACGCCTATCCCGGCGCCGCGGTGCTGGCCTGTAAGGGCGCCCTGGCGGCCGGCGTCGGAATGGTGCGCTACCTGGGCCCGCCCGGCGTCGCCGACCTCGTCCGGCAGGCCTGCCCCGAGGTGGTCTGCAGCGCCGGCACCGTGGCCGATACGCACGTTCAGGCCTGGCTCGTGGGCTCCGGACTGGATGACTCCGATGAGCAGCAGTTGCAGCGCGCCCGTGACGCCGCAGACTCGGGCCTGCCGACGATCGCCGATGCCGGCGCATTGCCCGCCCTGCCTGATGTGCTGGCTCCGCAAGTGATCCTGACACCCCATGCTGGCGAACTGTCGGCATTGCTTCAGCGCCTCGGGGTTGCATTAGACCGCTCCGCGGTAGAAGCATCCACCCTCAGTGCGGTGCGGCAGGCTGCGGGTCTGACCGAAGCCACGGTGCTGCTCAAGGGCGCCACGACCCTCGTGGCCTCTCCCTTCCAGGACTTCTACAGCCAGGCCGAGGGCACGCCCTGGATCGCCACTGCAGGCAGCGGCGACGTCCTGGCAGGAGTTATCGGTGGGCTGCTGGCCCAGTTGGGTGCCGACGTCCGGCGCTTCGGTGGACATGGCATCGATCCCGACGATAGATGGGCGGCGATCGCGGCGATGGCGGCCAGCGTCCACGGCCTGGCCGGAGTCCGGGCCTCCCGCGGGGGACCGGTGACAGCAACGGCCATCGCGGGTGCTGTTCCGGAGGTGATGCGGGAGTTGTAATAAACGCGCGCGTCAGCCCGCCGAGTCAATTAGTAACCCTACTTACAAGTAGTCTGTCTAGAGAATATTCGTCCGCACGAGGAGTACACATGGAAGTCTGGCCCGGAACGGCTTACCCGCTGGGAGCCACTTTTGACGGCACTGGTACCAACTTTGCCCTGTTCAGCGAGCGCGCCGAGCGGGTGGAACTGTGCCTCCTGGCTGACGACCTGACCGAGACGCGGATTGAGCTGACCGAAGTGGACGGCTACGTGTGGCATTGCTACCTGCCGCAGGTCCAGCCCGGACAGAAATACGGCTACCGGGTCCACGGCCCGTACGAACCCGAACACGGCAACCGCTTCAACCCCAACAAGCTGCTGATGGACCCCTACGCCAAGGCCGTTCAGGGCCAGATCGACTGGGATCCGGCGCTCTTCACCTATGAATTCGGCGACCCCGACTCGCGCAATGACGCCGACTCGGCGCCGCACACCATGCACGGCGTGGTCATCAACCCGTTCTTCGAGTGGGACGGCGACCGCCAGTTGCGGATCCCGTACCACCAGTCGGTCATCTACGAGGCCCACGTCAAGGGCCTGACCGAGCTCCACCCGGAAGTCCCGGAGGAGCAGCGCGGCACCTATGCGGGCGTAGCCCACCCCGCCGTAGTGGAGCACCTGAAGAAGCTCGGCGTCACCGCGATCGAGCTCATGCCCGTGCACCAGTTCGTCAACGACGGCACGCTCGAGGAGAAGGGTCTCAACAACTACTGGGGCTACAACACCATCGGCTTCTTCGCGCCGCAGAACACCTACAGCTCCTCGGGCGACGTCGGGCACCAGGTCCAGGAATTCAAGGCCATGGTCCGCGAGCTGCACAAGGCGGGCATCGAAGTGATCCTGGACGTGGTCTACAACCACACCGCGGAAGGCAACCACCTCGGCCCCACGCTGTCCTTCAAGGGCATCGACAACCAGGCCTACTACCGGCTGGTGGACGATGACATGAAGCACTACATGGACTACACCGGCACCGGAAACTCCCTCAACGTCCGGCACCCGCACTCGCTCCAGCTGCTGATGGACTCCTTGCGCTACTGGGTGACGGAAATGCACGTCGACGGCTTCCGCTTCGACCTCGCCTCCACGCTTGCCCGCGAGTTCTACGACGTGGACAAGCTCTCCACCTTCTTCGAACTGATCCAGCAGGACCCGATCGTCTCCCAGGTCAAGCTGATTGCCGAGCCGTGGGACGTGGGTCCCGGCGGCTACCAGGTGGGCAACTTCCCGCCGCAGTGGACCGAGTGGAACGGCAAGTACCGCGACACCGTCCGTGACTTCTGGCGCGGTGAGCCGTCGACCCTAGGCGAATTCGCCTCCCGCCTGACCGGCTCCGCGGACCTCTACGAAAGCTCCGCCCGGCGCCCAGTGGCCTCGATCAACTTCGTCACGGCCCACGACGGCTTCACCATGCGCGACCTCGTGTCCTACAACGAGAAGCACAACGATGCCAACGGCGAGGGCAACAACGACGGCGAATCCCACAACCGCTCTTGGAACTGTGGCGAGGAAGGGGACACGGACAACGACCACGTCCTGACCCTCCGTGCCCGCCAGCAGCGCAACTTCATCGCCACCCTGCTGCTCTCGCAGGGCGTTCCGATGCTTCTGCACGGCGACGAGCTGGGCCGCACCCAGCAGGGCAACAACAACACCTACTGCCAGGACTCCGAACTCAGCTGGGTGCACTGGGACGCCATAGACCAGCCGCTCGTGGAGTTCACGGCGGTGGTCAATAAGATCCGCCGCGACCACCCCATCTTCCGGCGCAGCCGTTTCTTCGACGGCCGCCCGGTACGCCGCGGCGAGGGCGAGAAGCTGCCGGACATCGTCTGGCTCAATACCGACGGCAAGGAAATGCTGCCGGAGCACTGGGACAGCGGATTCGGCCGGACCATCGGTGTGTTCTACAACGGGCACGGCATCCAGGAACAGGATTCGCGCGGACGCCGGATCACCGACGACAGTTTCCTGCTCGGCTTCAACGCCCACGACGACGACGTGGACTTTGCCCTGCCGGCCGAGGAGTACTCACGGTTCTGGGACGTCCTGGTGGACACCGCGGACCAGGCGGACACCGAGGAACCGCTCAAAGCTGGGTCCGTGGTGAAGTTGGCGGCAAAGTCGATGGTGGTGCTCCGGGCACACTCGGGCCCCGAGGTAGAAGTGGACTACTCCGCGGCCGCCTCCCTGGCCGCGATGGCCGAGCACGAGGACCACGAGGATTCGGCGGATGCTGATTCTGCGGCCCGGGCACCGGAGGTCCCCGCGGACACGGCACCGGCGGGCGCGTCCACGGGCTCCGCGAAAGGCTCCGCCTCGAAAAAGACGGAGGCTGACAAGCCGAAGACCCCGAAGGGCCCCGCTAAATGAGAACCCCCGTCTCCACCTACCGGCTGCAGATCCGTCCCGGCTTTACGCTGCAGGACGCCGCGCAGACCGTGCCGTACCTGAAGTCGCTGGGCGTGGACTGGATCTATCTCTCGCCGATCCTCACGGCGGAGCAGGGTTCGGACCACGGTTACGACGTCACCGATCCCGCCGCCATTGATCCGGACCGGGGCGGCGCGGAAGGCCTGCTGGCGGCGTCGACGGCCGCACGGGAAGCCGGCATGGGCGTGCTGGTCGATATCGTGCCCAACCATGTCGGCGTCGCGACCCCGGCCCAGAACCCGTGGTGGTGGTCCCTCCTGAAGGAGGGGCAGCAGTCCCGCTACGCCCAGGCGTTCGACATCGACTGGGACTTTGGCGGCGGCCGCGTGCGGATCCCCGTGCTGGGCGCGGACTCGGACGTTGACGCGCTTGAGATCCGTGACGGGGAACTGCGCTACTACGACCACCGCTTTCCGCTCGCCGAGGGCACCTATACCGAGGGTGACTCCACTGCCGATGACCCCCGCGCGGTCCACGACCGGCAGCACTATGAGCTGATCGGCTGGCGCCGGGCGGACACGGACCTGAACTACCGCCGGTTCTTTGCCGTCAACAGCCTGGCCGGGATCCGCGTGGAGCTTCCCGAGGTCTTCGATGAAGCCCACGCGGAGGTTGTGCGCTGGTTCCGGGAAGGGCTCGTCGACGGGCTGCGGATCGACCACCCGGACGGCCTCGCCGATCCGGAGGGATACCTGCACCGGCTGCGCGAGGTCACGGGCGGCAGTTACCTGCTGATCGAGAAGATCCTGGAACCGGGCGAGAGCCTGCCGGCCGGCTTCGAGTGCGAGGGCACCACCGGCTACGACGCCCTCGCGGACGTGGACCGGGTATTCGTCGACGCCGCCGGACAGGGCCAGCTCGACGCTCTCGACGCCGAACTGCGTGGCGGCGCTGCCGACTACGACGAAATGATCCGCGGCACTAAACGCCGGATCACGGACGGCATTCTGCATTCTGAAATGCTCCGGCTGGCACGACTGGTCCCGGCCGGAGCAGGCTTGGCCCAGGACGCCGCGGCGGACGCACTGTCCGAGATCATTGCCGCGTTTCCGGTCTACCGCAGCTACCTGCCGGAGGGCGCAGACGTCCTCAAGGAAGCCTGCGAACTCGCTGTCCGCCGTCGCCCCGAACTGGAAGGCCCCGTCGGCGTGCTCCTGCCGCTCCTGCTTAATGCCGGTCCTGGCGCGGACGCCGAACTGGGCATCCGCTTCCAGCAGACCTCCGGGATGGTCATGGCCAAGGGCGTGGAAGACACCGCGTTCTTCCGCTACACCCGGTTGGGCACCCTGACCGAAGTCGGCGCCGACCCCACCGAGTTTGCCGTGACGCCGGAGGAATTCCACACCCGGATGGCCCGCCGCCAGGCCGAACAGCCGCTGTCCATGACGACGCTCAGTACGCACGACACCAAGCGCAGCGAGGACACCCGCGCCCGCATCTCGGTCCTCGCGGAGCTGGCCCCGGAATGGCAGGAATCCCTGCAGCGGCTGCAGAAGCTGGCGCCCCTGCCGGACGGGCCGCTGGCCAACCTGCTGTGGCAGGCCATCGCGGGCGCCTGGCCCGCGGACCGCGACCGGCTGCAGTCCTACGCGCAAAAAGCTGCCCGGGAAGCCGGGAACTCGACCAACTGGATCGATCCGGACGAGGCTTTCGAGGCGAAACTTTCAGCCGCCGTCGACGCCGCTTTCGACACCCCGGAGGTGACGGCGGAGCTGGAGTCCCTCGTGGCGCTGCTGGAGCCGTACGGGGCCGCCAACTCGCTCGGCGCCAAGCTGGTGCAGCTCACCATGCCCGGCGTGCCGGACGTGTACCAGGGCACCGAGTTCTGGGACCGCTCGCTGACCGATCCGGACAACCGGCGGCCGTTCGACTTCGGCGCCCGCCGGCGCGCCCTCGCCGCGCTCGACGCCGGTGAGCGTCCGACGTCGTTCCTGGATGAGGCAGCGAAACTCCTTGTCACCTCGCGGGCCCTGCGCCTGCGGCGGGACCGGCCGGAACTGTTCACCGGATACACGCCGGTCACGGCCACGGGCACCGCCGCTGCGCACCTGCTCGCCTTTGACCGCGGAACACCCTCAGCCCCGGGCGCGCTGACGCTCGCCACCCGGCTACCCCGCGGCCTGGAGCAGCGCGGCGGATGGCAGGGCACGACCATCGAACTCGCCGCGGCCATGGCCGATGAACTGACCGGTTCAACGCACGGTCCGGGCACCGTAGCCGTGGGGGAAATCCTGCGGGACTACCCGGTGGCCCTCCTGGTGCCCACCGCCTAAGCAGTCCTTGAAGTACCGACATTTGGGGAACGGAAGAACGCCATGACCTTGCCTGCACACGGAAGCGACCGCTTCGATCTCTGGGCTCCCGAAGCGCAGGCGGTCACGCTCCTCGCTGACGGCCGGAAGTATGACATGACCCGCCGCGGCGGGGAGGCGCCCGGCTGGTGGACGGCCTCCGGGGCGCCCGCCGCCGGGGACGTGGACTACGGCTACCTGGTGGACGGGGACCCCACCCCGCTGCCGGACCCGCGCTCCCGCCGCCAGCCCGCGGGTGTCCACGCGCTCTCCCGCACGTTCGACGCCGGAAGCCACCAGTGGGCTGACGGCCAATGGGCGGGACGGGAACTCAAGGGCGCCGTCATCTACGAACTCCACGTGGGCACCTTCACGCCGGAGGGAACACTGGACGCCGCCGCGGGGAAGCTGGAGTACCTGGCGGAGCTGGGCATCGACTTCGTGGAGCTGCTGCCGGTCAACGGGTTCAACGGCACGCACAACTGGGGATACGACGGCGTCCTCTGGTACGCCGTGCACGAGGGCTACGGCGGACCTGCCGCTTACCAGCGCTTCGTCGACGCCGCCCACGCCGCCGGTCTTGGCGTCATCCAGGATGTGGTCTACAACCACCTCGGCCCCAGCGGCAACTACCTTCCGCGGTTCGGGCCCTACCTGAAATCGGGGGAGGGCAACACCTGGGGCAACTCCGTCAACCTGGACGGCCCGGAGTCGGACGAGGTGCGCCGCTACATCCTGGACAACGCCGCGATGTGGCTGCGGGACTACCACGTGGACGGCCTGCGGCTGGACGCCGTGCACGCCTTCAAGGACGAGCGGGCAGTGCACCTGCTGGAGGACTTCGGCGCCCTCGCCGACGAAATCTCCGCCGAGACCGGGCGCCCGGCCACGATGATCGCGGAATCGGACCTGAATAACCCGCGCCTGCTCTACCCGCGGGACACCAACGGCTACGGGCTGGCCGGGCAGTGGAGCGACGACTTCCACCACGCCGTCCACGTCAACGTCAGCGGCGAGACCACGGGCTACTACGCCGACTTCGACTCGCTCGGGGCACTCGCCAAGGTCCTGGAGCGCGGTTTCTTCCACGACGGCAGCTACTCCAGCTTCCGCGCCCGCCACCACGGCCGGCCCATCAACCCCGCCCAGGTCCACCCCGCCGCGCTGGTGGTGTGCAGCCAGAACCACGACCAGATCGGCAACCGGGCCACCGGGGACAGGCTGTCCCAGACCCTGGGCTACGGGCAGCTCGCGCTCGCCGCCGTCGCCACCCTGACCTCGCCGTTCACGCCCATGCTGTTCATGGGCGAGGAATACGGGGCCACCACCCCGTGGCAGTTCTTCACCTCCCACCCGGAGCCCGAGCTGGGCAAGGCGACGGCCGAGGGCCGGATCAGGGAGTTCGAGCGGATGGGCTGGGACCCCGCCGTCGTGCCCGATCCGCAGGATCCGGAGACCTTCACCCGGTCCAAGCTCGACTGGGCCGAGGCCACCGGAGGGGACCACGCCCGCCTCCTGGAGCTGTACCGTGCGCTGATCGCTCTGCGTCGCACCACACCGGACCTGACGGAACCCGGCTTCGAGGACACCGCCGTCGACGTCCGCGAGGACGAGGGCTGGCTGCTGCTGCGCCGCGGCCGCACCGAGGTGGCGATGAACTTTTCCGCCGGGGAGCGGCGGATCCCGGTCCGCGGGGCCACTCTCGCACTGGCCACGGACGACGCCGTCCGGCTCGAGGACTCCTCGGGGGACGGCGGACAGATCGAGCTTCCAGGCCACAGCGCCGCGATTCTCATCAACTAAGGCAGGATAGAACGCATGACTTATTTGGCAGCTGACACCCGCTACGATTCCATGCCCTACCGCCGCGTGGGACGCAGCGGCCTGAAACTCCCGGCCATCTCATTGGGCCTGTGGCATAACTTCGGCGACGACAAGCCGTTTGAGACCCAGCGCGCCATCCTGCGCCGCGCCTTCGACCTCGGCGTCAACCACTTCGACCTCGCCAACAACTACGGCCCGGAGGCCGGCGCCGCCGAAACGAACTTCGGCCGCCACCTCAAGGACGACTTCCGTCCGTACCGCGACGAACTCATCATCTCCACCAAGGCCGGCTACGACATGTGGCCGGGCCCGTTCGGCGAATGGGGATCCCGCAAATATCTCCTCGCCAGCCTGGACCAGTCGCTGGACCGGATGGGCCTGGACTACGTGGACATCTTCTACAGCCACCGCCCGGACCCCGAGACGCCGATGGAAGAGACCATGGGCGCCCTGGACCAGGCCGTGCGCTCCGGCAAGGCGCTCTACGCCGGCATCTCGTCCTACACCCCGGAACAGACCCTCGAAGCGGCGCGGATCCTCAAGGAACTCGGCACCCCGCTGCTGATCCACCAGCCCAGCTACTCCATGCTCAACCGCTGGACCGAGAACGGCAGCCCCAATCTCTACGAGGTGCTGGAGCAGGTGGGCGCCGGGTCCATCGCGTTCTCGCCGCTGGCGCAGGGCATGCTCACCGACCGGTACCTCAAGGGCATTCCGGCGGACTCCCGCGCCGCCCAGCACAAGTCCTTGGACGAAGGCACGATCACCGAGGACAAGCTGGACCGCGTGCGCGGGCTCAACCGGATCGCCGAGGGCCGCGGGCAGACGCTGGCGCAGCTGGCCATCGCCTGGATCCTGCGCGAGCAGGGCAAGGGCTCGTCCGTCACGTCCGCACTGGTCGGCGCCTCCAGCGTCCGGCAGCTCGAGGACACCCTGTCCGCGATCAACAACCTGGATTTCACGGCCGATGAGGTCGACGCGATCGATGAGTTCGCCGTCGAATCCGACATCAACCTGTGGGCCCAGAAGTAGCCGGTACCCGCACTTAACCCGCACTTAATACAAGCGCCGGGGCCGCGGGGAACAACCGCGGCCCCGGCGGTGTTGACTAGACTACTAAGGGCGCCTTACGGCGCCGTGTCCGCCTGCCGCCGCCGCACAACAAAGTGCGGCCGCGCCGGTCACCCTTGTTCTCAAAAGGAGTTCCGTGTCTTCACATCCGATTCGTGTTGCAATCGTCGGCGTAGGTAACTGCGCCACTTCGCTGGTCCAGGGCGTCCAGTACTACAAAGACGCCGACCCCAAGGCCACGATTCCGGGCCTGATGCACGTGGAGTTCGGCCAGTACCACGTCGGCGACGTCGAGTTCGTTGCCGCGTTCGACGTCGACGGCAAGAAGGTGGGCCAGGATCTGTCCGCCGCCATCCTGGCCAGCGAAAACAACACCATCAAGATCGCCGACGTCCCGCCGACCGGTGTCACCGTCCAGCGCGGCCACACCCTGGACGGCCTTGGCAAGTACTACCTCGAGACCATCGAGCAGTCCCCGGAAGAGCCCGTCGACGTCGTCCAGGCCCTCAAGGACGCCAAGGTTGACGTCATGGTCTGCTACTTGCCGGTCGGCTCCCAGCAGGCCGCCGAGTTCTACGCCCAGTGCGCGATCGATGCCGGCGTGGCGTTCGTAAACGCCCTGCCGGTGTTCCTGGCCGGCACCAAGGAGTGGGCGGACAAGTTCACCGCCGCGGGCGTGCCGATCGTGGGCGATGACATCAAGAGCCAGATTGGTGCCACCATCACGCACCGCGTCATGGCCAAGCTGTTCGAGGACCGCGGCGTCACCCTGGACCGCACGTACCAGCTGAACGTCGGCGGCAACATGGACTTCAAGAACATGCTCGAGCGCGACCGGCTGGAGTCCAAGAAGATCTCCAAGACCCAGGCCGTCACCTCCAACGTCGAGGCCGAGCTCGCCGCCAAGGACGTCCACATCGGCCCGTCGGACTACGTCCAGTGGCTCGATGACCGCAAGTGGGCCTTCGTCCGCCTCGAAGGCCGCAACTTCGGCGACGCCCCGGTGTCCCTGGAATACAAGCTCGAAGTCTGGGACTCGCCCAACTCCGCCGGCGTGATCATCGACGCCATCCGCGCCGCCAAGATCGGCCTGGACCGCGGCATCGGCGGCCCGCTGGTCTCGGCGTCGAGCTACTTCATGAAGTCCCCGCCGGAGCAGTTCAACGACGACCTCGCCCGTGAAAAGGTCGAGGCCTTCATCCGCGGCGACCTAGAGCGCTAACCGCCTTCCCCCCGACGCTCCCGCACGTTTGGGGTGTTCTGATCCGACGCTCCCGCACGTTTGGTGTGTGTTGATCCGACGCTCCCGCACGTTTGGGGTGTTCTGACACGACGCTCCCGCACCTTTGGTGCGGGAGCGTCGTGCGTCCGGCGTGGGTGCGGGTGTATACGGGAGACGATCCCTCACAGGTGGTGAGCACCCGCCCGATCCTCCCTCACGTTGTGCCGATATCGGCGGATCGCTCCCTCAAGACTGGGTTGGAAAAGCCAGCTGCGGCCGAGGGGCTGAGATACGCGGCGCGGAGGATTCGCTTGATCCTGGCGGTGGCGCCCGCGAAGCCGTCCGCAAGGTCGTCCTTGGTCAGGACGAGCACCGTCCATCCCGCTGCCTCGAAGGCCTTGTCGCGGCGACGGTCGCTGAAGATCTGAGCGGGCAGCAGATGGTGCCCGCCGTCGTACTGGACAGCCAGCCGGCGGCGCCGATACCCAAGGTCCGCCGTCGGTGAGGCCGGACTTTCCGGGCGCAGCTGGAGCTGCAGTTCCGGTTCCGGGAGCCCAGCGTCGCACATCGCCAGGCGCAGCAGTGTTTCCGGAGCGGAATCGGATCCCACTCGCATCAAGTCCAGTGCCGCGCGGGCGCGGACTATTCCCTGCAAATTCGGGTGGCGGCTCACCATCGAACGCAGCCCATCGATAGTCGCGAAGGGCTCGTTCCGTCCCTCCAACCCGAACCGGGGAATCCGAACGAGCTCGTCGCCCATGCAGACCAATTCCGACAGGCTCAACCGCCGGGCGAGGTCGAGCCATGTCCGGGGACGCGTGCTGATCCGGATGCCGTCCGTCGTTTCGACCTCACCTTCCAAAGCCAGAACCGTGTGCCCGACGATGCCCTTGCGCCGGACCTCGGGCAGCACCCGTGGCTTGCTGAGGTGCAGCTCCTCAGAGTCCGAAAGCCATGGAGGCAAGAGCTGGCATCGGAGCCTGGCGGCCGTGACATGCGAGATCCAGGCCCCTGGCGACGCGGCGGACAGTGCGCGAGCCGCCGTCTCCAACTCGAAGCTCCATTCCGCGGGCCGGTAGAGACCCCGGCTGATATGACGGATGTCGGGCTGTCTGAGTCTGGTTCTCGGCACTCCCGCCGACCGGGCAGCCGCGATGGTGAAGGGCGCTGCGCCGAGTGGGCCGGGAAGTTCCGTGCGCGTTCTCATGGTCGCATTGTGAGCCCATTTGAAATGGCGTGCAGGAGTTATCCACAGGTGTCCCAAATCGGTCCGCGGAGGCGGGCACGGGTTCCGGCGACCCCGGCCTTGGGGGATGCAGGATGTGAGGGTGCGTCGGGTGGCGGGATGCAGGATGTGAGGGAGGGGCGGGTGGGGGACGCAGGATGTGAGGGGGCGTCTAGAAGAGGCCGACGGGGTTGCCGGCGTCGTCCACGTCCATCCGCATCGCTGCCGGAACCTTGGGCAGGCCGGGCATGGTCATGACCGCGCCGGTGAGAGCAACGATAAAGCCCGCGCCGGTCTTGGGGATGAGGTCCCGGACGTGGATGGTGAAGCCCTTGGGGGCGCCGACCCGGCTGGCGTCGTCAGTGAAGGAGTACTGGGTCTTCGCCATGCACACGGGCATCCCGGACCAGCCGTTCTTCTCGATCTCCGCCAGCCGTTTGAGCGCGGGCACCGAGAAGTCAACGCCGTCGGCACCGTAGACTTCCTGCACGATGGTCCGGATCTTGTCCTCCACAGACATCTCCAGCGGGTACAGGTGCCGGAAGCCGTGCGGGGTGTCGATCGCGGCCGCGACCTTGGCCGCGAGCTCGTCCCCGCCGTCGCCACCCCCGCCGCGGCCCCAGACATCGGCCACCGCAGCCTGGACCCCCTCCGCGGCGCACCACTGAAGCAGCCAGTCCAGCTCCTCGGCGGTGTCCGTGCCGAATTTGTTGACCGCCACCACCGGGATGATGCCGAACTTCTCGACGTTGCGGATGTGGCGCTGGAGATTGGCGACGCCGGCGGCCAGCGCCCCCACGTTCGGCTCCGTGAGCCGGTCTTTCGGCACGCCGCCGTGCATCTTGAGCGCCCGGACGGTGGCCACGAGGACGACGGCGGACGGGGCGACATCGGCCATCCGCGCCTTGATGTCCATGTACTTTTCGGCACCGAGGTCCGCGCCGAAACCGGCCTCGGTGATGACGATGTCCGCCAGGCTGCGGGCCGTCTGCGTGGCGATCAGTGAGTTGCAGCCGTGGGCGATGTTGGCGAAGGGCCCGCCGTGCACCAGGGCCGGGGTGCCGGCGATGGTCTGCACGAGGTTGGGCTTGATCGCGTCTTTGAGCAGCATGGTCAGGGCGCCCTGGACGCCGAGGTTGGCCACCGTGACGGGCTGGCGGTCGTAGGTGTAGCCGAACGTGATCCGGCCCAGCCGCTCACGCAAATCGTTGAGGTCCGTGGCGAGGCAGAACACGGCCATGATTTCCGAGGCCACGGTGATGTCGAAGCCGTCCTGCCGCGGCGTGCCCTGGGTCGGCCCGCCCAGGCCGATCACGACCTCCCGGAGGGACCGGTCGTTCATGTCCAGGACGCGCTTGAACGTCATCCGGCGGGGATCGATGTTGAGTTCGTTGCCCTGGAAGATGTGGTTGTCCACGAGGGCCATGAGGGCGTTGTTCGCCGAGGTGATGGCGTGGAAGTCGCCGGTAAAGTGCAGGTTGATCTGGTCCATCGGCAGCACCTGGGAGTAGCCGCCGCCGGTGGCGCCTCCCTTCATGCCCAGGATGGGGCCGAGCGAGGGTTCGCGCAGCGCGATCATCACGCTGTGCCCGGCCCGGGCCAGGGAATCCGCGAGCCCCACCGTGGTGGTGGACTTTCCCTCGCCCGCGGGGGTGGGCGACATCGCCGAGACCAGCACCACCTTGCCGGGGGTGCGCCTGGGGGTTCCCGCCGGCACAGTCAGCTTCGCCGGATCGATCTTGGCCTTGTAGGGTCCGTAGAGTTCCAGTGCGTCCGGGTTGATGCCGGCGGCCGCCGCGATCTCCCCGATCGGCTTCATAACGGCCCGCTGGGCAATCTCCAGGTCGCTCGGTACGTTGTTCCCGGCAGTGGTGGTCTCAGACATCTTTGTCCTTCGGCTCGTGGCGTCGGCGGGTTTGTCCCGGTCCGGTGTTTCCGGGCGGGCTTAGGGCGGATCCGGTTTAGGGTGTGTGGCCCACCGGGATGGTCAGGCTTCCAAAATACTGGCTCACGGCGGTGTGGTAGCTCTCCAGCGTGATCGCTGCGGTGCGCTGCCAGCCGAAATCCTGGGCGTGGATCGCGGCGGCGCGCCCCATGTCGGTGCGGGTTTGGGCGTCGTCGAAGAGCTCTTCGAGCGCGTCCGCCCAGTCGCTGGCTTTGTGGCCCTCGATCAGCATCCCGGTCCGCCCGTCCTGGACGGCGCGGGAGAGGCCGCCTACTTTCGTGGCGAGGACGGGCGTCCCGCAGGCCTGCGCCTCCAGGGCCACCAGGCCGAAGGACTCGCTGTAGGAGGGCATCACCACGACGTCGGCCGACCGGTACCAGCCAGCCAGCTCCGGGGCGTTCACCGGCGGATGGTGCGTGGCGACGTCGTCCATTCCGGCGCCGGTGATCAGCGCCTTGAGGTTGAAGTCCTTGGCGCCGCTGACGGCCCCCAGGATGGTCAGTTGCAGGTCGATGTCCGGGCGCCGGGAACGCAGGAGCGCGGCCGCCTTGATGAGGATCTGCGGGCCCTTGAGCCGCTGGATCCGGCCCGCGAACAGCAGATGGAACTTGCCCGGGGCGATGTCGTGCTGGGCCCTGGCGCGGTTCCTGAAGGCCGGTGTGAAGACCGCCAGGTCCACGCCGGGAGGCGCGACGTCGATGTGGTCGATGTCGGCGTTGTAGTGCGATACCAGCTCGGTCGCTTCGGTGCCGGTATTGGCGATCAGCCGGGTTGCGCCGTCGACAATCCGGTGCTCGCCGTCCTCACGCCGCCGCGGTTCGGGCTGTTCGCCGGACTCGAGGAGCTGGTTCTTGACCTTCGCCATCGTGTGCATGGTGTGGACGAGGGGCAGCCGCCACAGCTCCGCAAGCTCCAGCCCGGCGACCCCGGACACCCAGTAGTGGGAATGGATGACGTCATACCGGCCGTGCGGCTGGAGCTGCCGGATTCGGTCGATCTCGGCGACCATGCTGTGCAGCAGCCCCGGAAGTTCCTCTTTGGGCAGCTTCCGGGGCGGGCCGGCGAGGACGTTGTGCACGCATACGCCCGGGGACGGGTGTTCGACGGCGGGCTGCGTGGCCGAGGTGGACCGGGTGAAGATCTCCACTTCCACGCCGGTCTCGGCCAGGGCCGCGGCCAGCGCCCGGACGTACACGTTCATTCCGCCGGCGTCGCCGGAGCCGGGCTGCTCCATGGGCGAGGTGTGCAGGGAAAGGAAAGCGACGCGGCGGATCAGCGACACGGTTCCCCTTTCCTCAGCAGACTGCATGTCGATAAAACATTACTCCTGAAGTGCCGGCCGGTTCACGGGTCCGTTCCCGGGTCACGGCACGGGTCCGTTCCCAGACCGGGGCGTACTGCTAACGTGGCCGCTGTGAGCGCAATGACAGAACCTGATCCCGCAGCCGGCTGGACTATCCGGGAGGCCCGTCCGGAGGACTGGCCGGGCATCTGGGCGATCCTGGAACCCGTCATCCGGGCCGGGGAGACTTTTACGTGGGACCGGGACACTGCCGAGGCCGAGGCCCGCGGACGCTGGTTCAAGGAGGCGCCGGGCCAGACCTTCGTCGCCGTCGCCGTCGGTGGCGGTGACGGTCCCGGGGACGGCCCCGCCGACGCCAGCCGGGCTGCGGGGGAAATCCTTGGCACCGGCGAGCTGCATCCCAACCAGGGCGGCGGCGGCAGCCATGTCGCTAACGCGGGCTACATGGTCCATCCCGCTCAGGCCGGCCGCGGACTGGCCAGGGCCCTCTGCGCCTATTCCCTCGACGCCGCGCGCGACGCCGGCTTCCGGGCCATGCAGTTCAACGCCGTGGTGGAGAGCAATTTCCGGGCCGTTGCCGCCTGGAAATCCATGGGCTTCGAGGTGCTCGCGACGATTCCCGAGGCGTTCAACCGCCCGGAACTGGGCTACGTGGGCCTGCACGTAATGTACCGAAAGCTCTAGGCGTACCAGCCCCTGGCCGCGGGTCGCTACTGGCCGCGGCGCCAGAGACGGCCCAGCTCCGGGAACGCGGCTTCATAGCCGGCCAGCAGTTTGCCGGCGAGAACATCCGAACCCACGAGCGGATGCCTGGCGAACGCGGCGAGGGCTGATTCCCGCCGGCCGGTCGTCGCCGCCTCCACCACGAGCCGTTCGACGTCCTTGACGCGCCGCATCAGCTCCAGCTGTGCCGGTCCCGGACGATCCTGCGGGACCGGCGCAGCGCCGTCGGGCGTCACCTTGCACGGAACTTCGACGACGGCGTCGGCCGGCAGTCCCGGCACGGCCGGCACCGCCTGCGCCGCTGACCCGGCGGCGCCCGCTTCCGGCGCCGCGTCGGCGGCGGTGTTGACTGTGTTGCGCGTGTTGAGGATCAGGTCCGCGGCGCCGCCGCCGGAGAGGGCGCGCATGGCCGCCAGGGCCACCCGCTCGTAGCCGCCGCCGGCGAGGTCGGTCTCGTCGCGGCGTTCGCCCGAGGTGCGGGCCTCGGCGAGATAGCCTTCCTCGCGTGACAGCCGGGCGGCGTCCCACAGCGCAAAAGCGTCCGGTCCGGCGGCAGCCAGCCGGGGATAGAGTTCGGCCTGCTGCCGGGCGATGGATTCCCCCCGGGTCTGCTCTGCTGCGCGCATCCCGGCCACCGCACGAGCCGTGTCGTAATAGTAGAAAAGGTACTCATTCGGCAGGCAGCCCAAGCCGGCCAGCAACCCGGGCGGGAACAACCGGCCTTCCTCGAACTCCGCCAGCGCCGCAGGGTCGGCGAGCAGCCCCGGGAGGGCGTCCCGGCCTGCCGCCTCCAACCGGTACAGCCAGCCGAGGTGGTTCAGGCCGTAGTAGCCCACGCCGTCGAGCGTGCCTTCCGGCAGCGCGACGCCGGCAGCCCGCGCCGCGCGGTGCACCAGGCCGCTGGCGGAGTCGCAAATCCCGATCACCCTGGACCCCAGCGCGGGGACCAGGGCCTCCGTGACCATGCCAGCCGGGTTGGTGAAGTTGAGCAGCCACGCCTCGGGGCAGCGGCTCCGCATTTCCTCCGCGAGCCGTAGCATCGGCGGAATGGACCGCAGCGCGTAGGAGATGCCGCCGGGGCCCGTGGTTTCCTGGCCCAGGAGTCCGAGGTCCAGGGCGATCCGCTCGTCGGCGGTCCGCCCGGCCGTGCCGCCGGGCCGGATCGCGGCGAAGGCCATATCGGCGCCGTCGAGGGCCTCGGGGAGCGAAGACACGGCACGGACCTGCGGGCCGGAACCCGGCGGACCCTGCAGGGCCAGGGAGGCGAGGACCGCCTCGATGGCCGCCAGCCTGGCGGGGTCGACGTCGTAGAGCACCAGCTCCCGCACCAGCCCCGCGAAAGGGCCGGCAGAGAGCGCCCGGTAAACCAGGGGGACCCGGAACCCGCCCCCGCCGGCGATCGTGAGCCGCATTCGGACAGTCTATTCCTCGCTCGTCAAGGCCCCGCTTCCCGCGGTTTCCCTCTACGGCGGTACAGCGTAGTGTGCCGTATATGGACGCGACTCCGGCGCGGCGCTTTGATCCGCTCTCTGCCGTCCGCAGCCCGGCCGCGGACGGGTTCGATCTGCTCCTGACCGGGACCGTGTTCCAGGACATCATCTTTACCGGGCTGCCCCACGCGCCGCAGCCCGGCACAGAAATCTGGAGTGACGGGATGGGCAGCTGCCCCGGGGGTATCGCCAACCAGGCGATCGCGGCCTCCCGTCTGGGGCTGCGGACCGGTCTTGCCGCCGTGTTCGGCGATGACGGCTACGGCGACTACAACTGGAAGATCCTGGCCGCCCAGGAGCACGTGGACCTGTCCCTGTCCCGGCGTGTGCCGGGCTGGCATTCGCCCGTCACGGTGTCCCTGAGCGTGGAGAAGGACCGGTCCATGGTGACGCACGGGCACCCGGCGCCGGTGACCTCTACCGAGCTGATCGGATGCCCGCCGCCGGCGCTCGCAGCCGTTGCGGAGCTGGGAGAGGAACTTGAACCGTGGGCCATCGACGCGCACAAGAACGGCGTCCGGCTGTTCGGCGACGTCGGCTGGGACCCCACCGGCGCGTGGTCCTCGACGCGGCTGGAAAACCTGAAGTACTTCCACGCCTTCATGCCAAACCAGCACGAAGCCATGAACTTCACCGGCCGCGACGACCCCTGGTCCGCGCTGTACTCGCTGGCGGAGAGGGTTCCGGTGGCGGTGGTCACCCTCGGCGCCCAGGGGTCCATGGCCGTGGACTCGGAAACGGGGGAGGAGGAGTGGGTCCCGTCCCTACCTGTCCGGGCCTACGATCCCACCGGTGCCGGTGACTGCTTCGGTGCGGCATTCATTGTCGGATCCCTGGCCGGCTGGCCGCTCGGAGACCGGCTCCGCTTCGCCAATCTGTGCGCCGCCCTGGCCGTCCAGGAGGTGGGCGGCTCACTTGCCGCACCCGGCTGGGGGGACATTGCCGACTGGTGGCAGCGGGCCAACGCCCGGAAGGAACGGCAAGGCAGCCAATGGCTTCGCCGCTACCGCTTCCTGGAAGAGATCGTGCGCGATGTCCCGCCCGAGGCGCAGCGGCGGGCGACGGCGACCATCGCCCACCTGTCCGACGCGTAGCTGGGCCGGGGCGCCTGGGCGGGCGGGTTCGTTCCTGCCACCAGTGGACATGTCCTCCGCTGGGGCCAAGGCTGGAACATGAACCCGTTATGCCCGGCCCTGGGCGCGAAGAATGGGCATGCCCCGGGGTGGTGCTGGAGCAGGGGAGCCGGCGTGCGTCAAACGAACGGCAGGTTCACCGAATGCCGCCTCGCGATAGCATGGTCCGAACACGTCTGACCAGGAGGGTGCTTGCCGTACATCGTTGACTTCAAGGACGTTTCTACTGTCGGCTTGGAATCGTCTCCGGTCGCTGGGGCCCTCGCCGGGTTGCGTGCCAACGAGGCCCGCTATTACCGGAACAAATACGACCACGTCTTCACAGTGAGCCCCGCGAGCGACGTTCCGGAAGTGGTCGATCGCGTGAGCCGGATCCTCCGGGACGAGCGTGACATCGTCATCGGATCCCGCCCGCTAGAAGCGACCGCCTTCGAAGTCGACGGTTTGCGGATGGCCTACGTTTTCTACGAGTCCGGGCTGTCGATCAACGTCATGTACAGCATCGACGGCGGGAAGAGAGCGGTCGGGTTCAAACTTGCCGAAGGCATGGAAGTTCCGGAGGAATTGGCGCCGCGCTTCAAGTTCGCCCGCCAAAAATCGAAGCTTGCGGGCGTTATTCGCGGCTCCTACTTCGTGATCAAGGGCGAGTACTGACCGGGCTCACCGCCGCGAGAATCCCGTCGGATCCGTCCCTTCGGACGGATCGACAAGATGAGCACCGGAGGATGAACCTCATGTCACATGTACGACGTTTCGACCATGTCGGTATCACTGTTGCCGATCTCAACGCGGCGACGGCGTTCTTCGTCGGGCTCGGTCTCGAGGTCGAGGGCACGCGCATGTTCGTGGAGGGCGAGTTCCTCGACACGGTCATCGGCATCCCCGACTCCCGCACCGAGGTCGTCATGCTGCGGCCGCCCGACGGAGGTACCCGGCTGGAGCTCTCGAGCTTTGTCCGGCCCGACCACCAGCCCGGATCGCCCGCGGCGATGGCCAACGAGTTGGGGCTGCGCAACGTGGCCTTCGAGGTCGACGACCTCCAGGCGACCGTCGACCGGCTGGCCGCGGACGGTTACGGGCTGGTCGGCGACATCGGCCAGTACGAGCACATCTGGCGCATGGCCTATGTGCGCGGTCCGGAGGGGATCATTGTGTCCCTGGCCGAGCGGATCGACTGACCACTGTCCGCCATACCAGTGGTGCAACACACAGAGCCGCGGCAAGTACCCATTTGTGTGCGGCCCTGGGCGCGAAGAATGGGCATGTCCCGCGGGGCGGCTTCCTGCGACCACTGGGCATGTCCTCCGCTCGGGGCCGAGGCTTGGACATGTACCCGTTGTGTTCGGCCGTGGGCGCGAGGAATGGGCATGTCCCGCGGGGGAGGGAGGGCATGTCCAGTGGAGACCGGGGCCGCCGATTATTCGGCCCGCGGCGCCGCGCCTAGAATCGTTAAGTGACTTACCAAGCAGCAACAGGCGATCTCCTGCCCGGGTCGGCGGCAGTGCCCACCCGCGCTGAGGAGCGCTCGGCCGTAATCGACCTCGATGCCATCCGGCACAACGTCCGCCGCCTCGCTGCGGTGGCCTCACCCGCGCAGGTCATGGCCGTGGTCAAGGCCGACGCCTACGGGCACGGTGCCGTCCAGGTGGCCCGGGCGGCCCTCGGCGCGGGGGCCACCTGGCTGGGCGTCGCCCACATCTCCGAGGCGCTCGCCCTGCGTGCCGCCGGGATCGAGGCGCCGCTGCTGGCTTGGCTGCACACCCCGGACAGCAACTTCGGCGCCGCAGTGGCCGCCGGAATCGACATCGGCTGCTCGGGCTGGGAACTGGACCGGATCGTGGCCGCCGCCCGCGAACAGGAACGGCCCGCCCGCGTCCACCTCAAGGTCGACACCGGGCTCGGCCGCAACGGCGCTACCCTCGACGCCTGGGACAGCCTGGTGGGTGAGGCCATGGAACACCAGGACCAGGGCCTGCTCCGGGTCGTGGGGATCTTCTCCCACCTGGCCGTCGCCGACGAACCCGAACGGCCCGAAACCGACGAGCAGCTCGCCGCGTTCCGCCAGGTCCTCGCCGTCGCCCAGGACGCCGGAGTGGACCCGGAGGTCCGCCACCTGGCCAACACCCCGGCCACCCTCTCCCGGCCGGACACCCACTTTGACCTGGTTCGCGTGGGTCTGGGCCTGTACGGGCTGTCCCCCTTCGAAGGACAAAGCCCGGCCGAGCTCGGGCTCCGCCCGGCCATGACCGTCCGCACCGTGGTTTCGCACTGCAAGGACGTGCCCGCCGGGCAGGGCGTTTCCTACGGGCTGAACTACCGCACGGACGGCGTCAGCACCCTGGGGCTCATCCCGCTGGGCTACGCCGACGGCGTGCCGCGCATCGCCACCGGCGGTCCGGTCCGGGTCGAGGGCGTGAACTATCCGGTGGTGGGCCGCATCGCGATGGACCAGATGGTGATCGACCTCGGACCCCGCCACGTGGCGGCCGGCGGACCGAGCATCCTCGGGGCCGAGGCGGTGCTGTTCGGCGACGGCGCCGACGGCGGACCCACGGCCGATGACTGGGCCAGGGCCGCCGGCACCAATAACTACGAGATCGTCACCAGGATCAGCCCCCGGGTGCCGCGCCGCTACCTTCACGAAGAGCCCTCCACCGGCGAAGCGCGGCCGTGAGCGGGCCTGCGTGGGAACGGAGCCTGGAGGTCCGGACGGCGGCGGAGACGCATGCGCTCGCCGCGGCCCTCGGCGCCGTGCTGGAGACGGGCGACCTGCTGGTCCTGACCGGCGAACTGGGCGCCGGCAAGACCACCTTCGCGCAGGGCCTGGGGGAAGGACTGGGCGTGCGGGCCGGCATCATTTCGCCGACCTTTGTCCTGGTGCGCATCCACCCCAACCTGCCCGAAGGACCCCGGCCGGGCGGTCCGGACCTGGTCCATGTGGACGCCTACCGGCTGGAGTCGGCCGCCGAAATCGATGACATCGATCTCGAAAACACCCTGGACAGCGCCGTGACGGTGGTGGAGTGGGGCCGCGGCCGGGTTGAGCACCTAAGCGACAGCCGGCTTGAGGTGGAACTCCACCGCACCCGCGGGGGCGCCGCGGGCATGCCCGCCGGGGCACCGCGGGCGGACGCCGATCCCGCTGCCAATCCCGGCGCCGGTCCCGTTCTGGATTTCGACACGGACGACGACGACGAGCCGCGGACCGTCGTGATCCGCGGCTTCGGCCCGCGCTGGGCCGAAGCACCGGCGCTGCCCGCCACCGCACCTGTGCCCACCAGCGAGCCCCTGCCCGAGACCACGCCCCAGACCCCGGAACGGAACTCCTGATGCTGATCCTCGCCATCGACACCTCGGCCGTCGCCAGCGCCGCGTTGGTCTCCGATGACGCGCCGGAATCCGTGCTCGCCAGCTTCGCGACCGAAGACACGCGCACCCACGCGGAGGTCCTGGCCCCGGGGATCGACGCGCTCCTGGCCGAGGCCGGTGTCAGCGGCCGCGACGTCGACGCAATCGTCACCGGCGTCGGCCCCGGACCGTTTACGGGACTGCGCTCCGGGATCGTCACCGCCCGCACCCTCGCCTTTGTCTGGGGCAAGCCGCTGTACGGCGTCATGAGCCTGGACGCGATCGCCCTGGAGGTAGCCGAATCCACCGACTCGGCCGCGGAGTTCATTGTGGCCACCGATGCACGCCGCAAGGAAGTGTACTGGGCCCGGTATACCCTCTCCGATGCCCAGCTGCCGCACCTGGCGGAGGGCCCGCACGTGGGATTCGCCGCGGATCTGCCGGATCTGCCCGTCTACGGTGCCGGGGCAGGAATCTACTCCGACGTCGTCAAGGCGGTCGCCGAGTTCAGCACCCGGCAGCCGGAGGCCCTCTCGCTGGGCCAGTTCGCGCTCGCCCGGCTCGCAGCGGGGGAACGGCTCCTGGACTCAACGCCCCTGTACCTGCGCGAATCCGACGCCCAGGTGCCCGGACCCCGGAAGCGTGCCCTGTGAGCCCGGAACACGCCGCACCGCGCAGGCTGCCCGGCGGGGTCACCCTGCGGGACATGGACACCGCGGACATCCCCGAGGTCCACGCCCTGGAACGCCGGCTGTTTCCCGTGGATGCCTGGCCCCTGCGGATGTTCCACGACGAGCTGGCGCAGACGGACACCCGCCGCTACCTCGTGGCGGAGTTCCACGGCGGGATCGTGGGCTATGCCGGGCTCATGTGCATCGAACCGATCTCGGACGTCCAGACCATCGCCGTGGTGCCCGAGCAGGAAGGCAAGGGCATCGGCTCGGCCCTGCTTACCGAGCTGATCGTGGAAAGCCGCCGCCGCCACGCCCAGGACGTGCTGCTCGAGGTCAGGGCGGACAACCCCCGCGCCCAGCAGCTCTACCGGCGCTTCGGCTTCGAGCAGATCCACGTCCGGCCCCGCTACTACCGCGACGGCGTGGACGCCCTGATCATGCGGCTCCAGCTGCCCCGCGAACCACTCAGCCCCCAGCCCAAGGAAGCAGGCCGACCATGAACCGCACCCAGCCGCTCGTGCTCGGCATCGAGTCGTCCTGTGACGAAACCGGCGTCGGCATCGTCCGGGGGGCCGCTCTGCTGACGAACACCGTGTCTTCCTCCATGGACGAACACGTCCGCTTCGGCGGCGTGATTCCCGAGATCGCCTCCCGCGCCCACCTCGACGCGTTCGTCCCCACCCTTGAGGAGGCCCTCGCCGAGGCGGACGTAACGCTGGCGGACATCGACGCGATCGCCGTCACCTCGGGCCCGGGCCTGGCCGGGGCACTCATGGTGGGGGTGTGCGCGGCCAAGGCGCTCGCCGTCGCCACCGGCAAACCCCTCTACGCCATCAACCACCTTGTCGCCCACGTCGGCGTCGGGCTCCTGCAGCAGGGCGCCGGCACTCCGCCGCACGTCCTGCCGGAGAACATGGGCGCGCTCTTGGTCTCCGGCGGCCACACCGAGATCCTGCGGATCCGGAGCATTACGGACGACGTCGAGCTGCTGGGCTCCACGATCGATGACGCAGCCGGCGAAGCCTATGACAAGGTGGCGCGGCTCCTGGGCCTGGGCTACCCGGGCGGTCCGGCCATCGACAAGCTCGCGCGCACCGGCAATGCGAAGGCCATCCGGTTCCCGCGCGGCCTCACCCAGCCCAAGTACATGGGGACCGCCGAGGAACCCGGGCCGCACCGCTACGACTGGTCCTTCAGCGGGCTCAAGACCGCCGTCGCCCGTTGCGTGGAGCAGTTCGAGGCGCGCGGCGAGGAGGTTCCCGTGGCGGACATCGCCGCGGCCTTCCAGGAAGCCGTGGTGGACGTCATTACCTCCAAGGCGGTGCTCGCCTGCCGCGAGAACGGGATCACGGAGGTCCTCCTCGGTGGAGGCGTCGCCGCCAACTCGCGGCTGCGCCAGCTCACCGAACAACGCTGCAGTGCCGCCGGGATCCGGCTGACGGTGCCGCCGCTGTCGCTGTGTACGGACAACGGCGCCATGGTGGCGGCACTCGGCGCGCAACTGGTGATGGCCGGAGTGGAACCGAGCGGAATCGGCTTTGCCCCGGACTCCTCGATGCCGGTCACGACAGTCTCCGCCTGAGCCTTCGACCGCCTGAAACTCCGACCGCCCCGCGGGCGGCGGTTGGGCGACGGCGCTAGGCTTCGGGGCCCTGGCGCATCTGCTTGACCAGATCCAGGACGACGGCGCGGAGGTCCCCGCCGTGCTCGGCGGCAACCCGGCGCTGGCGCTGGTAGCCGGCGCCGCGCTCGATGATCTTCTCGACGTCGGCCAGTTCGGCGCTGCAGCCCAGCTTCGCCGCCACGGGTTCAAGCCGCTTGAGTGTCTCGCGCAGGTGCTCCGTCACGAGCTGCTCGTTGCCCTCGGCGTCGAGGATGATGATTGCGTCCAGGCCGTACCGGGCCGCGCGCCACTTGTTCTCCTGGACATGCCACGGCGGCATCGTGGGAATGGTGCCGCCGTTCTCCAGCGTGGTGGAAAATTCGTCGACCAGGCACTGCGTCAGCGCGGCGATCGCCCCGACGTCCTCGAGGGTCGCCAGGCCGTCGCAAATGCGCATCTCGATGGTGCCGAGGGCCGGAACGGGACGGATATCCCACCGGATCTCGGAGAGCGTGTCAATCACACCGGTGGTGAACATGTCCTGCACGTAGGACTCGTAGTCCTCCCAGCTGGCGAACTGGAACGGCAGCCCTGCAGTGGGCAGCTGCTGGAACATGAGGGCGCGGTGCGAAGCGTAGCCGGTGTCCTCGCCGCCCCAAAACGGGCTGGACGCGGAGAGGGCCTGGAAGTGCGGGAAGTAATTGACCAGCCCGTCCAGGACCGGAAGGACCTTGTCCCGGCTGTCCAGGCCGACGTGCACGTGGACGCCGTAGATGACCATCTGCCGGCCCCACCACTGGGTCCGGTCAATGAGCTTGGCGTAGCGTTCCTTGTCCGTGACGGGCTGCAGCTGGGGCGGGCTGAAGGGATGGCTCCCGGCACAAAAGATCTCCACGCCCATGGGATCGGTAACGTCCCGGACGGCCGCGAGCGAGCTGCTCAGGTCCACTTTGGCTTCCGCGACGGTGGTGCAGATGCCCGTGACGAGCTCCACGGTGTTCAGCAGCAGCTCCTGCTTGATGTGCGGGTGCTCGTCGTCCTCATTGAGTTCGGGATGCCGGGCAGCGACTCCGCGGAGCACCTGGTTCGCCACGGAGGCCAGCTCACCGGTCTCGGCGTCGACGAGCGCCAGCTCCCATTCCACGCCAAGAGTCGACTGCCTGGATGAAGCGAACTCGATCTTCATGTGGTCCCTTCACTGTTTTGCTGTCACGGCCGCGGTCCTGGTGGAAATGCGCTGGCAAACACCCTCGGACCGGCGGTGGCACGTGACATTTCCCCACACCAGAGCGCCGGCCGGGCGGCTGGCACGGCTACGGGTGGTCCAAGTCTAGTGCAGGGGCACCCTCGGGACGGTGTCAAAGTGACCGCTGGTGCGTGAGTGTATTCACAACGCGGCTGGTCAGCGACGGCTCATGTTACGGCTTGGGGCCGGCTGCGGGTGACCGGACCCGTCCTGGCGTTTAATGGTGCTGTGCCCATTCTGAACAAAGACATGACCTTGTGTATCTCGCTCTCGGCCCGGCCCAGCAACAACGGGACTCGCTTCCACAACCACCTGTACGAACAGCTGGGCCTGAACTGGATCTACAAGGCCTTCGCCCCCACCGACCTCGCCCAGGCGATCGCAGGGGTGCGCGGCCTCGGCATCCGCGGCTGCGCGGTGTCCATGCCCTACAAGGAGGACGTGATCGCCCTCGTGGACGTCATGGACCCGTCGGCGAAGGCCATCGATTCCGTCAACACGATTGTCAACGACGGCGGCCGGCTCACGGCCTACAACACCGACTACACCGCCATCGAGCAGCTCCTGCACAGCAATGCCGTCCCCACGGACTACGCGGTGCTGGTCCTGGGGTCCGGCGGCATGGCCAAGGCCACCGTGGCCGCGCTGCGGGATGCCGGCTTCACGAACGTCACCGTCGTGGCCCGCAACGAAGACTCCGGCCGCGCCCTGGCCGACCAGTACGGCTTCGCCTGGAGCGCGGAACTGGGCTCCGCGGAGCCCGGCACCGGCACTGCCGACATGATCATCAACGTTACGCCGGTCGGCATGGCCGGCGGCCCCGACGCGGAGGCGCTGTCCTTCCCGCAGGACGCCATCGACGCAGCCAAGGTGGTGTTCGACGTCGTCGCCCTCCCGGCCGAGACGCCGCTGATCAAGGCCGCCCGCGCGGCCGGCAAGACCGTGATCACCGGAGCCGAGGTAGCCACGATCCAGGCGCTGGAGCAGTTCGTGCTCTACACCGGGATCCGGCCCACGGACGAGCAGATTAGGTCCGCCGAGGAGTTCATGCGGGCCCAGTAGCCAGTGGTCCTGGCGCTTCTGGTCCCGGGATCCTGCGCCGGGATCCTGCGCCGGCGGAGTTAGACCGGCTCCACCGAGATGGCCACCCGGTCCTCGCCGATCCTGGTGAGGACCAGGGTGGCTGATTTCTTGCTCTTGGCCTTTGAACCGGCCGGTTTTCCGCCGGGCAGGAGTTGCTTGCGCAGTTCCTCCGGCGTGACGGCCGTGCCGCGCTTCTTGATGTCCAGGACGCCGATCCCTTCGTCCTTGACCCAGGACTTGAGCGCCTTGACGTTGAACGGCATCACTTCCAGGACCTTGTAGGCCTTGGCGAACGGGGTGTCCCGCAGGTCCGGGGCGCAGATGTAGGCGATGTGCTCGTCCACGAGGTGCCCGCCCAGCTGGAGGGCGACGTCGGCCACCAGCCCGGCGCGGATCACCGCTCCGTCCGGCTCGTACAGATAGCCCTCCACGGGACCCACGGGCGCCACCGGGCCGCCGTCGAAGTCCTCGCCGCTGGTGAGTTCGGCCGCCCCAAGCGGCCCGAGCACGAGGGCCGCGCGCCGCACCCCGGGGCGCCGCACCGCGTTGAACCACAGGGCCACCTCGGTCACATCCCCGCCCACGGAGACCCACTGCGCCTCGCAATCGGCCGGCACTGAATCGTGCGGCATCCCCGGCCCCATCTTCACCCCGACAGCGCGGCCGGAGCCGGCCAGCGACTCCACGAAGGACAGGGGAGGGGAGAAATCCTCCGGATCCCAGATCCGTTTGGTTCCCGACGTTGACGTGGTGCGCCGGGCCGGGTCGAGCCAGACGCCGTCGATCCCCTCGAGCGACACTGACGTGGCATCCGAATGGACCACGGTGGCATTGCGGAACGGGATCAGGTTCATCGTGGCGCAGGCGGCCGTGGCCTCGTCCATTTCCACCGCGGTAACCACCAAGTCCAGGGAGGCCAGGGCCATCGCGTCCGCCCCGAGCCCGCAGCCGAGATCCGCGACGTGGCCGATCCCGGCCTCCGCGAACCGCTGCGCGTGCCGGGCCGCCACTGTGAGCCGGGTGGCCTGCTCCAGGCCGGCCTTGGTGAAGATCATCTGCCGGGCGAACTCGCCGAATTTGGCCTCGGCCTTGGTCCGCAGCCGGGACTGGGTGAGCACCGCCGAGACCATTTCGGGGGAGTGGCCGGCCTTGCGCAGCGCCGCGGTCAGGCGGAAGGCCTCGTCCTCGCGGTACGGGCCCAGCGACGCCAGCAGCTCCCAGCCCTCGGGCGTGAGGATCGGGGCAATGTTTTCCTGCGGTGCGTCAGTCATGCCATCCAGCGTAGTTGAGCACGCCGGGCACGCTGTGACCGGACCACGGGGGCTAGGCTGGACGGCATGGAAGACAGCGGCACGGGCGACAGCATCTCAGAGGACACAACCGGACAGGACACAGTCAGGCAGAACACAGCCGGGAATGACGACGCCGGGAACGACGACGCCGGGCAGGGGCGCCGGAGCCCGCAGGGGCTGGCGCGCTACGCCCGGCCGGCGCTGATCGCCGGCGCTGTGATCGCCGTCGTGTGTATCGCCCTTCTGGTGATCATCTTCTTCCTCGACTCCTTCAACGCCACCGTTTATTCCGTCGGCGGCCAGAACGTCCACGACGCCACGGACGAGGCTCGGGCCATCCGCGAAACCTATGCCGCTGCCCGGCTCTTTGGCATCATCTTCCTCATCGCAGGCGTCCTGCTGGCCGCCGCCGGGGCCGTGCTGATGTACCGGCACCGGAACGACGAGGGCCAGGACACGGACGAAGACGACGGCGAGGACGTGGACTTCGAAGACCTCGCAGGCCAGTAGGCGCGCGCCGCACCACCCAAACGGCCAGGTGGCCACGGGACATGCCCATCCCTCGGTATCCGCAGTGAACATGTCCGCCCCGGCAGCACGCGGCCGTTGGGCATGCCCATCGCTCGGACCGGGCAGAGGGCATGAGGCCCAAATGTCCACTCGCCGCAACAAAGATTGGGCATGTCCCTCTGTCCCGCCATCACCCGCTGGGCATGTCCCACCGGGCAGGCCGCACGCGTTGGGCATGTCCCTCGGGGCAGCCCGCACGCGTTGGGCATGTCCATCGCTTGGCCCGGGCAGAGGGCATGAGGCCCAAATGTCCACTCGCCGCAACAAAGATTGGGCATGTCCCTCTGTCCCGCCATCACCCGCTGGGCATGTCCCACCGGGCAGGCAGCCCGCGGCCGTTGGGCATGTCCATCGCTAAGCCCGGGCGGAGAGCATGATGCCCAGGCGTCCACTCGCCGCAACAAAGATTGGGCATGTCCCACCGGGGAAAATGTTCACCTTGAACGAATTTCTGGCACTCGCCTTGACCGAGTGCTAACCATGTACATAGAGTCGTCATTAGCACTCTCCCTAGGAGGGTGCTAACACATGAAGCGCGTTCCGCCAGGCACGCTGCCGGCACCGCGACGACGGTCTGTGCGCCTTGGCATCGCCGCTTCATGGTCCACGAATTTGCTGACGAAAAGGAGAGGTCCGAGTGTCGGTCTCTATTAAGCCTCTTGAGGATCGTATTGTTGTCCGCCCGCTCGAAGCCGAGCAGACCACGGCTTCCGGCCTGGTTATCCCGGACTCCGCACAGGAGAAGCCGCAGGAAGGCGAAGTTGTTGCAGTAGGCCCCGGCCGCTTTGATGACAACGGCAACCGCGTTCCCATTGACGTTGCCGTTGGCGACGTCGTCATTTACTCCAAGTACGGTGGAACCGAAGTCAAGACCGGCGGCACCGAGTACCTCGTGCTCTCCGCCCGCGACGTTCTGGCGATCGTCGTAAAGTAACTCTCTTGGACCCCCGCGCAGCCGATCCTTCGCATTGAATGGATCAGTTGCGCGGGGTTCTGTCTTGAAAGGACAAAACCATGGCAAAGCAGCTTGCGTTTAACGACGCTGCCCGCCGGTCGCTTGAAGCCGGCATCGATAAGCTCGCCAACACCGTCAAGGTCACGCTGGGCCCGCGCGGCCGCAACGTCGTGCTGGACAAGAAGTGGGGCGCCCCCACGATCACCAACGATGGCGTGACCATCGCCCGTGAAGTCGAGCTGGACGACCCCTACGAGAACCTTGGCGCGCAGCTTGCCAAGGAGGTCGCCACCAAGACCAACGATGTTGCCGGTGACGGCACCACCACCGCCACCGTCCTGGCCCAGGCCCTGGTCAAGGAAGGCCTGCGCAACGTGGCGGCAGGCGCCGCACCGGGCGAGATCAAGCGCGGCATCGAGGTTTCTGTCGAGGCCGTCGCCGCCCGCCTGCTGGAGAACGCACGCCCGGTTGAGGGCACGCAGGTTGCCAACGTTGCCGCAATCTCCGCCCAGAGCGATGAGGTCGGCGAGCTCCTGGCCGAGGCATTCGGCAAGGTCGGCAAGGATGGTGTGATCACCATCGAGGAATCCTCCACCACGCAGACCGAGCTGGTCCTCACCGAGGGCATGCAGTTCGACAAGGGCTACCTCTCCCCGTACTTCGTCACCGACGCGGAACGCCAGGAGGCCGTCCTCGAGGACGCCCTGATCCTGATCAACCAGGGCAAGATCTCCTCGGTGCAGGATTTCCTGCCCCTGCTGGAAAAGGCGCTGCAGAGCTCCAAGCCGCTGTTCATCATTGCCGAAGACGTCGAGGGCGAGGCCCTGTCCACGCTCATCGTCAACCGCATCCGCGGCACGCTGAACGTCGTCGCCGTCAAGGCGCCGGGCTTCGGTGACCGCCGCAAGGCCATGCTCCAGGACATCGCGACCCTCACGGGTGCGCAGGTTGTCTCCCCGGAGCTGGGCCTGAGCCTGGATACCGTTGGCCTCGAGGTGCTTGGCACCGCACGCCGCATCACGGTCACCAAGGACAACACCACGATCGTCGACGGCGCCGGTTCGGCCGAGGACGTCGCCGCCCGTGTTGCCCAGCTGCGCGCCGAGCTGACCCGCACCGATTCGGACTGGGACAAGGAAAAGCTGCAGGAACGCCTGGCAAAGCTGGCCGGCGGCATCGGCGTGATCAAGGTTGGCGCTGCCACCGAGGTTGAGCTGAAGGAAAAGAAGCACCGCATCGAGGACGCCGTGTCCTCGACCCGCGCTGCCCTCGAAGAAGGCATCGTGGCCGGCGGCGGTTCCGCCCTCATCCACGCGCTGAAGGCGCTCGACGAGGACGCTGCCGTCAAGGCCCTCGAAGGTGACGCGGCTGCGGCCGTCGGCATCGTCCGCCGCGCCCTGACCCAGCCGCTGCGCTGGATCGCCCAGAACGCCGGCTTCGACGGCTATGTCGTTGTTGCCAAGGTGGCCGAATCCGCCGTGAACCAGGGCTTCAACGCCAAGTCCGGCGAATACGAAGACCTGATCGCCGCCGGCGTGATCGACCCCGTCAAGGTGACGCGAGCGGCTCTGCGCAACGCGGCCTCCATCGCGGCACTGGTCCTCACCACGGAAACCCTCGTGGTCGAGAAGCCGGCTGACGAAGACGAGCACGCAGGGCACAAGCACTAGGCTCTGCCCGCACTAGGGGACGGTCCGGCATCTTGCCGGGCCGTCCTTTTTTCTGCCGGCGTTCCGTACGCCGCCACGGGCCGTCAGCGCCGCGAGCGGGGCGCCTTGCGCCGCAGCTGCAGCGCGGCATCGGGGGACAGCCGCTTGGTCACCAACCGGTAGAACAGCAGCACCCCGACGGCGGCCACCACGATGCCCAGCAGGTTCAGGAAGAGCTGCAGAGCGGAGCCGGCCGCCTTCTGGTACTCGCCCAGGACCAGTGCCACGGCCACATACCCGGCCGCCGGCACCGTGGTGACGGAGATGAACACCCCGATCAGCGCCGCCGAGCGCCGGCTGATGACCGAGAGCATCCCGGCTGTTCCGGCCAGCACCGCGACGATCAGGGAATAGGGCCCCGGGTGGTAGATGAATTCAACCGCTGAACCGCGGTCCAGCGCGTCCGGGGGAAACAGCCCGAGCGGCACAGACAGCCACGCTCCCAGGGCGGCAGCCAGCATCGCGACGGGAAAGCCGACGCCGAGGGCCAGCGCTGCGTCGCGTCCGAGCCGCCGCTGGCGCCGGACCAGAGCCACGGCCAGCGCCGCCAGCGGGCCGAACTCGGGGCCCACGGCCATGGCGCCGACGATCGCAATGGTGGAGTCCGTCACGATGCCGATGGCCGCCAGCTGGGTCGCCAGAACCATGAAGGTCAGAAAACTCCACGTCAGGCGCGAGTCTTCGCCGGTCTGCCGCGATACCTCGTCCCAGATCACGGCGTCTGCGCCCTCACCCGGGGCCGCCGCCTCCGCCCGGTCGGACCGGTCCGAGAGCACCAGATCCGGCGCGATGACCGAAATTGATCCCCGCTGCTGGACATCGAGAACGTGGAGCTTCTCCACCAGCCCCTCCACGGATTCGCGCGCCAGCAGGACCTCAATAACGTCCCCGGGCGGCATGACGGAAGTACTCTTGGCCAGCGCGACTTCCGAGACGCCGACGTGATTTGTACAACTTTCGACGACAACTCCGGACAACTCACCCGGGACACAAATGCGCAGCTGCACGATCACTTAGCGGCCTCCTCAGACTCGTACCAGCCTAGCTTCCGCGCCGCGACCGACGCCGCGACCGACGCCGCCGCTCGGCTCCGCGGGGGCGCCAGCGATTGGCCAAGAAAATCACGTTTCGGTAACATTGATGTTTTGGAAACTGGGCGGAAGGGTTATTTGTGTCGAGCGAGCGAACCATCGCCACGCCGCCAAAGGCGGACGCGGGTTCTCCGGCGAGCCGAAAAGCAAGCTACCGCCCGGAAGTCCAGGGCCTTCGCGCCCTCGCCGTCCTCATGGTGGTCACCTACCACGTGTGGCTGGGGCGGGTTTCCGGCGGCGTAGACATCTTCCTCCTCATTTCGGCATTCCTGATGACGCTCAGCTTCACGCGGAAGGTCGAAAGCGGCGCGCCGCTCCGGCTGCTCAGCCACTGGCTTCACCTGCTCAAGCGCCTGCTGCCCGCCGTCGTCGTGGTGATCCTCGGCGTCCTCGCCGGCACCTGGGCCATCCTGCCGCAAAGCCGCTGGCCCGACGTCCTGGAGCAGGCCTGGGCCTCCCTGCTGTACCGGCAGAACTGGCTCCTGGCGGACAGCGCCGTGGACTACTACGCCCAGGACCATTCGGGCGCGAGCCCGCTCCAGCACTTCTGGTCACTCTCGATCCAGGGCCAGGTGTTCGTGCTGTGGCCGCTCGTCTTTGCCGGCACGGCACTCCTTTGCCGACTGCTCCGCCGCTGGACCGGCCAAGACCACGCGCTGCTGCGCTACCGCACCGTGCTGGCCGCAGCCTTCGGCGCCATCTTCGCGGTGTCCCTCGCGTACTCGATCCAACAGACCACAACGAACCAGGCCCACGCCTACTTCGATACCGGCGCCCGGCTCTGGGAGTTCGCCCTCGGCTCGCTCCTGGCCCTCGCCCTGCCGTACTTGAAGCCGGGGAAGCTCCTGCGCGTCGTACTGGGCTGGGCCGGCCTGGCGGCCATGCTCTCTTGCGGGCTGCTGCTGACCGTGGACCGCTCCTTCCCCGGATTCATCGCGCTGTGGCCCACGCTGGCCGCCGCCGCGATCATCACCGCCGGCCAAAGCGGCAGCCGCTTCGGCGTCGACCGCTTCCTGACCTGGAAACCGCTGGTGGCGCTGGGCGACAACTCCTATGCGCTCTACCTCTGGCACTGGCCGCTGCTGGTCCTGGCCCTCGCCGGGGCGGGCATCACGGCGCCAAACCTGTTCCAGGGGCTGTGCATCGTTGCCGCATCCGTCGTCCTGGCCGCGCTCACCACCCGCTTCGTCGAGAAGCCGCTGCGCGAATGGCACTGGCCCAAGCTCCGCGTCTGGCGTACCGCCGTCGTGATTGCCGCCTGTGGTGCCTTGCTGGCCGGTCCCGTCGCCGTGTGGCAGAGCCAGCTCGTCGCCGACGAGGCCGAGGCGGCGTCCCAGCCCAAGGAACTGACCCCCGGCGCGGCCGCCCTGACACCGGAAAACGCCGGCAAACCCACGCCGGAGGCGAAAATCATCCCCGCGCCGGCAGCGATGAAGAACGAGTGGGCCGACATAGACGGGCTGTGCACGGACAAAAACGTCCCCAGCGACCCCGTGCTGCAGGGCTGCCTGCAGAACAACAAGCCGGAGAAGGTCACCAAGCGGATCGTGGTGCTCGGTGACTCGCATGCCCAGCAGTACATGGCGGCGCTCGGCCCCATCGCGAAGAGCCACGGCTGGGAAGTGGTCACCCTCCTGAAGGGCAACTGCCGCTTCGGCGGGGAGTCCCCGGAACGGGACGCGGACTGCAACGCCTTCAACCGGGCCAGTGCCCAGTACGTCCTGGACCACCACCCCGACGCCGTTTTCACGGTTGCGTCCCAGACCCACAAGGAAGCGCCGTTCGAGACCGAAGTGCCGCAGTATTTGGAGGGCATCAAACCCTTCACCGACGCCGGCATGGACGTGGTGGGCATCCGCGACAACCCCCGCTTCAACATCAACATGCCCGAATGCGTCCAGAAGAACGGCGAGGACGCGGCGCAATGCAACGTGCCGGAGCAGGAGTCGCTCGCGGGGTCGTCGCCGCTTGACGCGTACCGCGGCCAGGTGCCCAGGCTGCACCTCATGGACATGAGCGATTTCATCTGCGCCAACGGGACCTGCCCCGCGGTGGTCGGCAACGTGTACGTCTACAAGGACGACAACCACCTGACCAAGACGTACGTCCAGACCATGATCCCCATGTTCGAAAAGCGGCTGCTCGCCGCCACCGGCTGGAAATAGTGAAGCCGGGCCGGCTCGGGTTCCGGCCCGGCTGGGGTCCCAGTCGGGCCGGTTTGGGCGGGCGGGGGAGCCGTGCCGGCATGGGACGGCTCACATTGAAGCCGCACATTACTGCCCCGGAATATGGCTATCGCCGCCAAGGTTCTACTATTTATTCAGGACTTCTGCACATTTTGCTGCACGACCTTCTGCACGACCTTCTGCACAGGCCAGACCCGTAATGACGGGCTGGTCATCTGTTGCAACCCCTACCCGTGAACCCCGTAACCCAAGGTAAGAGGCGCACTCATGACCCAGCCCGAACACGATCCCTTCGGCTTCATCGGCCTGACGTACGACGACGTCCTGCTCCTGCCCGGCCACACCGACGTGATCCCCTCGGAAGCGGACACGTCCTCCCGGATCTCCAAGCGCATCACGGTCCAGACCCCGCTGCTCTCCGCCGCGATGGACACCGTCACGGAGTCCCGGATGGCCATCGCCATGGCGCGCCAGGGCGGCCTCGGCGTCGTGCACCGCAACCTCTCCATCGCCGACCAGGCCGACCAGGTGGACCGCGTCAAGCGCAGCGAATCCGGCATGATCACCAACCCCCTGACCATCGGCCCCGAGGCCACGCTGGCCGAGCTGGACGAGATCTGCGCACGCTACCGCGTCTCCGGTCTCCCGGTGGTGGACGAGGGCAACCGGCTGCTGGGCATCGTCACCAACCGCGACACCCGCTTCGTGCCCGAATCTGACTTCCCGCTCCGGCTGGTCAGCGACGTCATGACCAAGATGCCCCTCGTCACCGGGCACGTGGGCATCAGCCGCGAGGAAGCCTCGCACAAGCTGGCCACGAACAAGATCGAGAAGCTGCCGCTCGTTGACGAGCAGGGCCGGCTCAAGGGCCTGATCACCACCAAGGACTTCACCAAGGCCGAGCAGTACCCGCTCGCCACCAAGGACGACGAAGGCCGCCTGCGCGTCGGCGCGGCGATCGGCTTCTTCGGCGACGGCTGGGAACGTGCCATGGCGCTGGTGGACGCCGGCGTGGATGCCCTCTTCGTGGACACCGCGAACGGCCACTCCCAGGGTGTGCTGGAGATGATCCGCCGGCTCAAGTCCGATCCCGTTGCGGCGCACGTGGACATCATCGGCGGCCAGGCCGCCACCCGTGAAGGCGCGCAGGCACTGATCGACGCCGGTGCCGACGGCATCAAAGTCGGCGTCGGTCCCGGGTCCATCTGCACCACCCGCGTGGTGGCCGGCGTCGGCGTCCCGCAGATCACGGCCATCTACGAGTCGGCGAAGGCTGCCATCCCGGCCGGCGTCCCGCTGATCGCCGACGGCGGCCTGCAGTACTCCGGTGACATCGGCAAGGCGCTCGTCGCCGGCGCCGATACCGTGATGCTCGGCTCCCTCCTGGCCGGTTGCGACGAATCACCGGGCGACCTGATTTTCGTCAACGGCAAGCAGTTCAAGAGCTACCGCGGCATGGGCTCCCTGGGCGCCATGCAGACCCGCGGCAAGAACACCTCCTACTCCAAGGACCGCTATTTCCAGGCCGACGTCTCCGGCGACGACAAACTCATCCCGGAAGGCATCGAGGGCCGGGTCGCGTACCGCGGTCCGTTGTCGTCGGTGGCGTACCAGCTGGTCGGCGGCCTCCGCCAGACCATGTTCTACACCGGCGCCCCGACGGTGGCCGAGCTGAAGGCGCGCGGCAAGTTCGTCCGCATCACGCCGGCCGGGCTCAAGGAATCGCACCCGCACGACATCCAGATGACGGTCGAAGCCCCGAACTACGGTTCGCGCTAAGACCCCAGCGCTTGAAAGGGTGAGCCCGCCGAAACCACAGTTTCGGCGGGCTCACCCGTTACAGGGGCGGGCTCACCCTTTTCAGCGGCGGGCTCACCCGTTTGAGGCCTGACCGTTTCCAGCGGCGGTGCCGCTCACGCCGGCTCCTAGTCCCGGAACTAGGCTGGAGGCATGTCCGAACTCCTGCCGGCACGTGCGCCCAAACGCAAGCTCGCGCTCAAGCCCTACGCCCGCGCCGTGGCACAGGTGCTGCGGGTGAGCTTCCGGGCCTCACCCGCCGCCGTCGTCATGAAGGTCCTAGGCTCGCTGATCTCGGCACTCCTGCCGCTGGTCACGACGTACTTTGCCGCCCTGACCACCACGGCGCTGGCTGCCGCCTACGCGGGCGACGCCGCCGCCGGCAGCCAGGCCGTCGTTTACGTCATCATCACCGCGGCACTCGGGCTCTTCTGGGGATCGTTCAGCAGCTTGGACCGCTACATCCAGCAGCTCATGAGCTTCCGCGTCGGCGCGATCGTCGGGGATCTCATGTACGAGCGCTTCCTGACCTTGGACTTCTGGCGCTACGACGACAAAGAGACCGTGGACCTGTACGACCGGGCCAAGCGTTTCTCCGATTCCTATGCCCGCGTCCTGGACAGGATCGCCGCGATCTTCACCCAGCTCGTCTCCGTGCTCCTGGCCATCGGCGCGCTGCTGCTGGTCAGCTGGTGGATTGCCGTGATCGTCCTGATCGCGATCGTCCCCAGCGTCTACCTCCAGTTCAAGCTCTCCCGCGAACAGATCGCGCACTGGAACACCCAGGTCGATTCCCGCAGGCAGCGCAGGATGATCGAAACCAACCTCCTGCGCCCGCAGCACATCGCCGAGATGCGGCTCTACGGGATCGTCGGCTACCTGATGGGGCTGCGCTCCCGGCTGCGGGACGCCGACGAAAAGCGCCGGCTCGACTTCCAGAAACGCTACATTCCTAAACAACTCGCGGCCGATGCCCTGCAGTACGGCGCCGAGGTCGTCTCCCTGATCTGGGTGGTGGGCCAGATCATCGCCCGCGCCCAGCCTGTGGGGCAGTTCCTCTACGTCCAGCAGATTGTCAGCCGCGCCCTGTCCACGGCCAACAATCTCGTCTCCTCGCTCAGCTCGATCGACGAGGACCTGGCGAACCTCAAAGACTACGAGCTCTTCATGGCGATGCCCGTGCAGTCCGGCCACGCCCCGCCCCTGCTGCAGGCGCCGAAGACGGTGGAACTGAGGGACATCCGCTTCACCTACACCGGCAGCGAACTGGAGGTGATCCGCGGCATTTCGCTGACCATCAGGCAGGGCCAGCACATCGCGATCGTGGGGGAGAACGGCGCCGGCAAGTCCACCCTGATCCGCATCCTGGCCGGGCTGTACCGTCCCGATTCCGGGCAGGTGATGCTCGACGGCGTCGACCTCGCCGCCGTCGACGTCACCTCCTGGCACCGGCACCTGGCGGTCCTCAGCCAGGAGTTCCTCAAGTACGAGTTCGCCACCGCGGCGGAAAACATCTTCTTCGGCGACGTCGATTCGCCCCGCGACGACGGACGGGTCCGCCGCTCCGCCGCGGACGCCGAAGCCCTCGAATTCATCAACAAACTGCCCAACGGCCTGGACAACCACGTCAGCAACTGGATGGAGGACCCGCGCGGCAGGAAGGGCTCCGGCCTTTCCGGCGGGCAGTGGCAGCGCCTGGCGATGGCGCGGAACTTCTACCGCAGCGCCACGTTCATGGTGATGGACGAGCCGACGTCGGCCATTGATGCACTGGCCGAGCACCGGATCTTCACGCGACTCTTCGCTGACCGCAGCAGCACCATCATCGCCATCAGCCACCGCCTCGCCACGATCGAGAAGGCTGACGTGGTCTACATGCTCGAGGACGGCCGCATCGTGGAACAAGGCACCCACAAGGAACTCGTGGCGCTCCGCGGCCGCTACTTCCGGATGTTCGAATCCCAGCTGACCGTCCACGAGGACGAGGGGGTCTGAGGCGGTCGCTCCGGGGCACGAAGAATGGGCATGCCCCCGGGGCGGGAGGGCATGCCCATTCCTGGCGCGAGGCCGGTGCTACGAGGTGGTCACCGAGGTGTCGTCGACGAAGAAGTACGTCTTGAGCGAGGAGTCCTCCACGCCGAGGAACCGCAGCGTGACGCTCTTGCCCTTGAACGAGGACAGATCCAGGGTCTTCAGCACATAACCGGTGGACTTGTTCAGGTTCGAGTAGGTGGCCAGGGTGGTCGTGACGCCGCCGCTGATGGCCTGGACCTTCAGGGTGTCGTAGGCGCTTCCGGTGGTGGTCTCATCGGTCAGCGTCTTGAGGTAGAAGGACATGCTGGAAGCGGTGACGGAGGACGGGATGGCGATGGTCTGGTCCAGCGTGTACGACGTCGACTGTCCCCAGCCGTTCAGCCCGGCGAAGCCGCTGCCGGTGCGGGCGTTGGTTCCGGTTTCAAAGGTGTCGGCGTGGTCGGAGGTCCAGGACGCCGAGCCACTCTCGAATCCGGGGTTCAGCAGCAGGTTTCCCGACGGTGGCGGGGTGGTCCCGCCCAGCAGCCCCATGGTGGCTGTGGCATCCGAGAGGCCGGCGCCGCAGCCCTTGGTGCAGCCGCCCGGCATTGCCCGGGTGCCCTGCCGGAGCGTCGACTCGACCTGGGCCGGGGTGAGGGCGGGGGACTTGGACTTCATCAGGGCGACGAGTCCGGCGACGTGCGGTGTCGCCATCGAAGTGCCCTGGTAGCTGGCGTAGCCCGCCCCGCCCGGGGTCGTGGTTCCGGTGTTGATCGTGGAGAGGATGCCGCCGCCGCTGACGCTGGTGTCGCCTCCCGGAGCCGTCAGGTCCACGGCCGCGCCGAAGTTGGAGTAGTAGGAGAGGGTGCCGCTCGGGTTGCTGGCGGCGACGGTCACCACCGAGTTGCAGTTGGCCGGGCGGAAACCGGAGGAGTCCTGGTTGCTGTTGCCGGCAGCCACCACCACGGTGGTGCCGCGCGACACGGCGGAGTCGATGGCGGCCTGGTAGGTGGTGCCGCAGGCGCCGGAGCCGCCCAGGCTCATGTTGATGACCTTGGCCGGATTGGCGTTGGCGGGGATCCCGGAGACGGTGCCGCCGGAGGCCCAGATGATGGCGTCAGCGATGTCAGAGAGGGACCCGCCGCACTTGGCCAGGACTCGGACCGGCAGGACCTTGGCATTGGGCGCCACCCCGGCGACGCCGGTGGCGTTGCCTGCCACGGCGGCGATGGTGCCGGCGACGTGGGTGCCGTGCCAGGAGGAGTTGGAGGCTGCGGTCTGCCCGCATTCGCCGGCCGCATACCAGTCGCCCTGGTCCTGGGCGTTGGCATCCCTGCCGTTGCCGTCGCGGGCCGCGGTGGCATCCGAGACGAAGTCGTAGCCCGGCAGCACGTTGCTGTCCAGCTCCGGGTGCGCCGTGATGCCGGTGTCGATCACGGCGACCGTGGAGCCGGAGCCGGTGGCGACGTCCCAGGCGCCGGGGATGCGCATGCCGTTGGCCGCGGTGAAGTCCCATTGCTCGGCGTAGCGGGAGTCGTTGGGCGTCAGCACCGCCGTCATGCGGGCATCGGGTTCGACGGCGTCGACGGCCCCGGAGGCGGCGATCTCGTTCATGAAGTCTGTGGCGGCCTGGTCCGACAAGGGCTTGTCGGAAGCGATCAGGGTTCCTCCGGTGGCCAGGGCGCGGAGCTCCTGCACGCTCACCCCCTGCTGCCTAGCGGCCTTGCCCCAGGCGTTCGCGCGGCCGCTGCGGGTGGCGTTGCCAGGGGTCTTCTTGAAGCTGACGATGAACTGCGTGTACGCCTCGCCGGCGTTGACCTCCGGCGCCGGGACATTCTCCGAGGCAACCGGTCCGGTGCCGGGGGCGGCGAGCACCGGGGTGACGGCGAGGGTCATGGTGCCGACGACGGCGGCCAGCGACAGGGCCAGGATGCGGGACTTCCTGAGTGATGCACTTCCCATGGGGTCTGCTTTCTATAACCGGGCATTGCGGAATGCCCGGAATGGGGTGTGGAGGCCGCCGGGCGAAACCCCCCGGCCAGCCGAAAGCAAACGTAAGGGCATTTTCAGGTTTTGTAAACTATTGACAAAACATGTCAAGTCGGGGTGGACTATCGATTAAATTGGGGCAACGCCGGGCGCTTTCCGCCGGGGCGGCGGCGCCCTCCGCCGCGCCGTTTGCCCCGCCCCCAGCCTTGGGGTGCGGCCAAATGCCGGGTCAATGGCAGGGTCAAGTAAAGTGGGGACGTGACTTACGAGATTGAGATTGGCCGAGGCAAGCGTGGGCGTCGTGCCTACTCCCTGGATGACATTGCGATCGTCCCCAACCGGCGCACACGTGACCCCAAGGACGTCTCCGTCTCCTGGCAGATCGATGCCTACAAGTTCGACATGCCGGTCATCGCGGCGCCGATGGATTCGGCCATGTCGCCGGAAACCGTCATCGCCCTGGGCCGCCTCGGCGGACTCGGCGTGCTCGACCTCGAAGGCCTGTGGACCAGGTACGAGAACCCGCAGTCCGTGCTGGACGAGATCGGAGGCCTCGCGGATGAGACCAACAGCCCCGCCGTCACCCGGCGCATGCAGGAGCTCTACCAGGCGCCGATCCAGCCCGAGCTGATCACCTCGCGCCTCGCCGAGATCCGCGCCGCCGGCGTCACGGTGGCCGGCTCCCTGACCCCGCAGCGCACGCAGGAACACTACAAGACCGTGGTGGCCGCCGGCGTCGACATCTTCGTCATCCGCGGAACCACGGTCTCGGCCGAGCACGTCTCCAAGGACCACGAGCCGCTGAACCTTAAGCAGTTCATCTACGAACTCGACGTGCCCGTGATCGTCGGCGGGGCCGCCGGCTACACCCCGGCGCTGCACCTGATGCGCACCGGTGCCGCCGGCGTGCTGGTCGGCTTCGGCGGCGGAGCCACCACCACCACCCGCCGCGCCCTGGGCATCCACTCGCCGATGGCCTCCGCCATCTCCGACGTCGCGGCCGCCCGCCGCGACTACATGGACGAGTCCGGCGGACGCTACGTCCATGTGATCGCCGACGGCGGCATGGGATCCTCCGGTGACATCGTCAAGGCCATCGCCATGGGCGCTGACGCCGTGATGCTGGGCAGCGCCCTGGCCCGCGCCGACGAAGCCCCCGGCAAGGGCTGGCACTGGGGCCAGGAAGCACACCACCTCGAACTGCCCCGCGGCGACAGGGTCAACGTGGGAACGGTGGGCCCGCTCGAAGAGGTCCTGTTCGGGCCCGGCCACCACACCAACGGCACCTCCAACCTCGTCGGCGCGCTGCGCCGTTCGATGGCAACCACCGGCTACTCGGACCTGAAGGAATTCCAGCGCGTCGACGTCGTCGTCTCGCCGTACGCCGGCAACTGAACGCCACACTGGCGGTTGGTTGGCCCTGCCCATCCGGGAAACTTGGACGTAGTCTGGTGCCCTACGAGGTTTGATCCGGATGGAGGCGTGACATGAACAGTTTTGCCGGCGGTTCTGCCGTGACCGGAGGTGCCCTTGGGCCTGCGGAACGCGAGGCTTCAATCACTGTGCTCAGGGGCAGTGCCGCCCCCGGCAAAGAGCTCGACATCCTGATCGTGGGCGGAGGCATCGTGGGCGCCGGCGCCGCCCTCGACGCGGTCACCCGAGGGCTCAGCGTAGGTATTGTCGAGGCGAATGACTGGGCAGCCGGGACGTCGTCGCGTTCCTCGAAGCTCATCCACGGTGGCCTCCGGTACCTCGAAATGCTCGACTTCGGACTGGTCAAAGAGGCACTGCACGAACGCGGCCTCATTCTCTCCGTGCTGGCACCCCACCTGGCCCGGCCGGTCCCGTTCCTGTACCCGCTCCACAAACCGTTCCTGGAACGGCCCTACATCGGCGCCGGAATCGCCCTTTACGACGCGATGTCCATCACCGGCGGGCACAGCCGCGGCGTCCCCTTCCACAAACACCTGAGTCGGCGCGGAACCCTGCGCGCCGCCCCCAGCCTCAAGGACGACGCCTTCGTCGGGTCCATCCGCTACTACGACGGGCAAGTTGACGACGCCAAGTACGTCGCGAACCTCGTGCGGACCGCGGCGCACTACGGCGCCCACGCGGTCAACCAGATGTCGGTTGTGGATTTCGTGCGCGAAGGCGAGCGCGTGGTCGGCGCCAAGGTGGTCAATCACGAGGACGGCTCCAGCTTCAACATCCGGGCCAAGCAGGTCATCAACGCCACCGGAGTCTGGACCGACGAAACCCAGGCCATGGTGACAGACCGCGGACAGCTCAAGGTGCGGGCCTCCAAGGGCATCCACCTCGTGGTGCCCCGTGACCGGATCCAGTCCACGGTGGGGCTGATCCTGCGGACCGAGAAATCCGTCCTGTTCGTGATCCCTTGGGGCAGGCACTGGATCATCGGGACCACGGATACTGACTGGCACCTCGACAAGGCCCACCCGGCGGCCTCCAGCAAGGACATCGACTATCTGCTGGAGCACGTCAACAAGGTCCTCAAGCGCCCGCTGACCCGCGAGGACGTCGAGGGCGTCTATGCGGGGCTGCGTCCGCTGCTGGCCGGGGAAAGCGATTCCACCGCGAAGCTGTCCCGGGAACACGTGGTGGCCCACCCCGTGCCGGGGCTCGTAGTGGTGGCAGGCGGGAAATGGACCACCTACCGGGTCATGGCCAAGGATGCGGTCGACGAGGCAACGCGCAGCATGGACGAGCGCGTCCCGCCCAGCTGCACGGAGTCGATCCCGCTGCTCGGCGCGAGCGGTTTCAAGGCCGCGTGGAACCAGCGGAACCGGATGGCTGAGGAGACCGGCGTCCACGTGGCCCGGATCGAACACCTGCTCAACCGGTACGGCGCCATGACTCCTGAGGTGCTGGCGCTCATCGCCGACAGCCCGGAACTGGCCGAGCCGCTGCCCGGCGCGGACGACTATCTGGCCGCCGAAGCTGTCTACGCGGCCTCGCACGAGGGCGCCCGCCATATCCAGGATGTCCTGACCCGCCGGACACGGATTTCGATTGAGGCGTGGGACCGCGGTGTGTCCGCTGCTCCGGTAGTCGCTAAACTAGTGGGAGACGTTCTCGGCTGGAGTGATGCGCAGCGCGAGGGCGAAATCAAGCACTATCTGGCCCGGGTTGATGCCGAGCGCCTGAGCCAGCAGCAGCCGGACGACGAATCCGCCGATGCCGCACGGCTGGGCGTGGAGGACATCACGCCCCTGCGCTGAGACCCAGCGCCGGCCGGCCGTGCAGATTAGTACGCTAGTCATTGGACTGCCGGCCGGCGTGCACTGACGCCACTTCGAAGGGACATCTCTTGGCGGAACCACTGGACCGGTACGACGCCGAGCTCACCACACCCGAGATGGTGATCCTCGAAATGGATGCCACGGACAAGCTCGACGCCACCTCCCAGCTCGCGGAACGCATGCATGCGGCCGGACGGATTTCCGATCTCGAGGGCTTCCTCAAACAGGTCAACGCCAGGGAACACCAGCTCGCCACCGGCCTGCCCGGCGGCGTGGGCCTGCCCCACGCCCGCAGTGAACTGGTCTCCCAGACCTCCATCGCGGTCGGTATCACGAAGTACGGCAGGGCGCTCGACTTCGGCGCAACGGACGGCCCCGCCACTGTGATTCTGCTCATCGCCACTCCGGCGAGCTCCTTTTCCGATCACCTCGAAGTTCTCGCGACGCTGGCACGCTCACTGTCGAAGGAGTCCTTCCGCGAGTCGCTGCGCCGCGCCTACGACGCCGAAGTGATCGCCGAGCTCATCAATTCCAGCCTGGTGTTCTTCGACCACTAGAGATTGGGGCAGGCCCTTTCGTGTCGACTCCGTCGCCACGCAGGGACCCGGCTGCCCCACTCTAGGGGCAGGCCCTTTCGTGTCGACTCCGTCGCCACGC
>NZ_FNGD01000001.1:401935-593417 GCF_900102895.1 Arthrobacter sp. ov407
GCCCCACTCTAGGGGCAGGCCCTTTCGTGTCGACTCCGTCGCCACGCAGGGACCCGGCCGCCCCACTCTAGCTTGCCTGCCGGAGCTGCCCCGTTTCGCTGTTCTACACAGGGACGAAGTACGGTTAAGAGGTGTTGAAAACTGCCCTTAAGCCCCGATGGATCGCAGGACTCGTCTTCGCGATCGCCATTTCCGGGGTCTTTGTGCTGCTCAGCCAGTGGCAGTTTGGCCGCTCAACGCAGGCGGAAGCCCCGGTCTCCACCACAACGGAGGAAACGCGCCAGCTCACCTCGGTCCTACAGCCGGGCGGATTCTTCCCCGGATCGGTGGCCGACCAGATGGTCTCCGTCACCGGCAGCTACGACCCCCGGAAGCAGGTCCTGGTTCCGGGCCGCCTCAACGACGGGGCGAAGGGCTACTGGATCGTTTCCGCCTTCGCGGTCAAAGATGCTCCGGCCCTGTTGGGCGGCGGAGCCACGCCGCAGACCTGGATTCCGGTCGCGCGCGGCTGGGTCGCGGATCCCGCGGACGCCGTGGCGCCGCCGTCGGGCACCATCGAACTGACGGGACGGCTGTTGCCCTCCGAGTCCCCGCTGCCGCACACCGATCCCGGGCCCGGCCGCGCCAGCGCCGTCTCGGTCGCCGAACTCATCAACGACTGGAACATCAGCAGCTACCCGGGCTTTGTCGCCGCCAGCACCGAACTGGCCGGCGGCACCGACGTCGGGGCCTCAGCCACCGGCGGCGACGTCAAACCCCTCCGGATCGGCCCGCAGCCGCCCGCGCAGCAGCTCAACGGGCTGAACCTCTTCTATTCGGTGGAATGGGTCGTCTTTGCCGGCTTCGCGTTGTTCATCTGGTGGCGACTCGTCAAGGACGACTACCGCCGGGACCTCGAAGACGAGCTCGACGAGGAACTGGCCGGGGACGAGCCGCCAGCCGAACACCACCCAGCCGAACACCCCGCAGCCGACCACCGCACGGCCGAACAGGCCACCGACCCGCATCCCACAGCCCCCCGCCCCACAGACCCGAGAGTGCAATCATGATCGAGCCCCAGCCCGCCATCCAGCCGCAGACAACCAACGGCACGGGGAAGGCCGGCAAGAAGCGCCGCTTCGGCGGCACCGAGGCCCAAATCCGGTCCGCCCTGAAGTTCTACAAGGTGCTCGCCTACCTGACAGGCTCGATGCTGCTCCTGCTGTGCGCCGAGCTGATCGCCCGGTACGGCTTCGGGCAGTACCTCTTCGCCGGCGGCACCAACGCCATCACCGGCCAGCCGTTCGGCTTCGGATTCGCCGACGCCGAGCCGCCAGGGGTGATCGGGGGCGTTAACCTCTCCGTCACGGTCCTGATCGTGCACGGCTGGATGTACGTCGTGTACCTCATTTCCAACTTCCGGCTGTGGTCCCTCATGCGCTGGCCGTTCACCAAGCTCGTGGTTATGGCCTTGGGCGGCGTCGTGCCGTTCCTGTCCTTCTTCGTCGAGAAGAAGTTCCACGCAGAGGTCGAGGCCGAGCTCGCGGCGAACCCGCAGGCACCGCAGCGGTACTGAACCGCACCGGTACTGAACCCCAGCGGTTCTGAACCCCAGCAGTTCTGAACCCCAGCGGTTCTGAACAGCGACACGACGCCGGCTGCCGCCGTCGGGCGTGTGAGTTCGCTTACCTCCGCCCGTGATTCGGGGCCCGTACCGGCTACTCAAGGTGCGGGCGGGCAGCGGCGCAAAGTAGGCTAGTGGGGTGACTACTCCCTCTGCATCCCAGACGTCCCACAGGCCCGTTCTGGTTGTTGACTACGGTGCCCAGTACGCGCAGCTGATTGCCCGCCGCGTCCGGGAAGCGAATGTGTATTCGGAAGTGGTTCCGCATACCTACAGCACCGAGCAGCTGCTGGCCAAGAACCCCGCCGCGATCATCCTCTCGGGCGGCCCCTCGAGCGTCTACGCCGACGGCGCCCCCAGCGTCGGCGCCGACCTCTTCGAGGCCGGCGTCCCGGTCTTCGGCATCTGCTACGGCTTCCAGGCCATGGCCAACGCCCTCGGCGGCAAGGTGGCCCAGACGGGGCTCCGCGAATACGGCGCCACCGAGACCACCACCCTGGGCGAGGGCCGCTCTATCCTGGCCGGCATGCCCCAGCACCAGAGCACCTGGATGAGCCACGGCGACTCCGTCCATGAAGCGCCCGAGGGCTTTGAGGTCCTCGCGACGACGGCTGGCGCCGACGTCGCCGCGTTCGCCAATGAGGACAAGCGCCTCTACGGCGTCCAGTGGCACCCCGAGGTCAAGCACTCGGCCTACGGCCAGCAGGTCCTGGAAAACTTCCTCTTCAAGGGCGCCGGCCTGGAACCGAACTGGACCACCGGCAACATTCTGGAAGAACAGGTCCAGCGCATCCGCGACCAGATCGGCGACGCCCGGGTCATCTGCGGCCTTTCCGGCGGCGTCGACTCGGCAGTGGCGGCCGCTCTGGTCCAGCGCGCAGTAGGCGACCAGCTGACCTGCGTCTTCGTAGACCACGGGCTGCTGCGCGAGGGCGAAGCCGAACAGGTCGAACGTGACTTCGTGGCCGCCACCGGCGTCAAGCTCTACGTCGCCAACGAGCAGGAGCGCTTCCTGAGCGCCCTTGCCGGCGTCAGCGACCCCGAGACCAAGCGCAAGATCATCGGCCGCGAATTCATCCGCGCCTTCGAGGAAGCCGAACTGGCGATCATCGCTGAGGCCGCGGCGCACGGTGAAAAGATCAAGTTCCTCGTCCAGGGCACCCTGTACCCCGACGTCGTCGAATCCGGCGGCGGCGAAGGTGCGGCCAACATCAAGAGCCACCACAACGTGGGCGGGCTCCCCGAGGACCTGCAGTTTGAACTCGTTGAACCGCTGCGCGCCCTGTTCAAGGACGAGGTCCGCGCGGTCGGCGCGCAGCTCGGCCTGCCGCAGGAAATCGTCGGACGCCAGCCCTTCCCCGGCCCGGGCCTCGGCATCCGGATCGTCGGCGATGTCACCAAGGAACGCCTGGACCTGCTCCGCAAGGCCGACGCGATCGCCCGCGCCGAACTGACCGCCGCCGGACTCGATGACGAAGTGTGGCAGATGCCCGTAGTGCTGCTGGCGGACGTCCGCAGCGTGGGCGTCCAGGGCGACGGCCGCACCTACGGGCACCCGATTGTCCTGCGCCCCGTGTCTTCCGAGGACGCCATGACCGCCGACTGGTCACGGCTGCCCTACGACCTCCTGGCCCGGATTTCCAACCGGATCACCAACGAGGTGGACGGCGTCAACCGCGTGGTGCTGGATGTGACCAGCAAGCCGCCGGGAACCATCGAGTGGGAATAACAATGTGAATGGCCGGCCTTTCGAGGCCGGCCATTTCATTTTGTTCCTGACAATTCGGGCTGAATTTCGCACCGCCCAGTGTTGCGGCCCCGCACGTGCGGGGGATTCGGGCTACGCTCGAATGCATGTCGGTATGGTCCAAGGCGTCCCGCGCGAGCCAGACAACCGCGAGCTCACACTACGCGGCCGGGGAAAACGCGGACGCAATTCAGACGAGCGTTGATACGTCGAACGCGCCAAAGTCGAGCCCGCCACGGTCCGGCACAGAGAAGTCGAGCACAGAAAAGAAGGCAGCAGTGTCAGTTGGTCAAGGCCACCCCGAGGACTCCGAGGAGTTCAGGAAATGGCTGTCGGGGCTCAAGCCCGTCACCGGAGCAGATACCATGCTGCGCTTCACCAAGACGCCCGAAGGCTCGATCGACCTGACCCATGCCCATCCGTCAGGGCTTGCCCAGCTGATGGCAGGCCGGCGCACCCGGCTCTCCACGCTGATCCGCGACCGCCAGCAGTACGTTGTTGCGGCCCGGGCGTCGCGCAACCTGCGCTCCAAGATCTTCGAGCTCGCCAATGACCGCGGCATCGACGCGGGGTATTTCTCCGCCGGCACCGTCGTCTGGACATCCGCCGTCGGGGGTAAGCCGCAACGGATCTCGGCCCCGGTCATGCTCACCGCCATTTCCCTCACGGTGCGCCCCGGCGAGGACGACTACGAACTGCAACTCACTGAACAGGCGCAGATCAACCCGGCGCTGGTCCGGCACCTCAAATCAGTCCACGGGATCGTCTTTGACGTCAATGCGGTCACCCGGATGGCGTACAGCACGGCCCGATATGATCCCCAACCCGTTCTGGACCGCCTCGGCACCCTGGTCCAGCCGATTCACGGTGCGGAGATCGAGCACAACCTGCTCGTCTCCACCTTCGCCGACCTCTCCGGCAACCTCGATGATCCGTGGATCAACCAGAACAACCCCGTAGTCACCGCGCTGGCACGGTCCGGTTCCGGCGAACGGGTCGACGTGCCCGTGCTTGAGCCCGGCCGTTTCCCCAGCACGGATGAGCGGGACCCCGCCGAGGAGCTTTTGCTGCTCGACGCCGACACGGACCAGCAGCATGTCATCGACGCCGTCCGGGCGGGCGACTCGCTGGTGGTCAGCAGCCCGCCGGGCACCGGCCAGACCCAGACCGTCATCAACACCATCGGCGCCCTCGTGGACGGGGGCAAGTCCGTCCTGGTGGTGGGGGACAGGCGCGCCAGCCTCGCCGAGATCTCCGCGCAGCTGGATGGCCTCGGCCTGGATTCCGTGCTCCTGCAGCTGAGCGGCACCGCCAGCCCGCTGCAGCTCAAGGGGCAGCTGGTCCGGGCGATCGTCCGCAACGAAAAGTCGCTAGAGCCGCAGCTGAGCAACCTGCACGCCACGCTGACCGGGCACCGACACGCCCTGATGGAGCATGTCGCCTCCCTGCACAACGTCCGGGCGCGCTGGGGTTGTTCGCCATACGAGGCCATGCAGTCGCTGGCAGAGCTGACCTCCATCCAGCCGGCGCCGGCGACGACTGTCCGGCTCAAGCGCAGCGTGCTGGACAACATCCGGGACCGCGAGGAGCTCGCCGGCCGGCTCCGCCGCGCTGCCGAGCTCGGCAGCTTCAGCCGCGCGTCCACCACCAGCCCCTGGCACGGCGCGCGTCTGCTCACGCGCAAGGAGACGCAGGAAGCGCAGAGCGTCGCCCGATCCGTGGCAGAGAAACTGCCCTTGCTGCGCGGACGCATGGACGCCGTGGCGGAACACGCAGAGATCCGACTCGGCGGGACCTTCGCCGAATGGGGCGAGCAGATCGAACTTCTCGTCGCCGTCCGCGAAAGCCTGGACAAGTTCACTCCCGACATCTTTGACCGGCCCGTCCATGACCTGATCTCCGCCACGGCGTCCTCCGGCTGGCGTAGGGAACGCGGGATCGAGATGCCGTCCATGCAGCGCTCACGCCTGCGCAGGGTGGCCAAGGAGTACGTCCGGCCCGGGGTGCACATCGCGGACCTGCACAGTTCCCTCGTCCTCGTGCAGGAGCAGCGCGCCGCCTGGTCCGGCTACGCCACCACGCAGCGGCACCCGGCCGTGCCGTCCGGGCTGGGCGAAATCACAGGCCTGTACCGGGAACTCGCAGCGGAACTGGCTGAACTCGGCCAGGCGGTCAAGCACACCCCCGCCGGCGGCGACCTGGACCGCGCGCCCTACGACGAACTCCTGCCCCGGGTGCGGCGGCTGGTCGCCGACACCGCGACCCTGGAAACCCTGCCGGAGCGCACCCTGCTTGTCGAGAGCATGCGTGAGCACGGCCTCGGCGAGCTCCTCGCCGACCTTGCCGAGCGCGAGGTTCCCGAGCGGTCGGTGACCGCCGAGCTGGAGCTGGCCTGGTGGCAGTCGGCCCTGGAAGCCATGATCAGCGGCGATGACTACCTCGCCATGTCCGACGGCGACGCCCTGCGCCAGCTTGAGGCGGAGTACCGTCTAGCGGACAACGCCCACATCGCCAGCGGCGCCGCCCGGCTGCGATGGAACCTGTCCGAGCGCTGGCGTACGGCTATCGCGGCGCACCCCCGCGAGGCCGAGCTGCTGCGCAGCCTGCTCAAGGACGGCCGGGTGACCCTGGCAGCCCTGAGCGGCCAGGCGCAGGAGCTGCTGCCCACCCTCGTGCCGGTATGGTCCGTCAGCCCCTACCTCCTGACGAGCCTCCTGCCGATCGATCAGACCTTCGACGCCGTCGTGATCCTGGACGCGGAGACGACCTCGCTGCAGGCAGTCCTCCCGGCCATCGCCCGGTCTCGTCAGGTCATCGCCTTCGGCGACGAGCAGATCGCCAGCCCACGGACCTTTACCGTGGGCGTCGAACGGCTCGCGGCGGGGGAGAGCTCCTACCAAAGCGTTGAGAGCTCGTACCGGGCACTGTCCGCTGTGCTTCCGGTCGGGAACCTGAGGACCGTGTACCGTGCGGTCGATGAAGACCTGGTGCGCCAGCTCAGCAAGGGTTTTTACGGCGGGGAACTGACCCGGCTCCCTGAAGGGCAATCCGCCACGGGCCTTGACCGGACCCTCAGCGTGGAGTACCTGCCCGACGGCACGGGGCTGCCCAGCGCTGACCACGACGGCGTTGAATCGGTTGTTGCCGAGGTGAACCGCGCGGTGGAACTGGTCTTCGAGCACGCCCGACTCCGGCCTCGGACCTCGCTGGCCGTGGTGACCGGAAGCCTTCGCCACGCCGCCCGGATCGGCGAGGCCATCAGGGCGCAGCTGCCCAACTACCCGATGCTCGGCAGCTTCTTCACGGCGGGGGACGAGTCCTTCCGCGTGGTGGATCTGGAACGGGCCCAGGGCCTGGTCCGCGACCACGTCGTCTTTTCCCCGGGCTACGGCCGCACCCCGCATGGGCGCACCCTCCACAGCCTCGGGCCGCTCTCCGCTGACGGGGGCCGCGCCAAATTCGCCTTGGCGATGACGCGTGCCCGCCGGTCCCTGCACGTGCTCAGCTGCTTCCGCCCCGAAGACCTCGATGTCAGCCGCCTCAGCCACGGCGCCGTGGACTTCTACGAACTGCTGGACCGTGAGATTGCGGGCAATACAGATCTTGGCAGCCCCGCCTCCCGGGCCGCGGCCAGCGAGCAGGCGCTCGGCGCTGACCCGCTCGTGGCCGACCTGGGTGACCGGCTCCGCGCACGTGGGGCACGGGTGTGGCACCAATACGACGGCGTCCTGAACATGGTGGCGGCCGCCGATCCCATGACGACCATCGGCCAGGACGATGCGGAGATTCCCCGTCCGGTAGCGATCGAGTCAGATGGCACCGGCCACTACCGGCGGATGAGCGTCCGGGAACGGAGCAGACTCCGGCCGCAGCTCCTGGAACGGCTTGGCTGGCGCTACATGCCCCTGTGGACCATTGAGGTCTTCACCGACCCCTCGGCCTGCGCCGATCGCATTGGCGGCTACCTCGGGTTGGAGAAGCCTCCCGTTTCCAGCCGGCTCCGGACATCGCAGGGGTTCTTTGACGACGACATCGAGCACCTGGCGATTGACGAGGCGCGGGCGGCGGAGTACCACGTGGCCGCCGAACCCGCGGGACGGGTATTCCGTGGCCACGAAACTGCGGGCCAGGAATTGCGCCGGCAGGAACCAGCAACAGGGATAACAGGCAATACAGGCAGTAAGGAGGCCGGCAGCATGAGTGCGGACGGCGACATCCAAGACAACCACGACAACACAGTCAACACCGGCAACACCGGCAACACCGGCCCTGGCGAGGGCGACGCGACCGGCGGCGCTGAGCCCAAGACCGCTGAGCCGAAGTCCGGCGAGTTGGCCGGAGACGGGCCGGACCAGGAAGCGGCAACGGAGGCGTCCCGCCGTTCGGGGGCACAGATTACCGTCCCCGAAGGCGTGCTGCCGAACAAGGCGGCGGAAGACGACCCCCGGCGCTGGGGTGACCAGCCTGACAAGTACGATCACGACGCATGGCTCCAGGAGCAGAAGCCGCCGCACTGGGGCTGACGTTGTGGCCCGCACCGCAGAGCCTGCCGCCCCTGCCGGCGGCGACCGGCGCAGGGGACTGCCGACTCTAGCCGGGCGCGGCCGCGACAAGCACGAAGAACAGCTTGCCTTGGGTAGACGCGCCCGCCAGTCTTCGTGCCTGGTCGGCCGCCGCTGCTACTACCACCAGCCCGTCAGTCTCCGCGGCGGCGGGCCACGGCCCAGCCCTGCCGCCCTGCGCTGAGGTCCAGAGCACCGGCACCGCTTCGGCCAGGATTTGGCTTCGGGCGGGTTGTTCAAAGCCGTTGCCGCCGGTCAGCACCACATTGACGAGCTGCCCGGGGGAGACCAGCTGGATGGAGGCCGGATCCGCCATCCTCAGCGGCACGGCTGCAGAGCCGGGCGGGCTTCCTGCGAGCAGCCCCGGGCCCAGGATCTGGGCGTCGGTGAGGAGTTGGCCGCGGCGCAGGGGTGCGGCCAACTGTTTTCCCTCGAACGCCGTCTCGCTGCCGGGGTTGCCGGCAGGCACGAGCCCGGGCGGCACGGTGATGCTGCTGACATCGCCGGATTCCAGGGTCTTTCCGGCGGGAAGATCCGCCGCTGCGGCGAAAGCTACGACGGTGTCAGCGGGCGCGGTTGTCAGTTGCTGAACCGTCAGGCCTGCGGGGATGCAGAACAGGAGGGCCGCGATTAGCCGCCGGTTCCGGTTTAGCCAGCCGCGCAGGCGGTGCTGTGACGGACGGCCGCGGGGCGGCCGCTGCCGGCGGGGCTTTGCCGGGCCGTTCCGGCTCCGGAACGGGCGGCCAGCCGCGGACAACGTGGCGGCAGGAAGGTGGGCGGGGCGGATCCCGGTGCGGGCCCAGCGGGCGGAGGACTCGACGGGCATTGGGCGGGACGGCAGGGACGAAGCCGTGGACGACGTCCAGAACGAAGGCGGGCAAGCCGCGCTGAGAAAAAGGTCCATGCCGCCACGCTACGGACCCGCATGCATCGGCGGCAGCCGCGGAACCGCCTATGTGGACAATGGCCAGCGGGCCAGGATTAGGCTGACTCTGCCGGCAGAGGCACAGCTGGCGGGCCGGCGCCGAACTGGCGGGCCCGCCGTAAGCCGGCGGGTACCCTGCTAGCCCGCGGCGGCGGGTGCTGGTGCGGGGGTGGCCGCAGGAGCTGCGGGGGCCGGGGAAACCGTGCTGCCCTTGGCGTCGCGCGAATCGGTCCGGTAGAAGCCGGAGCCCTTGAACACTACGCCGACGCTGTTGAACTTCTTGCGCAGTGTGCCCTGGCACTCGGGGCAGGACGTCAGGGAGTTATCGCTGAACGACTGCACGATCTCGAAGGCGTGGCTGCAGTCCTTGCAGGCATATGCATACGTGGGCACTGGAAATCCTCACTTTGGGGCAAACGAGCAGGTCCCGTGCTGTCGAGTCCGGATCGCGGCCGATATGTCTATCGACGGGTTCCGTGCTTAGCAGTCGCAGGGCCTGAGTGCCAATTCTACCACCTTGGCCGGAACCCATATCAGCCGAGGTGGCATCAATCGAGCCGGATGATCCCGCCCGGGGTCAGCGCCGCGTCGACCTTCCGGTCGAACGACTCGGCGGGAATGCTGCCCGCGGGCAGTACCTCAGTGTCATAGACGACGGCGGCAGTCGGCAGCGCGACAGCGTCGAACGCCTCGTCGAACGCCTCGTCGGACGCCTCGCCGGACGCAAGAGGCAGGGCGGCCAGCGAAGCAAGGAACTTGTCGTAGTAGCCGCCGCCTTGTCCGATGCGGTTGCCCGAGAAATCCACGGCTGTGGCCGGGAGGATGATTGCGGTGGCGTCGCGCATTACGGCGGTGCTGTGGCGCTCTCCGACAGGCTCTTGGATGGGGGCGTACCGGCTGCGCACAAACCCGGACTGCGGCGTCCAATACACCCAGCTGAGTTCGATTTCGGGTTCGCAAACCGGAAGCAGCACCCGGTGCCCGGCCTCGGTCAGGGCCGTCAACAGCGGCAGCGTCGGCGGTTCGGCGTCCACACCGAGGTACGCCGCGAAAATGCCCTGGCGGCCGCGGGCCAGTCCGGAGGCCCACTGGAGCCCATGGCGGGCGATGCCCGCCGCAGCGGCATCCTGTGCGGCCGGCGGGAGCGCGGAACGCTTCGCCCTGTGGCTGGAGCGTATTTCCTCTTTTGACGCCATGCTGGCCCGTCCTCTGCCTCTTGCGGCCGCGACGCGCCGGGGATGACCCGGCGGGCGGTGCGAATAAAAATTACGCAATGATTGGTCCCTCCGTTAGATTAGTCGAGTGAATACACCCAACGCTTCCGTCCGTAAGGCCGTCATCCCCGCCGCGGGCCTTGGTACTAGGTTTCTTCCGGCAACGAAGGCCATGCCCAAGGAAATGCTGCCTGTCGTTGACAAGCCGGCCATCCAGTACGTCGTTGAGGAGGCCGTGAATGTCGGCCTGAACGACATCCTGATGATCACGGGCCGCAACAAGCGGGCGTTGGAGGATCACTTCGACCGCGTTCCGACGTTGGAGGCCACACTTGAGGCGAAGGGCGACACGGCGAAGCTTGAGTCCATCCAGGCCGCCAGCAACCTCGGTGACATCCACTACGTCCGCCAGGGCGATCCCCTGGGCCTCGGCCACGCCGTCCTCCGTGCCAAGCAGCACGTCGGGCAGGAGCCGTTCGCCGTCCTCCTGGGCGATGACCTCATCGATGCCCGCGATGAGCTGCTCAGCACCATGATCGAGGTCCAGGCCAAGACCGGTGGGTCGGTGGTCGCTCTGATCGAGGTGGATCCGTCCCAGATCAGTGCCTACGGCTGCGCCGACGTCGAGGCGATCGGCGGTGAGGACTACGTCCGCATCAACCAGCTCGTGGAGAAGCCCGATGTCGAGGACGCGCCGTCCAACCTCGCCGTGATTGGCCGCTATGTGTTGCACCCGGCCGTCTTTGAAGTGCTTGAGCGCACCGAGCCCGGCCGCGGCGGAGAAATCCAGCTCACGGACGCGCTGCAGGAGCTCTCGGCCGGCACCGGCGAGGGCTACGGCGTGTACGGCGTCGTCTTCCGCGGCCGCCGCTACGACACCGGCGACAAGCTCAGCTACCTCAAGGCCTGCGTCCAGCTCGCCTGCGACAGTGAGGACCTCGGCCCGGGCCTGCGCGAATGGCTGTCCGGCTTCGCGTCCAGCCTGGCCCCCAGCCTCGCTAAGTAACTCCCGTGGGGGGCAGCTTCACCTGGCCGGTGACTCTGGAGAGTGGCGACATTGTGTTGCGCCCCATCCGGTACCGGGACCGCAAGGAGTGGACAGCACTCCGGTCCCGTAACTGCGAGTGGCTGGCCCCCTGGGAGGCATCAAACCCGGTCCCCGGCGGCGGCCTGCCGGACTACCGGCAGATGGTGCGCTCGCTCAAGGCCCAAGCCGCGCAGGCCACGGCCCTGCCCTTCGTCATCGCGGAATGGACGCCAGGCCACCAGGCCCCGGTGATCGTGGGACAGTTGACTGTGTCCTCGATCGTGTGGGGATCGGCCATGATGGCCACGCTTGGCTATTGGGTCGACCAGGAGCGGGCCGGACGGGGGATCGCCCCGACCGCCGTGGCCATGGCGACGGACTATTGCTTTGGCACCCTTGGCCTGCACCGCATGGAGATCAACATCAGGCCGGAGAACGCGCCGAGCCTGCGGGTGGTGGAAAAACTCGGGTTTCGCGACGAGGGATTCCGGCCCAGGTTCCTGCACATCAACGGTGAATGGGCGGACCACCGGACCTTCGCGCTCACCGCCGAGGAAGTGCCGGAAGGCCTCCTCGCGCGGTGGCTGAGAACCCGCCCGGCCTGAACCTGTGACGGCCTCCTGACCAGCCACGACGCCCCGACGCCGGCCAGTTGACGCCGCGCGCGCGACACACCCCTAGCAATGCGGGGCAGCACCCCATATACCTCATACGGTTTTGATGTGGACTTCCCTCTTAGCAGCTCTGTGATCCTTGTCATTGCTGTTGCGCTCTGGATCGTGTGGGTGGCGCCTTACGTTCTCCGGAACGGGCGCCACCAGCTGCAGCCTGCAGGCGAATTCCTGGCGGACGTCATTGACATGGAACCAGCAGAACCACATGCGGGGAAGGTTATGAAAATGGCGGCGCATCAGGAGAAACCCATGATCAGCACCCAGCGCGCACAACCGGCTGGCGGCACCCCAGGCCGTGGTGCAAGCACCGGCGCGACGCCTGGAGGGAAACCAATTTCTGCGGCGACCGCCCCGGCGTTCCGGGTTCGTTGGGGACGGCTGGTGCTGGCGGTAGCCGGTCTCCTGTCCTTCCTCACGGGAATCGTGTCCGCGGCCCTTCTACTTTTCGGGATCGGTTCCGGCTGGCTCCCGGTGGCGGCCCTGTTGGGCGCCGTCACCGCCGTGGCGGTGCTCCGCCGCCTCGCTGTCCGCGACCGCCGGCGGAAAATGAACGCCGCATTCCGTGCAGCCATGGGCAGCCCCGAACGCACCACTGCGCGGCCCTCAGTGCCCGAAGAGATCCCCTCCTTTCCTGCCGGCCGTCCCGGTGCCCGGCCGGAAAGCCCTCTTTTCGACGCAGAAGCGGAGCGGGCCACGCCCGAGCCTGCGCCGAAGCCGCTGACCGCACTCGAGCTCCGCCAGGCTGCCCTCGCCGAAGCGGCAGCCTCGGGGGATACCTCGGCGGCTGTGGCGGCCGAAACGGCGGCAGCCCCGGAGGGCTCCAGCTGGGAGCCCGTCGACGTTCCTAAGCCCACCTACGTCGAAGCCGCGAAGGCCGAACGCGCAGCCCCGATGCCCCTGGACCTCCCTGAGGCGCCGAAAGCCGTCGGGAAGCCGTCCCTCAAGCAGGCCTCGGCGCGGCCGGCCGCGTCCGATCCGCGGACCGCCGACGATTCCGAGTCAAAGCAGCTCAGTAAGGCCCAGAGCGCCTTGAGCAACCTCGACGATGTCCTCCAGCGGCGACGCGCCTGACCCGGTCCGCTCTTCCGGAGATTTCGCCCCGGGCAGCCAGCAATGGCTGCCCGGGGTTTTCACTTCCCCGTAACGTCGCCGGTGGGCTTCGTGGCGGTAGCCTCGGCTCATGACAAGGATTTGCGTCGCCGGCGGAACCGGCCAAGTAGGCCGTGAAGTGGTGCGCCGGGCTGTCGACGCCGGGCACTTGGTGGCCGTCCTCAGCCGCAACCCGCCGGCGGCCGGCAGCGCCGGTAACATCGGGGGCGCGGAATACTTCCGCGCGGACGTGACAACGGGCGAAGGGGTCGCGGCCGCCCTCGCCGGCGCCGACGTCGTGATTGATTGCCTGGAAGGACGCTCCGGGAAGGCACGCAAGAATTTCGCCGACGGCGGCGCGCGTCTTCTGGCCGCCGCCCAGGATGCGGGTACGGCCAGGGCCGTCATGCTGTCCATTGTGAACTGCGATCGCAGCAACTCCGCCTTCTACCGGTCGAAGGCGGCCAAAGAACACGTCTACGAGCTGTCCGGACTGGAGACAGCAGTGGTCCGTGCCACCCAGTTTCATTCGTTGCTGGCGATGATGTTCGGCGCCGGCTCGAAAGTACGGGCCATCCCCGTGGTGCGAGGCGCCCGGTTCCAGCCGGTGTCGCCGGCCGACGCGGCCGCGGTGCTGCTGGAAACCGCCTTGGAACCGGCGCCGGTTCCAGCTGCGGGACCGCGGCACCGGGTGCTGAACCTCGGCGGCCCGGAATCCAAGGACATGGCCGATTTTGCCCGGGAGTGGCAGCGGGCCACGGGCGTAAAGGGCCAACTGGTGCGCCTGCCGCTGCCCGGCGCGATGGGCCGCTATTTGCGCGAGGGGCTGAACCTGGTGCCGGAGGCGCGACACGGCAACGAGACATTCCGGGGCTGGCTGGAAAACAGCGCAGATAGTTTGTAGCCTAGGGACACCGGCAACGCCGTTCCCTCAGGACCGGCGTTGCTTCGGGGCTATAGCTCAGTTGGTAGAGCGCTTCGTTCGCATCGAAGAGGTCAGGAGTTCGAATCTCCTTAGCTCCACAGTTTCCAAGGGTTCGGGACCATCCGCCTCGGGGGACATTCATGGGAGACGGGCTGGATTTCCGGCTACGTGTTCGTCATGTGCCGCGGTGCGGCGGGATTTAGATATGGAGCGGATTGCCGGCCCATTTGCTGTCAGCCGGGACGGCTTCGGAAAGCATGACTAGTGAAGCGGCGCCGACTGTCGCTCCGGTACCGACGCTGCTTCCCGGGAGCACGATGCTGTTGGGCCCAAGTGTCGAGTTCATCCCGAGATTGATTTCGTCCATGCGCATGATTCGGTCATGGAAGAGATGCGTCTGGACGACACATCCTCTGTTGACGGTGACGCCGTCGCGGAGCGTAATAAGGTCAAATTCTGGAAGCCTGCGAGTCTCGCACCATACCCGCCGCCCTACCTTCGTTCCCATGCAGCGAAGCCAGAGGTTAATAATGGGCGTGCCTACACTCATGCCGATGAGTTCGCCAGCCAGTGATTCGGTGAAAACATCGGCCAGCTCGTTGCGCCAGACGAACGAACTCCACAAGGGATGCGCAGAGGGTCGGAACCGTCCGACCAGCGCCCATTTGGCCGCCAGGGCGACAAGGCACGATGCGACCGCGGTGCATAAAAGCACCGGACCAGATAGCAGAATCGTGATCATAAGACCTGACTGCGAATATGTTGAGGCGAGCACGTAAAGCGCGACCAGGCCGAGCCATGCCGTGATGATGGAGGGCACGATCCGGCAGGCCTCCACCGCCCCGCGGGCTGCGAGAAGGCGGCGCGGTGGGTTGTACGTCCGGGACGGATCGCTGTGGTCCACCGGCCGGGTCAGCTTGATGGGCGGGCGACCGAACCAGGAAGTTCCTTCCGGCATGTCGTCCGGAACCGAGGACAAGACTGCGATCAGCGACTTATCAGGCATACGGCGACCCGGGCCAACAACCGCGGAGTTACCGAGGAAGGATTTTTCTCCGACGCTCGCCTGTCCAAACTGCAACCAGCCTCCGCGGGCGCGCTTGAAGGAGACCAGAGAGTGGTCCGCAAGGAAGGAACGATCCTGAATATTTGTCAGGCGAGGCATGGTTTCCACGGTGGATATTTCAACGCCCTTGCCAACTTTGGCGCCGAGCAGTCGCATCCATCGGGGGGTGAAGAGGCTTGCGTATATGGCATATGCCAGTTTGAGTGCCCTCGTGAGCAGCAGATCTATCAGCCACGCAGCCCACGCCGCCGGCCCCGCGGATGGATGGAATCCGGGTGCAATCAGGCGGCTGAGCAAACGGACAAGCGCTGCAGTAAGGAACAGATAGGTCATTAACGTGAGTACGACGGCCAGAGGTGTCCACACAGCCACCGTTTGGAGCGTACTCTCGAGGTCTCCGCTGCCGCGGCCTGCCACGAAAATCAGCAATTCCGCGGGCAGCGCGGACAGGGCCATGATTGGGACTAATCCGAACAGCGAAAGCGGGTAGCGGAGCCTCTCGACGCGTGCCGAGCGCTGGGGGGCGGGCGTTTCCGGCCATCCTTTGCCGGCGACGCCGACGTGCCGCATCGGTGAACCGGTCCAGTGCTGTCCGTCCGGAACGAATCCGCTGACGCATGTTCCCGGGGCAACTTCAGCCGCGGTTCCAATGTGAGCGCCGGGCAGGAGCGTCGAGCGGGCGCCCACTGTTGCATGGCTGCCTATGTCGATGGACCCTATCGTCAGGACACCGCCGTCGATCCAGTAGCCGGCCATGTCCACACCACGTTCAATGGACGCATTTGGCCCGATTACTGCCATCCCGGTCACTGGAGGTATGGCATCGAGGTGCACACCCTTGCCGATGTGGCATCCCACGGCCCGCGCGTACCAGGACGCAAAGGGTGTTCCCATCAGGGAATCGAGCGCGCAGTAGGCGACGATGCGCTCCGCGGCCCACAGCCGTACATGAACAAGGCCGCCCCGGGGGAAGCTGCCCGGGAGAATTCCATGCGTCAAGAGGCGGGCGCATCCCGCGGCGATGGCCAAGCGGGATGGGGCGCTGAAGAGTACGAACCATGCCGCCACAGTCGGGAGCAGCGGGGGGTTGGGCGCCCAGGTAGCACCGGCCATCCGGAGGATCAAGCTGGCGACTGATAGGGCCGTGAGGTACTTCAGGCCATTGGCGTAGTACAGACCCAGGATCAGCGGCAGCTGAAGCAGGCCTGTCCACCTCGGTGTTGAAGTGGATTCGCGCTTGTCCCACGTGGGAGCGGCGAGGCCGGCGAGGTGATCCGCCATCGGACCGAGACCCGGGGTGGCGTAAATATCTGCGATGGATGCCTCGGCGTGCCTGGTTCTGACTAAGGAGATCAGCTGTGCCGCGGCGACGCTTCCTCCGCCAAGGGCGAAAAAGTCACTATGCATTGTGAGGTTCGTGGGACCTAGAACCTTAGTCCACTGCTCTGCGAGCCATGCGTACGTCCCGGTAAGTTGCTCTGCTGAATCTACGGGCAGACCGCCGGGCAGCGGCCAGGGGAGAGCCTTCCGATCGACTTTGCCCGAGGCTTTGATTGGCAGCGATTGAACCACGCCCAAGGTGGGCACCAGCTGCGCGGGTAGCACCTCCATAAGCCGGGAACGGGCCGCCGCCAGGTCTATGTCGGTTCCAGATGCTGGCACAAGAAACCCTGCAAGAACGCTATTGCCAGTCGAAGTGGTGCGGACGGCGCTGGCCGCTGCCGCGACGTTGGGGATGCGCGTCAGTGCCGCGTCGATCTCGCCCAATTCCACACGGCGCCCCGCAAGCTTCACTTGATCATCCGCCCGACCTCGAAAGACCAGGCCACGGGGGTCAGCGAGCACCACGTCACCACTGCGGTACGCGCGTGACCAGCCTAAACCGGCCATCGGAGCATATTTCGCAGCGTCCTCCGTCGGGTCGAGATAACGGCCGAGCCCGACTCCGCCGATGACAAGTTCGCCTACTTCCCCCCAGCGGACCGGATTCCCTTCCCTGCCGACCACCGCGAGATCCCAACCCGGCAATGGGAGCCCGATCCGATTCGGCTCCGTGCCATCAAACATCGCCCCGCAAGAGATCACGGTGGCCTCTGTAGGCCCATAAGTGTTCCAGACTTCCCGCCGCGAACCTGCCAGACGATTCATCAGGGCCGCCGGGCAGGCTTCGCCACCAAGAATAAGGAGCCTGATACCGTCGAGGGCATCTGCGGGCCACAGAGCTGCAAGTGTGGGCACTGTCGATGTCGCAGTTATGTGACGCTGAACGAGCCAAGGTCCAAGATCCGCGCCGGAGCGGACTATGGTTCTCGGTGCCGGGACCAGACATGCGCCGTTTCTCCAGGCCAGCCACATTTCCTCACAGGATGCATCGAATGACACGGACAACCCGGCAAGGACTCTGTCGCCGGGGCCCAACGGGTTGCCCTGGCAATACATGTCAGCCTCCGCATCGGCCCAAGCCGCAGCGGACCGGTGCGTAACGGCGACCCCTTTCGGCTTACCGGTTGATCCGGACGTAAAAATGATCCACGCGTCATCCTCTGGAAGCGGCTCTCGACGGTGGCCCCGTGCCCGGCGTACTGGGACCAAGGAGATTTCAAGTTGCCCTCCGATCATTGCGCAGACACCCGCTTCCGACCACACAGTCTCCGCGCGTTCATGTGGTTCGTCTATATCAACCGGGACATAGGCCGCGCCGCAGGCCATGATGCCAAGAATGGCTATATAGAGATCCGAAGATCCTGATTGCGCCCGGACGCCCACCCGGTCGCCGGCACCGATGCCCCGGGCCCAAAGGCGCTCGGCGAGGGCTTTCATCCGCGAACCAAGCGCTCCATACGTCAGACAGGCGGTTCCGTCGTCAATGGCCAGCGATTCGGCATAGGTTGTGATCGATTCCCAAACGACGTCTATCAGGGTGCGGGCCCGGTGGGCCTGACTTCTTGGGAAGATCGCGACATCTGGGGGATGCCGGGTGACCATGTTTTTGTTCACCCTTGCCCCCTCGAAGTCCATCCGATTCCTCGGCAGAGTCCCGCGTGGGGCCCGGCGCCGGGCATCCTGTCAGAATGCGCGATCGGTGAGTCTAATCTCGATGTGCCCGTGGACGAGTAGAGGCGGCTCATGGTTCATGGCTTCTTCAACGAAACGCTGCCGGGAAGCCGACTGCCTGACCTCTCCTTAAGGATAGAAAGAAAAATATCGGCGGACAATGTCGATTTCACGTGTTAGGTTAGCGGGCAAAGCCGCGGCCTTTGCCAGCAGCTTCCGTACTCTTGGGGGAGAGTGACGATGATCCGGAACCACAGGCAGCTCATCAATCTCATGATCGGCTCCGATCCGGTTTTTCTCGCCGGCCGTTTCGCTACCGATTATTCGGCCTCTCCGCGCACGGAGGGTGAGCGGGGCACCTTCCGGTACTTCGGGGCCGGCAATTGGGACATCAGGATTGACGGAGGCCCTACCTTCCAGTTGACCCCTCACGGATCGAGAGTCGTCCAGGCCAACGGGTCGGCCGAGGATGGCCCGGCCATGACGAACCCGCCGCCCCGACCTCCGTGGTCCCTGGTGCTGCCCCGTCATTCGACATTCCTGGGCCGGGATGACGATGATTGGCGGCCGGACGTCGGCTGGCCTATCACGGGCGACCGGAACTCGTGGATAGTGCCGCTGAAGAGCCTGGACGCTCCAGGACTCGTTGGAACCCTGACTGTGGACGCCGCAACTTTGGTCATCACGCGGGCCGAACTGGGGCACATGAGGCAGTCACTCATGATCGACCGGACTGAACCCACGGACGAGGACCTGGCGGACCTGGAATCTTTGAAATCCCTCGTCCAGCGCGTCCCCGGAACGGCCTGACCCAGACTGGACAACACGGCCTAAAATACTCCTAGTTCGACACGACCCGGCTGGCAATTGTTGGCCGGGTCGAATGCCTGTTCCGGGGCGATGCGATGGTTCGTGTTCACCCCGGTCAAAAGAGGAGCAGCATGACAGCCATAGAGATCAGGACCCAGACGGCGTCGAACGTCAATCTGCACGTCGGCGCACCGGGACCCGCCGTGGCCACCGAAGCGGCAGCGCTCCTCAACGAATCCCTCGGCACTGGTTATATCCGCCCCTCGGCCCTGGCGGAACTCACGACTGAGGGCGGGGGAGTCCTCATCCGGGCCCGCGGCCGGAACGGCGATCTCCTTGGCGCAACGACCGCCCGCGTCCTGGACCAGAAGTCGCACACCGCGCTGCAAGACCGCCTGCGCCTCGCCGCCGTCGACGCCGCCTTGGAAGGGCGCCGGGTCGGCGAACTTAAGTCCATTGTCGTCGCGCCCGCGGCCCGGGGGATCGGCCTCGGCACCATCATGCTCGCGGCCAGCCTGGACTTTCTGAAGGCTGGCGGCTGCCGCTACGTCGTGTCCGCGTCGTGGGTCTCGACCGATCCACAGCCGTCGTCCCTGGGGTTGCTTGAGCGGGCCGGTTTTGCGCAACTCGCCACCATCCCCTGCTTCTGGGCGGACGACCAGAAAGCTGCCGGGTACCTGTGCCCGACGTGCGGCCCCGAGTGCGTTTGCGCGGCCATCATCCTGGTGCTCCCTCTCGATGACTGGCCGGGGTCCCTCGGTCCCCGGTGAACGGGCTGCAAAGGTTCGGCCAACAGGTGGCCAACCTCATATGGAATAGCCGGAATCGGCCGTGCAGCTTGTCTACGGTGGACGCATGAAAGCCTCCCTAACGCACCGCAGCGCCTTGACCGGCGGCCTGGTTCTCGCCGTCTGTTCAGCGCTCCTCAGCCCCGTAGGTCCCGCTCATGCGGATGATAGCCAGACCGGTGACGCCGGAGCGAATCAAGGCGCCCACCTCAACCTTGGCCCCGCGGACCTTCCGGAAAACCGGACGGTGACCACTCTCGCGCCGGGCGTCACCCTGACAAAGATCAGCCGCGGCGGAGCGGACCCTTCACTCTTCTGGACCGCCGAAGTGGCCATACCCTCCGAATCACCGGATCCTGACGCACCAGCCTCGGCACTCTCCAGCCAGGCCACCGCGCAGCACATCGCCGACAAACTCGGAGCGGCCGGAGTCGATGCCCGCGTAGAACATGTCCAGTCCCCGCAGCTGGCCGACGCCGGCGGCGACCTGGGGTACCGGGTCCGCGCCGGTCGCCTCGCAGCCAAGGCCGACGGCGACTCGGTTGTCGCGCAGATCAAGGCGGCCGGTTTTGCCTCCTCCGTCATCTATACCGGTTGGGACGGCGACACCGGCACCAGCACGAAGACTCGCGGCCCGTGGAACCTTGAAGTTATCACCATCGATCCCGAGAACTTCCGGGGCCAGCTTGCCGGTTCATTCGGTCCGGATCTGGAGAAGCGGGAGACAACCAGCCAGCTGGCAAACGACGCACGCGCCATCGCCGCGGTCAACGCGGGCTACTTCGTCTTCGACCCGACGGCCGGCGCTGAGGGTGACCCCGCCGGGGTCGGTGTCTACGGCGGCAAGACCCTCAGCGAACCTGTCGCGGACCGCCCCGCCCTGGTCATTGATGGCAAGAAGAACGGCACCAGCATTCAGCGGCTGACGTGGGCCGGTTCCGTCTCCTCCGCATCCGGTGAGGCGGCTCTGGACGGCCTTGACCGGGTCCCGGGCCTGATCCGCAACTGCGGCGGAGCCAACGACCTGCCCACCCCGCTGGCACTCCATGACATCACCTGCACGGACGCCAACGAACTCGTGACCTTCACGCCCGAATTCGGACCCTCCACCCCGGCCGGCCCGGGCCTTGAGGTGGCGGTGGACAACCACGACACCGTCACATCAATCGCCGAGACCCGCGGCATGGCCGTTCCTGCCGGCGGACGCACCGTCCAGGCAACCGGGACAGATGTCGCACGTCTCCGCGCAATGGCCACGGTGGGCGCCAAGCTGAAAATCGGCACCGGCCTGCTCGGCGGGGACGGAAAGTCTCTCTCCACGGACAAGGCCACCAGCGTCGTCAACGGCGGTCCGCTGCTGGTCAAGGACGGCCAGGAAGAGGTCACCGCCAAGCGTGATGGCATGGTCCACCCCAATGACGGGAACAGCTTCGACTACGGCTGGGTCCACAAGCGGAACCCGCGGACTTTCGCCGGCACCGACGCCCAGGGTAAAACCATGCTAGTGACCGCAGACGGACGCTCGACGGCCTCACTGGGCCTTAGCCTGAAGGAAGAGGCCGACGTCGCAAGGTCACTCGGCATGGTCCAAGCGATCAACTTGGACGGTGGCGGGTCAACAACAGCTGTTGCCGGTGAAGCCGTCCTGAATATCCCCTCGGGCGGCGCGGAACGTCCCGTCGGTGACGCCGTCCTCGTGCTTCCCACCCGTAAGGATGAGCAGGCCAAGACAGAAAAGTAGCGACCAAGGAACGGCAGGACCCGCCGGCCACCGCCGGCACGACGTTTGCACCAGCAAGGCCCGGAGACATTCCGGGCCTTGCTGCGTTGTTCGGGTCTCGGACGAGGACGCACAGCGGATACTCTCGGCGATCGGGGCCAACAGGTTCTGCCGTTAGCCTTGTTAGTAACACGAGGAGAACTATGACCACCCTGAAAGAACGCCTGCACGCCGACGTCGTGAGCCACATGAAGGACCGCAACAAGGTTGCCCTCACCACTGTGCGCAACGTCCTCGGCGAGATCGAAACCCGCGAGAAATCGGGCAAGACGCCAATCGTGCTGGACGACGCACAGGTGACCACGCTCCTGCAGAAGGAAGCCGCCAAGCGCCGCGACACAGCCCGCATCTACACCGAAGCCGGCGAAGCCGAGCGTGCTGCAGCCGAGATCGCCGAAGCCGAGGTGATCGAGGCCTACCTGCCCAAGCCACTCACCGCAGCGGAAGTCGAAACGATCGTGGACCAGGCCATAGCGGCACTCAAGGCCGACGGCGTCGAGCTGTCCGTGCGTCAGCTGGGGGCAGTGATGAAGCCCGTCACCGCCACGGTGGCCGGACGTTTTGACGGCAAGGCCGTCAGCGAAATCGTCCGCAACCGTCTCGCGCAGCAGTGAGCCTGATCCGGCTGCGTGACGTCAGCGTCCGCTTCGAGAACACGCAGATCCTCCGCGAGGCGTTCTTCCGCGTCGAACCCGGGGACCGGGTCGGCCTGATCGGCAAGAACGGCTCCGGGAAGACCTCTATACTCAAGCTCATCCTGGACCAGGTCTCCCCGGACACCGGAACGGTCACCGTGGAGCAGGGTACCAGGGTGGGGTACTTCTCCCAGTTTTCCGAGCTGGACGGTGAGGTGACCATCCTGGAGGTCCTTGACGGACTGTTCATCCAGATCAAGGCTGCCGAGGCCGAGCTGGCAGCCATCGACGCCGCCATTGCGGCAGACCCCGCCGAAGCCGAGCTGGACCGGCTGATCCGGCGCCAGGCCGAGTTGTTCGAGGACATGGACCGTCTCGACGGATGGGACTACAAGCGGCGCATCGACACCGTCCTGACCACGCTGGGGTTCAGCGAGGCCCACCGCACGTGCGCGATTGACGAACTCTCCGGCGGGTGGCGCAACCGCGCTGCCCTGGCCAAGATCCTGCTGGAGGGCCCGGACGTATTGCTGCTGGATGAACCCACCAACTACCTCGACATGGCCGGCGTCGAATGGCTGGAAAACTGGTTCCGCGACTACCGCGGTGCCGCGATCATCGTCTCGCACGACAGGAAGTTCCTCGACGCGGTGGTCACCCGGATTATCGAGGTGGAGAACTTCCACCTGCACGAATACCCGGGAAACTTCGCCGAGTACGTTGTCCAGAAGCAGTTCCGGCTCAAAACGCTCGAGGCGCAGTTCGTCCATGAGTCCGAGCTCCTCGCCTTTGAAGCGGAGGGCATCGCCGACCGCCGCGAGGCCGCCAAGGCCGCCAGTCGCGGGTTGGGCAACCAGCTGGCCAAGATCAAGAAAGCGCGCACGCCCCGGCCCGTAGACCAGATCGTCACGGAGATCTACGGCGGGCTGCACGTGAAGGATGTCCTCTGCCGGGTCGACGGGCTGGGCAAGTCCTATGGCGACAAAGTGTTGTTCGAGGACCTGAGCTTTGAGATCCGCCGGGGCAACAGAATTGTGGTCCTAGGCTCCAACGGCAGTGGCAAGTCCACGCTGCTGAAAGTGCTGACCGGGGAAGAGCCGACCGATTCCGGTGATGTGGTCTGGGCCAAGGGGCCCGGTTTTGTTTCGTATAACAAAATGCTGGAAGAGCTCGACGACGCCGACACCGTTTCGCACGCGGTCAACGCGCTGCCGGACAGCCTTGCCTTCAGCGCCACGAAGAAATCTGTCAACAGGTTCCTCGCGATGTTCCAGTTCTCCGAGGCCGACCTCAAACAGAAGATCGGGAACCTCTCCGGCGGGCAGAAAGCCCGCGTCGCCATGGCCCAGTGCCTGCTGTCCGGTGCCTCGGTGTTGCTCCTGGACGAGCCCACCAACCACCTGGACATGTCCAGCACCCAGGTGATGGAGCGGGCCCTGCTCCACTTCCCCGGGGCGGTCGTCGTGGTCAGCCACGACCGCTTCTTCACCGCGAAAATCGCCACCCGTCAGCTGGTCTTCGGCAGCGACGGCGCGGAACCCGGCGAGGTCGACGTCCGCGCCGCCTAACGAAACGTCGGGATGACAGGACAGGTGCGATTGACCCAGGCGCGACGAGCCGGTCCGCGAGATAATAAGAACATGACCAACCAGGATCAGGACCGCGACCCGTGGGAGGAGTTCGACCAGCTCAGGCCCGCTGGCCCGGACCGGGTTGCGGGCTACCCCGGCGGGGAACCGCAGGGCTTTGGCTTCCGCACGGGCGTTCGCAGCGCCCGGGTTGCCCTCGGATTTGCCGTCTACTCCCTCGCGCTTGGAAGCATTCTGGTCCTCATCGGGGCCATCGTTTTCATTGGCAGCGGGAAGTGGTTGCTGCTCGGACTCATGGTGCTGGTCGAGGTCGTCTTTATCCTGGCGTTCCGGCGGCTCATGGTCCAGGTCCGGGACCGGCGCGCTTCCGGCTAGAGCCAGCCCTTCTTCTTGAAGATGGCATACATTAGCGCCGCCGTGCCGGCCATGAGCGCGATTGCCATCGGGTAGCCCAGCGTCCAGTGCAGTTCGGGCATGCTGTCGAAGTTCATGCCGTACAGTCCGGCCACAAATGTCGGTGCGAAGAAGATCGCGGCCCATGACGAGATCTTTTTGACCTGCTCGTTTTGTTGCGCGCTGGCCTCGTTCTGGCGGTTGGCGGTCAGGGTTCCGTCCAGGGTGAGCGCGTTCTGCAGCAGGTCACGGAAGGAATCGGCGCGGGAAATCAGCCGCTCCACGTGGTCCTCGACGTCGCGAAGGCTGTGCTGCAGTTCCGTGTCCACCCGGTACTTCTCGAAACCCCGCCGGAGCTGTTGCATCATTGCCGGGAGCGGGTGGATGGCGCGCTGGAAATGGATGACTTCCCGGGCGAGTTCGTAGATCCGCCTGGACACCAGGGGGTCGCCGCTGAAGAGCTGGTCCTCGATCTCGTCGATGTCGTTTTCCAGCCCGGCCACCACAGGTCCGTAGTCATCCACCACCTGGTCCATGAGCGCGTACAGGACGGCCTCGGGGCCGTGGCGAAGCAGGTCGGGCCGGCTCTCCAGCCGGCGCCGGACCTGGCCCACGACCTTCGTCTCGGCGTGCCGGACGGTGACCACGAAGTTCCGCCCCGTGAACACATGCAGTTCGCCGAACTCCACAGTCTCGGTCTCGTCCAGGTACCGGGCCGGCCGGAGCACCGTGAACAGGTTGTCGTCGTAGCGTTCCAGTTTGGGGCGCTGATGGGCAGAAATTGCGTCTTCCACGGCCAGCCCGTGCAAGTTGAATTCAGCCGCGACGGCAGCCATTTCTTCGGTCGTGGGCCGGTACAGACCAATCCAGGCCATGCCCCCGTGCTCGGTGAGGGTCTCAAAGGTCTGCTCGAGGTTCCGTGGGTCGGCGCTGCGGATGCCGTCAACGTAGACGGCGTTGTCGATGATAGTCACCGGGACATTATCCTTTGTTCATCTGGGGTTCGGCGGAACCGGCCCGCCGCGACGCCGTCCGGCCGGGGGCCAGCGCACTGCCCTGGGCGAGCCGGCTGATAAGAGGTTCGGTGCGGTAGGGGATATGGGTGTGCAGCGCCAGCACCGTCTCGGTGCGGATGACTCCCTTGACCCGAAGGATCGACCGGAGGGCCGACTGGAGGTTGTGCGTGTCCGTCGCCACCACCCGGCACCAGACGTCGCCGCGGCCGGAGATCTCATGGACTTCCAGGACCTGGGCGATCAGCCGCAGGGCCCCTACGACGCCGTCGAGTTCCCGGTGGTTGACCTCGATCGTCACGAAGGCGACGACGTCGTAGCCCACCGCTTCCAGATCGATTTCCCGGCCGCCGTCGTGCAACACCCCAGAGCGCAGCATGCGCCGCACGCGCGACTGGGCGGTGTTCCGGGCGATGCCCAGGGCATCGCTGAGGTCGCCGATCTGGATCCGCGGATCCCGGATCAGCTCCAGCAGGATCTTGAGGTCGGTGGGGTCCAGACTGTTCAAATCATCACTCCGGTTCACTTCAACAGTCCGAGAATGACTGTTTTGCTCAATTTTGACACAGGATTTGGCCATGCAGATCATTGGTATTGCATTCTGTAGGTACCAATCTTTCGACCGGGCCGGGCTTTCCCCCACAACAGGGAAAGCCCGGCCTGAACTTTGCAAGGGCACGGCCATGACAGTCTTCAGCGAACTCCGCATGCGCCCGGCCACAGCTGACCGCTGGGGCTGGGACGCTTCCACCACCGCACGGCTCGTGATGGCCGGCGTCGTGATCTTTACGCTGCTCGTCGGCGCGAACCTGGCGACCCCGCTGTACCCCCTGCTGCAGGCAAAACTGGGGATTACGGCGCTCGACGTTACGGTGGCGTTCTCGGCCTACGTTCTGGCGCTCGTGGCCACCCTGGTTCTGGCCGGTCACTGGTCCGACCACATCGGACGCCGCGCCGCCCTCGTGCTGGCGGTCGTGGTGGGCCTGGCCGGCGGCTTTGTCTTCGCCACTGCGGACAGCCTCGTGGCCCTCTGCGCCGGGCGCGCGCTGCAGGGCGTCGCCGTAGCGCTCGCCACCGGCGCCAGCTCGGCCGCCCTGCGCGAACTCCTGCCGAGCAGGCCGGAGTGGGCCTCCCGGTTCACGCTCCTGGCCTCGGCCGGAGGCGTGGCCGCCGGCCCCGCGATCGGCGGAATGCTCTCGCTCCTGCCCGGCCCGACGACGACCCCGTACTACCTGCACTCCTTCGTCCTCGCTGCCGTGCTGGTGCCCCTCTACCTGCTCAAGGCCCGGCCCGCCATCAGCCTGCATGCCGGTCCCCAGCCGCTGCGTGTCCTGGCGCCCCGGCGGCCATCGGTCTCCAGCGACGCGCGCGGCGCCTTCTGGCTGGCCTCCTCCGTGGGCTTCCTGAGCTTCACGGTCTTCGGCTTCTGCCTCTCGCTCGCGCCCAGCTATTTCGCCCAGATTGTCCACGCCGATTCGCGGCCGCTGATCGGCCTGCTCGCAGGGCTGACGCTGGGCTCCTCAGCCCTGAGCCAGCTGCTGGCCATCCGGGGACGGTTTGCCGTGTCCGCCGGCCTGGCCGTCCTGGGCGTCTCCGTACTGCTGATCGCCGCGGCCGCCGCCTGGAGCAGCCCGTGGCTGCTGATATTGGCCAGCATCACTGCCGGCGTGGGGCAGGGCGTGGCCTTTCGGACCGTCTTCAACGACGTCGCCGGCAAGGTGGAGCCCGCCCGCCACGCCCAGATCATCAGCACCGTCTATGTCATCACCTACCTTGGCAGCGCCTTCCCGGTGATCGGGTTGGGGCTCGCAGCCGGGATCGTCGGGCTGCAGGCCGCCGTCGCCGGTTTCGTCTCGGTGTGTGCCGCCGCGGCCCTGGCGCTGGCTGCCGTTACGCTGCGGACTGCCCTGCGCCAGCGGGTCTAAGCACGCCGTCGGCAATAAATGCGCCGCCGACCCTAGCGGGCCTTCGCCCCTGTTACGGCAGCGGGCCGTGGTTGCCCTGGATGTGGTCGAAGACCAGCGTGGTTTCCGTATGGCCCACCACGGGGTCGGTGGCCAGGTTGTCCAGTACCCAGTCCCGGAGGTCCTCGGTGGTGGCCACGGCGATGTGCAGCAGGTAGTCCACTGACCCGGACGTGTGGAAGGTCGAGAGCACTGCCGGGAGCTTGGGCACGCGGGCTGTGAAACGGTCGATCTGCTCGCGGTCGTGGGCCCGGAGCCGAACCGCAATGAGGGCCTGTACCGAGCGTCCGATCGCGGACAGGCTCAGATTGGCCTCGAAGCCCTCAATGATGCCGCGCTCCGAGAGGCCGCGGGTGCGCATCAGCGCGGTCGACGGCGCGATCCCCACGAGCTCCGCCAGCTGCTTGTTCGAGATGCGGGCGTCCGCGACGAGGGCAGCGAGCAGGCGCTCGTCGATCGCGTCCAGCGGCTCGCCGGCCCCCGGCCGAACATTCTTCGCACTGCTGCTCACGGATCCTCCTCGTAGTGTGATCTATTCATCATAAACGGCAATATCCGACAGTTCCATTCAGAAGCCCTACAAAAACTCGAATTATTGCCAGATACTTGCGGAATTCAATGGCGAATATTCGTAAGGAGTTAGGGTGCTCTCACAAGATTCATTGGCGGTCCACGCAGGCCGGAACGGGCTCACGGAACTGGGCGTGCACGCGGTGCCCATCGATCTGTCCACGACGGCACCCCTGCCGTCCGTGCACGACGGAGGCCTGGCCTACGAGCACATGGCCACGGGCGGGTCACATGTGGAGGGGCAGAGCACTGTGTACCAGCGGCTGTGGAACCCCACGGTGGCACGCTTCGAAGAGGGCGTCGCCGTCCTGGAAGGGACCCCCGAATCTGTCGCCTTTGCCACCGGCATGGCAGCGCTGAGTGCGGTGCTCCTCGCGGTTGTGGCGGCGGGCAAGAAGCATGTTGTTGCCGTACGTCCCCTCTACGGCGGCAGCGACTACCTGCTCGCCTCCGGCGTCCTCGGCAACGAGGTGACCTTTACGACGCCGGAGGGCGTCCGCGCCTCCCTTCGGCCGGATACCGGCCTGGTGATTCTGGAGACGCCGGCCAACCCGACCCTTGAGCTGGTGGACATCGCCCGGGTGGCTGCCGCTGCGGACGGCGTGCCGCTCCTGGTGGACAACACTTTCGCCAGCCCGGTGCTGCAGCAGCCCTTCAAGCACGGTGCCGCCATGGTGCTGCACAGCGCCACGAAGTTCTTGGGCGGCCACGGTGACGCCATGGGCGGTGTGGTGGCTGCGGGCTCTGAATGGGCCGTGCGCCTGCGCCAGATCCGGGCCGTGACCGGCGGAATCCTGACCCCGTGGCCGGCCTACCTGCTGCACCGCGGGCTGGCGACGCTCCCCGTTCGGGTCCGCGCCCAGCAGGCCAGCGCCGAGAAGGTCGCCGTCGCCCTGGCCGGGCACGGGCTGGTGAAGCGGGTCTACTACCCGGGACTGGCTGAATGCGACCCGCAGGGCCTCGTGGGCACGCAGATGTCCGGGCCGGGATCGCTCATGGCTTTCGAGCTCGCCAGCGCCGAGCACGCCGAGCGGATCCCGGCCGCCGTCGGCATGATCACGCACGCCGTCTCCCTCGGCGGGATCGATACCCTCATCCAGCACCCGGCGGGCCTGACCCACCGGCCGGTCGAGGCCGCGGCCAAGCCGCACGCAAGCCTGCTGCGGATCTCGGTGGGGCTGGAGGACCCGGCCGACATCGTCGCCGACCTCGTGCAGGCGATTGAGGCAACGCAGTAGCCCGCGAACGCGACGCCGGACCCGAAGCCTAGCCGGATACTGCGGCCCTGCCGCCGGCGGCCTTGCTGCTGCTGCCGCCGGCGGCCGGGGTTGCGGTCGGCGACGCGGGATGCGCGACGGCGGTGATTGCCGCCGTCGCGCCGGCCAGTCCGATGACCGCCAGGGCAAGGGCCGTCCAGCCGAGCCGCTGGAAGATCAGCCCGCCCGCCCAGCCGAGCACGCTGGAGCCGAGGTAGTAGGCCAGGTTGTAGAGCGAGGCGGCCTGCGCCCGGCCGGTCGTGGCGATCACCCCGGTCCAGCCGGAACCGATGCTGTGGGCCGAGAAGAAGCCGCCCGTGAACAGCAGCAAGCCCACCAGGATCGGGACCAGCAGTTCCGTGAGGGTCAGGGCCAGGCCACCCGCCATCAGTGCGGTGCCGGCGATCAGGACGGTGCGCCGGCCGAACCGCGACGTCAGCCCAGCTGCCCAGCGCGCCGAGACGGTTCCGGAGAGGTAGGCCAGGAAGATCAGGCTGATCGCGGTGGCCGGCAGGCTGAACGGTTCCCCGGACAGCCGGAATCCGAGATAGTTGTAGACGGCCACGAATCCGCCCATGAGCAGGAACGCCTGGACGTACAGGGCCAGCAGCCGGGGATTGCGGGCATGGCCGGCCAGCGTGCCCAGGGCCCCGCGGAAGCCGGTCGCGGCCGCGGCGGTGAACCCCTGGGCCCGCGGCACGAGGACGAGGAACAGGACGGCTGCCCCGGTGGCCAGAACGGAGACGGCCAGGGCAGCGGCCCGCCATCCCCACAGTTCGCCGACCGGTCCGGCGACCAGCCGGCCGGCAAGGCCGCCCAAGGTGGTCCCGGCGACATAGCTCCCGGCGGCGAGGGCGGCATGAGCCTTGTTGATCTCTTCGTTGAGGTACGCGATCGCGATGGCGGGGATGCCGCCGAGTGCCATTCCCTCCAGCATCCGCAGGCACAGCAGCACGGGGAAGCTGGGGGCCAGGGGGACCAGCAGGCCCAGGATGGTGGCCGCGGTGATGCCCCACATCATTGCCCGGACGCGGCCGATCCGGTCTGCCAGGAAGGACCACGGGAGCACCGTCAGGGCCAGCCCCACCGTGGCGAGGGAAATGGTTAGCGCGGCCTCGGCGGCCGAGATGTGGAGATCCGACGCCAGGAGGGGGAGCACCGCCTGGGTGGAGTAGAGCTGGGCGAACGTCGCGACGCCGGCAAAGGCAAGACCGGCCAGGATCCGTCGGTAGGCCGAGGAGCTCTTCGGATGGCCCGCCCACGCGGCAGCGTTAGCTGCAGGATCAGCTGCGGGATTCGACACTGGACTGGGACCTGCCCCGGAGGGCGCGGAAAAGCGTGGCATGCCCTCAGGTTAGAGCCTGCCCGAGGGATGCTTCCAATGCATGATTTCCATAGAATAGATAGCAAATACGGCTCAATGCAGGGTGAGGGGAACATGGACGTCGAACACAGGCAGCTCGTGCAGTTGCTGCCCCTCCTGCCGCTGCTGGCGGAACTGGGGCGGACGGAGCACGTTACCGAGACGGCGGAGCTTCTGGGCCTGCCGCAGTCGACGGTGAGCCGTGCAATTGCGCGGGCCAGCGCCATCGTGGGGACGGAGCTGTTGATCCGGGACGGCCGCGGCGTGCGGCTGACACCCGCGGCGAAGGCGCTCCTGCCCCACATCGAGGCCGCCCTGGACGAATTCCAGACGGGGCTGGATCTTGTCCGGCACGAATCGGAAGTGGTCCGCGGCCGGATCGCTGTGTCGTTCCAGCACACCTTCGGCGAGGCGATGCTGCCGCTGCTCATCAGTGCGTTCTGGAGCATGCATCCGCAGACGGCCTTTGATCTCAGCCAGGGCGCACGGGACGGCTGCCTCGCGGAACTGGCCGCCGGCTCCGCGGACCTGGCCCTCACGGCACCCGTTGCCACACCAAGTAAGAGAATCGGTTCGGCCGCGCTGTACCGGGAACCGCTGCGCCTGGTGGTGCACCACCGGCATCCGCTGGCCGGCCGCCGTCGGGCCCGGGTCGACGAGATCCGGCAGGAGCCGTTCGTGGCGATGGGGCCCGGCTACGGCATGCGCTCGCTGACCGATGCGTTGTTCCGGGAGGCGGGGTTCCGCCCCCGGATTGCCTTCGAGAGCCAGGACTCCCACACCGTCCGCGGACTCGTCTCGGCCGGGCTCGGCGTCAGCATCCTGCCGCCCGGCGGCTCCGCATCCGGCAGAGCCGCACAAGACAGCCACCACCCGCCGCGGGGCGCCGGAGCCGACGACGGCGGGCCCGGGTGGGTGGAGATTCCCCTGGATTCGGCCCTGGCGTTCCGCGAGATCGGCCTCGCCTGGCGGGAGCGCCGCGGCGAAGCCGATGCCGAGCCCGATCCCGTGCGCTTGTTCCGCGAACTCGTGCTGCGCGACGGGCCGGCGCTCCTGGCAGGCTTCGTGCGCGAACGCTCGGGAGGCTGAGCCGGGCCGACGGGCGCCGAGGTCGCCGGTTGGCCGCGAGATCGCCGTAAGAAACCGGCGGTTCGCACCTCTCCGGCGATCTCGGGGGTCGGATCTCGTGGTTCTGATCCGGTTAGCGGCCGGCGAGCAGCCCGTGCACGACGTCGGCCACGGGCCCGGCCTGTGCCTTCCGCCAACCCGTGCCGGCCCACAGGTTCAGGCGCTCCGCGTCGCCGGCTGCGGCGGCCGCGGCCCGGAGGGGAGCCGTCAGGTGGTGGACGGCAGGGTAGGCAACAGGTGCCTCGGGGTGGTCGCGGACGAATTCGTTCTCCAGAGCCCGGGCCTGGCGGCCGGTGAAGGCGCGTGTCAGCCGGGTCCGGGTGAAATGCGGATCCGCCAGGGCATCCTTGTGCAGCTGCCGGGCGCCGCTTTCGTCCGTCCGGAGGAACGCGGTGCCGAGCTGGGCTGCTGCAGCCCCGGCGCGCAGCACGGCGTCGAGCCCGGCCGCGTCCATGATGCCGCCGGCGGCCACCAGCGGGAGGTCGACGGCGGACCGCACCTCCGCGAGCAGCTCCGCCGTCGTGCCGCCCGGCTGTGACCCGCCAGACTGTGCCCCCGGTGCAGGAAGGAACGCCGCGCTGTGTGCGCCGGCGCTCGTGTGCTGCACCACCAGGGCGTCCACGCCCTGCTCTGCCGCCTGCACGGCCTCGGCCGCGGTGGTGACAGTGGCAAGCACCGCAGACCCCGCCCGCTGCAGGGCGCGGACGACGTCGATGCCGGGTAGCCCGAATGCGAAACTGACCAGCTCCACAGGGTCCGCCAGCAAGGCATCGATCTTTCCCTGCCACTCGTCGTCGTCATCGATCCGCAACTGCGGGAGCTCCACACCGTATCGCCGGGCATCGGCCCGCAGCTGCAGCCGGTACTCTTCAAGCTCCGCCAACACCGCCGTGGGCGGCGGCAGTTGGGCCGGATCCGGGACGAACACATTCATGCCGAACCGGGCGCCGGACTCCCGGACAGTGCGCACTTCCGCCTGCATGGCCGCCACGCTCTTGTAGCCGGCAGCCAGGAAGCCGAGGCCGCCGGCGCGGTGCACGGCCTCGACAAAGGTAGGCGTTGAGGTTCCTCCGGCCATGGGTGCCGCGATGACGGGTGTGCCGAAAAGATCGTGGGGCATTGCGGGCTCCTTGCAGCGATTCAGTAACCTGTTCCAGTGACTAACACTGACTTCCCGCCGGCGGCGGACTCCGTTCCATCTTCCACCACCCCATCCGCCCCGGCCACGACGGGCGCCGTGATCGGCCTGGACATCGGCGGCACGAAGACCAGGGGAGTCCGTTTCGAGAACGGCATGCCCGTGGCCGACGAATCGGTAGGCAGCTCCAATGTCCAGAACGTCCTCCCTGAGGAAGCCGCCCGCAATCTGGCGAATCTCTTCGGCAGGATCGGCGGGGGAGAAGTCGCCCAGGTCTATGTCGGAGCCGGCGGCATCGACACCGACGACGACGCCGCGGCGCTCGCGGCACTGATTGCCCCCCACGTGCCCGGCGCACGGATCACGGTGGTCCACGACACCCGGCTGCTGCTCGCCGCAGGCGGCGCCAGCACCGGCGTCGCAGTGATCGCCGGCACTGGCTCGGCCGCATGGGGCACGAACGGCCGCGGTGAGGAAGCCCGGGCCGGGGGCTGGGGCTACCTGCTCGGCGACGAGGGCAGCGGCTACTGGCTGGGCCGGGAGGCCGTCCGGCACAGCCTGCGGCGGATGAACCAGGGGCTGGAACCGGACGAACTCACCAGCGCCCTGCTGGCATCCTGCGGCGTGGACCACCCGAACAAGCTGATCGCAATGTTCCACTCGCCCGCGACCGGGCGCCGCTTCTGGGCCCAGCAGGCCCGGCTCGTGGTGGCAGCCGCAGACGCCGGCCATGCGCCGAGCCAGGCCCTCATGGATCAGGCCGGGCGTGACCTCGCCGACCTGGCCGCGCACACCGTCCGGCAGCTCGGCATCGAGGGTCCCGTCATCCTGGGCGGCGGGCTCGGCATGAATGTGCCGCGACTGCAGGAGCCCTTCCGCGCGGCACTGGCCGCCGCGGGGATCACCGATGTCCGGGTCCTGGAGCAGGAGCCCGTCTTCGGGGTCCTCCAGCTGGTCGCGGACCAGGAGTAGCCGGAGGGAATCTTCCGGCTACTACGCTGAAGGGATGAGCATGCAATTCGACACCCGGCCCGCCGCCTACGCCGTGATCATCCGGGACGCCGAGATCCTCCTGGCGTACTGGAAGCAGGACGGCCGCGAGGGCTGGACGCTGCCCGGCGGCGGCCTGGACCTGGCCGAACATCCGGTTGACGGGTGCCGCCGCGAGATCCACGAGGAAACCGGCTACCATGCCGAGGTCGGCGCCATGCTGGGGATCGACGTCGGGCACTGGCCTGCCGAAGTCCGGCTCGACGGGGGAGAGCGGGACTTCCAGTCGCTCCGGCTGGTCTACGAGGCGACAATCACGGGCGGGGAACTGCGCCACGAGGTGAACGGGAGCACCACCCACGCGGCCTGGATTCCGCTGGATGCGGTGGCGGACCTGAACCGGGTCTCGCTGGTGGATGCCGGACTACGCCTGTTCCGCGAGAGGCCGCTGAACGGAAAACTTTCCGGCTAAACCGCTAGCCAGGCGCAGGGCCCATGGCTATTCTGTAGAAACCGCCTGGCAGTCCGCAGACGGGATCAACAGGGGCCGGCCGCAGCAAGCCGGCCGACGACGGGGAGGTGGCAGCAATGAATGCGATATTTCTGAGCGCGCAGCGCACCGATACAAGCCATGTCATTACTCCTGCCCCGTCCCACGGCGCGGCCTAGCCATCCAGCGCTAGTCTCCACGCCCGCGGCGTCTCTTGCCGCCGCAGCGCACCCGCGCCGCACCACGGGGCCCCATCAAAGGGTTTTCGTTGACCACTCATGCTGCATCGCAGGGCGCCCGCCGCGCCCTCTTCACCGATTCATCCGTCCCTAATTCAGCCCTGCCAAATTCATCCCGGCCCAGTTCAGCCCTGCCCTCAATTGACGGCGGCCCCGTGGGTCCGGCCGACTACGGTTACACGGCTGGCGTCGCGGAGCGGTTCGCGGCGCATCCCGTGCCGGGCGGCCACCACCCGGGCCGCGTCATCCGGGTGGACCGCAACCTCGTCCTGGTGGCCACCGGCGACGGGACCGCCCATCTGCCCTACCCCCGCGGCGGGGAGCTTCCCGCCACCGGCGACTGGGTCTGGCTGGGTGCGAACGCCGCGGGGGAGCCCGCCATCGTGGGCATACTGCCGCGCCTCTCGGAGCTGAGCCGCAAGCGTGCCTTCGAGGCCTCCTCCGAGGCGCAGGTCCTTGGCGCCAACATGGACGTAGTCGGGATCGTCGTTCCGGTGGACCGTCCGCTCACGCGCAACCGGCTCGAACGGACGCTGGTCGCTGCCTGGGACTCGGGTGCCACGCCGCTCGTGATCATCACAAAGGCGGACATCGCGAACCTCGCGGACGACGTCGTGGGGACGGTGGTGCGCCAGGCGGCCGGCGTCGACGTCGTCACCACCTCTGCCGAGAATGGCGACGGCCTCGACGAACTGCTGGGCCATGTGCCGCCCGGCGGCACGCTGGTGCTGCTGGGGCCCTCGGGCGCCGGCAAATCCACGCTCATCAATGCCCTCGCCGGCGTCGCGACCCAGGAGACCGGGGCAGTCCGCGCGGGCGACGGCAAGGGCAGGCACACCACCACGTCCCGCGAGCTCGTTCCCCTGCCCGGCGGCGCCGTCCTGATGGACACGCCCGGGGTGCGCGGCTTCGGGATTTTCGACGCCGAGGAAGGAATGGAGGAGATGTTCGGCGACCTCGAAGAGCTCTTCGAGCACTGCCGCTTCGCGGACTGCGCGCACGGCCGGGAACCCGGCTGCGCAGTCCAGGCCGCGCTCGCCGACGGCGTCCTAACGGACCGCCGCTGGGCCAGCTACCTGAAGCTTCAGCGCGAACTCGCCGCCCTGGCCCGCCGCCACGACGCGGCCGCGCGGCGCGCCTACCAGCGCGAATGGCACCAGAAGATCACGGTGGCGGCCAAGAGCCAGCGCTCGGCCGAGCGCGACCGCCAGGAAAGCCAGGGTGACCGCGGCGGCAAGGGCAGTCACGGCGGCAAACGCGGCCGGCGACAGCCCCGCTGAGGCCCTCCGCACTGTGACACAAACGGCCGGTGACACAAACGGCGGGTGACACAACGGCCGGTGGCGCGCCGAAACTTTCCGGCGCGCCACCAATCCGGAATCGTTGTGCCTCCGAAGCCTTACGGGAGCCGAGATGCCGCTGACCGCATTTTCATGACTTTGTCACGAGTGCTGGTTAGTCTAAGTGCTATCTGCTTTATGGCCAGTACACTGATGAACAGTTGGCTGGTCCCTGTCGATGTTGCCGCCAACAGTTAGGTAAGCCCGGAAATGGCCGAAGCCATGATCGAGTTCCAGAACGTCACGAAGCAGTACCAGGGCGGCCAGCCCGCCGTTGACGGGCTGACCATGTCCATCGATAAGGGCGCCATCACGGTCTTCGTCGGACCCTCCGGCTGCGGAAAGACCACCTCCCTGCGGATGATCAACCGCATGGTTGAGCCCACGTCCGGCATCATCACCGTCGGCGGCGCCGATGTCACCTCGGTGCCCGCCGCACAGCTGCGCCGGTCCATGGGCTACGTCATGCAGTCCTCCGGTTTGATGCCGCACCGCTCCGTGCTGGACAACATCGCCACAGTTCCCCGGCTCAACGGCGTGTCCAAGGCCGAGGCCCGCAAGCGCGCTCAGGAGCTGCTCGACGTCGTCGGGCTGGCCTCCTCCCTCGGCAAGCGGTATCCGTCCCAGCTCTCGGGTGGCCAGCAGCAGCGCGTCGGCGTGGCCCGGGCGCTCGCGGCCGATCCTCCGGTGCTGCTGATGGACGAGCCCTTCAGCGCCGTGGACCCGGTGGTCCGCGATGAACTCCAGAAGGAGCTGCTCCGCCTCCAGCATGATCTGGCAAAGACGATCGTCTTCGTCACCCACGACATCGATGAGGCCACCGTCCTGGGCGACAAGGTGGCCGTGTTCGGCGTCGGCGGCAAGCTGGCGCAGTACGCCGCCCCGGCGGAGATCCTGCGGGCTCCGGCCAACGAGTTCGTGGCCTCCTTCGTGGGCCGCGACCGCGGGTTCCGGCACCTAGCGTTCAGCCCCTCGGACGGTGTCACCATCCACCCCGTCCGCACCGTCACGCCCGATCAGCTCCGGCAGGAAGGTAGCTCAGATGAGTGGCAGCTGGTGGTCGACGGCGAGCTCCGGCCCCTTGGCTGGGCCGGTCCCGGCCGCGCCACCGGAGCCGAAGCGGCGATGGTCCCCGGAGGCTCCCTGTTCCGCAAGGGCGACACGCTCCGCCGGGCCCTGGACGCGGCCCTGTCCTCGCCGTCGGGCCTTGGCGTGGCCGTGGACGACGACGGCCGGGTGGCCGGGGTTATCGCGGCCGCCGAGGTCCTCGCCGTCATCGAGTCAGACCGCAGTGTCCGGCACGGAGGGCTCTGATGGAGTGGTTCCTGGCCAACAGTGCGGAGGTCTTCAGCCTCGCTGGCCAGCACCTCGTCCTGGCCATCCTGCCGATGGTGTTCGGGGTCCTCATTGCCGTCCCGCTGGCCCAGCTCGCCCGGCAGAGCCGCGGGCTCCGGTCCGTGGTGCTCACCGGATCCTCACTGCTCTACACGATTCCCTCACTGGCGCTTTTCATCATCCTGCCGACCATCCTCGGAACCCGGATCCTGGATCCCGTCAACGTGGTCGTGGCCCTGACCGTCTACGCCGTCGCCCTGCTGGTGCGCGCCACGCTGGATGCCTTTGACTCGGTGGACGAGGACCTCCGGCAGGCCGCCGTCGCCATGGGATTCAAGCCCTTCGCCCGTTTCATGCAGATCGACCTGCCGCTGTCTTTGCCGGTGCTGTTCGCCGGGCTGCGCGTGGTCTCGGTCAGCAACATCTCCCTGGTCAGCGTCGCGGCGCTGCTCGGGATCGGCAACCTCGGAATGCTCTTCACCTCTGGCCTGCAACGTGATTTCGTCACCGAAGTGGTGGTGGGCATCATCGCCATCCTTATCCTCGCGCTGTTGATGGACGCCGTCCTGGTGCTGATGGAACGGTTCCTGACGCCCTGGACCCGCGCAGCGGCGGCCACGGCGGCCACTACCGATTCAGGCGCCGGCCGGGACAAGACCGGCCCCGCCGCGGCGGCGATGCGGCTCTCGCGCCCCGAGACCGGAGGGGGAGACGCATGAACAACGTCGCCACGGACACCTTTGCCTGGCTCGCCGATCCGGAGAACTGGTCCGGCAGCGCCGGAATCCCGGTGCGGCTGGCCGAACACCTCTTCTACACGGGCCTGGTGATGGTGATCGCCACCGCCATCGCCGTCCCTATCGGCCTCTACGTCGGGCATACCGGCCGCGGGCGGGTTGCCATCGTGGCAATCGCCGGCGCGCTGCGCGCCCTGCCCACCCTCGGCTTGCTCACCCTGTTCGTCCTGCTCGCCGGCATCGGTCTGATGCCGCCGATCTGGGCCCTCGTGATCCTGACCGTGCCGCCCCTGCTGGCCGGCACCTACGCCGGGATTTCCAGCGTCGACCGCAATGTGGTGGACGCCGCCCGCGCCATGGGCATGACCGAATGGCAGGTGCTGTTCCGGGCGGAATTCCCCAATGCGCTGCCCGTGATGTACGGCGGGTTCCGGACCGGGGTGCTCCAGGTGATCGCCACCGTCTCCGTGGTCGCCTACATCAACCTGGGTGGCCTGGGCCGCTACCTGTTCGACGGGCTCGTGCTCTCCGATTTCCCGCAAATGCTCGGCGGCTCCTTGCTGATCGCCGCCCTCGCCATCACGGTCGACCTTGTTCTTGCCCTTATCCAGAGGCTGTTCCTGTCACGGGGCGCCTCGTCCCAGCCGAACCGCAGCCAGCAGGCTGCGGTTGATCTCACAGACCCCGTAATCGCGGAGACTGTTCTTCAAGGAGGTACGTCATGAAGGAATCCCGCCAACGAGGCCTCGGCCGGCGCGCATTCGGCGGCTTGGCCGTCGGCGTCGGCCTGGCCATGGCCCTGTCCGCCTGCGGCGGCTCATCAAACCCGCTGAGTTCGGCCCCGGCCAGCAGCGGTGCCGCCTCCGGTTCCGGCGGCGCTCTGGTGATCGGCTCCGCTGATTTCCCCGAGAGCCAGATCCTGGCCGAGGTCTACGCCGGCGCCCTGAACGCCGCGGGCGTCACTGCCAGCACCAAGCCGAACATCGGCTCGCGCGAGGTCTACTTCAAGGCAGTCCAGGACGGCTCGGTGGACGCCGTTCCCGACTACAGCGGCAACCTGCTGCTGTACGTAAACAAGGACGCCACCGAGGTTTCCGCCGAGGACATCGCGAAGGCCCTCCCGACCAAGCTCCCGCAGGGTCTGGCCGTGCTGGATGCCTCCAAGGCCGAGGACAAGGACGCCATGGTGGTCACCAAGGCCACCGCCGAGAAGCACCAGCTGAAGTCGATCGAAGACATGGCGAAGGTCTGCAGCGAGTTCGTCATCGGCGCCCCGGCGACGTTCGCCGAGCGCGCGTACGGACTGCCCGGCCTGGAGAAGAACTACAACTGCGTGCCCAAGAAACTGGAGCCGTTCAGCGACGGCGGCGGCGCCGTCACGCTCAAGGCGCTGCTCTCGGACCAGGTCCAGGTAGCGGACATCTACACCACCACCCCCTCCATCCCGGACAATGACCTCGTGGTGCTGGAGGATCCGAAGAACAACTTCATCGCCCAGCAGGTTCTGCCGCTCTACAACACGGCCAAGATGACGGACAAGGCGAAGGAAGCACTCAACAACGTGTCCAAGATCCTCACCACGGAAGACCTCATCAACCTCAACCGTGCCGTCAGCGGCAGCCAGAAGCAGAACCCGAAGGACGCCGCGGACGCGTGGCTGAAGGAGAAGGGCATCGTCAAGCAGTAGCCGGCACGGCAGGGGAGCGCGGCGGCACCAAGCCGCGGCGGACCCCGCCCGGCCGGTGATCCACTTCTGGCCTGCCGACGACGCCGGTGTCCGGGCTTGCAGCCCGGGCGCCGGCGTCGTTGTTACTGCCGGATCCGCGTGTGAGTCATGTCTCAGCGGAAGTACATCCTCCATATGGCATATTTGATGAATGGCAGAATTCAAGCAGTCCACCAAGCTTCATAATGTCCTTTACGACATCCGTGGACCGATTCTTCAGGCCGCCCAGCAGATGGAGGCGGAGGGTCATCGCATCCTCAAACTGAACATCGGAAATCCGGCTCCGTTCGGGTTTGAAGCGCCGGACGCGATCCTGGTGGACATGATCCGCCACCTGCCGCATGCCCAGGGCTACAGCGACTCGCGCGGCATTTTCTCCGCCCGCACCGCCGTCTCGCAGTACTACCAGACCCGCGGGATCCAGAACATCCACGTGGATGACATCTATCTTGGCAACGGCGTCAGTGAACTGATCACAATGTCGCTCATGGCCCTGCTCGACGACGGCGACGAGGTCCTCATCCCCACCCCGGACTACCCGCTGTGGACTGCCTCGGTTGCCCTGGCCGGCGGGAAGCCCGTGCACTACCTCTGCGATGAGGAAACCGGCTGGCAGCCCGACCTCGAGGACATGGAAGCGAAGATCACCCCTCGCACCAAGGGCATCGTGGTCATCAATCCGAACAACCCCACAGGTGCGGTGTATCCGAAAGCGACGCTGAAAAAGATCGTCGCCCTCGCCGAGAAACACGGCCTGGTGCTCTTCGCCGACGAGATCTACGAGAAGATCCTCTACGAAGACGCGGTGCACGTAAACCTCGCCTCGCTCACCGGCGACGATGTCCTGTGCCTGACCTTCAGCGGGCTCTCCAAGGCCTACCGGGTCTGCGGCTTCCGGGCCGGTTGGATGGCGATCTCCGGGCCGAAAAAGGACGCCGCGGACTACCTCGAGGGCATCAACCTGCTCGCCAACATGCGCCTCTGCGCCAATGTTCCGGCCCAGCACGCCATCCAGACCGCCCTCGGCGGCTACCAGAGCATCAACGACCTGATCCTGCCCGGCGGACGCCTCCTGGAGCAGCGGAACAAGGCCTACGACATGCTCAACGCCATCCCGGGCGTCAGCACGCAGCAGGCCCGCGGGGCCATGTATCTGTTCCCAAAGCTGGACCCCGAGGTCTATCACATCCGCGACGACGAGAAATTCGTCCTGGACCTGCTCCGCGAGCAGAAGATCCTCCTGTCCCACGGCAGGGCGTTCAACTGGGTCCGGCCGGACCACTTCCGGATGGTGACGCTGCCAAACGTCAAGGACCTCGAGGAAGCGATCAACCGCATGGCGGACTTCCTGAGCCGGTACAAGGGGAACTAGGCTTCGGTCAGCAGCGGAGTTCGGGGACTCGCCCGCGCAGTGGCTGCACGAAACTGGAAAGAGGCTTTCCATGACAGATGCTGTGATGTTCGAGCGGCGCCCCGCCGAGACGCTGCTGGTCGGAAAAAAATTCAAGCTTAAGGACTGCGACCCGGACTCCACCCCGGGCTACTCGGGCGGGAAATCCGACGGCGAGGCGCTCCTGGCAGAGCTCGATGGCAAGCTGACCACCCTGCAGGAGCAGCTTTTCGCCGAGTCCCGTTTCGGCGGCACCAAGCGCATCCTGCTGGTCCTGCAGGCGATGGATACCGCAGGCAAGGGCGGGATCGTCAACCATGTCATGGGCCAGATGGACCCGCAGGGTGTCCAGCTCAAGTCCTTCAAGGCGCCGACCCCGGAGGAGAAATCCTACGATTTCCTCTGGCGGATCGAGAAGGCAGTGCCGGCGGCCGGCATGGTGGGCGTCTTTGACCGCTCGCATTACGAGGACGTCCTGATTCACCGGGTCCACCGCTGGGCAAGCCCCGAGGAACTGGAGCGGCGCTACAAGGCCATCAACGAATTCGAGGCAAGGCAGGCAGCAGCCGGGACCACGGTGGTCAAGGTCATGCTCAACATCAGCCGTGACGAGCAGAAGGAGCGGCTGCTCGCCAGGCTGGATGACGAATCCAAGGTCTGGAAGTACAGCAGCACCGACCTCAAGGAGCGCGCCTTCTGGAGCGACTACATGGATGCGTACCAGGAGGTGTTCGAGAAGACGGCCACTGACATCGCGCCCTGGTACGTCGTGCCGGCCAACAAGAAGTGGTACGCCCGCATCGCTGTCCAGCAGCTGATGCTGGACGCCCTGGAAGGGCTGAAGCTGCAGTGGCCGGATCCGGAGTTCGACGTCGATATGGAACGGGATCTGGTCGAGCGCTCCTAGTACGGAGGGAATCGGCGCGCCGCGGCGGAGTCCGGCGTCAGCTGTCCTGGGTGGCGTGGTCGCGGGCTGCGGCGAGCCGCTTGCGGGCGCCTTCCAGCCACTGTTCGCAGCGCTTGGCCAGTGCCTCGCCGCGCTCCCACAGCGCGAGCGATTCCTCCAGGCTGGCGCCGCCGGCCTCCAGCTTGCCCACCACTGCGACCAGCTGCTCGCGGGCGTCCTCGTAGCTGAGGGCCTCGATGTCGGCGTTCGGGCTGGATTCTGCTGCCATGTGGGTGCTCCTTGGTTGTCGCGGTTTCTGCTTCCGCGGTGTCTGTTTGGTGGTCGTTTTCAGTGGATCAAGCGTTGCGGGCCCGGTTTTGGTCCGCGGGGTTATTTCTCTGCAGGCTCCTGGCCGCCGGTGGATTGGGCGGTGAACCGGCCCCCGGCCACCCGTACCGTCAGGTCCGTGCCGGCAGGCGCCTGCGAGGGGTCCCGCACAACGTCCCGGTGCGTCGCGGGGGGCGTTCCGGAGCCGGCGAGCTGGACCACCGCGTAGCCGCGATCCAGCGTCTTTTGGGGCGAGAGCGCGCGCACCTGGGACCTGAGGTGGACCAATTGGTCCGCTGCCCGCACGACGGCGGCGCTAATGGCCGAGTGCGAGCGGACTTTGAGCCGTTCGACGTCGTCATGGCGCTGGGTGATCATGACGTCGGGGGAGAGCAGCACGGGGCGGGAGCGCAGGGACGCCAGCCGGTCGCCCTCGCGTTCAACGAGCCGGGTGACCCCACGACGGAGCTGATCCCGGGCCTGCCGGACCCGGACGAGCTCCTCAGCGACATCCGGAACGATCCTCTTCGCCGCGTCGGTGGGCGTTGATGCCCTAAGGTCTGCGACGTCGTCGAGGATGGGCCGGTCGGCTTCGTGCCCGATCGCGCTCACCACGGGGGTGGACGCGTCCGCGACGGCACGGATGAACTCCTCGCTGCTGAACGGCAACAGGTCCTCGAGGGCGCCTCCGCCGCGGGCGATGACAATGACGTCGACCACGGGGTGGGCGTCGAGCTCCCGCAATGCCGCGATCATCTGGGCTACGGCCGTGTTGCCCTGGACCGCTACTTCGCGGATCTCGAATTCGACTGCCGGCCAGCGCAGGGCAGCGTTGCGCAGCACATCCTTCTTGGCGTCAGAGTCGCGGCCGGTGATCAGGCCGATCCGATGCGGGAGCAGGGGGAGCCGCTTTTTGCGGGAATCGGCAAAGAGCCCTTCGGCGGCGAGGGCCTGGCGCAGCCGCTCGATCCTGGCAAGGAGGTCGCCGAGCCCCACGGGCCGTATGTCCTTCACGGACATGTTCAGCCGGCCCGTCTTGAGCCAAAATTCGGCCTTGATCAGGGCCACAACCCGGGAGCCGCGTTCCAGCGGAGCATCCTGGCGGTCCAGTACGGTGGTCCAGATCGACGCCGGCAGCGAGATTTCGGCGTCGATGTCCCGGAGTGTCAGGTAGGCGTTGCTGCCACGACGGTTGAGCTCGATCACCTGCCCCTCAACCCAAGCCGAGGGCGCCCGGTCGATATGCATCTTGAGCTTCTGGGACAGCAACTGCAGCGGCCAGGGGTTGTCGGGGCTGGTTTGAGCCGCGGTGGCCGGTAGCGTGGTGGCCGCCGCCGCGGCTTCCTCAGACATGCGTCGGCTCCATGGCCGAGGGTGCCTTGTGGAGTGCCTTGTGCATATGCGTGCGTGTCCTTTGCCCGAGGGGGACTGCCGGCGGCCCGCTCCCCGGCGGGTGGGCCGACCGGCAGCCGGAAGTTGTCTCTTTCAACTCTATCCATAGCTCTACCACCGGGGTCCGACTTTATGGCCGCGCCCGGCCCCGCCCTAGGATGGAAGGGATGTCATCGACCTCCTAGGAATCCCTTGCGCACTTTTGTTTCTGCCGCCGCCGTCCTTGTCGGGCTCCTGATGGCAGCTGTCGCCGTTCCAGCCATGTGGGTGGACCGCAACATCGTCCAGGAAGAGGGCTTTGTTGCCCTGACCGCGCCGCTGGGCAAGGACCCGGCGTTCCAGCAGCGGCTGGCCACGGCCGCCGTCGATGGCCTGGCCTCCAGCGCCGGTATCCCTCAAGCCCTCACCGAGCTTGCCCGGCCGGTCCTGGACAACGTGGCCCAATCGCTCACGGGACTGCCCGGCTACTCCGAGGCCTGGGCCGAAACCCTGCGCAAGAGCCACCGCCTCACGTTCGCCGACCCCAGCACGCTGCCGCCGGAGGTTGACGGCACTTCTTCGCTCACGCTGGATGTCGCACCGCTTGTCGGACTGGTGGCCAAACAGGTATCCGACGCAACCACCCTTCCGCTGGAGGCTCCCGGCCAGGTGCTGATCCATATCGGGCAGTCCGACCAGCGGCAGTTGATCGAACGCGTCACCGTCTACGCCCCGATGGGCTACGCCGTTGCCGTCGGCGCAGGCATCGCCTTCGTTCTGGCCTTTGTTGCGGCCCGACGCCGGTGGACGGTCCTGGTCGGCATGGGCGTTGGAGCGCTGGTGCTCGCCGGGGCATGGAAGCTGACCGGCGATGCCGCCGGCGCCGCCGTCGCCGGGACCTCGAGCGGCAACGATGTGGCAGAGCTCTTCAAGAACGAGTTTGTCGCGGCGTGCTCTGACAGCTTCGGCCAATGGATCCTCGCTGCCGCTGTTGCGGGAGCAGCGTTGCTGGCAACAGGAGTGGCTGTCCGGGTTGCCGGGGGCCGCAATCGGGGCAAGATTGAACACCGGTAGCATTGGGGCATGACCTCCACCGCTGTTTCCATTCCGATGCCCTCCGTTCCGCGCCGTCGTCGAACGCCGGAAGAAGTGCTGGCAGCGGCACCCGTGACCGGATCAAAGAAGGTGCTGCTGGCAGCCCCGCGCGGCTACTGCGCCGGCGTTGACCGTGCGGTCATTGCGGTGGAAAAAGCCCTGGAGCACTACGGCCCGCCGGTCTACGTCCGCAAGCAGATCGTGCACAACGTTCACGTGGTTAGTTCCCTTGAGGAAAAGGGCGCCATCTTCGTCGATGAAACCGACGAGGTCCCCGAGGGTGCCCTCGTGATCTTTTCCGCGCACGGTGTTTCACCCGCCGTCGTCCAGTCCGCCGAGGACCGCGGCCTGCGTACCATTGACGCGACCTGCCCGCTGGTCACCAAGGTGCACCGCGAAGCCGTCCGGTTCGCCAAGGATGACTTCGACATCCTGCTGATCGGCCACGACGGCCATGAGGAAGTGGAAGGCACCGCCGGCGAGGCTCCCGAGCACATCCAGATCATCAACGGCCCGCACGAGGTCGACAAGGTCACGGTCCGCGACCCGGAGAAGGTCATCTGGCTCTCGCAGACCACCCTCAGCGTGGACGAAACCATGGAGACTGTGCGCCTGCTCAAGGAGCGGTTCCCCACCCTGCAGGATCCGCCCAGCGACGACATCTGCTACGCCACCACCAACCGCCAGGTGGCCATCAAGAAGATCTCGCCCCAGGCGGAACTCGTGATCGTGGTGGGCTCCGCCAACTCCTCGAACTCCGTCCGCCTCGTGGAGGTGGCACTGGAATACGGAGCCAAGGCCTCCTATCGGGTGGACTTCGCCAACGAGGTCGACGAGACCTGGTTCGAGGGCGTCGCCACGGTGGGTGTGACATCGGGGGCCTCTGTCCCGGAAGTCCTCGTCAAGGACGTGCTCCGGCTCCTGGCCGACTACGGCTACGGATCGGTCGAGGAAGTCGTCACGGCCGAGGAAGACCTCCTCTTCTCCCTGCCGAAGGAGCTCCGGGCCACCCTGAAGCAGGCCGGTGACGTCACCCGCGCCCTCGGCGGCCGCGGCACCCGCCCCGAACAGTCCTAGGGGCTGAACAGCCCTAGAGGCTGAACAGTCCTAGGACTGTTCAGCCCCAGGCGCTGAACAAGTCCTAGGCCGCGGACTCTTCGGACTCGTCCCGGGGCTGCAGTTCCGGGGCTGCGACCGCCCGCGGCGTGACCTCGACGGCAGGCGGAGTGGCCAGGCCCGCGGATTCCAGCGCGTTCAACTTCCTGGCGGTGGGCAGGACCCGGGCCTCAAGGGTGCCGACCATCGAGTTGTACCTCTCTACGGACGTCTTCAGCGAGGACCCCAGCTTGGTGACGTTCTCCCCGAGCGTGCCCATCCGGTCGTAGAGCTGCCGTGCGAGCTCGAAGAGTTCCCGGGCGCTGTCGGTCAACACGTCCTGCCGCCACGTGAAGGCCACAGACTTCAGCACCGCCAGCAGGGTCCCGGGGGAGGCCAGGACCACGTTCTTGGACAGGGCATAGTCCAGCAGGGCCGGGTCCGCCGAGAGGGCGGCGGCCAGAATGGACTCCGCCGGTAGGAAACACACCACCAGCTCCGGAGAGTTGCCAGGGATGTCCCAGTACTTCTTGCTGCCCAGCGCGTCCACGTGGGCTTTGAGGGCCTTGGCATGGGCTGCGAGGTGCGCCTGCTGGCTGCCGGGCAGCTGCGAGGACTGCTGGCCTGCCTGGGAGGCGCCGAGGTCCTGGGCGGCGAGATAGGCCGCCAGCGGGACCTTCGCGTCGACAACGAGCTGTTTGTCGCCGGGCAGCTGCACCACGAGGTCGGGCCGGAGGCTACCGTCCGGACCGGAAGTGTGAGCCTGCCCGCTGTGGACCTGTTCGTGGAAATCCACATGCCGCAGCATGCCTGCTGCCTCGACCACCCTGCGCAGCTGGACCTCGCCCCACTGGCCGCGGGCGCTGTTGGAGCGCAGGGCAGACTCCAGCGCATGCGTGGAGCGCAGCAGCTGCTCATCGGACAGGCGGGCCTCCTGCAGTTGCTGGGCAAGCTGGCCGTACTGCTCCAGCCGGTCGCGTTCGAGCAGGGACACCTGCTGCTGCACGGCAGTGAGCTTCTCCGCCACTGGCGCCAGCGCACGGAGCACACTGCCGTCCTGGTTCCGGGACTCGCCGAGTTCCCTGTTCTGGGCCGCGAGAAGGCGCCTCTCGGCGTCGGCGGCGGCGAACTGGGCGCTGACGTCGGAGAGGCGGGCCGATACGCCGTCGAAGTCCTGTTCCACGGCCAGGTAGCGCCGGTGCAGCAGGAAATAGACGACGGCGGCTCCCGCAACGGCGCCCGAGAGCAGCATGAGCAGGGCAAGAATCAGTGCAAAAGCATCCATGACTTCACTGTGGCATGCCCCTGTGACAGTTTTGGCTTCGACGCCCGGATCACCCGGGACTTACACCAGACTTGCCCGCCGGAACCCCCGCACGGTCCGCCGCACCGGCCGTGGCACCGGCCCCTGCACCGGCCCCTGCACCGGCCGCACGCAACGATCGCCGGTCCGTGCGGGTAGAATATATGCTCGTGGCACTTACTATTGGCATCGTCGGACTGCCCAACGTCGGCAAATCAACCCTTTTCAACGCACTGACCCGCAACCAGGTCCTCGCGGCGAACTACCCATTCGCCACGATCGAGCCCAACATCGGCGTCGTGAACCTGCCGGATGCCCGGCTTGAAAAGCTGGCCGGCATCTTCGGCTCCCAGCGCCTGCTGCCGGCCGCGGTGTCCTTCGTGGACATCGCAGGCATCGTCAAGGGCGCATCCGTTGGCGAAGGCCTGGGCAACCAGTTCCTCGCCAACATCCGCGAGGCCGAGGCCATCGCGCAGGTTGTCCGCGTGTTCGATGACCCGGACGTCATCCACGTCGACGGCAAGGTCGATCCCCGCTCCGACATGGAGACGATCAACACCGAGCTGATCCTGGCCGATCTGCAGACCATCGAAAAGGCGATCCCCAGGATCGAAAAAGAAGTCAAGATCAAGAAGCGCGAGGCGGCCGAACTGGCAGCCATCCTGGCGGCCCAGGCCGTCCTGGAACGCGGCGACACCGTCTTCTCGTCCATCAAGAGCGACAAACTGGAGATGGAGCACCTCAAGGAGCTCGGCCTGCTGACGGCCAAGCCCTTCATCTACGTCTTCAACGCCGACGAGGGGATCCTGGGCAGCCCGGAGAAGCAGGCCGAACTGCGCGCCCTCGTCGCCCCGGCAGACTCCATCTTCCTGGACGCCAAGCTTGAGTCCGATCTGGTGGAGCTCGACGAGGCAGAAGCCCGCGAGATGCTGGAATTGAACGGCCAGGATGAATCCGGGCTGGACCAGCTGGCCCGCGTCGGCTTCCACACCCTCGGACTGCAGACCTACCTCACGGCCGGCCCCAAGGAAACCCGCGCGTGGACCATCCGCCGGGGCGACACCGCCCCCCAGGCGGCCGGCGTAATCCACACCGATTTCCAGCGCGGCTTCATCAAGGCCGAGGTCGTCTCCTTCGATGACCTCATCGAGGCCGGCTCCATGGCCGAGGCGAAGGCCCGCGGCAAGGTCCGGATCGAAGGCAAGGAATACGTCATGGCCGACGGCGACGTCGTTGAATTTAGGTTTGCGGTCTAACTTCTGGGTGGTGTTCTGGTTCAGTCTCCTGATTATCTCCGACCAGGTCCGTGCCCTTTGAGGCGACACAACAAGCCCGCTTCTAGCGATGAGATGCGGGCTTGTTCTCTGTCTGCCCGAGTTTCAGGGATCAAATTTAGTGTTCCGTCCGGTTTTGTCCCAAACCCGTGCCAGCGGGGCCTATCCAGCTCACGACGCCTCCTCTCTGGCCGTCGAACGGGTTACGGCGGCAACTTCCTTGACGACAGTGAAGAGCATAACCCTGAGGGAGCTCACGGCCGAGCGTGATCGCCCCGGGGAATCACTAAGAGGGGGACATCCGAATGACGGACTTTAACACATCCTGGAACGCGGCCGTCCAGCGACTCGTCGAAGCCAAAAAGCAGGCCTTGCTTCGCGAGACGGAGCAGGCCTTGCTTCGCGAGATGGAGATCGAGGCGGATCGCGAGCGGCGGCGGGCGGAGTATGAGCCGATTATCCGGAAAGTCGGGAACGAAACCGCGCGCTGGACGGTCGCCGAGGTTGCGAAGTGGCTGCTCACGGAAGATGAAGTGGGGGAGAGGTTGGCTGATGCGCTCCGCGAGCGTCACGCAGTCGCCGATCCGCTCGCATCGGAAATCGCCGCAACCGTGCGATCGGTTCTGTCCGCGCTAGTGGCGGATATCAACATTGTTGCTGGACCTGGCGAGGATTCGGACGCGGGCCCGCTGGTCCCCTAGGCGACGATCGTTTCTGAAGCGTCTTCGCTTTGCACAGATGGCACCCACGGCCCATGCATCCTTTTTCATACTGATCCAAGTGAATACGAGGAAGAGGCCACCCACGCCGCCTGGATGTGGGCGTCGGGGGCGCTCGTCGGCGCTTTCATCTCCGCCTCCCAGCTGCTCGCGCTCAGCGCGCTCACATCGGTGCGGGGCATCGCGGCGGCGGCCGGACTTGTGATCTTCCTCGTCGGGATCGTCGCTTTCGTGCGGGCACTTCGGCGTCAGCGGAACCGTTCGTAACGGTGCAGAACGAGGACCGGAAACTCCGCGCGCAATCACGCACAGGGATCGCGGGCATAGCGGAGGCAGCCTGTGATCTACCGCGTCGTCTGCAGAGGTCGTAGACCCTGGTACTTGCAACCATGTTCCACAGCAGCGAACGGGGTTCTCGGCTACTCGCTCGATGAGGCTATTCGGCTACGTAACGTGGTCCGCGTCGACATTGCGCAACTCGACGTTGCCGCCGTGGCCATTGGTCGCGTACGCGCTCCAGCGCTGGCGGATGCTTTCGACCCCGTCAGCCTTGCCGACGTACTGGCGCCCGTCGCGGGTGTCGGTGATGAGGTATACGCCCGCCACCGACGCGAGGGCGGTGCGCCAAGAGGCGTAGCGGTGCTCGCGCATCACCGCTTGGAGCTGCGCATGGCCTAGGACTAGTTTGTCGAAGCCGGGGAACGGAATCGGTTCCGAGTCAGCGATTTCCATGACGGGGTAACCCGCCGCTGTCGTGCCGCTGATTCGCCAGGTGCGCGGCGACCGCCACCCGATCACAAGCCGGTTCCGGAGGTCGGCCATCTGCTCGGAGACGGCGAGGTCGAATGTGCGCAACTTTTCGTCGTTCGAGGTCTCGCCGCGGTTCTCCACCACGGACCAGAGCCTCGCCCGGTCGCCGCCCTCCCTGACGAAGACGACCCAGATGCGGGGCGGGATGAGGGGGAAGATCCGAGGCTTCGCGGACTGCTCGCCCGTGTACTTCAGGATCTCCCCGTCGGTGGAGTCGGCGTGGAGGCCCGGCAGGCCCGTGTCCTCGGGCTCGCGCACGTAGGCATGACGGATCACCAAGACCTCTCCAGGGTCGACGCCGGCGCTGTGCAGGACCGAGCCGAGTGTCAGCGTCATCGCCGGATCGCCTCTCCTTGGTGTTGTGCAGTACGCGTCGTCGGTGCCATCACCGCTCGGGGTGTGGCGAAGCAAGCTTGTGGGTCAGAGAATCGGTGCGGCGGTGCCTGGCAGGTTCAGCGTGTCTTCTTCGCGTCCTTGGCGGCTGGGCAGTTTGACGTCTTCTGCATGCATTGCATCGTCGCGCTGAGAGCACCCTCGCCGGTGCCCTATCAGCATGAGCGGAGTACTACTTCTTACCCTGGTTGGCGGAGGTTATTCCGTGACGGAACTCCACCAGCTTCCGGTTCTCACTGCTGCGGGTGTTCGACCCCGCAACGCCTACTCGAGAAATAGACGAGGCGGAGAGCCACTTCAAGCTCGCCCTCGATACGCGACGGCACGGCCTGAACGGCAACTGACATACGCGCAAAAATGTCGCTGTTGACTAGCGGCTCGCCCAGTAGCCCGGTCTCCGACTATCGACAAGTTCGCATGGACCCTCATCGTAAACGAGACACGGCACATACTCGGTTCCGTGAAGTGCGCTGGTCAAGCAGTCATCCAGAACCGGGCAACAAAAAGGCGGGAAGTCACGAATGGCTTCCCGCCTTCTCCGTTAGGATGCGGCTGCCTAGGAGCGGATTGCGCACCGTTCTCGTCAACGGTCCAGCAGGCTTTGTTGGAGCCGTCATCGGTGAAAAGGTTGGTGTTGCCACCGACACCGCCACCGCTCGAATTTTTCGTCCGCACTGTCTTGAAGACAGTGGAGGACGACTTCTTGGCCTTGCCGTTGGCTGAGACGGATTGGCTTTCACGTACCCACTGTCAGCGGCACTTGCCCGGCGTTCTCTAGGCACCTCGGCACTGTTGCAATGCACCTCCCTAGGCACACCGCGCAACCCATATGAGACACCGTGCATTGATGGTGGGATGACGGTGTTCTGCTGCGGTCCAGCGCCTTCCGATATTGATGCCCATCGTTCGAGGATCTCTTGGCGTATGGGATGGCCGAATGGGCACATTGCATGTCATTAAAACGAACCATGCTTGTCTGCTCCGCTAGTGATATGAGGGCCGCAGTCGGAGTGCTTTAGCCGATATCTACATTGATATGGCCGACCAGGCGAGCCCTGCGATAGATGCGGTACAAAGATCGAGCGCATCCCCTTCGGTGGGCGATCTTCTCATTTCTGCCCGATTCCAGCGGCGTAGATGAGTGGTGAGTGCGGAAGCAGCGGTCTTCTTTTGGTTTAAGATCGCTCGAGGCCATTCCCTATCTTCAGTGAATTCTCAGCTAGGATTATGTTGACCTCTATGCTAGGTGCGCGGCGGGGTTCGTTGTGCCTGCGATGTTTCCAGCTGTCAAAGGTTGACGCCGATTGTTTGTAGAAGCTGGTCTCGATTGGAGAGAGATGAACGAGTCGCTTTGGCGCACCTGGAAGCCCTATGCGGTGATAGCTGCCGTCTGTATCGGAGGCATATGGTGGTGGAACTCTCAGTCTTCCTTCGCCGCGCTGAAAAATGGTGCATACAGCTGCACCGCCGTGTTTGTCAATGCAGAGGGAAAATATGAAGTTCTAACGGATCAGGCAGGAATTCGTATATCCGCTGACGCGACGGTAAGGAACGGAAATCTCGTGAAACTCTCTGCGGATACAGCGATGTCGAGTGCTGACCTTACCAAGCTTACAATCAAGCCTAAAGGCAACTCTCATTTTACGGCAACGGACGACCCGGCAATGCACTCGTACAATGCCATTGCGTGTGACTTTTCGGACTGACTAATGTCAGTTTTTCGTTTGATCTCAGCGATTGGTGCTGCGGCCGTGCTCGTCTTGGGGGTCGCGGGATGCAGTCGTGTGGGGTACTCCAATCAGGTATCTGCGTCGACGCTATCGTGCGACCAAGCCTCGGCGTCTGCAATTCAGCACGAACGTTTGGATGCGGCTGGGCCAACTATTGATCGTGAGCTCCAGTACCTAGCCGATAACTGTCCTGATGCCTACGAGATCACGATTGATTATCTTTCATCCCGCTCTAGAGTTTCCCCGCATGAAATTGAATCCTGCGCTGATTGGAGCAACCGAATTCGCGCCGAGGCAGTCGAGCTACTGCGAGTAGAGGGTCTTTGCGAGGACGCACCCTTGGCAAATGGGGCGCCGCCAGCCACCAGTGCTGACGGTCTTTCATGGGATGCGGCAGCGGAATATGTTGGGACAGAACAGCGGGTGTGCGGTCCCCTTACGACTATCCGTACAGACGATGACGATGTGTTCCTTAATCTCGGTCGGGACTACCCTGACCCCGCGCGATTCACGATTATCATCTGGGACGTTGGCGAGGTTGAGCGGTTACCAGCTGGAACAGAGCTGTGCGCAACTGGCATAGTCTCCTCGTACTACGGGGTGGCGCAGATTGAGCTTAGCGATATTGGGGCGGTTGAGGTGTGGGAACGACATAGTCGGCGGAAGGTTTAGAGGTGGCTGGACACAACGGGCAGGTGGTCGGCTATCTGCGCGCAATAGCGCGGCCGACCAGAACGAGGCACGGCAGCTCGAAGCACTGGGCATAGTGGGCAGGCTGTTTTCCGAAAAGGCTAGCGGGAGGAACACTGATGACCGGGCACAGCTCCAGGAGATGCTCGTTTATGTGCGTGATGGCGGTAAGGTTCCGGACCGCCTGGCGCGTTCGACGACCGACCTGCTCGCTCTCGTCGAACGGCTGAACGCCAAGGGTGTCGCCCGGGAGTTCATAGACCGTGGAGCCCGAGTCCGTGCCCAGGTCAGTGCTGGCGACCACCTCTACGATCCCACCGCGACGCTCCGGCAATCTCGCCCAGAGGCTGAGCTCGCTCGAGGAGGCGGAACGGGACATCGACCGTGAGGCAGCGATCCAACTCCGTGGGCGGCGGACAGAAAGTTAGCCGCACGCGGAAAGGTTATTCAGTTACGTAACGTGGTGGAATTTAGATTTAATGTATAGGTCCTGACTTCCTGAGACCTTTTGCGATGGCCGCTAAGAACACGTGTTCTTAGCGGCCATCGCTTTTGCGACCGGAGACAATTCTCATGGGTTATCCGCTTCAGCTGTGAGCTAGCTACCCCGATGGCTCCCTATTCCAGCCGTGAATAACCCGATTTGACTCCCGGCTGTGGACAGCTGGAGTGTTGGCCTCGGTGTCAGATCCTAGAGCTGCCCGGCCCGCATTGCGGCGATGACCCCGCAGTCCATGAGGAGGTCCGAGCCCGTGATGAAGGCGCTTTCGGGACCGAGGAGGAAAGCCGCAGTGGTAGCCACTTCGGCCGGGGTGCCCATGCGCCCGGCGGCTGAGGTCCGGATCATGGTGCGATAGCCTTCGGCGAACGGCCCGGACATCTCGTCCTGGGCGGGGGTTGCCCGTGTACGGGGGCCTGCGCCGGGTGCCCGGGCTCCGCCGGGAGGAACTCGCAGCTGTGTCCGGGATGAGCATTGATTACTACAACCGGCTCGAGCGCGGAAACCTCACCGGTGTATCCGACAGCATCCTCGAATCCCTGGCGCGCGCCCTCAAACTCGACGACGCCGAACGCACCTACCTCTTCGATCTCGCCCGGGCAGCAAACCTCAAGCGGCCCCGGCAACGCAGGCGCGTGCCGCAAATGCTCAACCCGAGCATCCAGCACCTTCTCGACGGCATGACCGGAATCCCGGCCTTCGTTCAGAACGGACGACTCGACGTCCTCGGCATGAACGACCTGGCCCGTGCGCTCTACCACCCCAACGGCGACGAGGCGGCGCCGCCGCAGAATTTCGCGCGCTTCGTCTTCCTCGATACCGGTTCCCGGGATCAGGTGCCTGACTGGGACTCCATGGCCCAGGATGTTGTGGCCATCCTCCGGCAGGAAGCCGCCCGCGACCCCCACAACCGAGACCTTTCAGACCTCATCGGAGAGCTCTCCACCAAGAGCGAAGACTTCCGGACCATGTGGGCCGCCCAGAACGTCCGACTCCACCACACCGGAGTGAAACCCTTCCACCACCCGGTCGTCGGCGACTTCGAACTCACCTTTCAGGCCATGCAACTCCCGGGCGATGAAGGCCTCACTCTCATCGCCTACAGCGCCGAACCAGGCACCCCGGGGCACGACGCACTCAACCTGCTCGCCAGCTGGGGTGCCACAGTCCGCAGCGAAACACGCCTCAATGCGAACGACTCACCGGCCCACCGTCACGCCTAACGAGCCCTCCCGGCAGCAATGCCGTTCCGGTTTCCCGCCCGACGCCCTGCCAGGCAGTGAACCTACCCGCCGATCGACGTCCCGGGCCCGTCAATGGCATCCGAGGTTAGCGGCCGTTGTACTCGCCGTCGGTGATGTGTTCGCCCCAGGTGGTGGTCTTGGACGGGTCTTCGCCGTTTTGGAGCATGGCGATGTGTTCCATGAAGGAGCCGGGGGCCGCGGCGTGCCAGTGCTCTTCACCGGGCGGGGTGTACAGGGTCTGGCCGGGGTGGACCTCGATGATCGTGCCGTCGCGGCCGCCGAAGCGTGCCACGCCCTGCGTGACCCGAAGGTACTGGCCGTGCACATGGGAGTGCCAGGCCGTGCGTGCTCCGGGCGCGAAGCGGACGGTCGCGACGACCATCGTCTGGCCTGGCTCGTGGGGCAGCGCGATCGGGTCCAGCCAGACGTCGCCGAAGAACTGCGCGGCCGGGTTCTTCGAGGTGGGCACGACGGGTTCGATGTTCATGATGTTCCTTACTTGTTGTCTGTGAAGAGTTGCTTGGCTACGCCCATCGCCGCCATCCCCTTGGGCCAGCCGGCGTAGAGCGTGACGTGGGTGATGGCTTCAATGAGCTCCTCCCGGGTCACGCCGTTCTCGACGGCACGGCCCAGGTGGAAGCCCAACTGCTCCGTGTTCCCGCCGGCGGTGAGCACGGCCACGGTGATGAGGCTGCGGTCCCGTGCCGAGAGCTCAGGCCGGTTCCAGACGTCCGCGAACAGCACGTCGTCGGTGAGCTCTGCGAGCTTCGGGGCGAAGTCGCCGAACATCTTGCGGCCGCCTCCGAGCTGCTTGGGCTGGTCGGTCATGATGATCCTTCTTTCTGTTGGAATCTGAAGTGGTCGGTTGTTCCGAAGACTGTCAGTCGATGATTTCGACGCCGGTGAGGCGTTGTTCTTCGACGTCGAGCCTGGTCTGAAGTCGCCGGGCGACGGTGTCATCAACCGTGCCAGCGAGGCGGAGTTCCAGGAGCGCTTGCCGCTTCCTCTCGAGTACGGCCTGGCGGAGCGCTGTCTCCTCCTGGCGCGATTGTGTAGTCGTCGCCGGATCGGAGCCGGCTTTCAGGGCCTTTGTGATGGACAGGTGGGCTCGATACTCGCCCGCGACACGTCCGCGGACTTCTGCGCTGGTCCCGAGTTCGTGAGCGAGTTGTTCGACGGCGGAGACGGCCGCGGAGGCGACGGCCAGTTCGGCCAGGCGGAGTTCTTCCTCCTCGGGCTCCTCCGGAAGCCGGGCCCACCGCACTACCGCCGGCAGTAGGGGGCCTTGGATCAGCATGGTCAGCACGATCACGCCGGCACTGATGACGATGATGTCGTCGCGACCGGGGAGCGGGGTGCCGTCCTTAAGTGACAAGGGCACGGACAATGCGATCGCGAGAGACACGGCTCCGCGGAAACCGGCAATGGAGCTGACGACCCTCGCCCGGTAGGTCATCCTGCGTTGGCGTTGGGAGGGGCGTCGGTCCAGGACCCGGATGACGGCGATGCTGATGGTTTGAAACACGAACCGGATGATGATCAGCGCCAGCCACACGGCAACTGTGGACAGCAGAAGCCGACCCACGTCACGGGGATTGATCTCGTGCACCACTGCCTGAACCTGAAGGCCGATCAGAACGAACAGGGCACCGTTTAGGAGGTAGGAGCCCAGAGGCCATGCCGACTCGGTCTGACGGCGTGACGCGGCTGTGCTGATCCGGCTGGAGGTGAAGGAGATGATCAAACCGGCGACAACAACGGCCAGCACGCCCGAGGCTCCAACTGACTCAGCGAGCAGGAATGCAGCGAACGGGGTGATGAGCAGGGAGATGTTGATGACGAGCGGGTCGCGTAGACGGACCAGGAGCAGGTACGCGGCGGCGGCGACCAGGATGCCTGCTACCGTCCCTCCAACATAGGAGAGGGCGAACAGCCCTGCGATGTCGAGGGGCGTATAGCTGCCGCCAAGGGTCGCACCGACGGCGATGGCGTACAGCACCAGGGCTGTCCCGTCATTGGTCAGGCTCTCGGCCTTGAGCAGCATGAAGTTCCGCCGCGGCAGCATCCGGCCCAGGGCCGCGACGGCTGTCGCGTCCGGAGGAGCGAGAGCCGCACCGAGAATCAGAGCAGCGTTCCATGGCAGACCAAGGAGGTGCGCCACGCCCGCCACGGCGAGAGCGGAGGCAACGACCAGCAGTGTGCTGAGCAACACGATGCCACGCAGGTCCCGCCGGATGGAGCGGAGCGAGGTGGTCAGGCTTTCCCAAAACAGCATGACCGGCAGGAAGATCAACAGCACTGTCTCCGGTGGCAGCTCGATCTGCCGCAGCTGCGGAACGAAGCCAAGGAGAAGGCCGAAGACCAGCAGTAACAAGGGTGCGGCCACCCGGACCCGCGGAGCCAGAATCGCGCCCGCGAGCACGGTCACGCCCAGGAGTACGACGGTTTCCAGGCCTTCCATGACCGTTCCTTTCAATCTGTGTGTTCTATTGCGGTGTCGGAAGGCCGGGCTGCCGGTGTCCGGGTCACTACCAGGTTGACGCGACGGTGCGTGTGATGACCCAGTCGACTCCGCGGGGCTCGAACCAGGAGCGCAACGTCAGGCGCCAGGTGGCCCTGGAGCCCCAGATCGTGGCGTCGGTAAGGGTACGGGCGGTCAGAGCGGGCGCCGTCCCCTCCGTGCTGAGGGTGGCCTCGACCGTTTCCATCCGGTGATACTGCATCTGCCCGGTTTCAATGGCATCCAGCCATTCCGCCTTTGGCTGCACGTATCCGGTCATGTGCGTAAGGGTAAATCCGTCAGCGAGGAGGGCGCCCAGTGCGGCCAGGTCCCTGCCAACCATCGCCTCGCACAACGCGCCGTGGAGCTCCTCCAGATCCGTGCCGGTCACTGCCGCCCCCGCCGTCGTACCTGTGGAGTGAGTTCGTGGGTGCCGTAGCTGTTGTCGTCCGGGTTGAGCGTCACCCCGGGGGCGACGAGCTCATCGATGCGGTCCAGCACCTCGCTGGAAAGAGTGATGTCGGCGGCCGGCAGGTAGGACTCGAGCTGTTCTATTGTGCGCGGTCCCACGATGGCGGACGTGACGCCGGGGTGGTTTATCACGAAGGCAATCGCCAGCTCGATCAGGCTCAGCCCGGCTTGGTCGGCTAGCTGGGCGAGGTCCTCGACGACGTCGAGCTTGCGCTGGTTCGCCGGGCTCGCCATGTCGAACCGGGCGCCCGGGCGGGCAGTTGAGGTGGGTGTTGAGGCTGAGTCCTTGCGCCAGCGGCCCGAGAGCCAGCCGCCGCTGAGCGGGCTGTAGGTGAGGGTGCCCATGCCGTGGCGTTGCACCGTGGGGAGAATGTGTTCCTCGATGCTGCGGACCAGGATCGAATACGGCGGCTGTTCGGTGACGAACCGTTCCAGGTTTCGTTCCCGGGATGCCCACTGGGCTTCGACGATCTGGGATCCGGAGTAGGACGAGGACCCGATGTACCGGACCTTGCCTTGGCGGACGAGGTCGGTGAGGGCGCCGAGGGTTTCTTCCACGTCCGTGTCCGGGCTGGGCCGGTGGACCTGGTAAAGATCGATGTAGTCGGTGTTCAGCCGGCGCAGCGAGTTCTCCACCTCGCGGATGATCCAGCGGCGGGATCCGCCGCGCTGGTTGGGATCCTCGCTCATGGGCATGAAGAACTTCGTGGCGACGAAGACGTCCTCGCGCCGTCCTTCAAGGGCCTGTCCGACGATTTCCTCGGACGCCCCGCCCGAGTAGACGTCGGCGGTGTCGATGAAGTTAATCCCTGCATCGAGGGCGCGGTGGATGATGCGGTGCGCATCGGCGCGGTCGTCGTTGCCCCAGGGGCCGAACATCATCGCGCCCAGGCAAAGCGGGCTGACCTGCACGCCGGTGCGGCCAAGAGAACGGTATTCCATGATGGTTCCTGTCTTTCCGTCTTAGGCTTCGGGGATGACCATGGCGAAGCGGTCTTCGCGGGGCTCGTCGGGGTCCGGTCCGTTCCGCACGCCGGTGTCGAGCGCGTCGATGGCGGCGAGCTCGCCGGCGCTGAGCTCGAAGTCGAAAACGTCGAAGTTCTCAGCGATACGTGCCGGGTTGGTTGATTTCGGGATGGCTGAGCGGCCCTGCTGCAGGTGCCAGCGGAGCATGACCTGGGCCGGCATCTTGCCGTGGGTCTGCGCGACATCGGCGATCTTGGGGTCTTCCATCACGCTCTGGCGGTCCTCGCCCCAACCGGGGTAAAAGGTGATGCCGCCGATCGGTGACCAGGCCTGGGTGAGGATCCCGTGCTCGGCGTCGGCCGCCTGGACGTCCGGCTGGGTGAAGTAGGGGTGCAGTTCGATCTGGTTCACCGCCGGGACGATGTCGGTTTCTGCGAGCAGCTGGTTCAGGTGGTGGGGCATGAAGTTGCTGACGCCGATCGCCCGCACGCGCCCGTCGGCGAGCAGGGTCTCCAGGGCCTTGTACGCGGCAATGGTTTTCTCGAACCTGTCCGGGGCCGGCTGATGCAGGATGAGCAGGTCCAGGTAGTCGACGCCGAGCTTGCCTGTCGCTTTCTCCCAGGCGTGCAGCGTCTCGTCGTAGCCGTAGTCACTGACCCAGACTTTGGTCTCGATGAACACCTCCGAGCGATCGAGGCCGGAACGGCGAATGCCCTCACCAACCTCCCGCTCGTTGCCGTACGCGGCGGCGGTATCGATGTGCCGGTAACCGGCAGCAAGCGCGGCCTCGGCGGCCGCCGTCGTCTGCTCGGGCGGACTTTGAAAAACGCCCAGACCGAGAGCGGGCATCGTGACGCCGTTGTTGAGAGTAAGTTCCATAACCATGCCTTTCACGGTATTCAGATGTGCGGGATTGTGGGAGGGCACATGATTACCCCCTTTTAGCGGCTGGGCGGTTCAGAGGTTCAGCACCTAGGGGCAGGCCCGGTGAGGGGCACTGCCCCTAGGCAGACCATGCTCTGCTGACGCAGCTTGAACTTACTGGTCGCGGTCGATCGCGGCGTCGAGGCCGGCCGAGAGCGGTGCGCCGATCAGATCGAGGGCGGCCAGGGCTTCGTCGATTCGCCGGAGGTCGTGTGCGGTGAGTTCGAGGTCGGCCGCCGGAAGGTTATCGTCCAGGTGCGCCATCCGGGTACCGCCGGGGATCGGTACGACCCACGGCTTCTGGGCCAACAGCCAGGCAAGTGCGATCTGCGCCGGGGAAGCATCCTTCTCGGCGCCGAAGCGCTTGAGGAAGTCGACGAGGGCGAAGTTCGCCTCGAGCGCCTCCGGGGTAAAGCGGGGGAAGTCGGTGCGGAGGTCATCCGGGTTATCGAACCGCATGTCCCGGGTGATACCGCCGGTGAGGAATCCCTGTCCGAGCGGACCCCAGGCGACCAGTCCGATGCCGAGTTCCTCGCAGACCCCGAACTTCTTGGTTTCAGGCTCTCTCATCCACAGTGAGTAGTGGTCCTGGATGACGGCGATTGGTTGGACGGCGTGGGCGCGGCGGATGCTTGTTTCGCTTGCTTCCGACAGTCCGAAGTGACGCACTTTGCCTTCGGCTATGAGTTCCTTGACGGTGCCGGCGACGTCCTCCATCGGGACGTTGGGGTCGACCCGGTGCTGGTACAGGACGTCGATGTGGTCGGTTCGCAGCCGGCGCAGTGAGGCGTCGACGACGTCCCGGATGTGCCCGGGGCGGCTGTTGAGCCCGACTGTTTCGCCGTTGCCGTTGATGTCGAACCCGAACTTGGTGGCCACCAGAACGTCGTAGCGTATTGGCTGCAGCGCTTCGCCGACGAGTTCCTCGTTGACGTAGGGGCCGTACCCTTCAGCGGTGTCGAATAGGGTGACGCCGCGTTCGGCGGCGGACCGGATGACGGCAAGTGCTTCCGTCCGGTCGGTGGCGGGGCCGAGGCCGAAGCTCAGGCCCATGCAGCCAAGGCCGATGGCCGATGTCTCAAGGCCGTCGCCGAGCTTGCGTGTTTTCATTTCTAACTTTCCTTTGCTTTGTGTTGTTGAACTGGGTCGAAGGGGACAGAGGGCCTGTCCTTCAGGACTCATGAACGTCGGTGGCCGCTGCCCGTGGAAACCCTGAGGACCAAGGTCTCCAGCAGTTTCAGCGGGCGGGCTCGGCCTCCGGTGCGGGCAGGGCCGTCCGGGGTGTCCTTGTTCGTCGTGACGCGAGGTCTGCGGGCAGGATGAGGGTCGCTGTGACGGCCAGGGCAAGGAGCAGGAGGACGCTGCCCGTGGTGAGTGCGGCGCTGACCTGCGCGGCCAGGTGCGCTGCGGCCGATCCTGAGGTCGGGACGGTCGCGGCTGCGGCGACCGCGATGCCGAGCCCGAGGCAGGTTCCGATCTGGTGGAAGGTGTTCACCAGGCCCGACGCTGCCCCTGCGTCGGAGGCGGGGGCACCGACGATGCCGAAGGACGTCAGTGGCGCAAAAGCCAGGCCCTGGCCGGCGCCTATGAGGATCATCGGCAGAGCCACTCCGGTCAGGTATGCGGAGTCGACACCCGCGCGGCTGAGCCAAACCATCCCGGTCAACGTGAGCAGGATCCCGGCCAGGAGCGGGACCGAGCCCGGCATCCGGCCTAAGAGCCGCGGGATGCCCATCGCGACGGCGAAGTTGACCGCGGTCATGGGCAGGAACCCGATGCCTGCCTGCAACGGGTCGAAGCCGAGCACTTCCTGCAGGAACTGTGTGGTGAAGAAGAAGAATCCGATCATTGCGCCCAGATAAAGGAAGCGTGCTAGATAGGCGCCGGTGCGGCGACGGCTCGCGAACAGACGCAGGGGCATGATCGGCTGGGGAGCCGTTCGTTCGATCCGCACGAACGCGATGAGGAGCACGACACCGGCGCTCACTGCCGTGATTGTGACCGGTGAGGTCCAGCCGGCGTCGGTGGTGTTGATGATGCCGAACACGAGAGCGCCGACGCCGAAGGTTGCGCTGACTGCCCCGAGCACGTCGAAGCGACCTCGGGCCCGGCCGGTTTCCGTCAGGAACCGCGGAGCAAGTGTGATCATCGCGGCGCCTATGGGCACGTTGACGAAGAACCCGGCCCGCCAGGAGATCCAGTGGGCCAGTGCACCTCCGATGACCAGGCCGAGGCTGGCCCCGATCCCGGCGGTGGCACCGTACAACGCCACGGCACGGGTGCGCTCACGGCCCTCCGGGAAGCTCGCGGTGAGTAGGGACAGGGACGCGGGCGCGACGATCGCGGCCCCGATACCCTGGACGGCCCGGCCGGCGATCGCCCACCACCCTGCCGGCGCCAGTCCGATCAGCAGTGACGCGATCGAGAACACCACCAGCCCGAACACGAAAACCCGCCGCCGGCCGAGCAGATCGCCTGCCCGGGCGCCCAGGAGCAGCAGGCCGCCGAAGACCAGTGTGTACGCATCCTGCACCCAGGAGAGCTCACCGGCGCTCAGCCGCAGGTCTTCCTGCAGGCTGGGCAGGGCCGTGAAGATGACCGAGTTGTCCAGCAGGATCATGAAGTAACTGGCGAGGATGATCGCCAGGATCGCTGCCGGGCGGGCAGTAGTTGTGGGTTCAGGTTTCATGCTTTCCATGCAACCCTGATTTCTTAGGGCCCGGGAGTCACGGCCGTTCCGGGTAACGCCAGTCCCTCCCTCGTTCCATCGACCGCGCGTAGCGTGGATGCCATGACACACAGCGACGACGTGCGGAAGTTCCTGACCTCCCGCCGTACAAGGATCACGCCCGAGGAGGCCGGTCTGCCGGCCTATGGCGGCAACCGGCGCGTTACCGGGCTGCGCCGCGAGGAAGTCGCCATGCTCGCCGGAATGAGCGTCGATTACTACATACGCCTTGAGCGGGGAAACCTCTCCGGCGCTTCGGACAGCGTTCTTGAGGCCCTCGGGCGTGCCCTGAAGCTCGACGACGCCGAAACGGCCCACCTTTTTGACCTTGCCCGCGCCGCCACCGCCTCCCCCCGGGTGCGGCGCAAGCGCAGCCCGCAGACGGTGCGGCCGAGCGTGCAACGCGTCATCGATGCGATCACGACGGCGCCGGCTTGGGTCCGCAACGACCGAGGGGACGTTCTCGCCGCCAACGAACTGGGCCGTGCCCTTTATCTGGACATGATGGCAGAGGGGCCCACTCCGCCGAACAGCGCACGCTTCACCTTCCTGAATCCGAAGGCGCGGGAGTTCTTCGCAGATTGGGAACGCGCGGCCGACGACGTCGTCGCAGTCCTGCGCTCCACGGCTGGGAAAAACCCGTACGACAAGGACCTCACGGACCTGATCGGGGAACTCTCAACCCGCAGCGAGGAGTTCCGCACCCGGTGGGCCCGTCACGACGTGAAGTACCACCGTGCCGGCCGGAAGCGGCTCCATCACCCGATCGTGGGCGACTTGGACTTGAGCTTCGAAGCGCTTGAACTACCGGCAGACCCGGGACTGCGCATCAATGTGTACACGGCAGATCCCGGCACACCCTCCGAGGATGCACTGAAAGTCCTGGCCAGCTGGGCCGCGACCCAGCTGAACACCGCAGAAGCCGCGGTCAAGGAGAACAAATGAGCCACCACCCCTCCACCGTGCTGATCGTCGGTGCCACCGGCAGCATCGGCCGCTACGCCGTGGCCGAGGCGCTGCGGCAGGGCTACGCGGTCCGGGCCCTCGTGCGGGACCGGGCCCGGGCCGCCCGCGTCCTCCCCGCCGGGGCGGATCTCGTGATCGGGGATCTGACCCGTCCCGAAACCCTCGGCCCGGCCGTCGACGGAGTCGACGCGATCGTGTTTACGCACGGGACCACCACCAGCGAACGGGACGTCCGGGACAATGACTACGCCGGCGTCGCCAACGTCCTAAAAGCACTGGGCGGCCGCCCGGTCCGCATCACGCTCATGACTGCTATCGGCACCACCAGGCCCCGTGTCGCTTACGCCCAGTGGAAGCTGCGCAGCGAACGACTCGTCCGTGCCAGCGGCAACCCGTACACGATCGTGCGGCCCGGCTGGTTTGACTACAACCAGCCCGGCCAGCGGACGATCGTCATGCTGCAAGGCGACAGGCGACAGTCCGGCTCACCCGCCGACGGCGTCATCGCCCGGGACCAAATCGCCCGTGTACTCGTCGACAGCCTTCAGGTCGATGCCGCCAACTACAAAACGCTTGAACTCATCGCCGGTCACGGACCCGAACAAGACGACCTCACCACCGTCTTTACCACCCTGACGCCGGACTCGGCCGGATCTCTCGATGCAGCCGAGGACGTTGTCGACCTCCCCCTGGAGGGTGAGCCCGAGTTGTTCTGTCATGACCTCTCAGCGATCGAACGGTCGCGGCACCAGACACCATTACCGTGACGTTTCTCTGTGACGGAACGTCGTGGAGTTCCGCTTTAACGTCTGAGTCAGCTCCGGTACCTCCCGGGAATCCTCGGCCGAAGTGTTGGCGAACTTAACGTTCTTCCGAGACGGTGATTGCTCCCGAGGCGGTGCCGGCTCGGAGTGCGCTAGCCTGAACGGCGTGGACCGCATAGACATGGATGACGCTGCAACGCTCGTGACCCTGCTGCACGATGGGAGGCGCTCCTCGTCGCTCAGTGCGCTGCTGCCGGGGTGGGACATGCTGCAGGCCGACGTCCCTTCCCGGGAACGGGTAGAGACGGCAATAGCGATCCTGGTCGGTTCCAGCCTTGCTGAGGTCGACTCATCCTGGGGGATGCGGCTCACGGAGCAGGGCGTGCAGCTCAGGCGGTCCGTGAAAGGTGCTCGGGGGATGCGGGAGATCCCGGGGGCAATCAGCGATCTGCTGGTAGGACGCCAGTTGAGCCGTGCAACGCTGAGTTTGCCTCACGAGGTCTTTGATGCGGCGCGCGAGGACTATCTGGACGCGGCCCAACGTAGGGCTGAGCGCCGATCGCGACATCGCTGGTGGTGGCCCGACCCATCCAGGCCCCGTCCAAGGAAGCCGGCGGGCTAGGATCGTCGCGCCGCTGAGCATGCGGACGTTGTCGCGGACGAGCTGCGCCAGCAGGGTCACCCGAACACATCCGAGACGTGCACCCGTCTGGCCGACCACCTGCGCAGCGGTATGACGAGGGCCGCGCACGGAGTTCAAAGCAGACCTCTGTTCTATGCTGCGGGCGGGTTGCGGACAGATCGCGGGCCAGCGGTTGCCAACGGCGGCCTGAATCCACAGGTCCTCGATCGTGCACCGCTGGTGGCGGAGACGTTTATTCGTTACGGAACGTGGTCGAATTCCGCTTCAACGTTTGAAGTCCGTCGCCCGGCAGCGCGGTAATTCTGCCAAGTAATAACGGATTAACTGGAGAGCCCCGATTTTCGAATTGGGGCTTTCCTGTGTGCGGGCGCTTTTATCCTTTTGTTACGCCTCCGTCAATGTCTTTGGGAAAAGCGGGGCATGCTGAACCTGCCCAATGTTGCATCTCGATAACGAACTTTACGGTGGGTCAACTTTGGTGCCCTGGGGGGTTTACGCTTCATGCCATGTGAGACGGGCCACACTGCCGCTGGGGGAGTGTGGACGTCTGTCTGGCGCTTCCGGCGCCGGTCTCACGCACACACCACAGAAACAAGGAGGCGGAATGCGCTTGGGTCGTATTTCCAAAGCAGTGGGCGTGGCAGCAGCAGCTGCCATCGCTCTCAGCGCCTGCGCAGGCAACGGTGGCGGGACAACCCCGACCACCGCGGCCGCAGCGGGCAAGCAAGGCGGATCGGCAACTGTCGTAGAGGTTAACGCGTTCAACACGTTCAACCCCAACACCGCCGACGGCAACACTGACATCAACTCGAAGATCAGCTATGCCACGCACTCGGGCTTCTACTACATCGACAACAAGCTCAACGTTGTCCACAACGAGAAGTTCGGCAAGATGGAAAAGGTCTCCGACAATCCGCTGACGGTCAAGTACACCATCAACGACGGCGTGAAGTGGTCTGACGGCACGCCTGTCACCGCTGCCGACCTTGTGCTGCAGTGGGCCGCTTTCTCCGGCTACTACAACGACGCCGATGAGGCCAAGAAGACCGGAACGTCCTACTTCTCCTACGCCGGTGACCCGACCGGTATTGCCCTCACCGACTTCCCGGAACTCGGTGAGGACGGCCGCAGCATGACGCTGAAGTACTCCAAGCCGTTCGCGGACTGGGAAATCGCCCTCGGCGGCCCCGGCATCGACATCCCGGCCCACGTCCTGGCCAAGAAGGCAGGCCTGGCGGACACCAAGGCGTTCATTGACCTCCTGAAGGGCATGCCCCGCGGCGACGCCAAGGCCCCCAAGCCGGCGAACGCAAAGCTCAAGGCCATGGCGGACATGTGGAACACCGGCTTCGACACCAAGACCCTGCCGGCCGATCCGAGCCTCTACCTCTCCAACGGCCCGTTCATCGTCAAGAGCGTCAACCAGGACCAGTCCCTGACCATGGTCAAGAACAAGGACTACAACTGGGGTCCGACGGCCAACCTGGACGAAATCACCGTCCGCTACATCGGTGAGGCCCCCGCCCAGGTCCAGGCACTCAAGAACGGCGAGGCGGACATCATCGCCCCGCAGGCATCCGCGGATACCGTTGAGCAGCTCAAGGCACTCGAAAGCCAGGGCGTGAAGGTCGACGTCGGCCACCAGCTCGCGTACGACCACCTCGACCTGAACTACTCGGGCCCGTTTGCCGACAAGAACGTCCGCGAGGCGTTCATGAAGGCCATCCCGCGCGCGGACATCGTCGACAAGATCGTCAAGAAGCTCGATCCGCAGGCTGCGCCGCTTGACTCGCAGCTCTTCGTCCCGGACCAGGCACCGTACACCGACTCCGCGAAGAACAACGGGTCCTCCGCGTACCAGGGTGTGGACATCGAAGGCGCCAAGAAGCTCCTCAACGGTGCCACCCCCTCCGTTCGCATCATGTACAACAAGGACAACCCCAACCGTGTCGACGCCTACTCCCTGATCAGCGAGTCCGCCACTAAGGCCGGCTTCAAGATCGTCGACGGCGGCCTCGGCAAGTCCGACTGGGGCAAGGCCCTGGGCGACGGCAGCTACGACGCCACGATCTTTGGCTGGAGCAACTCCGGTGTCGGCGTGTCCGGCGTCCCGCAGATCTTCAAGTCCGGCAACGACTCCAACTTCAACAAGTTCAGCGACCCGGCAGCGGACAAGCTCATGGACGAACTGATTGTCACCACCGACAAGAGCAAGCAGGACGGCCTCGTAACGCAGATCGACAAGATGATCTGGGACTCGGCCTACGGCCTGCCGCTCTTCCAGTCGGTTGGCGTGGACGCATACAGCGACCGCGTCACCGGTGTGAAGTACATGCCGAACCAGACCGGCGTTTGGTGGAACTTCTGGGAATGGGCGCAGAAGTAGCCCGCGACCCCAAGTAACACTGCTGGAAAGGCGTCGGGACCACAGCTTCTTCGGTCCCGGCGCCTTTCTGGCGACATCCCTGGCGATGCCGTGGTCCCGCCGCCACATCGGCGGGAACCGGCCAAACTCCGCGACCGGTCCGGGCGATCCCCGGGCCCCAATTCCGAGGTTCTATTCCAATGGTGACCTACATCTTCAGGCGGCTTGTGACTGCCGCCCTCATTCTTCTCGGCGCATCTTACTTCGTGTATCTCCTGACAGCGGCGTCCGGCGATCCCCTGGAACAGTTCCGTGCCAACCCCTCGCCGCAGAAGCAGGCGCTCATGGACGCGAGGACCGAGCTCCTGCAGCTGGACACCCCCGCCCCGCTGCGGTATTTCAAGTGGTTCGGCGGCGCGGTCCAGTGCGTCATCCCGTTCGCCAACACCTGCGACCTCGGGAAAAACATCGCCGGCCAGCCCGTCACTGAAGCCCTCGGCAACGCGCTCATCCAGACCCTGACCCTGGTCACCGGGGCCACCGTGCTCGCCATCCTGATCGGCATCACCCTGGGCATCGTCACTGCCCTGCGGCAATACAGCACTCTGGATTACGGCGTGACGTTCATGGCCTTCCTGTTCTTCTCCCTGCCGATCTTCTGGGTGGCGGTCCTGCTCAAGGAATTCGGCGCCATCGGATTCAACAACTTCCTGCGAAACCCCGAGGTGCCGCTGACAGTGGCCCTCGGCATCGGCGTCGTGGTCGGCGTAGTGATAGCGGTCGCGGCGGGCGGGCCCATGAAGCGCCGGCTGCTGGCCGGCGCCGTCGCCTTCGCCTTCGTCACCGCAGTGCTCATCTACTTCTCCGCCACCGAATGGTTCAAGACCCCGGGCCTGGGCCCTGTGGTCATCGCCATCGCCGGTACGGGCATCGCGTTCGCCGTGACCCTCCTCTCCGCCGGGCTCAAGAACCGCAAGGCCCTGCAGTCGGCCCTGATCTCCGTCGGCGTCGGCGTCGTGCTGTACTTCCTGCTGCAGCCGCTGCTCAACGAGGCCACGTTCTTGATGATCGTGCTGCTGGCGATCGTTTTCGTACTGATCGGCATGGGCATCGGCTATCTGGTGGGAGGCTACGACCGCGGGCAGTCCATGCGGGCGGCAGCCATCACCTCGTTCCTGGTCGGCTTCCTGATCCTGCTGGACCGCTACATGCAGGCATGGCCCACCTACTTCAATAACAGCCGCGTGCGGGGCCGCCCCATCGCCACCATCGGTGCCACTACACCGAACATTGAGGGTGACTTCTGGGTCCTGAGCCTTGACTCATTCACCCACCTGATCCTGCCTACCGTGGCCCTGATCCTCATTTCGCTGGCCAGCTACACCCGGTTCACCCGCTCCTCGATGCTGGAAATCATGAACATGGACTACATACGCACGGCCCGGGCCAAGGGCCTGAGCGAGCGGACCGTCGTCATGCGCCACGCCTTCCGCAACGCCCTGATCCCCATCGCCACGATCGTCGCCTTCGACATCGGAGCGCTGATCGGCGGTGCCGTCATTACCGAAACCGTCTTCTCGGTCCGCGGCATGGGCTTCCTGTTCCTGGACGGGATCGCGCACGTCGATCCCAACCCGGTCATGGGCGTCTTCATCTGCGTCGCCATCACGGCCATGGTCTTCAACCTCATTGCGGACCTGGCCTACTCCGCACTGGATCCGCGCGTAAGGGTAAAATCATGAGCCAGCCAAGTCAGCAGGAAGTAATCATGGCCGAAGATGCAGCCTCGCGGATATCAGCCGCGGCCGGCATTGAGCCGGTCCTCGAGGCCAAGGGCCTCAGCCAGGGCCAGATCGTCCGGAAGCGGTTCCTCGGACACTCCGGCGCCATCATTGGCCTCGTGGTGTTCTCCTTCATTTTCATCCTGGCCTTCACCTCCGTGGGCTTCCTGGGTATCCCAGGCTGGTGGAAGTACACCCACGAGCAAGTCTCCCCCCTGGTCAACGACGGCGCACCCACCTCCTCATTGTGGCCGCTGGCCTGGGGCGAACATCCGTTCGGCCAGGACCGGATCGGCCGTGACCTCTTCGCCATGACCATGCGCGGCGCGCAGCAGTCCATCACCATCATGGTCGTGATCGGCCTCCTCGCCGGCCTGATTGGCGTTGTGGTCGGTGCCATCTCCGGCTACTTCCGGGGCTGGTCCGAGGCCATCCTGATGCGCCTGACCGACGTCATCATCATCATTCCCGCCCTGCTGCTGGCCGCGGTCATGGCGCAGCTCGCCGGCCGCCGGGACCAGGGGAGCTGGTTCGCGTCCTTTGCCAGCACCAACGGCGTCCTGGCCCTCGGAATCTTCCTGGGCCTGATCAGCTGGGTCGCCCTCGCCCGTCTGATGCGCGGCGAATTCCTTTCACTGCGCGAACGCGAGTTCGTGGATGCGGCCCGGATATCCGGCGCCAGCAACGCGCGGATCATCTTCAAGCACATCCTGCCCAACGCCGTCGGCGTCCTGATCGTGAACATCACCTTGACTATGTCCGCGGCGATCCTCACCGAAACTGCGCTGAGCTACCTCGGCGTCGGCGTCCATGCCCCGGACACGTCCCTGGGTCTGCTCATCTCGCAAAACCAGCAGGCCTTCGCCACCCGACCCTGGCTCTTCTGGTACCCGGGCCTGTTCATCGTGCTCATCTGCCTCAGCATCAACTTCATCGGCGACGGCCTGCGGGACGCCTTTGATCCGCGGCAGAAGAAGTTCAACGCCAAGAAGGCGAAGGAACACGGCGGTCCCGCGGTACAGGCCAGCTCCGTCACCGGCCTCGACGGGCCCGAGCACGAGGGCTTCCGGTCCGAGGCTCCGGCTGACGGACCGGTTGACGGAACACGGGGCAACTAGATGCCTGCCCCCTGCAGGGCCGTGCTAGCCGGTGGTAACGGCCAGGTAGCTGGCCGCCAGGAGCAGTACGACGGCGCCAATTGCCACCCAGCGGACGGTGACGTTTGCGGCGGTGCTGGAGGCGTCGCCGGCGGCGAGCTGCCCGCTTTCCACCAGTTCGTGCCACCGGGCGCGCACCAGCATGGCAGCCTGGCCGGAGTCTGTGCTCCTCAGATCGCCCGGACGGACCGACTTGCCGGGGCCGTAAGTGGTTGCCGGCAGGCCGTGGAGGTCTTCCGGGCGGCCGTGGCGGCCGCCCCAGATGCCGGGGGCGGGCGCGGCCCAGGACGTGTAGCTCTTCTCGGCGGTGATCAGGGTCAGTGCAAAGCGGGTATCGACGTGCACCAGCGCGGCCCACGGGACCTCAATCGAGCGGAACGGATTTTCCAGGGTGACGCCGGCGTCGTGGACCACAACGGACGGCATCCAGAACAGTTGCCAGCCCATGAAGGCAATGAAGGCCAGCGGGGCGATGCCACTCAGCGCCCCCGGACCTGCCATGACGAACGTGACAACGACACCGAAGGCGGCCACCGCCCAGGACAGCCAGGCGAACCATTTGTTGGTTCGTGCTTTGAAGACTTCAACATTTCCGGCGTGCGGCGCAGAGCTCATGCCCCCAATAATTCAGTATTCCGAGCCGCAGCACTAATCCCCGGTGCACCGGCGGCCCGGGCGGAAGGATAGCCCATCATGACTGACTTCATCACCCTCGATCCGCCGGCGTCACCTGTGCCTGGCAAAGGCGAACCCGTCCTGGAGGTCCGGGACCTCAGCGTGGATTTCGGCGTGGACAAGAAATGGGTCCCCGCCGCGATAGGCCTGAACTACGAGGTGCGGGCCGGTGAAGTGCTCGCCATCGTGGGGGAGTCCGGTTCCGGAAAAAGCGCCAGTTCGATGGCGCTCCTGGGCCTGCTGCCCAGTAACAGCCGTGTGACAGGAAGTGTCAAGCTCGCCGGTCGAGAGCTGCTGGGGGCCAACGAGGCCAACATCCGTGCAGTGCGCGGCAAGGACGTCGCAGTGATCTTCCAGGAGCCGATGACGGCCTTGAACCCGGTCTACACCGTGGGGTCGCAAATCGTGGAAACTGTGCGTCTGCACAATGAGGTGTCGCCCGAGGAGGCCCGGATCCGGGCCCTGCAGATGCTGGATCTTGTCGAACTGCCCGATCCGGAAAAGGCCTTCCGGTCTTACCCGCACCAGCTCTCCGGCGGCCAGCGTCAGCGTGCCATGATCGCGCAGTCGCTCTCTTGCGACCCGAAGTTGCTGATTGCCGATGAGCCCACCACGGCCCTCGATGTGACAGTCCAGGCCGAAATCCTTGACCTCATGCGCAACCTGCGCAACAAGCTGGACAGCGCCATCGTGCTCATCACCCATGACATGGGCGTGGTGGCCGACCTCGCCGACCGGATCGCCGTCATGCGCAAGGGCCTCATTGTGGAGACTGGGACGGCCGCGCAGATCTTCCACAACCCGCAGCACGAATACACCCAGGCGCTGCTGGCCGCGGTCCCGCACCTGGGCCAGGGCGGCGCGGATTCCGCGGCGGACGTGGACGTCACCGCCGCTCTTGCCGCCGCCACCCACGCCGAGATCCTCTCCATCCCGGAAGACGAGCTGATCCGGCGGGAGCGTGAGAACGCCGCCGCCCTGGCCTCGGCCGAGGCCGCAAAGCCGAAGGGTGATCCGGTCCTGGAGCTCAGCGATGTCGCCATCGAGTACCCGAAGCAGGGCCGGGTGCCGGCCTTCCGTGCCGTGGAGGGGGCCAACCTGGTCATCTATCCCGGACAGGTCGTCGGCCTCGTCGGCGAGTCCGGTTCGGGCAAGACCACCATCGGCCGGGCAGCCGTCGGCCTCCTGCCGGTAGCGGCCGGCACCATGCGGGTCGTCGGGCAGGACATTTCCGCCGCCAAACGGAACGGCCGCCAGCTGCACGAGATGCGCCGGCACGTCGGCATGGTGTTCCAGGATCCGTCCTCGTCCCTGAACCCCCGGCTGCCCATCGGCGAAAGCATCGGGGAGCCGATGTTTCTCTCTGGTGTCGCGAAGGGCGCCGAGCTGCAGCATCGGATCGAGGCGCTCCTGGACCAGGTCGAGCTGCCGCGGGACTACCGCAACCGCTACCCGCACGAACTCTCCGGCGGGCAGAAGCAGCGAGTGGGGATCGCGCGTGCCCTCTCGCTCAAGCCGAAGCTGATGGTCGCCGACGAGCCCACTTCCGCCCTCGACGTCTCCGTCCAGGCCAAGGTGCTGGATCTCTTCCAGAACCTGCAGAAGGAACTGGGGTTCGCCTGCCTCTTCGTCACCCATGACCTCGCGGTGGTGGACGTGCTCGCGGACCGAATCTGCGTCATGCAACGCGGCAGGATCGTGGAGCAGGGGACCAGGGACCAGATCCTCCGCAATCCCCAGGAGCCCTACACGCAGCGGCTCCTGGCGGCTGTTCCGCTGCCGGATCCGGACAAGCAGCGCGAGCGTCGCGAACTGCGCGCTCAGCTGCTGACCGGGGCCAGCTGAGGTGTGCCCGAAGGGCTAGAACAGAGGCGGAAAGCCGCCGGATTCCAGTTAGCCGCGGGTAACCCAGGTCACATCAGGGGCGAATACTACCAGTCGGTAGCGTGTGACTTGAAATACGTCGCGCTTGACGTTAACCGTCATGAAATTGTCGAGTCACGGTTTGGCAACGGAGTTCCAACATTTGGACAGTTAAGGGCTAGGCTACTTCCATATGAAGCACGTCACAGGGGATACCCCTGTGCCTGCTTACGGGGAAGCATAAGTTTTTCCCTCACGAACTCCCACAACTCATAGGAGGCGGAATGCGTTTTTCGCGCACTTCCAAAGCACTGGGCATGGTGGCTATCGCCGCCCTCGCCCTGACCGGATGCGGTGCCAGCGGCTCTGCAAACGGTAGCGGCAGTACCGGCGGAGACACCAGCAAAGTGATCCTCGCCGACGGCTCCGAACCCCAGCGTCCGCTCATGCCCGCCGACACCAACGAAGTTGGCGGCGGCAAGGTCATCGACATGATCTTCGCGGGCCTGGTCAGCTACGACCCCAGCGGCAAGCCGGTCAACGAACTCGCCGAGTCCATCGAGGGCAAGGACGGCCAGCACTTCACCATCAAGGTCAAAAAGGACCAGAAGTTTACGAACGGCGAGGCCATCACGGCCAAGTCCTTCGTCGATTCCTGGAACTTCGGCGCCGCAGCCAAGAACGCACAGCTCAGCGGTGGCTTCTTCGAGAGCATCAAGGGCTACGACGAAGCCAGCAAAGAAGGCTCCACCGTCGAGACCATGTCCGGCCTGAAGGTCATTGACGACCAGACGTTCACCGTTGAACTGAAGCAGCCGGAATCTGACTGGCCGCTTCGCCTCGGCTACACCGCGTTCGTTCCGGTTCCCTCCGGCGCGCTGAAGGACCCGAAGGGCTTCGGCGAGAAGCCGGTCGGCAACGGCCCGTACAAGCTTGCAGACGGCGGCTGGCAGCACAACGTGCAGATCCAGCTCGTTCCGAACCCGGACTACAACGGCCCCCGCAAGGCTAAGAACGCCGGCGTGACCTTCAAGATCTACCAGAACGACGACTCTGCCTACCAGGACCTGATGTCCAACAACCTGGACATCCTGCAGACCATCCCGACCAGCGCTCTGAAGAACTTCAAGTCTGACCTCGGCGACCGCACCATCAACAAGCCGTACGCAGGCAACCAGACCATCGCCATCCCGGAATACCTGCCGGAATGGAGCGGCGAGGCCGGCAAGCTCCGTCGCCAGGCGATCTCCATGGCGATCAACCGCGAAGAGATCACCAAGGTGATCTTCAACGGCGCACGCCAGCCTGCTAAGGATTTCACGGCCCCCGTGCTTGACGGCTACAGCGACTCGATCGCCGGTGCCGACAACCTCAAGTTCGATGCCGCCAAGGCCAAGGAAGCCTGGACCAAGGCCGACGCGATCCAGAAGTGGGACGCCAACAAGACCTTCACCATTGCCTACAACGCCGACAAGGGCGGCCACAAGGCTTGGGTTGAGGCAGTTGTCAACCAGCTCAAGAACTCGCTCGGCATCAAGGTTGAAGGCAAGCCGTACGCCACCTTCAAGGAAGCCCGCAACGACGCCACGGCAAAGACCCTCACCGGTTCCATCCGTGCAGGCTGGCAGGCAGACTACCCGTCGCTGTACAACTTCCTCGGCCCGATCTACAAGACCGGTGCCGGCTCCAACGACGCTAACTACGCCAACCCGACGTTCGACAAGGCCATCTCCGACGGCCTGAACGCCGCGACGGTCAGCGAAGGCAACAAGGCCATGAACAAGGCCCAGGAGATCCTTCTCCAGGACCTGCCGGCCATCCCCCTGTGGTACCAGGTTGCCCAGGGCGGCTGGAGCGACAAGGTCAGCAACGTCGACTACGGCTGGGACGGCGTCCCGCTGTACTACAACGTAACCGGTAAGTAACAACAAAACGACGGCGGGGGCCGCCCTTACTGGGGCCTCCGCCGTCGTCGTGTTTTCCCGCCATTTATTTTCTTGAAGCCCGGCTCTTCGGGCGAACTTTTCGCAGCCCTGCCGCCGTGAGTGAACCGGCGCCGGCCTGCATCCATAGTGAAAAGGTTCTTTGATGAACAACTCCGCCGCATCCCTGGACAGGATGCCTGCCAACGAGGGTGTGACTCGCTGATGTCGACCTACATCCTCAAGCGTTTCCTGCAACTGATTCCCGTATTCCTGGGCGCAACACTGCTGGTCTACTTCCTGGTCTTCAGCCTGCCCGGCGACCCCATCGTGGCCCTGTTCGGCGACAAGCCGGTCAACGAGGCCGTCGCAGCCAAGCTGCGGATGCAGTACCACCTGGACCAGCCGTTCTGGATGCAATACCTGCTCTACCTCAAGAGCATCTTCACATTTGACCTCGGCCAGGACTTCTCCGGACGCCCCATTGCCGCTGTGCTTGGCGAGGTCTTCCCCGTCACGGCCCGGCTGGCCATCATGGCGCTGATCTTCGAGGCTTTTTTCGGCATCGTCTTCGGCCTCATCGCCGGCCTGCGCAAGGGCAAGCTCTTTGACGCCACGGTCCTGATTTTTTCTCTGATCGTGATCGGCATCCCGATCTTCGTCCTCGGCTTCCTGTTGCAGTTCACCATCGGCGTCCAGCTCGGCTGGGCCAAGCCGACCGTCAGCTCCGCGGCGACAATCCCGGACCTCATCCTGCCGGCGATCGTGCTGGGACTGGGTTCGTTCGCCTATGTCCTGCGCCTGACCCGCACGTCCGTCATCGAAAACATGAACGCCGACTATGTGCGCACCGCTACCGCCAAGGGCCTCTCCCGGTTCCAGGTGGTCCGCGTCCACATCCTGCGCAACTCCCTGATTCCCGTCATTACGTTCCTGGGCGCCGACCTCGGTGCCTTGATGGGCGGGGCAATCGTCACGGAAGGAATCTTCAACGTTCCGGGCGTAGGCAACCGGCTCTACCGGGCCGTGCTGTCCGGGGAAGGGCCCACGGTGGTCTCGATCGTCACCGTCCTGGTGCTGATCTACTGCCTGTCCAACCTGCTCGTTGACCTGCTTTACGGCTGGCTTGACCCGAGGATCCGTTATGACTCCTGATAACACCACCACCGCACGGCACGCCGTCGCCAACCGTCCGGCCCGCCGAACCGAGCACTTCGTGGCCGATGTCTCCGAGACCCCGCTCCAGGTAACGGACCGGGTCAAGGACGAAGCCGCACCGCTGAGCCTTTGGGGCGAGGCCTGGAAGAACCTGCGCAAGCAGCCGCTCTTCCTCATCTCCGCATTCCTGATCCTCGTGGTCGTGGCGGTCTCCCTCTTCCCGGGATTGTTCTCGCCGATCGACCCGACCTCGGAGGCCTGCCAGCTGGCAAACTCCGACGCCGGCCCCGCAGATGGCCACCCCCTGGGCTTCACCCAGTTGGGCTGCGATGTCTACGCCCGCGTCATCTTCGGTACTCGGTCCTCGGTGACTGTGGGCCTGTTGACCACCATCGGCGTGCTGCTGATCGGTGGCATCATGGGTGCCGTGGCCGGTTACTACGGCGGCTGGATCGACTCCGTCCTGGCCCGCATCAACGACATCTTCTTCGCCCTTCCCCTGATCCTGGGCGCGATCGTGCTGATGCAGCTGCCGATGTTCCGGAGTAACAAGACCGTGGGGACGCTGGTGCTCATCCTGATCATCTTCGGCTGGCCGCAGATTGCCCGCATCACCCGCGGCGCCGTCGTTGAGGTCCGGAACGCCGACTTCGTTACGGCCGCCCGCTCGCTGGGCGTCTCGAAGTTCGGTGCTCTCATGCGCCACGTCCTGCCGAACTCGCTGGCTCCGATCATCGTCGTGGCCACCATCTCCCTGGGCACGTTCATCGTGGCCGAGTCCACTCTGTCCTTCCTGGGCATCGGGCTGCCGGCCAGCGTCATGTCCTGGGGCAATGACATCGAGGCGGCGAAGGCCTCGCTACGGTCCAACCCGATGCCGTTGATCTACCCGGCAATCGCGCTGTCCATCACCGTCCTGAGCTTCATCATGCTGGGCGATGCCCTGCGTGATGCCCTCGATCCCAAAGCCCGCAAGCGATGAAAGGGGACACCATGAGCGCCTCCGTTGACTTCCAGGAAGCTGGGTACGCCACTGAGCGCCCGCTGCTTGAAATCAAGGACCTGGCCATCGGGTTCACCACCAGCAACGGCGAGGTCAACGCCGTCCGCAACGCCCACCTCACCATCATGCCGGGCGAAACCGTCGCAATCGTGGGCGAGTCGGGCTCCGGCAAGTCCACCACCGCGCTGGCCGCTATCGGCCTGCTCCCGGGCAACGGACGCGTCTCCGCAGGCCAGATCCTGTTCGATGGCGAAGACATCTCCAACGCCAGCGAAAAGCGGATGATCGAACTCCGCGGCAACAGCATCGGCATGGTCCCGCAGGACCCGATGTCCAACCTCAACCCGGTGTGGAAGATCGGCGACCAGGTCCGCGAGACGCTGAAGGCCAACGGACTCCCCAGCGGCCCCGACGACGTCGCAAAGGTCCTGTCCCAGGCCGGGCTGCCGGACTCCGCGAGCCGTGCCAAGCAGTACCCGCACGAGTTCTCCGGCGGCATGCGCCAGCGCGCGCTGATCGCGATCGGGCTCGCCTGCCAGCCGCGTCTGCTCATCGCCGACGAGCCGACGTCGGCGCTCGACGTCACCGTGCAGCGCCAGATCCTCGATCACCTGGACAAGATGACCACCGAGCTCGGCACCGCCGTGCTGCTGATCACGCACGACCTCGGCCTCGCCGCCGAGCGCGCCGACCAGGTAGTGGTCATGTACCGCGGCCAGGTTGTCGAGTCCGGGCCCTCGCTGGAGCTGCTGCAGAACCCGCAGCACCCGTACACCCAGCGGCTGGTGGCCTCGGCGCCGTCGCTGGCGTCCCGGCGCATCCAGGCCGCCAAGGAACTGGGCGTGGAGACCGACGACATGCTCGCCCCGAGCGAGACCGGCGTGGTTGAGCCGTCCAAGACCGACGAGGTTCTGCAGATCCAGAACCTGCGGAAGGTCTTCAAGCTGCGTTCGGGTCTCGGCAAGTCCACGGACTTCACCGCCGTCGACGACGTCTCATTCAGCGTCAAGCGGGGAACCACGACGGCGATCGTGGGGGAGTCGGGGTCCGGCAAGTCCACGGTGGCGCAGATGGTCCTGAACCTTCTGGCGCCGACCTCCGGCAAGATCATCTTCGACGGCGTGGACACCTCCACGCTGAACAGCAAGGATCTCTTCGCCTTCCGGCGCCGGGTGCAGCCGATCTTCCAAGATCCGTACGGTTCGCTGGACCCGATGTACAACATCTTCAGGACCATCGAGGAGCCGCTGCGGACCCACAAGATCGGGGACAAGGCGAGCCGCGAGAAGAAGGTCCGGGAACTGCTGGACCAGGTGGCGCTGCCGCAGTCCACCATGCAGCGGTACCCCAATGAGCTCTCCGGTGGCCAGCGCCAGCGTGTCGCGATCGCTCGCGCCCTGGCCCTGGACCCTGAAGTGATCATCTGCGACGAGGCCGTCTCGGCACTGGATGTGCTGGTGCAGGCGCAGGTGCTGAACCTGCTCGCCGAACTGCAGTCCCGGCTCGGCCTGACCTACCTGTTCATCACCCACGACCTCGCGGTGGTCCGGCAGATCGCGGACCACGTGTGCGTCATGGAGAAGGGCAAGCTGGTGGAGACGGGCTCAACGGACGACGTCTTCGACGCGCCGCAGCAGGAGTACACCATGGCCCTGCTCAATGCCATCCCCGGCGCAGGACTCATGCTGCCGCCGGAAGTGGAAGTGGCCTGAGCGGCCGCTTTCCCTAGGGCTTGAACAAGTCCGCCGTTAGCAACAAAGGAGCCGGTGTCCGCCCGTTGGGGTGGGTACCGGCTCCTTTGCTTTGCCTTGCCTTGTGCGGGCTGCCGGGCCTGTCCGGCGCTAGCGGGACAACCCGGCGAGCATGCCGGGGTCTGCGTAGTGGAGCCCCATTGACTCCAGCCGCTGGCCGAAAACGGCGCCCAGGGCCGCGTGGCCCTGCCGGTTCAGGTGAACCCCGTCCGCCATTGAACCCGTGAGGTTGTACCGGGTGAGCCAGTCGCCCGCGCTGACGAACGTCAGCCCGTGCCGGTCCGCCACCTGACCCAGAAGCGTGTCCACCTCGGACCGGCGTCCACCGCCGTAGTGGGCGCCCCGGGCGAGCGTGCCGACCATGAGCACGCGGGCCGCGGGATAGCGCTGCTGGATGCTGGCGATCAGCCGCTCGGCGTTGGCGACGATCTGCGCGTTCGAGGCGCCGCGCGCGGCGTCGTTCCCGCCGCCTTCGATCACCACGAGGGGAGGGGTGCCGTACGGGAGTTTCCAGTCGCCGCGCTGGAGCGCGTCAATGTAGTTGCCGGTCAGGCCGTTCGACGCCACGTAGCCGGTGCCGCCACGGCCGCAGAAGAAGACGTTGTACCCGGCCGCGGCCAGGCCCTGCCTGGGCCAGCCGAAGGACGGTTCCGACTGTGAGTCGCCGATGAGCACGGCGATATTGCTGGTGTCCTTGACAATGATCTCGTTTCGGCCGTTGGCAGGATTGCGGTAGATTGCGCCGCCCGGCAGACCGGCGGGGTCGATGGTGGACCCGATGCGCGTGTTCGCCGCAGACCCTGCAGCGACGGGCATGCCGTCGCCATTGGCCGCCCCCGCTTGGCTGGCGGTCAGTGGCGTGTCAGCAGATCCGGCCTCAAAAGAGCCCGCCTCGGAGGAACCCGCGTCGTAGGAGCCTGCGCCGGAGGAGCCCGCGCCGGACGCGGGGGAATTAGAGGGCTGTCCGCAGCCGCCAAGAACCACGCCTGTGGCGATCATCGTTGCGACAAAGCGGGACAGGGCCGAGGCGTTTCGCATGAATGTCTCCGGGCTTGCTTGCTGCTATCAGGGCAATGATGGTGCATGGGCGCCGGAAAATCCAGTGACTTTACTCACAGGTAATAAACCACTTCCGTGCGCCCGTCCTGCTACTGCGACGGTGCGGGGGCCGGGCGCCGTATCGCATTTTAGGCCAATAAATGACCTAGCGTTTAGAATGGTAGTAGGTGCCCTGTGCCAAAGGGACTTATCTGTCGTGCGTTCCGGTTGGAAATGTCGCGATACCACAGCTGACTTCACCACTGAATCGAGCAATAACGCATGTCTGAAACCACCACCAACACCGCGGTAGCCACTGCATCGCGCAGTGACCTGCGCAACGTCGCGATCGTGGCCCACGTTGACCACGGCAAGACCACGCTGGTCGACGCCATGCTCAAGCAGACCAACTCCTTTGCCGAGCACAACCATCTCGAAGACCGCGTCATGGACTCCGGTGACCTGGAACGCGAAAAGGGCATCACCATCCTGGCCAAGAACACCACGGTGGCCTACAACGGACCGTCCTCCAAGGGCGAGACCATCACCATCAACGTCATCGACACCCCCGGCCACGCCGACTTCGGCGGTGAGGTCGAGCGCGGCCTGTCCATGGTCGACGGCGTCGTCCTCCTCGTTGATGCCTCTGAGGGCCCGCTGCCCCAGACCCGCTTCGTGCTGCGCAAGGCCCTTGCCGCGCACCTGCCGGTGATCCTCCTGGTCAACAAGACCGACCGCCCCGACGCGCGGATCGAAGAAGTTGTCCACGAGTCCATGGACCTGCTCCTGGGCCTGGCCTCCGACCTCGCCGACGAAGTTCCGGACCTCGACCTGGACAAGATCCTCAACGTTCCGGTTGTTTACGCCGCCGCCAAGGTTGGCCGCGCGTCCCTCGAGCAGCCCGCAGACGGTTCAGCCCCGGACAACGAGGACCTCGAGCCGCTCTTCCAGGCCATCATCGAGCACATCCCGGCCCCGACGTACAACCCGAACGGTGTCCTGCAGGCGCACGTCACCAACCTGGACGCCTCACCGTTCCTCGGCCGCCTGGCGCTGCTGCGCATCTACAACGGCACCCTGCGAAAGGGCCAGACCGTGGCCTGGGCACGTGCCAACGGTGAGCTGAAGAACGTCAAGATCACCGAACTGCTGGCCACGAAGGCCCTGGACCGCGTACCCGCCGAGTCCGCCGGCCCCGGCGAAATCGTTGCTGTTGCCGGCATCGAGGAAATCACCATCGGCGAGACCCTGACCGACGCCGAGAACCCGCAGCCGCTGCCGCTGATCACTGTTGACGACCCGGCCATCTCCATGACCATCGGTATCAACACTTCGCCGCTGGCCGGCAAGGTCAAGGGCGCCAAGGTCACGGCCCGCCAGGTCAAGGACCGCCTCGACAAGGAACTGATCGGTAACGTCTCCATCAAGGTTCTCCCCACCGAGCGTCCCGACGCCTGGGAAGTCCAGGGCCGTGGCGAGCTTGCGCTGGCCATCCTGGTCGAGCAGATGCGTCGTGAAGGCTTCGAACTGACCGTCGGCAAGCCGCAGGTCGTCACCCGGACCGTCGACGGCAAGGTTCACGAGCCGATGGAACACATGACCATCGACGTGCCCGAAGAGTACCTCGGCGCCGTCACCCAGCTGATGGCCGCCCGCAAGGGCCGCATGACCAACATGGCCAACCACGGCACCGGCTGGTGCCGCATGGAGTTCATCGTTCCGGCCCGTGGCCTGATCGGGTTCCGCACCAAGTTCCTCACGGACACCCGCGGCGCCGGCATCGCAGCTTCCATCTCCGAAGGCTACGAGCCGTGGGCCGGCCCGATCGAGTACCGCACCAACGGCTCGATGATCGCCGACCGCGCCGGTGTTGTGACCCCGTTCGCCATGATCAACCTGCAGGAACGTGGCTCCTTCTTCGTCAAGCCCACCTCCGAGGTTTACGAAGGCATGATCGTGGGCGAGAACTCCCGCGCCGACGACATGGACGTCAACATCACGAAGGAAAAGAAGCTCACCAACATGCGTGCAGCCTCCTCGGACACCTTCGAGAACCTGACGCCGCCGCGCGACCTGACCCTCGAAGAGTCCCTCGAATTCGCCCGCGAAGACGAGTGCGTTGAGGTTACCCCGGATTCAATCCGCATCCGCAAGGTCATCCTGGACACCAACGAGCGTGCCAAGGCCAACCGCGCCCGCGCCAAGGTCTGATCCCGGTCTCCGGGCTTCGGCTGAAAAGTGACTAAGAGAGCTGCCGGTATGGCAGGCGGTATTGCCGCCGCCGTACCGGCAGCTCTTTTTGTTGCCCTGGCCGGCACGGCCCTGCACCGGCATGATCTGGTCCTGGGCGGCATGGACGTCCCGTGGGGCGCCGTCGCGGCGCTCGTGCTGCTCGGCTCCGTCCAGCTGTGGCTCGGGGCGGCGTTCCGCTCGGTCGTCCCGACGGCGGTATGCGGAGTCCTCTGTTACGCGCTGACCGGCTGGTGGTCCACCCTGGAAACAGGCAAGCGCCTGGTCATCGGCGACACCTCGGGCAATATCTGGGTCTTCGGCATCGCAGGGATCACCGTGGCCATGCTCGCCTGGTGCCGGCGGTACCGGCGGCCGCCCGGCTAGGACCCGGCCCCGCCCTGCTCCCCACCCGGGACATGCCCATTTTTCGTTCGCTCCGGTGGGCACAATGGCATTGTGTCCGGCGCAGGGCTCCTGCGCGGGACATGTCCAGCCCTCATGATTGGGCCTGTCCGGCACTACCCCCGGTCCCGGGACATGCCCATTTTTCGTTCGCTCGGTTCGGCGCGATGGCATGATGTCCGGCGCAGGGCTCCTGCGCGGGACATGTCCAACCCTCGCTCCGGCCACAGTTTTCCGCGGCCCTGGCCCGCCCCGAGTTTTCCACATGGCTCGGAATACGACTAGCCCGGTGCAACCTGCGGCTCCACCATGGGTGAATGGCCAACATCATCGATGTGCTCTCGAAATACGACGGCGTCGCCCGCGCCAAATACATTGCCGCGGCAGGGGTCTCCGAATATCAGCTCAAGTCGGCGATGGCCTCGGGATCGGTGGCCCGGGTAGCCCGCGGCGTCTATGCCTTGCCCGGTGCGGACACGCAGCTGATTTCCATACGCTCGCTTCCGGCGGAGCCGGCGTGCATTACCGCGGCCCACTTCAGCGGGCTGTGGGTTCTCGACACCCCGACCCAGCCGCATGTAGCACTCACCCACAGCAGGAGCTACCAGGGCTTCGTCTGTCACCGGGCTGCCGTACCGCCGAGGCTCCTGGACACGGTCATCCAATGCTTGCGCTGCTTGCCCGAACCTGACGGACTGATCATCGCCGAATCCGCCGTCGTGCTGAAGGGACTCCCGCTGGGTTCGCTGCGTCAGCGGCTTGATGGCCGAAATGACTCCCGGGAGCGCCGGATCGTATCGGCGATCGTCCCGCAGTCACAGTCGGTCATTGAGTGCCTGGCCCGGTTCCTTCTGCGGCGCGCCGGCTTCCACGTTGAATCGCAGGTCAACGTTCCGGGCATGGGACACCTGGACCTGATGGTCGATGGCCGTCTCGGCATCGAGGCTGACGGGGCCGGGTTCCACATGGACAGGACGAGCTTCGAAGAAGACCGGCGGCGTTGGAACGTAACAACGCGCCGGGGAATCCCGACCCTGATTGTGACCTACCAGCTGCTGAGGGACCATCCTGAGGATTTCATCACCATGGTCCGGGAAGCGCTGAACAGGCTGTCTGCCGCCGCCTAGAGCCGGACGCGTCCAAATTTCGTGCGCCCTTGCACCGCGATCCTTCACTTCACCCCAGCGCTGTGATCCTGTGCTTCGCCCTTGCAATGTGACCTTGCACTGCGGACCTTGCACTGCGCCCAGCCACCACTGGACATGTCCCTTGCTCCGTCGATTCACCGCTGGACATGTCCCGCGCTGGCTGGCGGCGATGAGCATGGGGCATAAATGTCCAACGCCGGCAAGGAAGGATGGGCATGTCCATTGGTCGCGGGGGCTGCGGGTGGGCATGTCCAACGTCGGCAACGAAGGATGGGGATATCCATTGGTCGCCGAGGTGGCGGATGGGCATGTCCACTGGCGGCGTGCTGCGCTGGGCATGTCCACCGGACGCCCGCAGCCAACCGTGCGCCGCAGCGGGTCAGGGGCCCTGCACGCGTGGGGTGCGGCGCGGCGGGGGCGGCGGGACTTCCTTGGCCGCCACTACGAGGGGGAGTGCAATGACGACGTCGGACCGGCGGGTGCGGACGGTGCAGACGCCGTCGCCGCGTTCCACGAGCTCGCCAAGGGCATCCGTGAGGCCGCCGTCGATCCGGTACCGGACCACAACGCGCGTGCCGAGCGGGGCGCCGGAGAGGAACTGCTGGGGCAACGGCAAAGGCGAGCTCATCAGATCATAGTAAGACGCGGAGCATGTATGACGTCCCGCTAGGTTCGCGGGAACAGGCTGGGAGATAATAGGCTCGGAAGTCAGAAGCCCGGCTCAGGGCGGGAAACCATCCGGCCGGTCGCCGGAACCAACGTGGAGAGGCCAGGGACGTGACGTACGTAATCGCGCAGCCGTGTGTAGATGTTAAAGACAAGGCATGCATTGAGGAGTGCCCCGTCGATTGCATCTACGAGGGTGAGCGCTCCCTGTACATCCACCCCGACGAGTGCGTGGACTGCGGTGCCTGCGAGCCGGTCTGCCCCGTGGAGGCGATCTACTACGAGGACGACACCCCCGAAGAATGGGCCGACTACTATAAGGCCAACGTCGAGTTCTTCGACGAACTCGGTTCCCCGGGCGGCGCCGCGAAGGTCGGGAACACCCACACCGACCACCCCATGATCGCCGCCCTGCCGCCGCAGAACCAAGAGAACTAGGACGGCGCTAGGGTGACCTCCGCGGTGCGCACCTTCGGCCTGAGCCTGCCCGACTACCCGTGGGAGGCCATGGCGCCGTATCTCGCCACGGCGGCCCGGCACGAGGCAGGAGCCGTCAACCTTTCCATCGGAACCCCGGTGGACCCGACGCCGGCCCTCATCCAGAACGCCCTGCGCGCCGCCGCGGACGCCCCCGGCTATCCCACCGTTCACGGGACACCGGCGCTGCGGGAAGCCATCGCCGGCTGGTTTGCGCGCCGGCGCGGCGTCCCCGGGCTCGATCCGCAGGATGTGATGCCGACGGTGGGTTCCAAGGAGCTCGTCGCGTGGCTGCCGTTCCTGCTCGGCCTGAAGCCGGGCGACGTCGTCGTCCGGCCCACGGTCGCGTACCCCACCTATGACATCGGTGCCACCTTCGCCGGTGCGGAGCAGATCGCCGCCGACGACCTCGACGAGCTCGACGCCGGCACCCGGGCCCGCGTGCGCCTGGTCTGGGTCAATTCACCGGCCAACCCCACCGGCAGCGTCCGGGACATCGCATCGCTGCGGCGGATCGTCCGGCAGGCCCGAGAGCTGGGCGCCGTCGTGGCGTCCGACGAATGCTACGCCGAACTCGGCTGGGGGGAGTGGGACGTCCAGCGCGGCGGCACTCCGGTCCCCAGCATCCTGGACCCGCAGGTCGCAGAAGGCTCCCACGATGGCCTGCTGGCCGTCTATTCGCTGAGCAAACAGTCCAATGTGGCCGGCTACCGGGCGGCATTCGTCGCCGGTGATCCGGTGATCATGGCGAATCTGGTCAACAGCCGCAAGCACGCCGGGATGATTGTTCCCTATCCGGTCCAGGAAGCCATGCGGGTGGCCCTCGGCGACGACGCCCACGTCCAGGCCCAAAAAGACCTGTATAGGGGCCGGCGGGAACGGATCGTGCCCGCGCTGGAGGCTTTCGGCCTGACGATCTATGAGTCCAGGGCGGGCCTATACCTGTGGGCGGCCGCAGGCGAGGCGACGTGGGACACCGTGGGCCGCCTCGCGGACCGCGGAATCGTCGTCGGTCCCGGGGTTTTTTACGGCGACGCCGGCAACGGGTTTATCCGGGTGGCGCTGACCGCCAGCGACGAAAGGATCGACGCCGCCGTCTCGCGGCTGGCCCCGGAAGCGTAACAATGCTGTGACGCGTGCCACATGTGGCTTGTTTTCGGCGTTTGGGAGGCCTCCCGGATTAGTGCCACCCGCGAAGTGAAGGTACTTTTTAACTGACGATCAATGGTGGCTTTCCACAAGAAGGCAGCGCAGCCTTTGGAAATCCTGTCCGCACAGGATCCGCGGGCAGCTTCACCAGATGTTGGACCAGCTTTCGACAGAGGCCCCGATGCCTCATGAGGAGACTCCATGACTGAAACCACCAGCGCAACCCTGCGCCATGCCGGCGGCGAGCTCGAACTCCCGCGCATCAAGGTTGTAGAAGGAAACGAAGGCTACGACGTTTCCAAGCTGCTGAAGCAGACCGGCGCCGTCGCCTTCGACCCCGGTTTCATGAACACCGCAGCCACCACCTCGGCCATCACCTACATCGATGGTGACGCCGGCATCCTGCGCTACCGCGGCTACCCGATCGAGCAGCTGGCCCAGCACTCGAGCTTCCTGGAAGTCTCCTACCTGCTGATCTACGGCAACCTGCCGACCCCCACCGAGCTGGAAGCCTTCGACCAGAGGATCCGCCACCACACCCTGCTGCACGAGGAGCTCAAGGGCTTCTTCAGCGGCTTCCCCCGGGACGCCCACCCGATGCCGGTCCTGTCCTCGGCCGTGTCCGCGCTCTCGACGTTCTACCAGGACTCGCTGGATCCGTTCAACGCCGAGCAGGTGGAGGTGTCCACCATCCGCCTCATGGCCAAGATGCCGGTCATCGCCGCCTACGCCCACAAGAAGTCGATCGGGCAGCCGATGCTGTACCCGGACAACTCGATGAACCTGGTGGAGAACTTCCTGCGCCTCAGCTTTGGCCTGCCGGCCGAGCAGTACGAGGTGGACCCGGTTGTCGCCAAGGCCCTGGACCTGCTCCTGATCCTGCACGCTGACCACGAGCAGAACTGCTCCACCTCGACTGTCCGCCTGGTCGGCTCCTCGAACGCCAACCTGTTCGCGTCCGTCTCCGCCGGCATCAACGCACTCTTCGGCCCCGCCCACGGCGGTGCCAACGAGGCCGTCCTCAAGATGCTCCGCCAGATCCAGGCCGACGGCATCAAGCCCGAGGACTACATGGAAAAGGTCAAGAACAAGGAAGACGGCGTCCGCCTCATGGGCTTCGGGCACCGCGTCTACAAGAACTACGACCCGCGCGCGAAGATCATCAAGGCCACGGCCCACGAAGTCCTCAGCAAGCTCGGCGGAAATGACGAACTCCTCGACATTGCCATGCGCCTTGAAGAGAAGGCCCTGGGCGACGACTACTTCATCCAGCGCAAGCTCTACCCCAACGTGGACTTCTACACCGGCCTGATCTACAAGGCCATGGGCTTCCCCGAAAAGATGTTCACTGTTTTGTTCGCAATCGGACGCCTGCCGGGCTGGATCGCCCAGTGGCGCGAGATGATCAGCGACCCCAACACCAAGATCGGCCGCCCGCGTCAGCTTTACGTCGGCGAACCGGAACGCAACTACCCGTCGCTGTAGTCCGCCCGCCTGCCACGGCAGGCACGCGATAGCAAGCACGACGCCGGCCGCGCACCTCCTTGAGGCGCGCGGCCGGCGTCGTTCGCAGCGTGCGCCGCGGTCCCGCGACCCGCGCCGCTGTGACGTGCACCACGCTCCCGGGGGAGCCGGTGAGCCCTGACGCGGCAGCGGCACGGACGTGCTAAAAAAGACCAGTGCCCAAATTTGTCGACGCCGTAATCCGGCGCCAGGAAGTAGTTGACGCAGTCTTCAGGATCATCGCCGCGGATGGTCTTGAGCGGGCCTCCCTGCGGGAGGTTGCGGATGAAGCGCAGCTGGCCGTCGGCTCGGTGCGCCACTATTTCGCCAGCAGCGACGAGCTGTTGACCCACGCCTTCGCCGTGGTGGTGGACCGGATCGTCGGCCGCCTCAACGACGCGGACTCCCGGCTGGGGGACCTGGCGCCAGGGTCGGCGAAGCACCATGCTGCCGTCATGGCACTGCTGGGTGAGCTTCTTCCGCTGGACGAGGAACGGGCGGTCGACGCCTGCGTCTGGATGGCCTTCAAGAATGCCGCGAGGACCAAGCCGTTCCTGGCCGCCGAGGCCGACCGCAGCCATCGCGCGGTGGCCGCGGTCGTGGGCGGCCTCATCCTCGGCCTGGCCGCCGGGGCGGAGAGCGGCGGCGCCGCCCCCAATGACGACGACAGCGATGGCTCAGCCGGCGTCGACCAGCAGGTGCTCGTCACTGAGGCGGAGCTGCTGCTGGCGGTCCTGGACGGTCTGACGATGCACGCCCTCCTGCAGCCAGAGTGGATGACGGCCCTGATGTGCAAGGACGTGCTCGAAGCCCATCTGGAGGGCCTGAACCGCCGGATGACTGCCGGGCAGCAAGCCATTAACGCGTCATAACAACAGGAATAGACTGAGATCGGACGTCTTGCCAAGGAGGCAATTGGATGCACCACACCGGCGGGCCTGGCTGGCGGATCACGATGGATACCTCTGGTCCCATGCTCATTGCCCTCTATGTTCGTGACGCTGCCGGTCTGGACACTGCGGGTCACCCGGCGCTGTGTCACGTGGCCCCAAAGATCCGCGCCGCGGACCACTCTCATCTGATCGCCGAGGTTGGCGGCCCGGCTGCGCTCAAGACCGAATGGGAGGCCTGGTGGGAACAGCTGCTGAAGGCCCACCCGGAAATGTCCCCGGAGCTCTCCCCGCCGGGCTTCCGTGCGTTCAGCAATTCGCCGGCCCTCCGGCGCGTGCTGCAGGCCCACTTCGGGGCGGCCCTGACCTGGGCCAGGGAACGCCGCGCGGAATACGTAGCCCTCGAAGCGGAGCGCGAAGCCAACGGCAACAACGAACTGCTGGCCGACATGGTGGAGGACCGCCTGCTGGACGTGGGACGCTCTTCAAAGGATTTCGGCCTGACGATCATCGAACTCCCGCTTGCGGAGCCCCGGGCCTGGTACCTCGAGCCCGACAAGATCCTCATGAGCCACGAGCTGTTGTCCCAGCCCGAGCTGTTCCGCAGCTACGTGCAGCCGGTGGTCGATCTACTCGTCTGAATCCGTGCGTTGGCTGGCGGTCAGGTGCGGGGCGCGTCGGCGACGGTTACCCTGACTTGGCCGGCCGGGACTTGAGCCGGCTGCCAGCCGTCGCGGGACTGTCGGTTCCAGGCGCGGCCGTCGACCTCCACGCTGGTGATGGCGAGTTCCTTGGCGTTGGCCACGGCCCACTGCCCCACAGCCCAGGCCCTGGTGCCTTCGGCATCGACGAGCAGCGTCCGGCCGTTGGTGGATGTCTGGACGTTCCCGAGCGCAGCGGTCAGCTCCGAGGTGACGGCAGCTGGATCCCCGGCGGTGTCGGGGGACCGCAGCGAGCAGTCCAGGCCTGCGGGCGTCTGGCCGCTCAGGGCGGAGGCGAACGCGCGGGCCATCAGCTCATGCTGGGCATAGGCCTCGGGGTATGCCGAGCGCTGGACCTGCTGGGCGGCATCGGTGATCTCCAGCGACTCGTATCCGGAGATCTCGACGAGCGCATCGTAGAAGGCATTGCTGGCGTGGTACGGGTCCATCACCTGCGCCGTGGTGCCCCAGCCCTGGGACGGCCGCTGCTGGAACAATCCGCGCGAGTCGGGACCGGCCTGGTCGCCGTGGCCGATGTTGCGCAGTTTGGACTCCTGCATCGAGGTGGCCAGCGCGATGCTGGCGGCCCGGGCGGGAAGCCCGCGCCGGACCGCGACGGCGGTGATGAGGGAAGCGTTGGCCGCCTGGTCTGTGGAGAGGTCATCGCCTCCGCTGCCCGCGGCCGTGCAGCGTTCGGTGATCAGCGTTTCCGATCGCTGCAGGAACGCCACCGCGGTGTAGATCGCGCCGCCGACCATCGCAAGGGTCAGCAGAAGGACGATCCGGCGCCGCCAGCTCCCTCGTCGTGCCACGAACATACTCCCTCAGGCCCTAACGGGCTGCGTCATCGTTGCGGGTCGGCCCCGCCGGGGCGGTCTTAGCCGCCCGCCATACCGTACCAGCCGGTGCGGTCAGTTGGCGTGCAGGGCCTCATTGAGCTCCACGGTCTGCCCCTTGCGGGGGAGGACCTCAACCTCACCGGTGGTGGAATTGCGGCGGAAGAGCAGATTCGCAACGCCGGAAAGGTCCACGGCCTTGACGATCCGGCTGGTGTCTTCACCGTCGGCGTCCTTGGGTCCGATCACGCGCACACGGGTGCCGGCGGTGACATAGAGCCCGGCCTCGACGACGGAGTCGTCACCGATGCTGATGCCCACACCGGAGTTGGCGCCGAGGAGGACCCGCTCGCCGAGGGCGATCTTTTCCTTGCCGCCGCCGGAGAGGGTTCCCATGATCGAGGCCCCGCCGCCGACGTCCGACCCGTCGCCGGCGACGACGCCGGCCGAGATCCGGCCCTCAACCATGGAGGTACCCAGGGTTCCGGCATTGAAGTTCACGAAGCCCTCGTGCATGACGGTGGTGCCTTCGGCCAGGTGCGCACCCAACCGGACCCGGTCGGCGTCGGCGATCCGGACGCCGGAGGGGATGACGTAGTCCACCATGCGCGGGAACTTGTCCACACCGAAGACGGTGACGGCGCCGCGCTTGCGCAGGCGCGCCCGGGTCAGTTCGAAGTCCTCCACGGCGGCGGGGCCGAAGTTGGTCCACACCACGTTGGGGAGCTTGCCGAAGATGCCGTCCAGGTTGATGCTGTTGGGCTGGACGAGCCGGTGGGAGAGCAGGTGCAGGCGAAGGTAGGCGTCCGCCGTGTCTGCGGGTGCCTCGTCCAGGTTGATCTGGGCGAAGACAACCTTCTGCTCCGTGCCGCGGTCCGGGTCGATGCCGCTGGCGGCGATGTCGGTCAGCGACTGGTCCGCGTTCTCTACCTCACGCAGGTGCTCCGCCGCGACTCCGAGCGCCGGCGCCGGAAACCATACGTCCAGCACGGTGGCGTCACCGTTGCGGGTGGACACGGTGGCCACTCCAAAGCCATGGGCAGAGCGGGCGTCGGTGGGCACAGCGGAAGCAGCAGTTTCAGTCATGGCCCAAGTCTAACGAGAGGCCCGCGGGCGCTGAAACGTGAGACGCCCAAGTGACGGGAGACGCTCGCCACCTACGCGAGGGGACGGCAGCAGATGGGCAGCTGCCGCGGACCCAAGGAAGGACTAACAGATAAAGTGGGACAGTGACCCCCACGAACCCGCGCACCCCCGCCACCGCCAGCGTCCCTGTCCGCACGCCGGTCCATTTGGATCTCCGCCAGGACGTCGCCCTGCTCACGGCCGCCCTGATTGACATCAACAGCGTCTCCGGCAACGAAAGGGCCCTGGCCGACGCCGTGGAACATGCCCTGCGTCTGCTTCCGCAGCTGGAGTTGGTCCGCGACGGCGATTCGATCATCGCCCGCACCAACCTCGGCCGCCCCGAGCGCGTCATCCTTGCCGGGCACCTGGACACGGTGCCGCTCCCCACCACCGAGGGCTCGCTCGGGACCGTGCCGGCGTACTGGCCCTCCGGGGCCCCGGGGGAGGGGATCCTCTACGGCCGCGGCGCCACCGACATGAAGGGCGGCGTCGCCGTGCAGCTGGCGCTGGCGGCCACCATGTTCGACGCCGGGGCGACACCGGACAAGGACGTCACGTTTGTCTTCTACGACCACGAGGAAGTCGAAGCCGTGAAGAGCGGCCTCGGCCGGCTGGTGCGCAATCACGGATCGCTGCTCGGCGGAGACTTCGCGATCCTGCTCGAGCCCACCGACGGGACGGTGGAGGGCGGCTGCAACGGCACCAGCCGCTTCGAGGTGACCACGAACGGCGAGGCTGCCCACTCGGCCCGGGCGTGGATGGGCAGCAACGCCATCCATGCCGCGGCCCCAATCCTGGCCCGGCTGGCGGCGTATGAACCGCAGACCGTGACGGTTGACGGCCTGGACTACCGCGAAAGCCTCAACGCCGTGAAGATTCACGGCGGTACGGCCGGGAACGTCATTCCGGACAAGTGCGTCGTGGAAATCAACTACCGCTTCGCCCCGGACAAGACCCCGGACGGGGCCGAGGCCGTCGTGCGCGAACTGCTGGACGGGTTCGACGTTGTGCGCACCGACAGCGCCGCCGGGGCGCGGCCGGGACTCCACCACCCCGCCGCCGCATCCTTCGTCGCCGCCGTGGGCGCGGAGCCGAAGCCCAAGTACGGCTGGACCGACGTCGCACGGTTCAGTGAACTCGGCATTCCCGCGGTGAACTTCGGCCCCGGCGATGCACTGCTGGCACACAAGGACAACGAGCACGTCGAGGCGGTCGCCATCAGGGAATGCCTGCGGGCGCTGCGGACCTGGCTCAGCGCCTAGCAGCCCGCAACCCACAAAGGGTCCGGAACCTCCGCGAGGTTCCGGACCCTTTAGGGGTGGGCGGGCTTTACTTGGTCGCCGGAATTCCGGCGACCTGTACGTGCGCTACACCGACGGCGGCCCGGCCGCCGGGATTCCGGCGACCGGCACGTGCGCCACACCGCCGGCGGCCCGCTTGGAGCCGCGGCGTTCGAGCCAGATGGCCAGTCGGGAGACCGCCAGGTCGATCGCGATGTAGATGGCCGCGGCCACGAAGAACACCGGGAACAGGTACTGCGGGCCGAGGAAGTCGGCCATGACCTGCACGGCCCGGAGCAGCTCGCCGTACGCGACGATGTAGCCGAGCGAGGTGTCCTTCAGCAGCACCACGAGCTGCGCGACCAGCGAGGGCAGCATGCGCCGGATGGCCTGCGGCAGCTCGATGATCAGCCGGGACTGGAAACTGGTGAGGCCGATCGCCATGCCGGCCTCACGCTGGCCCTTGGGCAGCGACTGGATGCCGGCGCGGATGATCTCGGCAAAGATCGCCGAGTTATACAGGACCAGACCGGCCACAACAGCGATGAACGAGCTGGTGGCGAAGACGAGCAGCACAAACAGCATCATGAGCACCACGGGCATGCCGCGCAGGAATTCCAGCACGATCCGGGTGGGCACCCTGATCCAGGCGTTGTCCGAGATGCGCATCAGGCACAGGAGCAGGCCCAGCGGGAAGGCAATCACCGCCGACACCGCCGCGGCGGCGAGCGTGGCGCCGATGCCGGCGGCAATCAGCTTCCAGACATCGGGAATCTGGAACACCGCCCAGCGATTGGCGTCGAAGATTCCCTGCTGGGCGAGGGTCATGACCGCCAGGACGAGGAGGCCGCCGATCACGATCACGCCGATGATGGAGCCGATCAGCGAAACCCGGCGGGCCTTGGGGCCTGGGACGTCGTAGAGAACAGAACTCATCGCGCGATTGCCACCTTTCGTTCAACGACGTTGGCGAGGTAGCCAAGCGGGATGGTTATCAGCAGGTAGAAGAACGCAACGCCAACCAGAACCCACACCACCGCGTCGCCGTTGGCGTTTGCCAACTGCTTGCCGTTGCCGAAGAGTTCCAGCACGTAAAACGCGCCGGCCACGGAGGAGTTCTTGACCAGGGCGATCAGAATGTTGATCAGCGGCGGGATCACGGTGCGCAGGGCCTGCGGAAGGATGATGAGGGAGAGCACCTGGCTGAACTTCATGCCGATGCTGCGGGCGGCCTCCGCCTGGCCCACCGGGACACTGTTGACGCCGGAGCGCACGGCCTCGGCGATAAAGGCCGAGGTGTAGACGCTCAGCGCGATGATGGCGGCCACCTCGAACTGCTGGAACGTGATGCCGACACGGGGCAGAACCACTGCCGCGAAAAAGAACGCGATGGTCAGCGGGGTGTTCCGGACGATCTCGACGTACACCATGCTGAAGCCGCGCAGCGCAGCGACGGGGGAGACGCGGGCCGCCGCGAGCACGGTGCCGACGACCAAGGCGATAATCCCCGAGACCCCGGACAGGAAGAGGGTTCTGAGAAAACCGTCCCAATACTGTGGGAGGTTTTCAATAATGACGTCCATAAGTTCCTTCAGCTGCGTTGAGGGGATTCCAGGCGAAAGACGGGGGTGGCGGCCGCCGGGCCGCGGAAGATCCGCAGGCCCGGCAACCGCCAGTGCCGACTAGTAACGGTCGATCGTGGGAAGCGAGGGCGCGGGCTTGATGACGGTGCCGGCGGTGTCTTCCCAGGCCTTCTTGTAGGACCCGTCCTTGTCGAAGGCCTCCAGCTGGTCATTGATCCACGTGCGGAAGGCCGTGTCGCCCTTCTTCAGGCCGATGCCGTACGGCTCCTTGGTGAAGGTCTGGTCCGAGGCCAGCTTGAAGGCATCCGGTTCCTTGGACACGAAACCGGCCAGGATCACGTTGTCGGTGGTGACCGCTTCAACCTGGTGGTTTCGCAGCGGTTCAAGGCAGGCGGAGTAGGTCGCGGCCGGAACCAGGACTGCTCCGTACTTTTCCACGATCGTCGAGGCCGGCGTGGATCCGGTCACGGAGCAGACGTTCTTGCCCTTGACGTCCTCGGGCTTGGTGATGGAGTTGTTGTCCTTGTTCACCATGAGAGCCTGTCCGGCCTCGTAGTACGGGCCGGCGAAGTCCACTTGGGTCTTGCGCTTGTCATTGATGGTGTACGTGGCGACGACCATGTCCACCTTGCCCTGCTTGATGAACTCCTCGCGGTTGGCGGAGACAGTTTCAAGCCACTCGATCTTGTCGGCGGGGATGCCCAGCTTGGCGGCAATCAGCTTGCCGATCTCGACGTCGAAGCCGACCGGCTTGCCGTCGAGGCCCTTCTGGCCGAAGAGCGGCTGGTCGAACTTGGTGCCGATGGTGATCTTGCCTGCGGATGCAAGCTTGGCCATGGTGGAATCGGCGGCAAAGCTCGGCTTCTCGGCTACGGGCGGGTTGGTGGTAGTGGAGGAGCTTCCGCCACAGGCACTCAGGCTGAGCGCGAGTGCTGCGGATGCGGCAACCAGAAGGGTTTTCCTTCGGGTCAAAAATGCCTTCATGACATTCCTTTCATTGACGGCCGCCGTCCGGCGGCCAGGGTGCGAATTCGTAGTCGGTCAGTGTGTCAGCAGCTTGGACAGGAAATCCTTGGCCCGGCTGCTCTTGGGGTTGGTGAAGAATTCCTCGGGGGTCGCGTCCTCGACGATCTGGCCGTCTGCCATGAACACGACGCGGTCCGCCGCCTTGCGGGCAAAGCCCATCTCGTGGGTGACCACGATCATGGTCATGCCTTCCTTGGCGAGCTGGACCATGACGTCCAGGACCTCGTTGATCATTTCCGGGTCGAGGGCAGAGGTGGGCTCATCGAAGAGCATCACCTTTGGCTTCATGGCCAGGGCGCGGGCGATGGCAACGCGCTGCTGCTGGCCACCGGAGAGCTGGGCCGGAAGCTTGGGGGCCTGATGCCCGACGCCGACGCGCTCCAGCAGTGCCATGGCGTCCTTGTCGGCCTCGCCCTTGGAGACGCCCTTGACCTTGATGGGGCCGAGGGTCACGTTTTCCAGGATGGTCTTGTGGGCGAACAGGTTGAAGGACTGGAAGACCATGCCGACGTCGGCGCGCAGCTTCGCCAGTTCCTTGCCCTCCGCGGGCAGTTCCTTGCCATCGATCTTGATGTCGCCGTCGTCGATGGTCTCGAGACGGTTGATGGCGCGGCAGAGCGTGGACTTGCCGGAACCCGAGGGGCCGATGACAACAACAACCTCACCCTTGCGGACGTTCAGGTTGATGTCCTTCAGGACGTGCAACTGGCCGTAATGCTTGTTCACGGCCTTCAGGGAGACGAGAGCATCGCCGGGCACTTGAGTAGTCATAGAAAGAATCTAGCGAAGATTGACGCAATATGACCGCAATCACTCTGTTTAGTGCAGATCGTGATTCAAGAGATACCTGCACGTCAGCGTCCCTTGCGGGGCAGCCGCCGGCCTCTCTGCTGCCTCCCTCCGCTGCCTCCCTCTGGGGGCCCGGGCGCCGCCTGCAGCCGTTCCGGCGCCGACGCGCCGACGCGGCGGCGGCCCAGTTCCGCGCTAGCCTATGGGCATGAGTACCGATCCGCAGCACGGCCCCAAGCAAAACGAAGAACAGAAGAACGCCGGAAAGCCGGCCCGCGAGGCCCGCACCGCCCCGGCGCCCAACGGGATCCGCCACAAGGGCCCGCTTGAGCTGCGCCGCAAGGCTGCGAAGGTCACGATGTCCGATCAGACATTGCTGGACACCACGGGTGCGGGCCAGTTCGTCCACACCGACCCCTGGCGCGTCCTGCGGATCCAAAGTGAGTTCGTGGAAGGATTCGGCGCCTTGGCCGACCTCGGCCCGGCGGTCAGCGTCTTCGGCTCCGCCCGCACCGTGCCGGGGAGCCGGAACTACGAGCTCGGCGTCGAGGTCGGACGCCGGCTGGCCGAGGCCGGACTGGCGGTGATCACGGGCGGCGGCCCGGGGTCGATGGAAGCGGCGAACAAGGGCGCCGTGCAGGGCAACGGCGTCTCCGTGGGGCTCGGGATCGAACTGCCCTTCGAGCAGGGCATGAACCAGTGGGTGGACCTGGGCATCAACTTCCGGTACTTCTTCGCCCGCAAAACCATGTTCGTCAAGTACGCGCAAGGCTTCATCGTGCTCCCCGGCGGCCTCGGCACCCTGGATGAGCTCTTCGAAGCCATGGTCCTGGTCCAAACCCGCAAGGTCACCTCGTTCCCGATCGTGCTGTTGGGAACCGCATTCTGGAGCCCCATGCTCGAGTGGGTCCGGGACACCCTCGTCGCGGAGGGGATGGTGTCGGCGGAAGACCTGGACCTCCTGCAGGTTGTGGATGACCCCGCGCTGGCCGTCGAGTTGGTCGTCGAGGGCGCCGCCCGCCACCGGAACCCGAACGGCGGCTCCACCAACGGCGGCAACCCGAACACCAAGGGAACACGGGGCTGAACCGTCCGACTGAGCGCTCCGGCGTCCGGCTTCTGGCACGATGGTGTGGTGAGTCTCTTCCTGGTCTTCGTGGCGATAGTGCTGATCGGCGTCGCCGTCCTCCTGGGCACCGGCCTGGCGCCGAAAATCTTCCGCCGACGCCGGGACGGCGCTGCAGGCGGCTCCTTTGACGACGGCTTCGACGAGCCGGTCGCATCCCTGCCGCCGGTCCTGCTGCCCGAGCGCGCGGCCGCGGCGGATATCGACCGTCTGCGCTTCGCGGTCGGACTTCGCGGCTACAGGATGGACCAGGTAGACCAGGTCCTTGATGATCTGCGGGACCAGATCATCGCCAAAGACCAGAAGATCGAGGCCCTCGGGGAGGAACTGGAACGTCTCCGGCCGCCGACCGAAGAGCGTCCGTGAGCCACGTGGAAGACCCGGAAACTGTCGCGGAGACTGAGGCCCTGAAGCCGCAGGGATTGAACGCTGCGCTGTGGAGCCGCATCGCAGCCGCGGGCGCCCGGATGGCGCGGTGGCCGTGGTGGGTGCAGGTGGCCGGCCTGTACATCGCCGCCCGGCTCGTCAGCGCCTGTATCTTCATGGCTGCCGCCCTGCACCAAGGCGTGAATCCTTGGTTTCCCGCCAAGCCCGACTACTGGAACTTCATCAATATCTGGGACGCCCGCTGGTACGCCGAAGCGCTCCAGTCGGGGTATCCGGCGCTCTTGCCGACCAACGCCGCCGGCACCGTCCAGGAGAGCACGTGGGCGTTCTACCCCCTGTTTCCGGTACTGGGCCGGGTGGTTTCCGGGGTCACGGGCACGGGCGCGGCGTGGTCGCTGACGGCCATCGCCCTGGTCTCCGGGGTAGGAGCAGCCCTCGTGGCGTACAGGATTTTCCGGCACCGGGCCACCCATCGCACGGCGCTGTGGGGAACCGTGTTCCTGGCGACATTCCCGGTGGCGCCGGTGCTGCAAGTGCCCTACGCCGAGTCCCTGAACCTGCTGCTGCTCTGCGCCGCGCTGCTGCTCGTCATGGAGCGCCGGTACCTCTGGGCCATGCCGGTCGTGGTCCTGATGTGCCTGTCCCGCCCCACCGGGGTTCCGTTTGCCGTGATGATGGGGCTTTTGTTTCTCTATCGTTTCTGGCAGCGCCTCACCACGAAGGGCCTCACAGCGAAGTCCCTCACAGGGCAGGGCCGCGACAGCGTTGAGGCCCCCGGCAACGCGGAGCTCTGGTCCCTGGGTGGCCTCACCGCCGTCAGCGGCATCGGTGCGCTGCTGTGGCCGGCCATCGCCTGGGCCGCGACCGGCGATCCGGGCGCCTACACCAAGACCGAAACCGCATGGCGCGGCGATGACCTGGTGCCGTTCAAGCCGTGGTTCGACACCGGCATCATGCTGTTCGGGCCGACGCTCGGCCTGCTGGCGCCCTTCGTGTTCGTTGCCGCGTTCACCCTGTTGATGATGTCCCGGCCTGTCGTCGCACTGGGCACAGAACTGAGGCTCTGGTGCTGCTGCTACGTGGGGTACCTGCTGGTCTTCCTGCACCCCCAGACCAGCACGTTCAGGATGCTGCTGCCGCTGTTCCCGCTCGCCCTCAGCGCCGCCCTAGTCTCGCGTTCCCGCGCCTACCGTGGCTCCGTGGTGGTCATGTTCGTGCTGCTGCAGATCGTCTGGATTGTGTGGCTGTGGGCGTGGGCGCAGCTGCCGGGCGGAGGGGACTACCCGCCGTGACGCACAGCACCATTTGGCGGCGCCGCCGCGGCGTGGCGGGACGCGCTGGAAAGTCCAACGATTAGCTACGCGCGCATTGTTACGCGATAATAGAGGATAAGCAAGGACAAGAAGCACACAGAATTCGTAAACGGTTTATTTGTGAGTTTGCCTGTCACGGCGGCCTCCTGGAGCGCTGCCGGGCGGCTTTGATTGGCCAAGCGGACGCAGCCCGGCCGGGCTGGTATGTCAGGGACTAATGGAGGGGATATTCCTTATGGCGGCAATGAAACCACGCACCGGCGACGGCCCAATGGAAGTGACGAAAGAGGGACGAAGCCTGATCATGCGTGTTCCGCTCGAAGGCGGGGGGCGGCTCGTGGTCGAACTCAATGCCGCTGAGGCGACAAACCTCAAGGAATGCCTCGTCGGCGTCACCGAATAGCGTCACGCCAAGAGCTTTCGCAAAAAGGGCGGGGTCCCGGCCACCAGGCTGCGGACCCCGCCCTTCGCTGTCTGCGCTTGACCCCTGTTCGGCGGCCAGCTCGTGCCCGCTACTTTTGCCTGCTACTTATTGCCGGCTACTTCTTGACGGCGATCAGCAGGCCGTCGCCGGTGGGCAGCATCGCGGAGGCGAGGCGGTCGTCGTCGCGGATGGTCTTGCCGATCTGGCGCAGCACCACGGTGGTGGACTCGCGGGCGGCCGGATTCGCGACCCGGTCTTTGTCGAGGGCATCGTTGACGATCAGCAGGCCGCCGGACTTGAGCAGCCTGACGGCCTGTTCCACGTAGCTGGGGTAGCTGGGTTTGTCGGCGTCGATGAACACGAGGTCGTAGGCCCCGTCCGTAAGCCGGGGCAGGACATCGCCCGCCCGGCCCGAAATGGTGCGGGTGCGGTTGGCGGGGCTGCCTGCTTCGTGGAACGCTTCCCGGGCGGCCTTGAGGTGTTCGACGTCGACGTCGATGGTGGTCAAAACAGCCTGCGGGCCCAGCCCGCGCAGGATGCACACGCCGGACACTCCTGCGCCGGTGCCGATCTCCACCGCGGTCTGTGCCTTGGACGCTGCCGCCAGCACCGTCAGCACGGCGCCCACGCCGGGACCGATCGGGGTCACGCCAAGCTCGAAGGACCGTTCGCGCGCGTGCAACAGGACCTCATCCTCGGCAGGCAGATCTTCTGCGTAGGACCAGCTCGTGGACTTATCGGCGCTCATGGGATATCGCTTTCTGGGCGGCAGGGGAGTATTCCCTACAGCGTACTGTGTCCGGCGGGACGGGACGCGGAGGCGCCAGCGCCGTGGCCCCGGCAGCAGGAGAACCGTTCTGCCTTCGGCGGAAGGCTGCAATGGATCAGGAAATTCCCAGCTTATTTTGACATGATGGGTATCCGCTCATCCGCGTGGTGATCGGCGTCGAATGAAGGGTGCAGGAACCTGTGCGAGCAGGCACAATTCAGGCGTAGGTACCATCCACGAGGGGAGAGGACGATGTCGATTCTGGCACCTGTCCCGGCAATTGAGGCAACTGACTCAACCGACCAGTCACGGACCGCGGCGGAAGCCGAATGGGTCCGCCCGACCTGGGAGGAAGTGGTGACGAACCACTCCGCCAAGGTCTACCGCCTTGCGTACCGGCTGACCGGAAACAAGTACGACGCCGAGGACCTCACCCAGGAGGTGTTCGTCCGGGTCTTCCGTTCGCTGGAGAACTTCAAGCCGGGCACACTGGACGGCTGGCTGCACCGGATCACCACCAACCTGTTCCTGGACCAGGCGCGGCGCAAGAGCCGGATCCGCTTTGACGCCCTGGCCGACGACGCCGAGTCGCGGCTGCCGGGCCGGGAGCCCGGGCCGGAGCAGAGCTTCGAATTCAACAACCTCGACGTCGATGTTCAGGCAGCGCTCGAGGAACTTCCGCCGGACTTCCGCGCCGCCGTCGTGCTGTGCGACCTCGAGGGGCTGTCCTACGACGAAGTCGCCGCCGCGCTGGACATCAAACTCGGGACCGTCCGGTCCCGGATCCACCGCGGCCGGACCATGCTGCGTGAAAAGCTCGCGCACCGCGACCCACGTCCTGCGCAGCAGGCCAAGCAGTCCCTCAAGCCGCGGCTCAAGATGCCGCGCATCGCCGGCCTGCTCTGAACCGGTCAATGGGTCTGCTGAGACGTTTACTGGGAGGCTCTGGCTGCGGGGTCCGGGGCAGGACCGGCCATGCCAGGATCGGCGCTACCCGAAAGTGGGCCGCCGGCCGCCATGATCATATGGAATCTTGCGCCGAATGCCGTGCCCGGCAACAGCGCGAGCGCCAGTACCTCGAGAAGCTCCGCGGCGCCCCCGTGCCTGAGGCCAGCGAGGACCTGACCGCACGGCTCCTGGCACGGACCGGGCAGTTGGCCGCGGAGACGGCAGCCGGTAGCGCTGCCGCGCATCCACAGGGCGGCCTCCGCCGCGGCTCCCGACTGCCAGTGCTGGCAGTTGGAGGGGCCTTGGCCGCCTTAGCCCTCATGACCGGAACCGCGTACGTCATGGGAGGCGACGACGCGGTCCCCGCCGACGGCGCAGGGGCCTCCGCCCTCGCGCCCCCGGACACCCCCGGGCTGCCCGCCAGCAGTGAACCGTTCGGTGCAGGGGAGTTTGACGCAAGCGGATCGGACAGCCCCGGCGTCCCCGGAGCAGAGGGAACCAGGCCCCGTGTGGCGTTCGGCCTGGGCGGTGAGCCCGACTTGACCCCCGCCGGGACGCTGACCACCGGGCAACTTGCCGCGCTCCGGTCGCAGGGATGGACATGTCCGGAGCTGCGCGACCTCGGATTCCATCTCATCTGGGCCCGCGCCGGCGTCATCGCCGGAGACGAGGTCCTGGAACTTCGCCTCACGGACGGCCGGCACTTCGCCACGGTCCTCGAGCAGCACGCTGCGACGCGGGCCCCCGGCACGGCCCCCGCACCCGCCGAAGTTTCACCCATTAACGTGCTGACCGGACACGCCGCCGTGGCGGACGGCTTCACCCCGGCCACGGCCGGCATGCCGTCGGCCGCCCCGGATTCCGGAAATGGCACGCTCTGGGTCAACCCTGCCCCGCCCTACCGTGCCATCTTCCAGACCTCCGCGGCCACGTACACGTACATTTCGGAGCTGCCGGCCGAACAGGCCGACGATGGCGTCTCCGCACTCACCCGGGTCAGCAGCGGCACTCCGGTGCGGGCCTCACGCAACGGAATTCCGGAGCGGATCGAGCGTGGATTGAGCCGAATCCTGGAGCACCTGGCACCGTGAGGCAGGGACGGGCCGGACATGGCCGGCGTTCGGTCGTCGCGGAATCGTCGCCAGCCCGAACGAGAGGGTAATCTTCCTAAAGTGCTTGGAATCAATGGACCGGAGTTCTTACTTCTGCTGATCATCGGCCTTCTGGTGATTGGTCCCAGCAGGCTGCCCGAATACACCCAAAAACTTGCCAATATTGTCAAGGAAGTGCGCCGGATGGCGTCCGGTGCGCGGGAACAGATCAAAGAAGAAGTCGGCATCGATATCGATGAGGTCGACTGGAAGAAGTACGATCCGCGCCAGTACGATCCCCGCCGGATCATCAAGGAAGCGCTCCTCGAGGATGACACCAAGCCGGTGAGCACCGGGGCGCCCGCAGCTGTGTCCACGGCCGCCGCCACTGCGGTCGCAGAGCACCGCCCGGCGCGGATTCTCGAGCGGCTGCCCGAGGGCGAACCGGCGCCCTTCGACTCAGAGGCGACCTAGGACTTCCCCCGGCGCCCGGGCCCGGATACCGGGGCGGGGGCGGCAGCCGCCAGCGGTCAGCCACCAGAGGGAGCTGTCAGCGGGGCTGCAGGCCCAGCGGCATGCCCTTGAGCCCGCGGGGAACCGACGCCAGCTTGCCGGCGATTCCCGCCAGGGCCACGGCCGCAGGCGTCTCCGGACGGCCCAGCACCACCGGCACCCCGGAGTCCCCTCCCTCACGGAGCAGGACTTCGAGCGGAATCTGGCCCAGCAGGGGCACGTCCTCTCCCACAGTGGCCGAGAGGCGCTCGGCGAGCACGGCGCCGCCGCCGCTGCCGAACAGTTCCATTCTGCCGCCGTCGGGCATTTCAAGGTAGGACATGTTTTCCACGACGCCGGCCACGGTCTGGCCCGTCTGGGTCGCGATCGCCCCGGCCCGCTCGGCAACATCTGCGGCGGCCGCCTGCGGCGTGGTCACGACGAGGATCTGCGCCTTGGGCAGCAGTTGGGCGACGGAGATCGCGATGTCGCCGGTGCCCGGGGGCAGGTCCAGGAAGAGGGCGTCGAGGTCGCCGAAGTAGACGTCCGTGAGGAATTGCTCCAGCGCCCGGTGCAGCATAGGGCCGCGCCAAGCCACGGGCTGGTTCCCGGTGACGAACATGCCAATGGAGATGACCTTGACCCCGTACGCCACCGGCGGCAGGATCATGTCGTCCACCCGCGTGGGGGCCTGCGTGATGCCCATCAGCCCCGGCACGGAGAAGCCGTAGACATCCGCGTCCACGATCCCCACACGGAGGCCCTGGGCAGCCAGGGCGCACGCCAGGTTGACCGTCACCGAAGACTTGCCCACGCCGCCCTTGCCGCTCGCGACGGCGTACACCCTGGTCAGCGAGCCCGGCGCGTTGAACGGGATGCCGCGCTGGCCGCCGGCGCCGCGCAATCGCTCCTTGAGGGCGTCCCGCTGCTCCTGCGTCATGACTTTCAGGTCCACCTCGACGCCGGTGACGCCCGGGACGGCGGACAGGGCCGCCTCAGTGTCGGCTGTGATGGTGCCGCGCAACGGGCAGCCTGCGATGGTCAGAAGTACCGCGATCCGCACGGTGCCGCCGTCGGCGATCTCCACGGACTCCACCATGCCGAGCTCGGTGATGGGGCGGCGGAGTTCAGGGTCGATCACGGTGGCAAGTGCGCTGTGCACTGCCTGTTCCAGCGGGGTGCTCATGCGGGCGATGCTCAGCTTTCGGGGATGGTGCGGTGTGCGGGCAGGCGGGTGGGGTCGGCAGCGTCCCCAGAGCGGTTCGCCGATGGGTTCGGCAGCGATTTCTCCGAGGGGTCCTCCGCAGGGTCCTCCGCAGGGCCCTTCGCAGGGCCCTTCGCAGGGCCCTTCGGCTGGTCCTCCCGCTTGCCGCCGGACTTGACGCGCGGGATCTGCTGGGTCCGGGGGCTCCGCTGCTTGTCGCGCCGCTCCTTGATCTTCTCCTTGACCTTTTCGCGCGGGGTCTCGTGGACGCCGGCGGAAGGATCGTGGGTGCGCAGTTCCTCCTGGGCCTCCAGCATGTCCTCCAGCAGGCTGCGCAGCTCGGCGCGGACGTAGTCGCGGGTGGCGACCTCGCGCAGCGCGATGCGCAGGGACGCAAGTTCCCGGGTCAGGTACTCGGTGTCGGAGAGATTGCGCTCGGCCCGCTGGCGGTCCTGCTGGAGCGAGACTTTGTCGCGGTCGTCCTGGCGGTTCTGGGCCAGCAGCAGCAGGGGCGCGGCGTAGGAGGCCTGCAGGGACAGCATGAGGGTCAGCAGGGTGAAGCCCAGCGCCCGTGAATCGAACTGCCATTCCTCCGGCGCCCACGTGTTCCAGCCCAGCCAGAACAAGCAGAACACTGTCATGTACATCAGGAACGCGGGAGTGCCCATGAAACGGGCGAAGCCTTCCGTCGCATGGCCGAAGGCGTCCGGGTCGGGACGGAAATTAGGCAGGATACGCTGCCGGCCGCTCAGGGGAGTGTCGAGGCCGCCGGTGGTCCTGCCGCCAGGGCGGACATTGGAGGTCCGTGGTGCTGTGGGATCAGCCAATGCGGCCTCCAAGCTTTCTTATCGGGGCGTCGTCCTCGTGGGCGCGCCAGTCGTCCGGCAACAGATGATCAAGCACGTCGTCAACAGTCACCGCCCCCACAAGCCGACCGTCCTCGTTGACAACTGGAAGGGAGTTGAGGTTGTACGTTGCCAGTGCGCGGGCGACCTCGCTGATGTGGGCCTGGTCGGAGACCGGCTCCAGGCTCTTGTCCACCAGGTTGCCCAGCGGCTCCGGCGGCGGAAAGCGCAGGAGCTGCTGAATATGGACCACGCCGAGGAAACGTCCCGTCGGGGTCTCCAGCGGGGGCCGGGCGACGAAGATCGAGGAGGCCAGGGCGGGGGAGAGTTCCTCCCGGCGGACGTGCGCGAGTGCCTCGGCGACGGTTGCTTCCGGGGGCAGGATCACCGGCACGGGGGTCATGAGCCCGCCGGCGGTGTCCTCGTCGTATTCGAGCAGGCGGCGGACGTCCTCGGCGCCTTCGGGTTCCATCAGCTGCAGGAGTTCTTCAGCCTGGGCGCTGGGGAGTTCGGCGAGGAGGTCGGCGGCGTCGTCCGGATCCATCTCCTCGAGGACGTCGGCGGCGCGATTGACGTCCAGGGCGGAGAGGATTTCCACCTGGTCACCTTCGCGCATCTCCTGCAGGACGTCCGCGAGCCGTTCGTCCTGGAGTTCGCTGGCAACCTCGAAGCGGCGTTTGTCGCTCATTTCCTGCAGGGCCTCGGCGAAGTCGGCCGGCTTCAGGTCCTCGTGGGTGGCCACGAACTGGGTGGCGGCCTGAGGCTCGGTCTTGGCGCCTTGCCGGGCATCGGCCCAGTCGATGATGAGGGTTTCATTGCGGCGCAGCCGGCTCAGCGGCGAGAGGGAGTGGCCGCGGCGGACGAAGAGCTTGCTGACGAACCAGTCGCCGGAGCGGTGCCGGTCCATGGCGATGTCCTCGATGGTCGCATCGCCGCTGCCGTCCGCAAGGGTCACCCGGCGGTCGAACATTTCAGCCACCACGAGGGTTTCCGCGCCGCGCTGTTCGAAACGGCGAAGATTGACCAGCCCGGTGCAGATGACCTGGGTTTGGTCGATGGACGTAATCCGGGTCATCGGGACGAACACACGCTTCTTGCCGGGAACCTCGACGACGATGCCCACGACATGCGGGGCGCCCCTGGTCCCGCGGGAGAGCACCACGACATCGCGCAGCCGGCCTAGACGGTCGCCCAATGGGTCGAAGACGTCCAGTCCGAGGAGGCGCGCGACAAACACTCGCGAAAGATTCGTGCTCACTCCTACAGGCTACCGAGTCTGCTCTCTTTTAGCTGAATTTCCAGCCGCACACCAGCCGGATGGGTGAGAATGGGCATATGTCAAACATTTTTGGTGCTCCCAGGGCCGGTGCCCCCAACGGCCCGGACGAGGCCCGCGCTGTCCCGAGAGGCGACGTCGTCGGTTCCTACAACTCCTACCTGGATGCCCAGAAGGCGGTGGACTATCTGGCTGACCAGCAGTTCCCCGTGCAGATGGTGTCGATCGTGGGCAACGACCTGAAGATGGTGGAGCGGGTAACCGGCAGGCTGACCTACCCCCGCGTCGCACTCTCCGGCGCCCTCAGCGGCATGTGGTTCGGTCTTTTCGTCGGCGTCATGCTGTCCTTCTTCTCCACGACCCCCGGTTATTTCTCGATTGTGACGTCCGTGCTGATGGGTGCCGCGTTCTTCATGCTGTTCGGCATCGTCACTTACGCCATGCAGCGCGGCAAGCGTGACTTCACCTCAACGAGCCAAGTGGTGGCGACCAACTACGACGTCGTGGTCTCCTTCGAGGCCGCCGGCGAAGCGCGGCGCCTGCTCCACCAGCTGCCCATGACGCCGCATGACGCGTCCGGTGCCGCGGCTGGCGGTTACGCGCAGCACGACTACGGTCACCAGGAACCGCAGCAGCCCGGCACGCAGCAGGGCCATGCGCCCCAGCGCCCCGCGGGCTGGAACGATCCGTACGGCCAGAGGACGCCGGAGACCGGCGGCGAGTCGGCCGGACAGTATCAGGGCGGCACGCCCCAGCAGGAGGGCGCCGCAGGCCCCACCCAGGCGGCACCGGCCACGGAGGAAACGGCCCGCCCGGCCGGCCGGGTCTCAGGTGTGACCTACCCGGACCTCCCGGACGGCCGCCCGCAGTACGGGGTCAGGGTCACGGACAGCGACAAACCCGCGCCGGGCCAGGACGGCCAGCAGCCCTGATTCCAGGCAGCACTGAGGCCGGACGGCAAAAACAGGCAGCAAAAGGGAGGGTCCCGGATAACCGGGACCCTCCCTTTTCTGCTCTGAGCCTTTTGCGGATCTAAGGCTTTAGCGGATCTGAGCCTTGTCCGACCTACGGCGTCTGGCCGTCGACCTCCAGGTAGATGCCCGCCATCCAGGACTCGACGTCGTCCGCCTTGCGCGGCAGTGATGCGCTGAGGTTGACCGGGCCGCCGGCCGTCATGAGGATGTCGTCCTCGATCCGGACGCCGATACCGCGGTATTCCTCGGGGATGCCGATGTCCTCGTTCTTGAAGTACAGGCCGGGTTCGATCGTGAACACCATTCCGGGCGTGAGCACGCCGTCGAGGTACAGTTCCCGCTTCGCCTGGGCGCAGTCGTGGACGTCGAGGCCGAGGTGGTGGCTGGTGCCATGCGGCATCCACCGGCGGTGCTGCTGGCCCTCGGTGCTGACGGCTTCCTCCACGGAGAGGGGCAGGAGGCCCCATTCGGCGAGCCGTTCGGCCAGCACGGTGGTGGCTGCGGTGTGGATGTCCCGGAACTTGGTGCCCGGCTGGGCCGCGGCAAAGCCGGCGTCGGCGGCGTCGAGCACTGCCTCGTAGACCTTGCGCTGGATCTCGGAGAACTTGCCGTTGGCCGGCAGCGTGCGGGTGACGTCGGCCGTGTACAGGGAGTCGGCCTCGACGCCCGCGTCCAGCAGCAGCAGTTCACCGGCATTGACCTTGCCGGTGTTCCGCGTCCAGTGCAGCACGGTGGCGTTGTTGCCCGAGGCGGCAATGGTGTCGTAGCCGAGCTCGTTGCCTTCCTCGCGGGCCCGGGCGAAGAACGCGCCTTCCACCACGCGCTCGCCGCGGTGGTGGGTGAGCGCCCGGGGAAGTGCCTTCACGACCTCCGTGAAGCCTGCCACTGTGGCGGCGACGGCGGTCTTCATCTGTTCGATTTCCCATTCGTCCTTGAGGAGGCGCAGTTCCGAGAGGGCCTCGGTGAGCTTCTCGTCCAGGGCGTCGAGCACGCTCAGGTCAAGGTTGTCGGGGTCCTTGGCCGTGTTGTAGCGCGCCGTGTCCACGAGGGCGTCAATGTTGTCGTCAACCTTGCGGACCAGCCTGATGGAGACTCCGCCGATCTCGGGCGCACCGACGTTCTTGGTGATGGCGACTTCGAGTTCGGCTATGTCCGCCGTGGCCAGTCCGAGCTTCGCCTGGAACTCGGCCAGGGTCGGGCGTGCGCCGATCCAGAACTCCCCGGAGCGGGAGTCGGCGTAGAACTGCTCGGTGTCGCGGCCGGCCAGTGGGCGGAAGTAGAGGGTGGCGTGGTGGTTTCCGCCGTCGTCGCCCGTGCCCTCCGCCACCGGTTCCAGGATCAGGACCGCATCGGGTTCGTGGTCCAGGCCGAGGCCGGTGAGATGCGCGAAGGCCGAGTGCGGCCGGAAGCGGTAGTCGCAGTCGTTGGAGCGGACCTTCAGCGGGCCGGCGGGGATGACCAGGCGTTCACCTTTGAACTGGCCTGAGATGGAGCGGCGCCGGGCTGCGGCGTGGCCTGCGACGGCGTCCCGTTCGGGGAGCTGTTGCGGGGCCGGCGCCCAGTTGCTGGCCATGAAGGCCTTGAAAGCGTCGGAACTGGGCCGCTGTGACCGGTTGTTGACGCGCTCTTCGAGGGGCTGGGAAGCGGAGACTTGGGTGTTATCTGCATCGTTCACCGTCCCATAGTCTCACCAGCGCCGCGGCTTAGGCCAACGGCGCGCTCGCGCTGCAGGGCAGCTGCAGGGCACTGCCACGAAGGAGCCGAGGCTTTGGATCCGGCCATCTACTAGGCTGGTGAGGTGAGGATCGACCTGCATGCGCACTCCAACGTTTCCGACGGCACCCAGGCGCCGGCTGACGTCATGGAGTCCGCCGCCGCTGCGGGCCTCGACGTCATCGCCCTGACCGATCACGATTCCACGTCCGGGTGGGCGGAGGCCGCCGCCGCTGCCCGGAAAACCGGGGTGGCCCTGGTCCCGGGCATGGAGATCTCGTGCCGGACGGCGGAAGGCATCAGCGTCCACCTGCTCAGCTACCTCCACGACCCCGCGCATTCTGGACTGCTTGAGGAAATCACCAAGGCCAAAGACGCCCGGCACACAAGGGCGCAGCGGATGGTCACCCTTTTGTCCGAGGACTACCCGCTGACATGGGACGACGTGATCCACCACGTCGCGCCGGGCGCCACCCTGGGCCGCCCGCACATCGCCGACGCGCTCGTCGCCGCCGGCGTGGTGGAAGACCGGGCCGAGGCCTTCGGCTCCATCCTCACCGCACGTTCGCGGTACTGGGTCCAGCACTACGCACCGGAGCCGGCGCTCGCCGTCGAACTGGTCCGTGCAGCCGGCGGCGTCCCGGTGTTTGCCCACCCAGTCGCGTCTGCCCGCGGGCGGATCGTGGGGGAGCAGACGTACCGGGAGATGATCGACGCCGGGCTGGCCGGCCTGGAAATCTACCACCGGGACAATCCCGAGGAGGGCCGGGCGTTCCTCCGCCGCATCGCCGAACGCTACGGCCTGCTGGTCACGGGGTCCTCCGATTATCACGGCGCAGGCAAGCCCAACGTGCTGGGGGAGAACCTGACCTCCGCAGAAGTTTTTGCCCGGATCGAGGAACTGGGCACTGGCTCGTCCGTCATTCGCTGAGGGCCCAGGACCCGCGTTGCGCTATCACTTAGGGTCCCTCTGAGGCCGGCAAAGTCAAGTAGTCGGAGCAACGCGGGGGTTTAGGCTGCGTGCAGCAGCTGGTTCAGCCGGTTGGCTGGGGTCTCCAGGTTGAGGGTGGGCCGGGGCCGGCGGTTGAGTTTCGCGGCGACCCGGCGGAGGTCCTCCGGAGTGTGGACGGAGAGGTCCGAGCCTTTCTCGAACCAGAATCTCAGGAGCCGGGTGGTGTTCTCGTTGGACCCGCGCTGCCAGGGCGCGTGCGGGTCGCAGAAGTAGAGCGTGGTGTCGAGCGCTGTTTGGATCCGGGCGTACTCGGCGAGTTCCGAGCCGCGGTCCCAGGTGATCGACCGTCGCAGGTGGTCCGGGAGCTGTCCCATCTCCCGGATCATCGCGGCAGCGACGGTGTCGGCGGTGTGGTCCTCGGGGAGGTGGAGGAGGATCGTGAAGCGGGTTGAGCGTTCCACCAGGGTGCCGATTGCGGTCCCGCCGCAGCCGATGATGAGATCCCCCTCCCAATGTCCCGGGACGGCCCGGTCCTGGACCGAGGCCGGGCGTTCACTGATCTTGAACGCCTCCTTGTAAGGGCTGTTCTTGTGCCGGTCCGCGGCGTGGGGAACGCGTTGCTTCCGTTTCAGGCTCAGCTTTTCCGCCAGATCCGCCCGCAGACTTCCGCGGGTTTGAACGTATAGCGCCTGGTAGATCGTCTCGTGGCTCACCTGCATAGTCTGATCATCGGCGAAGTAAAAGACCAACATGGACGAGATCAGTTTTGGGCTCCACCCGTCATCCATCCACACACCGATCAGCCGGCAAAGCGCCTCGTCCTCGACGAGCTTCAACGGCTTGGGCCGGCGCCGGGCCTGATGGGCCTTAGTGTGGGCGACCGAGGCGTAATACACCCCGTCCGCGCTGGCGTTGCGGTTCACCTCCCGCCAGACCACGGACTTGTCCCGACCAATCGCCTCGCCAATCCTGGCGTAGCTAAGCCCGCTGCGCCGGCCCATCTGGATCATCCCCCGCTCAGCCAGATTCAACGCCCGCCCACCCGGGCCCTCCGCCGTGGGCGCCGGATCCGAAAGACCACCAACAGGCCCCATGCTCACAGTCATCATCCGGCCAGACTGGGCCCACCAGTTCCTCCCGGTCCCTTGCGTGGCTCCGACACGCCGGGCGGCAGCGATGATCGACATCCCTGCGCACACCAGATCGAAGAACTCGGTGCGGGCATTGGGAGGAAATGACTTGACCATGAAACGCTCCATCAATCAGAGCGTTGCTACGACCGTATGACTTTGCCGCCGGATAGCCGCCACACGTGATAGGGCAACTGGTGTGATAAGGCAAGGGGCGGGACAGCGCAACAGAAGGGGTGGCGGGGGTCAGGCCGTCGGGAACGACGTGAACTGCGCTTGCGCGGCCAGGCGCTTGGCCATCACGTCGATGGCCGGCTGGTTCTGGTCCACGCACACGAACCTGCGGTCGAGTTTCGCGGCCACGGATCCGAGCGTGCCGGAACCGGCGAAGAAGTCCAGGCACCAGTCGCCGGGCCGGCTCGACGCCGCAACTACGCGGCGGATGAGCCCTTCCGGCTTCTGCGTCGGGTAGCCGGTCTTCTCCTTGCCGGTCGGCGAAACGATCGTGTGCCACCACACGTCCGTGGGAAGCTTGCCGAGCTCGCGCTTGGCGGGGGTGACGAGTCCGGGCGCCATGTACGGCTCACGGTCCACCTCGACGCTGTCGAAGTGGTACTTCGCCGGGTTCTTGACGTAGACCAGGATGTTGTCGTGCTTGGTGGGCCAGCGGTACTTGGCCCGTGCACCGTAGTCGTACGCCCAGATGATCTCGTTCAGGAAGCACTCCCGGCCGAAGATGGCGTCCAACATGACCTTCGCGTAGTGCACCTCGCGGTAGTCCAGGTGCAGGTACAGGGTGCCGTCGTCGGCCAGGAGCCGCCAGGCTTCCACGAGCCGGGGCTCGAGGAAGGACCAGTAGTCGCTGAACGCGTCGTCGTACTTGTGCAGCGCGCCCTTGATGGTGTCGTAGGACCGGCCCTTGAACCCGACGCGGTCGCCCTCGCCGCCGGCGTTGAGCACCATCTTGGTTTCCTGGCGCCGCTGGACCCGGCCGGTGTTGAAGGGCGGGTCCACGTAAATCAGTGTGAAGGCGCCGTCCGGCAGCGTGGGGAGGTATTCCGCGTTGTCCGCGTGAACCACCAGGTTGCTGCCGTCCGGCGCCCAGACGGTGTCAGTCATGGAGGGGATTAGGCCTCGGCGCCGCTCGGCTGTGCGTCGCCGCCGGCCACTACCTCGCCGTTGCGACGGCGGGTGCGGGTCCGGCGTCGGGCACGGGTCGCCCGGTCCACCTCGGTGGGGGCCTTTGCTGCCGGGGCGGCAGCAGCTTCCGGGCCCTGTCCGCTGGCAGTGGAGGTCGTGGCGGCATCGGCGTCGGCGGGACGGCGACGGCGATCGCCGGAGCGTCCGCCGGCTTCGGTGCCGCTGCGGCGTGAGTCACGGCCGCCGGTTCGGCTGCCTTCGCGGGCGCCGTCACGGCCACCGGTGCGGGTGCTTTCGCGGGCGCCGTCACGGCCGCCGGTGCGGCTGCCTTCGCGGCCACTGTCCTTTGCGCCGTCCCTTCCGCTGCTGCGGGTGTTCTTCTTGCCGGTCTCGCCGAGGTCCTCGAGGACCTCCGCGTCGACGCCGGCAAGCACACGCTTGTCGCGGGGCAGCCGGCCCTTGGTGCCCGCGGGGATATCGAGTTCCTCGAACAGGTGCGGCGAGGAGGAATAGGTCTCCACGGGCTCGGGGTAGCTCAGGCCCAGGGCCTTGTTGATGAGCCCCCAGCGCGGCATGTCATCCCAGTCAACAAAGGTCACGGCGGTGCCCTTGTTGCCCGCGCGGCCCGTACGGCCGACGCGGTGCAGGTAGATCTTCTCGTCCTCGACGCACTGGTAGTTGATCACGTGCGTGACGTCGTCGACGTCGATGCCACGGGCGGCGACGTCGGTGGCGACGAGGACGTCAACCTTGTTGTTGCGGAAGGCGCGCAGCGCCTGTTCGCGGGCGCCCTGGCCGAGGTCGCCGTGGATGGCGGCGGCGGCGAAACCGCGGTCCACCAGTTCCTCGGCCACCTTCGCGGCGGTGCGCTTGGTCTTGGTGAAGATGATGGTACGGCCGCGTCCGCGGGCCTGCAGGATGCGGGCTACCACTTCCACCTTGTCCATGCTGTGGGCACGGTAGATCAACTGGCGGATGTCGCGCTTGGTCAGGCCCTCGTCGTCCGGGTCAGCGGCACGGATGTGGGTCGGCTGGGTCATGTAGCGGCGGGCCATGGCGATGACCGGGCCGGGCATGGTGGCGGAGAACAGGAGCGTCTGGCGCACCGCGGGGGTGCCGGCGATCAGGGTTTCCACGTCCGGCAGGAAGCCGAGGTCCAGCATCTCGTCGGCCTCATCGAGGATGACCATCTTGACGTTCTTCAGGCTCAGGTGCTTCTGCTTGTAGAGGTCGATCAGGCGGCCCGGGGTGCCGACGACGACTTCGACGCCGTTCTGCAGCGCCTCGACCTGCGGCTCGTAGGCGCGGCCGCCGTAAATGGTGGCGACGCGGGCGTTGCGCTTCTTGGCGGCGTTCTCGAGATCTTTGGCCACCTGGACAGCGAGTTCGCGGGTGGGCACGATCACCAGGGCCTGCGGGGCGCCGGGAACGGCCAGCTTTTCGAAACCGGCGTCGTCACGGCCGACAACGCGCTGCAGCGCCGGGATGCCGAAGCCGAGGGTTTTGCCCGTACCGGTCTTGGCCTGGCCGATGATGTCGTGTCCGGCCAGTGCGACCGGCAGCGTCATGGCCTGGATCGGGAAAGGATGGGTGATGCCGGCGTCGGCCAGGGACTCCACGATGTCCGCGCGGACATTGAAGTCAGCAAAGGTCTTTTCGGCAATCTCGTGCGGCTTTTCGTCCGAGATGATGGTCTCTTCAGGCTCGATGGTCTCCGTGCCGGACTCATCGGTCAGAAGCTGGTGCGTGTGCAATTCACTCACAGGGGAGTTTCCTTATTCATTTTGGGCTGCGCTGCTTGCTCAACGGGGCCGGCCATAGGGGCCGTTCCGGAGCACGCTCAGGCGCGCAAGCATTTCCAGTGGAAGCCGATCGCGGGCTATCTAAATGCTGGCACTGGGACCAACGGGTGTATCTCAAGATCGCGTAGGGGCGGGCTTGTTGAATTCGAAAATCATGGAAATCAACGACCGGGCATCCATTTCTACCTCTCCAGTCTAGCTGGCTATAGGTCGTGTCAAGTGCATGCCGCGGGCATGACAGTGCGCGCACCGTGTCAGGCGGGCGTCCTGAGGTGTTCCGAAGCCTGATTTTCCTGTCCGGACTCTCCGTCATTCTGCTGCGGCCGAACTTGCGTTAGGCGGCTGCCGGGGAAGGCCCCGGTCCGACGACGGACCGGGGCCGGGGCGCTGGCTAGAGGCTTGCCAGCAGGGCCTTCATTTCCTGGATTTCAGCTTCCTGGGAGGTCACGATCGATTTGCTCAGCTGGATGGCGTCGGGGCTCTTGCCTTGGCTGATTTCAGTCTTGGCCATCATCACCGCGCCCTCGTGGTGGGCGATCATCTGGGTCAGGAACAGCTTGGCCGCTTCGGTGCCCTGGGCGGCGTCGAGCGTCTTGAGGTCGTCGTCGCCCATCATCCCGTCACCCATGCCGTGGCCGGACGCCATCTGGGTGGGTTCGTTCCAGGTCTTGAGCCAGTCCGTCATCATCTCGATTTCGGGTGCCTGTGCGGCCTTGATTTTGGTGGCGAGTGCGGTGATCCGGGCGTCCATGCCCTGTTTCTTGAGCATCATGTCGCTCATTTCCACGGCCTGGGCGTGGTGCGGGATCATCCCTTGCGTGAACATGGTGTCTGCCGCGTTATGGTCCGCGGCTGCGGGCGCTGAGCTGGAGGCCATGCCCATGCCGCCGCTGCCCATACCGGGCATGGTGCTGGTAGGTGTGCTGCCGGAGTTGCCGGCGCAGCCGGCAAGGGCGATGGCGGCGGCGATGCCGAGGGCAGAAATGGTCAGGGTTTTCTTCATGGGGGTCAAGTCCTTCAATCATCAAATCGGCGTTGTGGCACGCCTGCGGATAACACGCCCGCGCCGCAGGAAGAACAGGGTGGAGCGTGTCGGGTAAGTGGGGGCGCCGGGCACGACACGGCACGATCCGGTCTTACGTCCGGCTGATGGAAAGATCGCCCGGCGAAGGACTTGCGGGGAGATAGGAGTAGGCCCGGACGGCGCCCTCTCCGCGAGTGTCCGGGTTGCGGATTGACGGGGGTGCCATGCCGGGCGGGGGCGCGGCCAGGGAGGTCACGGCCGCCGACGGCACACAGGCTGCGTGCATCGGCGAAAGGTCGGTGCACATTGATTGGCACATGCACGACGCCGATGGTACAGCCGCTCTGCTGTTGCCCGTGGGCTCGGGACACGATGAGGTCATAGGGGTCGGAACCATGGAGTCATCCGCCGTTGCGCCGGCTGGCGGCGAATGGGCAGCGGGATGAAATGCGAAGCTGTTTGCGGCCTGGAAAGACGCCCCGGCTGGTTCCGCGGAAGAAGTCGCCGCAGCCATGGCATGAGCGCCATGCATCCCTGTCATGATGTGCATCCCCAGGAATCCAGCCACGATGGCTAGCACGCCCACCAGCAGGAATCCGCGGCGAAGGGCGGCCGCGGCATGGCTCATGAAGGCTGCTGCCATGGCTTCCTCCCTCCGGATCGCATTGTCACAGGCTGAACGTTGGCCGGCCGTCGTCGTGACTACTGGCAAGAAACGTCAGCCCACGAGCTCCAGCTGGATTTCGCGTGTGGCGATGTCCGAGGACACCACCCGGACCCGGACTTGAGTGCCCGGTTCCAGTTCGCCGGGGCATCGTGCGGTTACGGCGGGCTCGGCGATCTGGACGATCCCGGAGGGGCCGTTCCCGTTGCCGTTGGCCTTGCCGCCGTTCCCATTCCCGTTGCCGCTGCCGTTGGTGCTGCTCTTCGCCGGCTTCGGGCCGGAGATGACGACGGCGTCGAACTCCTGGCCGACGTGGTTGACGAGCAGCGCCGCCTCCACGGTGTCCAGCGAGAGCCGCTCCAGTTTCGCGGCAAGCTGGTCCGAGGTGCCCATGATGGCCGGGAGGGACGGCAGGGCCTCCCGGGCCCAGGCCGGAACTTCAATGCCGTTGCTCAGGGCCTCGCAGATCACCAGCACGAAGCGGTCCACCAGCCGCCGCAACGGCGCCGTGGAATGGGCGTAGGCGGCGCCGATGGCGGACTGGACGGCGGCTCCCGGCACCGTGCCGTCGAAGTGCGTGTACCCGGCACCGCGGAAAAGCATGCCGGCCGAATGCACAATGGCCAGCTGCCGGGGGTCGGTCGGGTCCAGGGTCCGCAGGTACTCGCCGTAGCGCATTTCCCCGTCCCAGGGCTTGCCGAGGGCGTGGGTCTGGCGGTGGAAGTGCCGCAGCGACGCCTCGTCCGGGGCGGGCATGGTGCGCAGGATGCCGACCTTGCCCTGGAGCATGAGCGCGGCGGCGGCCATCCCGGTCATGAGTGAAATCTGGGCGTTCCAGTCCTCCACGGGCAGCGCCGGGGCCGCCACAATCCGGTAGCCGCCGTCGGGCAGCTGCTGGATCTCCTGTTCCGGCATATTCAGGCTCGCACCGCCGCGCAGGCGTTCCAGCTCCACCCGCTTGATGCCTACCTCTTTCAGCAACTGCAGCACGGGCGCCGCGGTGCCGGCGTCGAGCTCGGCCTGGACGCCCTTGTAGTTGAGCTTCGCGCGGCTGCGGACCTGGGCCCGGCGCACCAGGACCGAGGTCACCTCTGCCGCGGCGTCGAGCTCGAACTCCCAGACGAACGCCGCGCAGAGCTGCCCGGCGAGCAGGCTGCCTGCGGCCTCGCTGATGATCTCCGGATGCAGCGGAATCCGGCCGTCCGGGGTGTAGAAGGTCTGGCCGCGGCGCCGGGTCTCGGCATCGAGCGCCCCGCCCGGAGCCACAAAGGACGGGACGTCGGCGATGGCGTAGAAAACCTTGTAGCCTCCGTCGCTCCGTTCGATATACAGGGCCTGGTCGAGGTCGGTGGACGATGCCGGATCAATGGTCACGAACTCGACATGCGTGAGGTCCAGGTCCGGCAGCTTGTGCTCGGCCACCGCTGCCTCCGCGTCGCGCAGCACGTCCTCGGGGAACGGACCGGGCAGTTCCAGTGTGGTGCGCAACGCCTTGAGAGCCCCGGCAAGCTGGTTCTGCTGCTCGTGGACACTGGGGGTCAGACGATGATGGGACACGAAAATCAGGTTAGCCCGATTTCCGCTATTAGTCTTGGAGGATGAGCGCAACTGCGGACGATCCGGCCCTCTACAACAGCTTCCTGGCGGATCTGCTGGGAGTCATGGCGTACGGCGAGCTTTCTGCCTTCGAACGGCTGTCCTCGAGTGCCCGGTATTCGCCCACGCTGCACGAACGTGCGGTGCTGGGCAGGATGGCGGTGGTCGAGTTCCAGCATTTCGAACTCGTCCGGGCCCGGCTCGAGCACATGGGCCTGGACACGGAGGCTGCCATGCTGCCGTTCCAGCCCTCGGTGGACCACTTCCACGAGCGCACGCGCCCGGCGGACTGGTACGAAGCGCTCATGAAGGCCTACGTGATCGACACGGTCGCCGCGGACTTTTACCGTGCCGTCGGCCGGTACGTCGACGCCGGGACCCGGGAGCTCATCGGGCAGGTCCGCTCCACCGGCGAGTCCACGGCCGTGCTCCAGGAACGCCTCAAGGCGGCCCTGGCCGATGACCCCCGACTGGCGTCGCGCCTGGCGCTGTGGGCCAGGCGCCTGCTGGGCGAGGCCCTGACCCACGCCCAGCGGGTCAGCCTAGAGCACGAGTTCATCGGCGGACTCTCGGGGCTGGACAAAGACGGCGCCAGGGAGCTGGTCAGCGGCCTGACGGCCGAGCTCGCAGCGAACCACGCGCGCCGGATGGCAGACCTGGGTCTCGCCGGATAGTTTCAGTGCTGGCCGGGATGCCGGCGGTATTGCGGGCCGGGGCCTGCCTAGGATTCCGCGGCGTCCAACGCTGCCAGTAGTGCACTTGCGGCGTGGGCCGGATCAGCGGCGTCGGTGATCGCCCGGACCACCACGATCCGCCGGGCGCCGGCATCGACTACCTGTTCCACGTTGCTGAGGTCGATCCCGCCGATCGCGAACCACGGCAACGAGCTTTCGACACGGCCGTCGACTTTGCCGTTTCCCTCCGCGTCCGCCCCGCCGGTCGCCTGGGCGGCGTAGCGCACCAGATCGAGGCCGACGGCGGGGCGTCCGGGCTTGGTGGGCGTCGCCCACACGGGGCCCACACAGAAATAGTCGAGTCCTTTGCGGCCGGGCGAGGCAGCAATGGCGGTGTCCACCTGCTTCGGGCTGTGGGTGGACAGGCCGATCACGGCATTCTTGCCGAGGAAGCCGCGGGCGGCGTCGAGCGAAATGTCCTTCTGGCCGATATGGAACACCGGCGCCCCGGACAAGGAAGCGATGTCCGCCCGGTCATTGACGGCCCACAGGCGTCCGTGGCGCTGGGCTGAGGCGTGCAGGACTTCCAGCAGTTCCAGTTCTTCGGCCGCCTCGAGCGACTTGTCACGCAACTGGATGATGTCCACCCCGCCGGCGAAGGCGGCATCCACAAAGTCCTCGAAGTCGCCGCGGTCCCTGCGGGCGTCGGTGCAGAGGTAGAGGCGGGCGGTGGTGTGGAGGGGGTCCTGGCTCATGGGACCAGCCTAGTTCCTCTAAACTGGGCGCATACCGCGGGAGCCCGCAGCAGCCATGTCGCCGCTGCACGGCTGAGAGGGCGTCAGAGCCGACCGCTTGACCTGATCCGGCTAGTACCGGCGTAGGGAAGGAATTTTTTATGGGCACTCGAGCCGGCCGTGCAGCCGAAGCCGCAAATGACGCCGCCGCCCGCGTTTGTGACACCGGGCCTGATGCCGCAGGGGACATCACCGCTGACGTTGCCGTGATCGGCGGCGGCGTGATCGGCCACGGCATCGCCTTCGAGGCCAGCCGCGCGGGCCGGTCCGTGGTGCTGATCGATGATGCTCCCGGCAGCGGAGCCAGCTGGGCCGCGGCCGGCATGCTCGCCCCTGTGAGTGAGCTGCACTACCAGGAGGAGCAACTCCTGGAACTGATGCTTGAGTCATCCCGGCTGTGGCCCGGATTCGCTGCCGGGATCGACGCCGGTGCCGGCGGCACGGAGTCCCGGGCGGGTACCGGCTACCTGACGACGCCGACCCTGGCCGTCGGGGCCGACGCGGCGGACCGGCGCGCGCTCGCGGACCTGAGGGAGGTCCAGCGGGCCTGCGGCCTCACCGTGGAGCCACTGACAGTGCGGGAGGCACGCGGCCGGGAGCCCCTGCTGAGCCCCGGCATCTCGTGCGCCTTCGACATCCCGGCCGACCACCAGGTGGACCCCCGCCTGCTCATCGCCCGGCTCGCCAGCGTGCTCGGCGCGGAAGGAGGGAGCTTTGTCCGGCGGCGCGCGGCGGGCCTGCTGTGGCAGGACGGACATGTTGCGGGGGTACGGCTGGCGGGCGGCGGTTCCGTGCGGGCTGCGGAAACCGTCGTCGCCAACGGGCTCGGCGCTGCAGGGCTCGAGGAGCTGCCCGCCGGACTGGCGCTGCCGCTGCGGCCCGTTTACGGCGACATCCTCCGGCTGCGCGTGCCCCCGCGTCTGTTGCCGCTGCTCACGGCCACCGTGCGGGGCATGGTGCGCGGAGTCCCCGTGTACATCGTCCCCCGGCAGGACGGCACCGTGGTGATCGGAGCCACCCAGCGCGAGGACGGACCGTCGGATCCCCACGCGGTTTCGGCCGGCGGCGTCTACCAGCTGCTGCGGGACGCCCAGCAGCTGGTGCCCGCGGTCGCCGAGCTGGAGCTGCTGGAAGCCACGGCCCGGGCCCGGCCCGGCACACCGGACAACGCCCCGTTGCTGGGGCGGGTCGCCCGCCCGGACGGCGGGGACATCCCGGGACTCATCATCGCCACAGGATTCTTCCGGCACGGCGTCCTTCTGGCCCCCGCTGCTGCCGCCGTGTGCCGGCAACTCATGGACGGGACACCCGACCCGCGCTGGGCCGGGTTCCGCCCCGACCGCTTTTCCCGCATCCCGGATACGTCCGGAGACAGCCCCAAGAAGGAAGCAGCATGAACATCAGACTGAACGGATCGGAGCAAAGCGTCGCCGACGGCGCCTCCGTCAGCACACTCGTCAGCCAGCTCACGGGCCGGAGCATCGGCCCCGACGGCCGGGCCGCCGACGGGCGAAAGCTCGGTGTCGCCGTGGCCCGCAACGCCGAAGTGGTGCCGCGCAGCCAGTGGCACGCCACGGCGCTCGCCGACGGCGACGACGTCGAACTTGTCACGGCAGTCCAGGGAGGATGACCGGCATGAACGAGACGACGTTGTCAGGAACACCGACCGCACCGGTGACCGGGGCGGTGGCCGACCCGTTCGTGGTCGACGGCGTCAGGCTGGGCTCCCGCCTCATCATGGGCACCGGCGGTGCGCCGAGCCTGGACGGGCTGGGGGCGGCGCTCGTTGCCTCCGGGACCGAGCTGACCACGGTGGCGATGCGCCGCTATTCGCCGGCGGAGACGGGCTCGCTGTTCCAGCTGCTCGAGGACCACCGGATCCGGGTGCTGCCCAACACGGCCGGCTGCTTCACCGCCAAGGATGCCGTACTCACCGCAGAGCTGGCCCGGGAGGCCCTGGAAACGGACTGGGTCAAGCTCGAAGTCATTGCCGATGAGCACACCTTGCTGCCGGACGCTGTCGAACTCGTGGACGCCACCGAACAGCTCGTGGCCCGCGGCTTCAAGGTGTTCGCCTACACCAACGACGACCCCGTGCTTGCCCTCCGGCTCGAAAACCTGGGCGCGACGGCCGTGATGCCGCTGGGCGCCCCGATCGGCACCGGCCTGGGCATCCTGAACCCGCACAACATCGAGCTGATCGTCTCGCGGGCGTCCGTGCCCGTGGTGCTGGATGCCGGGATCGGAACGGCCTCGGACGCGGCCCTGGCGATGGAACTCGGCTGCGACGCCGTGCTGCTGGCTACGGCCGTGACCCGGGCGCAGAATCCCTTGCTCATGGGGGAGGCCTTCAAACACGCCGTCATCGCCGGTAGGCTGGCAAAAAAGGCTGGCAGGATCCCGCGCCGCGAACACGCCTTGGCGTCCTCGGCGATGGACGGCCGGGCCGAGTTCCTCTGAGTCCGGCCGCTCCGGGCAGGCCGCCGGTCTTGTCGGTCAACCAGTCAAGGAGACTGTCATGGCAGCCACGGACGACATCCTCACCCGCCCCCAGCTCGACGAAGCCCTGGCGGGCCTGCCGGACTGGCGGTACCGCCTCGGCGGGCTCGTGACCGTGTACAAGGCGCCGACGGCGGCCGCGGCACTCGAGCTGATCGCCGCCGTCGGGCGCCTCGCCGAAGAGCAGAACCACCACCCGGACCTGGACTGGCGCTACAACCGGGTCTTTCTTCGCTACAGTTCCCATGACGCCGGCGCCGAGGTAACGCCGAGGGACGTCAAAGCGGCGACGGCGGCCAGCGTGGCGGCCGCCGCAGTCGCTGCCGCCGCGCAACCGGGGCTGTACCGGACGGTGGAAGTAGCCATCGATTCGGACTATCCCGCCGGGATCTCGGAGGTCTGGCGGGTCGCCCTCGGTTACCGCAAGGGCAGGTTCGGGGATCTCACGGACCCCTACGGCCGCGGCCCCTCGCTCTGGTTCCAGGAAACCTCCACCCCGAACGCCAACCGCATCCACCTGGACATCCACCGGAGCAAGGAGGAATCCGGCCCCGTACTGGAGCAGACCGCGGCTACCGGGGCCTCAATGAACCGTGACCACGCACCCAATTGGGTGGTGGTCACGGATGCGCAGGGAAACCGGCTGTGCCTGTGCACCGAGGACGGCCACGGACCGGACCTGCCGGCGTAAGGCAGCCCCCTCCCGGCGCCCTCCTGACGGGGCCGCTAGAGCTTCAGTATGGTGGTGAGCCGCTCGGTGTCCTGCCGGGTCCGGGTCGTGCCGAGGTAAACCGCCGCCGCGATCGAGGCCGCAGTGCCGAGGACCATCGGTAGGATCCACGGGATCCAGCTCAGGCCCGGCTGGTAGCCGAGTCCGGCCGCAATGAAGATGATCCAGCTCAGCATGCCGACGGTCGCAGCGACTCCGGCCGGGACGCTGACGCCGTATTTCGTGTGCCGCTTGTCGTTGGCCCACACCACGAAGCCCGCAGCAACGGTCACCATGGCAACCACAATCAGGGAAAGCATTCAGGACACCTCACGCTGGTGAAGAAAACGGCAGTGAATCAACGGTAGTGAAAATATCGCTAGTGAAACCGCGGGCCGCGCGGGGGCTAGAGGGCGCCGAAACCGACGCGTCGGGCCTCTTCTGCTCCGATTTCCACGTAGCCCAAGGCATTCGCCGGGACGATCACCAAGCGGCCCTTGTCGTCCTTCAGCCGCAGCTCCCCACCCTTGACGATCGCGTCGCCGACTACCTTGGCGACGGCGTCGGCGTCCTGGGTCGATTCGAGCACAATTTCGCGGCCAATGTTCTGAATACCAATCTTTACTTCCACAGCAAGGCCTCCCAGCCAATCAACGTCCAATAAATGTCCAAGGTCAATCTCTATTTGTAGCCTAGGTTTCCTTGGGGAAGCGGGAGATTCCGCGCCAAGCTAAACGGTAGATGAGGTCGCTGGCTACATCGAGATCCAGGTTCCCGTCCGTTTCCAGCCAGTACCGGGCGCTGACCTGGGCCAGTCCGGCAAGCCCGCGGCCCAGCAGCTGGGCTTCCAGTTCGGGCAGCTTGGTGTCCTCGGCGATGACGCGCGCGACGGCGTCGGCAAAGGTCTTGTTGAACGTTTCCAGCCGTGCGCTGACGTCGGGATCGTTGATCAGGTCCGATTCGAAGACGAGCCGGTGCGCCTGGTCGTCGTGGGCGATGAAGCGGAAGTAGGCGCGCATGACCGCCTGGACGCGTTCGTCGTTGTCTGTGGTGGAATCCAGGGCGCCAAGCAGCAGATCGATGAGTTTGCTGAGGTGGCTGTCCAGCAATGCCAGGTACAGGTCCCGCTTGGAAGGGAAGTGCTGGTACAGCACCGGCTTGCTGACACGGGCGGTCTCGGCGATCTCATCCATGGCGGCGCCGTGGTAGCCGTTCGCCACGAAAACTTCCTGCGCAGCGGCCAGCAGCTGCGCCCGGCGTTCGTCACGGGGGAGGCGGGCCGATCGCTGTCCGCTTCGCGTCTGTCCGGCCTGCGGCTTGCCGGTCTCGTCCCGCTCCGCCGGTGCCTGATGAACCACTGTCGGCCTTCTTTCCCTTTTCACCCCAATTGCGCGCAGTCGCACTCAACTGCACTTGTACTGAACTACCTTGCACTCAATTACACCTTACGCGCGGGTAATATGACCTGGCGGTATCTTGGGGCATAGATTGAAGTATGGCTTCCAAGTTCACCGCTACCGGCGCCCCCGCAACCCCCAAGACGCAGCTGGACCCGCGCCCCGGACCGCTGGTTGAGCCGGCAGGGGACCTCAGCCCCGACGAGGTGGAACGCTACTCGCGCCACCTGATCATTCCGGAGATCGGCGCGATCGGCCAGCGACGCCTCAAGAACGCGAAAGTCCTCGTGATCGGGGCCGGCGGCCTCGGCTCCCCGGCCCTGCTCTATCTCGCCGCCGCCGGGGTCGGCACTCTCGGCATCGTCGATGACGACGACGTCGACCTCAGCAACCTCCAGCGCCAGATCATCCATGGCGTAGCGGACGTGGGCCGGCCCAAAATCGAGTCCGCCCGCGACGCAATTGCGGCCCTGAACCCGCTCGTGGACGTCCGGCTCCACAACGTCCGCCTCGACGCGACCAACGCACTGGAACTCTTCGCCGGGTACGACCTCATCCTCGACGGCGCCGACAACTTTGCCACCCGCTACCTCGTCAACGACGCCGCCGCCATCCTCGGCAAGCCCTACGTCTGGGGATCGATCTTCCGCTTCGACGGCCAGGTCAGCGTCTTTTGGGAGCAGTTCGGGCCCACCTACCGGGACCTCTACCCGGAGGCGCCGCCGGCCGGATCTGTGCCGTCCTGCGGCGAAGGCGGCGTGTTCGGCATGCTATGCGCCGCCGTCGGAGCGCTGATGGTGACCGAGGCCGTCAAGCTGATCACCGGCGTCGGCCGGTCCCTGCTGGGCCGGCTGGCGCTCTATGACGCGCTGGGCGGCACTTGGCGCGAGATCAAGGTGGCCCGGGACCCCGAGGCGACGCGCATCACGGAACTTACCGATTACGAGGCCTTTTGCGGCATCACCCCAACCGCGGATGCCGGCACCGAGCACACCGTGACGGCCACGCAGCTGGCCACCATGCTGGCCTCGCGCAAGGCCGGCCTCAAGGACTTCCACCTCGTGGACGTGCGGGAGCAAGGGGAATACGAGATCGTCCGCATTGACGGGTCGGTGCTGATCCCGCAGGGCCGCATCCTTGCCGGGGAAGCGTGGCGGGAACTGCCCCAGGATGCCGAAATCGTCTTCCACTGCAAGGGCGGAACACGTTCCGCCGCCGTCCTGTCCGCGGCCCGCGCCGCCGGGTATGAGCGCGTCAGCCACCTCGAAGGCGGCATTCTCGCCTGGGTGCGTGACGTGGAACCCGGGAAGCCGGTGTACTGAGGCCAGCCGGCCAGCTGGCCGTCCAGGTCGCGGCCCCGAAAAGCACTCTCCGCCGAGCGGCGCCCTCCAACGAAAGGCTTGGTCATGAGCGAGAAAAATACCGTGAGCGAAAACAACACAGTGACGTCCCAGCGGAAGATTGGCTCCGGCTTTGGACGGGATTCGACGGCGGCCGAGGTCATTGCCGGCATCGACCTGGCCGGGAAGAGCGCGATCGTCACGGGAGGCTACTCGGGACTGGGCCTGGAGACCGTGCGGGCACTGGCCCGGGCCGGCGCCGCCGTTGTGGTGCCGGCCCGCAGGCCGGAGCACGCCCGCGACGTCCTCGCCGCGGCCGGGCTCACGCCGGCAACCGAAGGCGGCGATGTCAGCGTTGCCGAATTGGACTTGGCGGACCAGGGAAGTGTGAAGGAGTTCGCCGCCGACTTCCTGGCCGGCGCGGCGCCCGGCACAGGCCGCAGCCTGGACATCCTCATCAACAACGCCGCCATCATGGCAAGTCCTGAACGCAGGGTGGGTCCCGGCTGGGAATCGCAGTTCGCCACGAACCACCTGGGCCATTTTGCCCTCACCAACCTGCTGTGGCCGGCGCTGGCCGCGGCGCAGGGGGCCCGGGTGGTCTCGCTGTCGTCCACCGGCCACAAGCTCTCGGGGATTCGTTTCGATGACATCAATTTCGACGCCGGCTACGACAAGTGGCGCGCCTACGGCCAGGCCAAGACGGCCAACGCGCTCTTCGCCGTCCAGCTCGACGCCCAGGGCCGGGACTTCGGCGTGCGGGCCTTTGCCGCGCATCCCGGCGGGATCATGACGGAACTGCAACGGCACCTGCCGCGGGAGGAGATGATCGCCGCCGGCTGGATGGACGCGCACGGCAAGCTCGACCCACGCTTCAAGACACCGGCGCAGGGCGCCGCCACTTCGGTCTGGGCCGCGACGGCACCGGCGCTCGAGGGAATGGGCGGCGTCTACTGCGAGGACTGCGACATCGCCGAAGCCACGGTGCCGGGATCGCCCGAAGCGAGGATCAGGGGCGTCGATGCCCATGCGGTGGACCGGGAGGCGGCCGCACGGCTGTGGCAGGTGTCGGCCGAAATGACCGGGATCAACGCTTTCCACGGATAAGCCACGGATAAGCCGCGCGGACGGCGCGGGGCAGCTGCGCGGATAAGCCGCGCGGACAGCGCGGGGCAGCTGCGCGGTTTCGGGGCAGCTACGCGGATTCGCGGATGTCGCCCGCAGCGGGGCCGAGGTCGCCAGGGTTTTGGACAGCGGGGTTGTGGTCCACGGGGCACTCGGCCGCGGAACCGGCAGCACCCGCGGCCGTTGCGCCGGCGGATGGCTCCACCGTGATGCCATACAGGGCCTCAAGGCCGGCAATGTAGGTGTCCTGCTGTCCGTTGGAGGCCAGTTCGCGCGCCCGGACGGTGGGGACGTGCAGCAATTGCTTCACCATCCGGCGCAGGGCGAACTCGACTTCCTCGGCGGCGGCGGTGCAGCCGTGCCGGGCGCGGACCTTTTCCATTTCCGCGTCCAGGACGTTCATCGTGTGGCGGCGCAACGCGACGATCGCCGAGTCCACGGACCGGGCCTCGCGCTCCTGCTCGAAGGCGCTGGCCGCCCCGGACACGATGCTGCTGGCCTGCTCGAGCGATTCGGCCTGTTCCTGCGGTGCGGCCAGGCGGACGGATTCGAGCGTGAGCAGCTCGACGCCGTCGAGGTCGCCCACCGCGGGGTCGAAGTCGTGGGTCAGGGCGAGGTCGATCGCGATGAGAGCCTGGGGCGAGTTGGTCCGGATCCGGGCGAGTTCGTCCGCCTCCACCCGGCTGTCGGAGCCGCTGCAGCCGATCATGACGTCGGCGGCGGCAACTGCGGCCGGAAGGGTGTGCTCGTCCAAGGCCGTGCCGCCGCGGGTGGCGACGAAGCCGGGGGCGCGGCCGGAGGAGGAATAGACGTGGACATCGGTGCAGCCGCGTTCGCGCAGCAGCGACATGGTGGCCCCGGCGTAGGCGCCGGTCCCGAAGACGACGGCTTTCTTGGCGGACCAGTCCGGGTTTTCGGACAGGTCCGTAGCGAGATCCAGTGCCACGGAGACGATGGAGAGGCCGCGCGAACCCAGCGCCGTCTGGGCGCCGACGTCCTTGGCCGTCTTGGACGCGGCCTGGAACAGCCTGACCAGGCCGGAGCTGGCCGTGCCCTCGTGCTGGGCCGTGATCAAAGCGCGGCGGACCTGTCCGGCAATTTCCCGTTCGCCGACCACAGCGGAGTCCAATCCGGAACTAACCGCGAAGAGGTGCTGGCTGACCTCGGCGCCGGTGCGCGTGCTGAAGGCGCGGGAGACGAGCTGATCGCTGAGTCCGCTGGTCCCGCTGATGTGGGTGATGAGGGCCGCCCGGGCCGCGGTGACGGCGTCAGGATGGGGCGCTTCGCCGTAGATTTCAAAGCGGTTGCAGGTGGCAAGGACAACGGCACCCGCCACGGCCGGCGATCCGGCGAGGGCGGATGTGGCGAGCCCGGAAGCGCCGGTGCTCAACTGAGCAACGGTTTCGAGGTCGATGTCGGCGTGTGTAGCCACCAATGAAAAAAGAACCACAGCAACATCATCATAGCTTTTTCGCCCCCGTGTAGAACAACTGTCCCGGCGTGGGTTCAGGCACGTTGGCCTGTGATTCCTGCCACGGCGGGGCACTCGTGGCCAGTGAGACAGCCGGCGTGACAGGCTGTCGTTATCTTTTGGGCACAAATTTGGGCACAATCGAAGTCATGACTCCAAGCGCTGCGGCAAGTGCCGGCACGACCCCATTCAGTACGTCCGACGTCGGCGCAGCCGATAATGCTGCCAACGATGACGCCGTCGTGGATGGCGCCGCCGGCGGCCTCGATGCCGGGCACCCGCTGATGGACGGCCGCACCGCAGGCTCCCCGCTGATCACCGCCTACCGCGGCGGCAAGCCCTCCCGCCGTCCGGTCTGGTTTATGCGGCAGGCTGGCCGTTCGCTGCCCGAATATCTCAAGATTCGTGAGGGCGTCGCGATGCTGGACTCGTGCCTGCGTCCCGAGCTGGCTTCCGAGATCACCCTGCAGCCGGTCCGCCGCCACGACGTCGATGCCGCCATCTTCTTCTCGGACATTGTCATCCCGCTCAAGCTGGCCGGCGTCGGCGTGGACATCGTGCCCGGCGTCGGACCCGTCCTGGACAATCCGGTCCGCACGGCCGCGGACGTCGCCGCCCTGCCGCAGCTGACCTGGGAGGCCCTGGAGCCCATCCGCGAAGCCGTCCGGCTCACGGTGGCCGAGCTCGGCAGCACCCCGCTGATCGGCTTCGCCGGCGCGCCCTTCACCCTCGCCGCCTACATGGTGGAAGGCAAGCCTTCCCGCGACCACCTCGGCCCGCGCACCATGATGCACGCCGACCCCGAGACTTGGACTGCCCTGGCCAACTGGGCCGCCGATGCCTCCGGAATGTTCCTCCGGGCACAGCTGGAAGCCGGCGCCTCCGCCGGCCAGCTCTTCGACTCCTGGGCCGGTTCGCTGGGACTGGCCGACTACCAGCGCTTCGTTGCGCCGGCGTCGTCCCGTGCCCTGGACCATGTCCGGCACCTTGGTGCGCCGCTGATCCACTTCGGCACCGGCACGTCGGAACTGCTCGTCGCGATGCGCGACGTCGGCGTCGACGTCGTGGGGGTCGACTACCGGCTGCCGCTGGACGAAGCCAACCGCCGCCTCGGCGGCACGGTTCCGCTGCAGGGCAACATCGACCCGGCCCTGCTCTCGGCACCGTGGGAGGTCCTGGAAGCGCATGTCCGCGACGTGATCGCGGCTGGCTCCGCGGCGCCCGGGCACGTCGTGAACCTGGGCCACGGGGTGCCGCCGGAGACGGATCCTGAGGTGCTCACGCGCGTGGTCGAACTCATCCACTCCATCGCTCCGGAGTAAGGGCGTGGACGCGGGCCCCGCCGGGACTCCCTTGGAAGGCGCCGCCGTCGTGATCGGGGGCGGGATATCCGGCCTGCTTGCGGCCCGGGAGTTCGCCCGGGCCGGCGTCCGCACCACCGTCCTGGAGGCCGGGGAGGCCTGGGGCGGCTGCGTCGGCAGCCATGCCGTGGCCGGATTGACCTTGGACAGCGGGGCGGAGTCTTTCGCCACCCGCACCGCCGCCGTAGCTGATCTCGCCGCGGAGCTCGGGCTGGCTGGCGAGATCGTCGCGCCGAACCCCGGCGGCGCCTGGGTCCAGCTGCCCGACGGCCCGCGGGAACTGCCCAAGACCGGGGTGCTGGGCATCCCGGCCAGCCCATGGGACCCGGAAGTCCGCCGCTCGCTGGGCCTGCTGGGTTCCCTCCGCGCCTCCATCGACGCCGTGCTGCCAGCCTCGCTGGGCACCGGTGCCGAGGCCACGAGCGTGTCAGCCCTGGTCCGCCGGCGGATGGGCAGGCGCGTCCTGGACCGACTCGTGGCACCGGTTGTCGGCGGCGTCCACTCGGCCGATCCCTCAGTGCTCGACGTCGACATGGTGGCCCCCGGGCTGCGGAGCGGCATCCGTCAGCACGGTTCCCTCGCTTCCGCCGTCGCGGCCCAGCGCAGGGGAGCGGCGGCCGCCACGGGCGGACCCGCCGGGCCTGCGAAGGCCCAGCCGGCCGGGCTCCAGAAGGCAGGGTCCGCCGTGGCCGGGCTGCGCGGTGGAATGCACACCCTCGTCGCCGCCCTGCTCGCCGATCTGCGCCAGCGCGGCGTCATCCTGCTCAGCGGCACCCCGGCCCGGTCGGTGCAGCGCACAGCCGACGGCTGGCGCGTGGCCACGGATCAGGCCACTTTCGACGCCGGGCTCCTGGTGGTTGCGGTGGAGGGTCCCGCCGCCGTCGGTTTGCTTGAGGAAACCCTGCCGGAGCTTGCCGGCCTCCGCCCGGACGCCGGGCCCGATGTCAGCCTGGTCACCCTTGTGGTGGATCTCACGGCCCTTGACACGGCGCCACGCGGCACCGGCGTGCTTGTGGCGCCGCAGAGCCCGGGCGTGCAGGCCAAGGCGCTGACGCACGCCACCGCCAAATGGGCCTGGCTGGCGGAGCGCACAGGCCCGGGAAGACATGTGCTCCGGCTCTCCTACGGGCGCGCCGTGGCCCCGGGGGCGACGCCGGAGTCCCGTGGCGGGGGAGCGCCCGCAGCACCGCGCTCCGACGATGAACTGTTCCGCGCGGCGTTGGCCGACGCCTCGGCCCTGCTTGCCGTTCCCGTCAGCGCCGGGGACGTGGCGGGCTGGGACGTGGTCCGCTGGGCCGGTGCGCTGCCGTTTGCGTCGCTGGGCCACAGGCAGCGCGTCGCGGCCGTCCGGAGCATCTGTGCCGCGGACGGCACCCTTGCCGTGGTGGGCGGCTGGCTGTCCGGCAACGGCCTGGCCGCGATTGTGGCCGACACCCCGCGGCAGGTCCGCACGCTGTTGTCCTGAAGGCAGTGGCCTCAACACGGCTGTCCTGAAGGTGGCTGCCCTGGAGGCAGTTGCCCGGGATGCGCCTGCCTAAATTCGGCGCCCCTGACCACAGCCCCTCGAGTCCCAAAAGTACCCTCAGCCACAGGAATCACAGTGTCTCCAGGGGCACCCTGAATCCCTCCGGTCCCGTGGGTTTCCTGCCTGTATTCTGCGGTTTTTGCAAGTTTTTCCTGTCGGTCGATTCCGGCTAGGCTCGATGACCATGGTTATTTTCAGGTCCAAGGTGTCCACAACGAAGACCGGCCGCCATCGGGGCCTTCGACGCGGCGCGGCGGCAGTCGGGCTCGGGGCCCTGCTGGCTGCCACCGCAGGGGTTCCGGCCTCACATGCGGCCACAGGGTTGTCCGCGGCGGCGTCCACCGCGCCGTCGTCGCAGGGCTCGCTGACCCTCGGCCTCGATGACGTGCTGGACAGCCTGCTGGGCTCCTCGACGACGCCGAGCCCCTCGCCGTCCGGCTCGGGTGAGTCCACCCCGTCGAAGCCACCGTCGCAAGGCAGCAGCCCGGAACCCAGCGATCCCGAACCCAGCGACCCCCAGCCCAGCACTCCCGCGCCTACGGCCCCGCGCACCAGCACCCCGCCCGCGAAAACTGCGCCGCCCGCCATGCCGCAGGTCCCCGGCGCGCCGCCCGCCGCCCCCGCGCCAGGAGCTTCCGCGGCAGGCGGAACCGCCGGATCCGCTCCTGCTCCGCCGGCCAGCGGGCAGGCTCCCGGCCAGCCGGCACCGGGCAACGGCGGCGGCGACCAGACCGCCGAGCCCCAGCCCGGAACCGCAGGGCCGGCCGCGGGCAGTGGTACCAGCACGCAGGCGTCCTCCTCGAAGCCGGCCTCACCGCAGCCTTCCGCAGCCGGGGCAAACACAGCCGAACCGGCCAAGGGCCACGCCGGCAACACCTCCCTGCAGGCAACTTCGGAGGTGCAACCCGCCGGGCCGTCCCCGCTGATCGGCTGGGGCATCTGCCTGGTGGCGCTCTCGGTCGCCGCCGGCGTCGCCGTCGTCCGGATGCGCCGGAGCTGACTGGCCCTTTCTCCAGCGGACACCTCTCCCGCGGACCAGCCTCCCGGGTGTGAAATAAAGCACTTCTACGCGTTGTAGAAGTGCTTTTTTTCGACTTAGCTGGGGAGAGGGGGCAGACTGGTATGCATGAGCCACACTTCTGCCGAATCTGTCACTAAAACCGGAATGCCAGTCCCCGGAGAATCAGTCGCCGGGGCATCGGCGCCCGAAGATTCAACCGAGCAGTTCTTCACCCTCTGGACCGTTTTCAAGCGGTCCGCGGACATCCTGCGCGGTGCGGATGCAGCCGAAGACTTCGATGCCCTGATGAAGAGTCTCGCCGAAGCCGGCGTCGTCCACCGCGGCAGCTACGACGTCTCGGCGATGCGCGCCGACGCGGACATCATGGTCTGGCTGCACGGTCCCCGGCCGGAAGCGCTGCAGCGGGCGGTCCGGGACATCCGGCGCAGCAAGCTGTTCGCCGGCACCGAGATCGTCTGGTCCGCCATGGGCGTGCACCGCGAGGCCGAGTTCGCCAAGAACCACACACCAGCGTTCTCCCGCGGTGTGGAACCTGCAGAGTGGCTCTGCGTCTACCCCTTCGTCCGCTCCTACGAGTGGTACCTCCTCCCGGACGCCGAGCGCGGCGCCATGCTCCGCGACCACGGCATGCTGGGCCGCGACTTCCCCCAGGTCATCTCCAACACGGTCTCCTCCTTCGCCCTGGGCGACTGGGAATGGATCCTCGGACTGGAAGCCCCCGACCTCGTGGACCTCGTGGACCTGATGCGCCACCTGCGTTCCACCGAAGCCCGGCACCATGTCCGGGAAGAAATCCCGTTCTACACCGGCCGCCGCGTCACCGCCGCCGAGATTGCCGAGGTCCTTGCATGAGTCCGCTGGATCCCCAGGAATCCGCCGCCTCAGTAACTGCCGTGAATCCCGTCACCGAGGCCGGCCGGATGGCCCCCAAGGAGTACGACGCCGTGCTCCTCGCCTCCTTCGGCGGACCCGAAGGCCAGGAGGACGTCATCCCGTTCCTCCGCAACGTCACCCGCGGCCGCGGCATCCCTGATGAACGGCTCGAAGAGGTCTCGCACCACTACCGCGCCAACGGCGGCATCAGCCCCATCAACCAGCAGAACCGTGCGCTCAAGGCCGGCCTCGAGGCCGAACTTGCCGCCCGGGGGATCGGGCTGCCCGTGTTCTGGGGCAACCGCAACTGGGACCCGTACATCCCGCAGACCCTGCAGGAGATCTACGACGCCGGCCACCGCAAGGTCCTCATGCTCACCACGAGCGCCTACTCCTGCTACTCCAGCTGCCGCCAGTACCGCGAGGACATCGGCATGGCGCTGACCGAAACCGGACTCGACGGCAAGCTCGAGGTCGACAAGGTGCGCCAGTACTTCGACCACCCCGGCTTCGTGGAACCCTTCATCGAGGGCCTCGCCGCCGGCCTCGCCGACGTCCGCGCCCAGTTGGCCGCGGCCGGCACTCCGGACGCCCCGGTGCACATCATGTTCGCGACGCACTCCATCCCGACCCGCGACGCCGAGGCCGCCGGGCGCTCCGAGGACGAGCCCCGCACGTTCGAGGAAGGCTCCGCCTACGCCGCACAGCACCTTGCCTCCGGCAGCGAGATCATCCGCCGGGTGGAGGCCGGGACCGGCCTGACCGCACCGTGGTCCCTCGTTTACCAGTCCCGCTCCGGCGCCCCGCACGTGCCGTGGCTCGAACCGGACATCAACGACGCCATCGAAGAGCTCGCCGGCCAAGGCGTCAAGGGCATCGTGATTGTGCCGCTGGGCTTTGTCAGCGACCACATGGAAGTGGTCTGGGACCTGGACACCGAGGCGCTGGAAACCTGTGCCCGGCTGGACCTGGCCGCCACCCGCGTCCCCACGCCCGGAACCCACCGCAAGTTTGTCGCCGGGCTCGTGGACCTCATCTGCGAGCGGACCGTCGCGAACAACGTCGCCGATCGGCCGCACCTGACCAAGCTCGGCCCCTGGTACGACGTCTGCCGCCCCGGTTGCTGCGCGAACTTCCGTGGCGAAAAGCCCACTATCGCCGGAGCCGACACCACAGTCGGGACCGGAAACGATCCCTACCCGGCTGCGCCTGCGGCCGCGGGCACGGCTGCGGGCACGGCTGCTGTGACGGGCCGGGGGACCCCATGACCGTCCGGATCGGCACCCGCGCCAGCAAACTGGCCCTGACCCAGACCCAGCAGACCGCGGACCAGCTGGCCGCCGTCGGCGGGTTCCCTGTCGAGCTCGTCCACATCCGGACCGAGGGCGATGTCCTCAAAGGCTCGCTGTCCCAGATGGGCGGCACCGGCGTCTTCGTCGCCGCGCTGCGCGACGCCCTGCTGCACGACAAATGCGACGTCGCCGTGCATTCGCTCAAGGACCTCCCGACCGGGCCGGCCCTCGGCCTGAGCCTCGCGGCCACGCCGAAACGCGTCGACGTCCGGGACGTCCTGTGCGCCCGCGACGGGCTCAAGCTCGCCGACCTGCCGAGCGGCGCGAGCGTCGGCACCGGCTCCCCGCGCCGCGCGGCCCAGCTCCGCGCCGTGCGTCCGGACCTGGACATCCGCGACATCCGGGGCAACGTGGACACCCGGCTGGGGCGCGTTCCCGGGCTCGCAGGCAACTCGAACGGCGCCGTCGTTGACGGGAAATCCGGCGACCTCGACGCCGTCGTGCTCGCCGCCGCCGGACTGCACCGGATTGGCCGGCTCGACGCGGTCAGCGAGTACCTCGAGACGGACGTCATGCTCCCTGCCGCCGGGCAGGGTGCCCTGGCGATCGAATGCCGCACCGCCGATGCGCCCCGGAGGGCCGGTTCCACGGAAGGCTCCCAGGGCGTGCTGGCCCAGGCCCTGGCGGCCCTCGATGATCAGGACACCCGGCTCGCCGTCACGGCCGAACGCGCTTTGCTGGCCCGTCTGGAAGCCGGATGCGCCGCCCCCGTGGGCGCCTACGCCTACCGCAAGGGCAGCATGCTGTACCTCGAAGCGGTGGTCTGCGCTGTCGACGGCACGGCAACCGTCCGCGACAAGAAGGCCACCGATGGCCTCACCGAGGTCGGGGCCACGCTGCTCGGGATCGAGTTGGCGGAAGTCCTGCTGGCCCGCGGCGCCGCCGACATCGCGGACCTGACAGCTTCCTGAACCGCGGATTCCACCACTTCATGGGACGGCACAGCGACCATAGCCACACGGGCGGGCCACCGGGCATGAGGGTGCCGGGGGGCGCCCGTGTGCTGGTGGCCCGCAGCCCGGACCGGGCGGGGGAGCTCGTCACGGCCCTCCGCCGTGTGGGTGCCGAGCCCTTGCTCCTGCCGCTGATCGACTTCGAGCAGGCGAGTGACCAGCATTCCCTCGATGTCGCCTTCGACGCCTTGGGTGCCGGGGCCTACACGTGGCTCGTGATCAGCAGCGTCACCACGGTCCAGGCTCTTGAGGCGAAGGCGGCCGAACGCGGCGCCTCCCTCAGCAGCTGGCTGCCCGGCAGCATCCTCGTGGCCACGATCGGCCCGGCGACCCGCAGTTTCCTGGAATCCCGGGGCATCAGCGTCGACCTTGCACCCACCGGCCAGCAATCCGGAACGGGCCTGCTCGATATCTGGCCCGCGAACCAGGGCAGCGTGCTCCTGCCCCAGGCGGACATTGCCGACCCGCGGCTGCGCAAGGGCCTCGAGGCCCGCGGCGCCGCCGTCCAGGCTGTCACCGCCTACAACACCGTCGACTATCCGGCCGATCCGCGCCGGGCCCTACCCGCCCCCCTGCCGGCCTCGCCGCAGACCTTGACGCAAGAGACCGGTCCGGCAGGGCAGGACGCACCGCCGCCCACCGTGCTCACCGCGGCCGAGGCGAAAGCGGAAATCGGTGCCGGCCGGCTGCACGCCGTCGTCGCCGCCTCGCCCAGCGCCGCCCGCCGCATCCACGCGGACCTTGCCCCGCTGGGCAACTGCCGTTTCGTCGCCATCGGACGCTCGACGGCGGCCGAGGCGGCCTCCCTCGGACTCACCGTCGCCGCCGTCGCGCAGGAGCCGACGGCGTCCGGCCTGGTTGCCGCCGTCGTCCGGTCCCTCGACCACCAGCATTCTCCACCGCATCCGTCAGTCGCAGAGCCCTCAGCAAAGGACACCATATGAGCTTCCCGACCCACCGCCCACGCCGGCTCCGCACCACCCCGGCCATGCGCCGGCTGACGGCCGAACACCGGCTCGCGGCCTCGGAGCTCATCCTGCCTGCCTTCATCCGCGAAGGCCTGAGTGAGCCCAACGCGATTGCCTCGATGCCCGGCGTGCAGCAGCACACCACCGATTCGCTCCGGCGTGCGGCGGCCGAGGCCGTGCAGCTGGGCGTCGGCGGCATCATGCTGTTCGGCATCCCCGCGTCCCGGGACGCGCGCGGGACGGCCTCCCTGGACCCCGAGGGTGTGCTGAACAAGGCCATCCGGGACGTCCGCGCCGAGGTCGGCGACGAACTCGTGGTCATGAGCGACGTGTGCCTCGACGAATTCACCGACCACGGCCACTGCGGCGTCCTGGACGCCAACGGCTACGTCGACAACGATGCGACTCTGGAGATCTACGGCCAGATGGCGGTCGCGCAGGCCGAGGCCGGCGCCCACGTCCTGGGCCCCTCGGGCATGATGGACGGCCAGGTCGCCGTGATCCGGCAGGCCCTCGAGGACGCCGGGCACGCCAACACCGCCATCGTGGCCTACGCCGCGAAATATGCCTCCGCGTTCTACGGCCCGTTCCGCGAGGCCGTCGACTCGCAGCTGACCGGCGACCGCCGCACCTACCAGATGGACGCCGCGAACCGCCGGGAGGCGATCTTGGAGGTGGACCTGGACCTGGCCGAAGGCGCCGACATGGTCATGGTGAAGCCTGCGATGAGCTACCTGGACATCCTCGCCGACGTCGCCGCCATGAGCCCTGTCCCCGTGGCCGCCTACCAGATTTCCGGCGAGTACTCGATGATCGAGGCCGCCGCCGCGAACGGCTGGATCGACCGCCGGGCCGCCATCACCGAGTCCGTCCTGGGCATCAAGCGCGCCGGCGCCAACATGGTGCTGACGTACTGGGCGAGCGAGCTCGCCGGCTGGCTGAAGGAATCCCGGTGAACGCGGCCCCCGAGCCCCTAAGCTCTTCGCTCATTCCCACACCCACTGCCCCGGTGGAGTCCAACCGCATCCTCCTCGGCCTGAACACCTTCGGCGACGTCGGCGTCTTCCCGGACGGCCACCCCGTCCCGCACGCCCAGGTGCTGCGGCAGCTCCTGGAACAGGCCGAACTCGCGGATGAGGTCGGCCTGCACGCCTTCGCAGTGGGGGAGCACCACCGCCGCGACTTCGCGGTCTCCGCCCCGGAGGTCTTCCTGGCCGCCGCGGCCGCCCGCACCAAGAACATCCGGCTCGGCTCCGCCGTGACAGTCCTCAGCTCTGATGACCCGATCCGGGTCTTCCAGCGCTTCGCCACCGTGGACGCCATCTCCGGCGGTCGGGCCGAGGTCATGCTGGGCCGCGGGTCCTTCATCGAATCGTTCCCGCTGTTCGGCCTCGACCTGGCCGACTACGAGGTCCTCTTCGAGGAAAAGCTCGAGCTCTTCGACAAGGTCCGGGCCCAGAAACCGGTCCATTGGGAGGGACGCACCCGGCCGGCCATCAACGGCCTGAGCGTCTATCCGCCGCTGGAACACCACCTGCTGCCGGCCTGGATCGGCGTCGGCGGCACCCCCGAATCGGTGCTGCGCTGCGCCGAATACGGCTACCCGATCATCTTCGCGATCATCGGCGGCCAGCCGCGGTCCTTCGCGCCGCTGGCCAACCTCTACCGTGAGGCCATGGCCAAGTACGGGCACCCGATGCAGCAGATGGCCACGCATTCACCCGGCCACGTTGCCGCCACGGATGAGGAAGCCCGCGAGGAGTTCTTCCCGCACTGGCTCGAGCAGCGCAACAGGATCGGGGCCGAACGCGGCTGGGGTCCGGCCAGCAGGGGCGAGTTCGATGCGATGTGCACGCCTGAGGGAGCCCTGTACGTCGGCTCGCCGGAAACCGTCGCCGCGAAGGTCGCCCTGCTCAAGAAGAACCTGGGCGTGGACCGCTTTGATCTCAAATACAGCAACGGCACCCTGCCGCACGCGGCCATGATGCGCTCCATCGAACTCTTCGGCACCGAAGTGGCGCCCCGCGTGGCCGCGCTGCTGGCCGCGCACTGACCTGGCCGCGAACTGAAAGAATAGGAACCATGACATCCAGCATGCCTCGCAACGAGGAACTCTTTGACCGCGCCCGCCAGTTGATGCCGGGCGGCGTGAACTCACCCGTGCGCGCCTTCGGCTCCGTGGGCGGGACGCCGCGGTTCATGGTGTCCGCCAAGGGTGCCTACCTGACCGACGCCGACGGTGCCGACTACGTCGACCTCGTCTGCTCCTGGGGCCCGGCGCTGCTGGGACACGCCCACCCGGCGGTCCTCGCCGCCGTCCACGCCGCCGTCGACCGCGGACTGTCCTTCGGCGCCTCCACGCCGGACGAGGCCAACCTCGCCGCCATCGTCAAGGAGCGCGTCCCGGCCGCCGAACGCGTCCGGATGGTCTCCACCGGCACCGAGGCGACCATGACCGCCGTCCGGCTGGCCCGCGGCTTCACCGGGCGGAACCTCATCATCAAGTTCGCCGGCTGCTACCACGGCCACCTCGACGGACTCCTCGCCGCCGCGGGCTCCGGCCTGGCGACCCTCGCGCTGCCCGGCTCGGCCGGCGTCACCGCCGCGACTGCCGCCGAAACCCTCGTGCTGCCTTACAACGACCTCGACGCCGTCGAGGCCGCCTTCGCCAAGCACGGCGACAGCATCGCCGCCGTCATCACCGAAGCCGCTCCGGCCAACATGGGCGTGGTCACCCCCGCCGAGGGCTTCAACGCGGGCCTTTCCCGGATCACCCGCGAGCACGGCGCCCTGCTGATCCTCGACGAGGTCCTGACCGGCTTCCGCACCGGCTACTCCGGCTACTGGGGCCTGACCGGAGGGGCGGCCGACGCGGCAGAGCCGTGGGCCCCGGACCTGCTGACATTCGGGAAAGTGATTGGCGGCGGCCTGCCGACGGCGGCCCTCGCCGGACGCGCGGACGTCATGGACTACCTGGCGCCCCTGGGCCCCGTCTACCAGGCCGGGACGCTGTCCGGTAACCCGGTGGCCATGGCCGCCGGGGTCGCGACCCTCACACACGCCACCCCCGAGGTCTATTCGTTCGTGGACGCCCGCTCGCTCGAACTCTCCGCGGCGCTGTCCTCCGCGCTCGACGCGGCCGGCGTGGACCATTCCATCCAGCGCGCCGGGAACCTGTTCTCGGTGGCCTTCGGCACGGGCGCCCGGGGCGTCCACAACTATGACGACGCCCAGGGCCAGGAAGTGTTCCGCTACGCCCCGTTCTTCCACTCCATGCTGGACTCCGGGGTCTACCTGCCCCCGTCGGTCTTCGAGGCCTGGTTCCTCTCCGCCGCGCACGACGACACCGCGATGAACCGGATCTTCGACGCCCTCCCGGCCGCGGCGAAGGCGGCGGCCGCCGCGAAGGCCTAGGGCCGGGACGCCAGTTCCGGCGTCGTTGTTAAACACTTTGGGCACCCGCCGCGGCGGGTGCCCAAAGTTTTCAAGCGGTCATGGAACCGGGTCTAGAAAGCCACGGCCACGTCGCCGTTGGGCCATTCCTTTTCGATGAAGGCCTTGACCTCGGGGGAGTGCAGGAGCTCTTCGAGCTTCTTGATCCGGGGATCTTCCTTGGAATCCTCGCGCCAGGCCAGGAAGTTCGCGTAGGGGTTGTTCTTCACAGACTCCACGGCCAGGGCGTTTTGGGTGCTCAGCCCGGCTTTGAGGATGAAGTTGCCGTTGATCAGGGCCAGATCCACCGAGGGGTCCTTGAGGTCGTTGATCAGCAATTCGGGCTGGTTCTCGGAGAACTTCAGCTTCTTGGGGTTCTGCTCATCGGTGATGGTCAGTACCGAGGTGTCGTCCTTGATGTCCTTGACCAGGCCTGCGGCCTGGAGGACCTTGAGGGCACGGACCTGGTTGGACGGGTCATTCGTGATGGCGACCTTGGCCCCGTCCTTGATGTCCTTGATGTCCTTGACCTTCTCCGAGAACGCGGCGTACGGCTCGATGTGCACGCCGGCACCGTGGCCGAACTTGTAGTCCTTGGTCTTCACCTGGTCCTCGAACCAGGGCAGGTGCTGGTAATAGTTGGCGTCCAGGGAACCATCGCTCAGCGCGGTGTTGGGCGTCTGGTAATCCTCGATCTCCTTGATGTCCAGCTTCAAGCCGGCCTTCGGAGCGAGGTCCTGGTTGATGAACTCGAGGATTTTGGCCTGCGGCACGGGGCTGGCCCCAACCGTGAGCGTGGCGGGCTTGGCCGGGTCGAGGGTCGTGACCTGGGCACTGGGGGTGGACGAACCACCGCAAGCCGTCAGCGCCAGGGCAGTGACAATGCCGGTGGCCAGGAGGGTAAGTGACTTACGCATTGGATGCGTTCCTTTCGAAATAGCTGGATTCACGACGTCGGAGCCGTGGTCCGCGCCGATGCAGAGGGCGGCTACCCGCTGCAGGATGGTGGTGCGGGAATCGGTGGGCGGCCGGGGTGGGCCGGACTGCCGGAGTCAGTGGTCGCTGGAACCGGGATTCGTCAGCGGTGGTCGAGGCTGCGGGAAATCCGCTCGCCCACCAGTTGGATGATCTGGACCAGGACAATGATCAGCACGATGGTGACGAGCATGACCGTGACGTCGAAACGCTGGAAACCGTAGTTGTAGGCCAGCTTGCCGAGGCCGCCGCCGCCGACGAGCCCGGCCATGGCGGAGAAACCCACAAGGGTGACCACCGTGGTGGTGACGGCCGCGACGAGGGCGGGAAGGGATTCGCGCAGCATTACCTTGTTGATGACCTGCATCCTGGTGGATCCCATGACCTGGGCGGCGTCGATCTTGCCCTGGTGCACATCGCGGAGGCAGTTTTCGACAAGCCGGGCGAAGAACGGGATGGTGCCGATCGAGAGGGACACCGAGGCGGCGATGGGGCCGAGGCTCGTGCCGGTTAGTGCACGGGCCAAGGGAATCAGCGCCACCATGAGGATGGCGAAGGGAACGGAACGGGTGATGTTGACGATCACGTCGCTGAGGAGCCGGTTGATGACCGGCATCGGGCGCAGTCCGCCCGGGGCGGAGACGTGCAGGAAAACGCCCAGCGGCAAGCCGATCAGCACGGTGAACATGGACGATATGCCCACCATCTGCAAGGTTTCGATGATGGCTTCGGGGAGGGCCTTGGCCAGGACGGGATTGCTGAAAATGTCGTTCATTAGTTACCTCCCCGTTCCGCGGTGGCGGGGACAGAGGCCGGAAGAGCCGGGTTGGCGAAGTCGGGGTCTGCAGTTGCGGCGGGGGCCGAAAGCTTGGCGGTGATGCCGCGCTGGTGCAGGTAGGCAAGTACGGCGTCGAAGTCGGCGTTTTCCGCCAGCTGAACGCGCAGGTGGCCGAACTGCTCGCCGCCGAGGGTCTCGACGCTGCCGGCCAGGACATTGATGTCAATGTCGAAATGCCGGGCGACCCCGGTGAGGACGGGTTCTTTGGCGCTGTCGCCGGAGAAGAGGATCTCCAGCACCGGTCCGCGCTGCAGGGCGCCCGGCAGTGGCTCCGACGGAGGCAGGGGGAGCAGCGCGCGTGCCAGCCTGCTTTCCAGATCACCTGCCACGTCCCGCAGGGCGCCGTGTTCGACGATGCGGCCACCGGAGAGCAGGGACACGGATTCGCAGACGCGCTTCACAACGTTCATCTCGTGCGTGATGATCAGCACGGTGAGCTGCAGGCGCTGGGTGAGGTCCTGGATCAGGTCCAGGATTTCATCCGTGGTGGCCGGATCCAGCGCCGAGGTCGGCTCGTCGCACAGCAACACATCCGGGTCCGAGGCAAGGGCGCGGGCGATGCCGACGCGTTGGCGTTGGCCGCCCGAAAGCTGCGAAGGGTAGGCGTTCTCGAACCCTTCGAGTCCCACTAGCCTCAGGAGCTCGGCAACCCGGGTCCGGATTTGGTCCTTCGGAGTCTTTACGAGTTCCAGCGGGTGCGCCACGTTGCCGGCCGCGGTCCGGGAATCCATCAGGTTCGCGTGCTGAAAGACCATGCCGATGCGCCGCCGCGCAGCGCGGATCTCCGAGTCCTTAACGGAGCTGAGCTCGGTTCCGTCGATGCTGACGGAACCCGACGTCGGACGGTCCAGCAGGGTAAGGCAGCGCACGAGGGTCGACTTGCCGGCCCCGGAGTGGCCGATGATGCCGTGTATGGAGCCCTTCGGCACGGAGAGGGTGACGCCGTCGAGGGCCACCACTTCCTTTTTGCCCTGCTGGTAGACCTTGCGAAGGTCGGTAACTGTGATCATTAATCCCTTGGCGGTTGGGTGTAGGCGCGGCATAACACACGCACGGTTCTGAACTAAATTATGTCAGCGCCGTCTTTTGGCAGCCAATTTCGAATTTAGTTCGTAACAAAGGGTGATCAGATGTGGAAAATTTGAGATAGAGCGCAAAGCGCCGGGCGCCGCGCAGGGCAGGGTTGCAGCTTGCGGAATCCCCGACCGTCACAAAGTCGCGGGCGCACGTGGGTCCGGCATGTGATCTCCGTCCCAAAGGAGTCGCGGCTGGCCCGTCCTGCGGTAGACGAACGGTGGTAGCGGGCCTGGACTGGCTCGGCTAGAAGTCGCCGCGGCTGGCGTCCTCGGGAGGCAGGACGGGCCAGTCACCTTCGATGACCGCTGCCGGCTTCGTCTTGCGCAGGTAGCTTTGGAAATCCGCGGCCTGGGCCGAGGCCCATTCGACCTGAAGCTGGTGCAGGTTACTCGCCGGCATCCTGAGCTTGGGGAATTTTCCGGCCATGGCATCGAGCATGCGCAGGGTCGCCAGCGCGTCGGCGGCCGAGGTGTGGGCGTTGTCCAGGCCCACGCCGTATTCCTCGCACAGTGCGGTGAGCGTGCGCTTGCCCTTGCGGTACCGGTCCACCTGCTTGTTCATGATGTAGGGGTCCAAAACGGGGAAGCGGCTCAACTGCGGGACGCCGTAGCGGGCCGACTCGGCCGCGAGCACGGTGAAGTCGTAGCTGGCGTTGAAGGCAATGACGGGCACGTCGGCGTCGAACAGCTCCTGCAGCACGGCAGCGAGTTCGCGCGTCACTTCCGCGGCGGGGCGGCCTTCGCTGCGGGCCTTCTCGGTCGTGACGCCGTGGATGTCGCTGGCCTCGGTGGGAATCTCAACGCCGGGGTCGGCGAGCCACTCGTGTTCCTTGACGATCCCGCCGTCAGCGTCCACCACGGTGATGGATGCTGTGACGATCCGCGCCGCGCGGGAGTTGCGGCCCGTTGTTTCGAGGTCGAAGGCTGCGCGGGGGAGGCTGTTCCAAGTGCTCATGCTTCAAAGCTACCTGCTGCCTCCGACAGTTCTTGACCGCCGTGCCCGCGTGCCGTCAGGACACGGGCTACGCACCGGAACGGCTAGGCTGGATCGATGCGGATGGAGTATGTGGAGGCGGTGCTGGAGCTCGTGGCGTTGATCCCGGCCGGCACTGCGGTGGCCTACGGCGACGTCGCGGAACTCCTCGGCTCCGGCGGCCCGCGCCAGGTAGGTTCCGTTATGAGCCGCCACGGCAGCAGTGTGCCCTGGTGGCGCGTCCTGAAGGCCAGCGGGGACGCGCCGCCCGGGCTCGAGCACGAGGCACTGGCGCTCTATCTGCAGGAGGGGACGCCGCTGCTGGGCAGTTACGACGATTTCCTCCGGACCGGCGAGGGACGCTGGCGCGTTGACCTGGCCTCCGGCCGATGGGCGCCCGCCGACGCCGACTTCGACCGGATCGATGCCATCGCTGAGCGCCTCGAGCGGGAGTCACATAAATTGTCGGTACCGGATGATGAAATGACCGTGTGAGTACCCCCAGCCACGGTCGCCATTCTAAATTGACACAGTTAGAACAGGCACAGTCTCAGCCTTCCGGGCTGCGCCTGTTGCCGCCCCGGACCCACCACAGCGCGGTCCCCGTGCTGTCGCCGGACCAGCTCGCCGCCGTCGATGTCCCGCCCGGCTCTGGCCCCGTCCTAGTGGCCGGCGCGCCCGGCACCGGTAAGTCGACAGTCCTCGTCGAGGCCGCGGTCCGCCGCACCCTGCGGGACGGCCTGGACCCGGAGCGGATGCTCATCCTGGCTCCCGGAAGGCTCGCCGCGGATACGCTCCGCGACCGCTTCACGGCCCGCCTGGACCGGAGCCTGAGCACGACGCCGGCGCGGACCTGGGCGTCATATGCCTTCGATCTGATCCGGCGTGCCAAGGCAGAAGGCCTCCTGCCGCTTCCGCGCCAGCCGAAGCTGCTCTCCGGTCCCGAACAGGACCTGATCATCAAGGAACTGCTGGAGGGCCATGCGCTGCCCGGCCTCGAACTGCCTTGGCCGGAGGACCTGGGCGCCGCCCTGCAAACCCGCGGATTCCGGCAGGAAGTGCGCCAGCTCTTTGACCGGATCATCGAATCCGGGCGGACGGCCGAGGACCTCGTGGCCTTGGCCCGGCAGTGCAACCGGCCCGACTGGATTCCGGCGGCCGCACTCTACTCCGAGTACCGCGACGTCCTGGACTTGCGCATGCCCGAGGCCTTCGACCCCGCCGGCATCATCACTGCCGCACGCCAGATCTTCCAGGACTCACCGGATTTCCTCGCCGCCGAGCGCGACCGCCTGCAGCTGATTCTCGTGGACGACATCCAGGAGGCGAACCCCGCGGTCTTCGAACTGCTGGCAGACATCGCCGCCGGCAAGGACTCCATCATCACTGCCTCGCCGGACACCGTGGTTCAGGGCTTCCGCGGGGCACGCCCCGATCTCGTGGCGGAGCTTCCCCGCCTCCTGGCCCCGGACGGAGCGATCCTCGAACGTCCCCTGTGGACCGCGCATCGGCACGCCCCGGCCGTGGCAGAGGCATGGCTGTCGGTGGCCGGGCGCATCTCCCGCAGATCCGGCGGGCAGTCCGCACGCCGGCTCGAACGCCCTGATCCGGTCCCGACGCCGGACGGCCCGCCGGGGTCTGCGGTTAGGACGCCGGACGGCCCGCCCCGCGCCGGCGGCCGCCCTGGGGCCGTCGAGGCCCACCTGCTGCCGTCCCCTGTCCACGAACTGCGGTACGTGGCGCAGCGGATCCTCGAAGCCCAGCTGAACGACGCCCGGGAACTCGGGGACATTGCCGTGATCGTGCGCAATGGCGGCCAGCTCAGCCAGCTGCAGCGGTACCTGGCCGGCCAGGGGATTCCGGTCCGGATTCCTGTGGCCGAATCCGCCGTCCGGGACGAAGTCGCGGTCCGTCCACTGCTGGATGCCTATGCCGTGGCCCTTGACCCCGCCGCGCTCACGCCCGAGTCAGCCGTGTCCTTGCTGACGTCGCGGATAGGCGGCGCCACGTCGATTGAATTGCGGAGGCTGCGGCAGTCGCTGCGCCGGGAGGAACTCCTGGGCGGCGGCGGACGCACCAGCGACGCCCTCCTGGTCGAAGCTCTGCTGGAGCCCGGAGCGCTGGCAACGCTGGGCATCGAGGGTCACTCCGGCCGCCGGATTGCCCGGATGATCCGGGCGGGGCGGGACGCCGCCGAGGCCCCCGGCGGGAACGCCGAGACGGTGCTCTGGGCGCTCTGGCATTCCACCGGCCTTGCCTCCCGCTGGACCGAGGCCGCCCTCACCGGAGGGTCGGCCGGTGCCCGGGCCGACCGGGACCTCGATGCCATGATGGCGCTGTTCCATACCGCGGAACGCTTTGTCGACCAGCTGCCCGGCTCCGGCCCGGAGCAGTTCCTTGAATACCTGCTGAGCCAGGAACTGCCCATGGATACCTTGGCCGCCAGGGCGCAGCTGGAAGACGCCGTGGAGCTCATGACCCCTGCCAGCGCCGCCGGCCGGGAGTGGCCGGTGGTGATCGTGCCGGGACTTCAGGAAGGCGTGTGGCCCAACACCCGGCTGCGCGGCGAGCTGCTCGGCAGCACCTTGTTCGCCGACGCCGTCGAACACGGTGTGGCGTATGCCCTGCAACTGGATCCGCTCAGCCGGCTGCGCGAAATCCGCTATGACGAGCTCCGAAGCTTTTCCACCGCGGTGTCCCGCGCCCGGGAGGTGCTGATCTGCACGGCCGTGTCCTCGGAGGATGAGCAGCCGTCCTCGTTCCTGGACTATGTGGCGCCGCTGCGGCCGGGGCAGGACCGTCGGGGCTATACCCCGGTCGAGCGTCCGCTGACCCTTCGGGCGCTGGTCGCGGAACTGCGCCAGTACGCCCAGCTCGACCCCAAGGCTGCCGAATCGGCCGAAGCCGCGGCCGTGCTGGGAGTCCTGGCCACGGCTCACCCACCCGTTCCGGGCGCACACCCCGCGAGCTGGTGGGGACTGGCCGAATTGTCCTCGGAGGAGCCGGTGGTTCCGCCGGGCGGTACCGTCTTCGTGTCGCCCTCGAAGGTGGAAACCGTGCAGAAATCGCCGCTGGACTGGTTCGTCCAGGCCGCCGGCGGAGAAGCCGCGACGGATTTTGCCCGTAGCCTGGGGACGCTGGTCCACGCCATCGCGCAGGACCTGCCGGATGCCTCGGGAAGCGAATACGTTGCCGAACTCGTCCGGCGCTGGCCCACGCTGGGGATGAAGGACAACTGGGAAGGCAAACTGGACTTCCAGCGTGCCGAGTCGATGGTCCGCAAGCTAGCCCAGTATGTCCTCGTGATGCGCAGCGAGGGCCGGAGCCTGATCGGCGTCGAACAGGACTTCGAGGTAAAACTGCCGGACGTTCCGGCGGAGACCACCGCCGGAGCCGCCTCCGAGCCCGGCGACGGCGGGAGCATCGGGCCGGCGCGGCCCGCCGTGCTCCGGGGCCAGGTCGACAGGCTCGAGATCGATGCCGAGGGCCGCCTGGTGATCATCGACCTCAAGACCGGCAAACGCCAGCCCGGCAAGGCGGATCTGGACCGCCACCCGCAGCTCGGCGCCTATCAGGCCGCCGTGCTGGCCGGGGGCTTTGCGGGCCCAGACGACGGGCCGCCGCCGCTGCCTGGCGGGGCCGTCCTGGCCCAGCTGGGCACCACAACCAAGAGCCCCGGGATCCAAGCCCAGGCCCCACTGGACCCGCAGGACAACTGGGCGCTGGAGATGGTCGGCGACGCCGCCCGCGTGATGTCCGGCAGCGTTTTCCAGGCCCGCCACGATCCGTCCAAGGGAGGCCACGGCGGCCACGGCTGCCGGCTTCCTGAAGTGTGCCCGCTGTGCGTGCGGGGAAAGCAGGTAACTGAATGACCCCCGAGGCGCCGGCCACCGGCCTGACCGACCCGCATCCGGCACCGAATACCCTTCCCGAGCCACGGTTCAGCCCCGAGGAGCTGTCCGCACTCTTGGGCGAGAAGAACAACCCCACTGCCGAACAGTCCCTGATCATTGCCTCGCCCCTCACGCCGCGGCTCGTGATCGCCGGTGCAGGTTCGGGGAAGACTGCCACCATGGCCGACCGGGTGGTATGGCTCGTTGCCAACGGCTGGGTCCGGCCGGAGGAGGTCCTCGGCGTCACGTTCACCCGTAAGGCCGCCGGTGAACTCGCCTCGCGGATCAGGGCCAAGCTGGCCGCGCTGGCGCGCATCGCGGCGGCCGACACAGGGAACACTGTCTTCCCTGCCGGGCTGCTGAGTACGGATGCGCTCGAACCCAAGGTCTCGACGTACCACTCGTATGCGAGCGGCATTGTGTCCGACTATGGCCTCCGCCTCGGCGTCGAACGCGACGTCGTGTTGCTCGGCGGCGCCCAGTCGTTCCAGCTCGCCAGCGAGGTGGTGGAAGCTTTTGACGGGGACTACGAACACTTCCGGTCCGCCAAATCGACCCTCGTCAAGGCCGTGATCCAACTGGCAGGAGAATGCGCGGAGCACCTGCAGGACCCGGCCCAGGTCCGTGGCTGGCTGCTGGAACGGGTCGCCGCGTTCGAGTCGCTGCCGTACGTCGCAGAGGCCAAGAAGAACCCCACCCAGGCGGCGGGCGAGCTCAGCGCGATGCTGCGCACCCGGGCCAGCGTCGCGGACATGGTGGGCCGCTACTCCGCGGCGAAGCGCGTCCGCGGCGCCCTGGACTTTGGCGACCTCGTGGCCCTTGCGGCACGGGTGGCCAACGAGATTCCGGTCGCCGCCCAAACGGAACGCCAGCGCTACAAGGTAGTGCTGCTCGATGAGTTCCAGGACACCTCGCACGCCCAGCTGGTGCTGTTCTCCCGACTCTTCGGCGACGGCCATGCCGTCACCGCGGTGGGGGACCCGAACCAGTCCATCTACGGATTCCGGGGAGCGTCCGCCGGGCAACTTTTCCACTTCGTCCGCGAATTCCCGATCCTCGTCAGCGGCGAAGGCGCCGCCCACCGCAACGGCGGAGAAGGCAGCGGCGGGGAACAGGAAAGCGGTCCGGCCGGCCCGGCCCGCTGCTTCGCCGTGGCGCCGACCTCGTATTTGACCACCGCATGGCGCAACGGGCGCAACATCCTGGCCACGGCCAACCTCATTTCGGCGCCGCTGAGCAAGGCGGCGGCGAACCTCGGGGCCGCCGGGGCCCGGGAAAGTGTCGATGCCGTCGAGGTTCCGCCATTGCAGCCCAGCCCGGCCGCCGTCGAGGGCAGGGTCGTGATGGGACGATTCGCCACGGACGAAGCCGAGGCCGCGGCGATCGCTTCAGACGTGCTGAAATTCCGCGTGACGGACTTCGACGCCCCGCAGTCCGCCGACCCGGTTCCGCCAGCCATGGCCGTCCTCTGCCGGCGACGGGCACAAATGGAATGCATTCGCCGCGAATTCGAAGTCCGGGGCATTCCCTACGAAATCGTCGGACTCGGCGGGCTGTTGGACACGCCGGAAATCATCGATCTTGTCGCCACGCTCCGAGTCCTGGCCGACCCCGGCCGCTCGGACTCCCTCATGCGCCTGCTGGCCGGCGCACGGTGGCGGATCGGCCCGGCGGACCTCATGGCCCTGCGGGACTGGTCCAGCTTCCTGGCCCGCCGTCGGGGCCGCCCTAGCGGCCTGGACGCGGACGACGCCGGGCGTGCCGACGAGGATACGATCGATGACGCAGTGATTGAAGGCGACATCACGGATTCCGCCAGCCTGGTCGAGGCCCTGGACTGGCTGCCCCGCGACGGCTGGACTTCGGCGCATGGCCGCAGGCTGAGCCCGGAGGCCCGCGGTCGCCTGCAGCGGCTCTCGGACGAGCTACGGCAGTTGCGCAGCTACATGGGGGACGATCTCACCACCTTGCTGGGCGAGGTTGAACGGGCGATGCTCCTGGACATCGAAGTTGCGGGGCGGCCCGGGATCAGCATCCATCAGGCCCGCCGCAACTTGGACGCCTTCCAGGATGCGGCGGCCGGGTTCCTGCACACTTCCCAGCGGGTCGACGTCCTGGCGTTCCTCGCGTGGCTGGAAGCCGCGGCGGCCGAGGAAAACGGTCTCGATGCGGCAGCGCCGGAGGTGAACCACGAGGCCGTCCAGCTCCTGACCGTGCATGCGTCCAAGGGGTTGGAATGGGACGTCGTGTTCGTTCCCGGACTCAACGCCGGGGCGTTTCCCAGCAGCCGGGACTCGCGGTGGAGCAGCGGGAGTGCGGCATTGCCGTGGCCGTTGCGCGGCGATCGCGCCGACCTGCCCCAATGGGACCTGGACCAGCCGGACCAGAAAGGCTGGCTTGACGCCGAGAAGGAGTTCAAGTCAGCCGTCCAGGCGCACGGCGAGGCCGAGGAACGGCGCCTGGCCTACGTGGCGTACACCCGTGCAAAACACGTGCTCTGGATTTCAAGTGCCGCGTGGGTGGGATCCCGGGCCGGTTTGGCCGAGATGTCCCCCTTTCTTTCCGGGCTCGAGGGCCTCACCGCGGAGGGCGCAGCCGAAATCCACCCGCTGTCCGTCAGCGAGGACGCGCTGCCGGACGAAAGCCCTCTGACCTCTGAACTCGAAGTCGCCGCCTGGCCCTACGATCCCTTGGAGGGGCCGCATGACCCCCGGACGGGGAAACGGCTGCGGCTTGTCCCGGGCCGGCGTGCGGCCATGGAATCCGCCGCGGCCCGCGTCCTGCAGGCAATGGATGCCGGCCCGGACAGTCACGTGGACAGTGACCCGGCCGTGGCCCCGGCGCACGCAATCGTGGACGATGCGCGGCCCGTCCTGCGCGGTCCTGCGGCGGGATGGGCGAGGGAAGCGGCCACTTTGCTGGAACGCCGCTCTCGGCGTTCGGTGGTTCAGGACGTGCATCTGCCGGGCCATATCTCCGCGTCCACCCTCGTGGATCTGGAAGATGACGCAGGCTCCGTCGTGGCCCGCCTGCGCAGGCCGATCCCGCGCGAACCGGGGATGTCGGCCCGCAAGGGCACGGCTTTCCACGCCTGGGTGGAGGAATACTTCGGCGCCGCCGGGATGCTGGACCTGGGGGAGGCTGCCGGTGCTGACGACCACATCGACGAGGCCTACGGCCTGGATTCCATGGTGGAAACTTTCCGCCAGTCCGAGTGGGCGCACCGCGCCCCGGCCCATGTCGAGGTTCCGGTCGAGACAAGGATTGGCGACGTCGTGGTCCGGGGCAGGATCGACGCTGTGTTCCGCGACGCCGACGGCGGCTGGGACCTTGTGGACTGGAAGACCGGTCGCCGCCCCTCCGCGGCCCAGCTGAAGGTGAAGGCAGTTCAGCTCGCCGTCTATCGCCTGGCGTGGGCCCGGCTCAAAGGGGTCCCACTGGAGGACGTCCGGGCCGCGTTCTACTACGTGGCCGACAACCAGGTGGTCCGTCCGCACGACCTCGGATCAGCGGAGAAGCTTGAGGAAATCGTGGCAGCAGCCCTGGGGAGGACAGCAGCGGCGAGGGGGGACTAGCGGGACGTGGTGTCGACCACCGTTATGGCGGCGGTTGACGTGTTGTCACCGGGTCCTGTTTCCCTGGCTGAATCCGGCTGGGCTGTGACATTCGGCTGCACAGTGGAATCCGGCTGCACTGTGGAATCCGGTTGCACTGTGGAATTTGGCTGCACGACGGCGATCGATTGCGTCGAGGTCTCGTCGGCGGCGGGAACCGCAGCCTCAGCGTCACTCTCCCCAGCGTTTTCGGCGTCGGAGTCCGGAGCCTCTGCCTGCCTGGCATCAGTCTCGGCGGCGTTGGCGGCCTCGGCGGCGGAGGCCGTCGGTGCGTCAGCCTCCGTCTCCCGCGGGATTGGCGTGATGTGCACAGCGGGCACGACACTGATTTGCGCAGAGCCATCCTCAGCCGGAGCGGTACCGGGTACCGGCTCCAAGGGCAACAATGTGACCTTGCTCGTGGCGGGTCCCGTCCCGCTGGCCGGAAGCGCCGGAGCGGCCGGAGCCGCGGGCGTCGTCGTCGGCGCATCGACATCGGCACCAGCATGTTCTGCACCGGGTTCGGGTGCCGCGACCGGCTGCGGCAGCGGTTCCACGCTGATGGCTTGGCCGCCGTGTTCCGCGACGTCGTCGGCCAGGGTGGCGAGCATGGACTCTGCCTCGCCGATCATGTCCTGGTTGCCGGCGGTCAGGCCCTTGACCAGATACTGGGCCAGCGCGAATTCGGCGGACAGCGCCGCCCGCCGCAGCAGGTGGGCATCGGGAACATCGCGACGGCTGGAGGTGTAGTGATCCAGGACCGCGTTCACAAAGTCCTGTTCGTTCGAGGCGACCAGCCAGGCCATGTCGTCCGCCGGGTCGCCGATGCGCAGGTCGGTCCAGCCCGTCACGGCAGTCACCCGGTCGCCGTCGACCAGCAGGTTGTCCTCGTGGAGGTCGCCGTGAACGACGCAGGGATTGAAGCGCCAGAGGGAGACGTCTTCCATGGCGTGTTCCCAGCGCCGCAGCAGCAGCGGCGGGATTTTTCCGGTCGTGGCGGCCTGGTCCAGTTCGTTGAGGCGCCGCTGGCGGAATTCGTTGGGCGTGTAGCTGGGCAGATCGGCGTTGCTCACAATGGACCGCGGCAGGTCATGGATGGCAGCCAACGCCGCGCCGATTTCGCGGGCAACGGCGGGGGAGCCGTTGCTGAGGTCGTCCAAGGAGCGGGTGGCGCCGGCCAGGTGCGAGTAGACGAAGGTGCTGAGCTGGCCCTGCCGGACAGTTCCCGCCACCGTGGGCATGAGGAACGGCAACTCGGCCCGGATGCCGGGAGCGAAGGCCCGCAGAACCAGGAATTCGGTTTCCAGCCGGGCGCTGGCTTCGGCGTGCCGGGGGGAGCGGACACGCCAACGCTTGCCCTCGGAGTCCAGCAGGAGGGCTGCGTCGAAGTCCGCCGGATCGTCGGGCGCGGAGCTGACGGCGGTCGGGGTCAGGCCGGGTACCGCCGCCGTTGCTACAGCTGCCAATTCGATAGGTTTCCTTCTCACCCTTCCACGGTAGGTTGAGCGGCGCCCAAGACGGCGATGCACTCCGGCGAGTCTTGAGATCGGGAGTAAATGAGAGCAAAACTAGGGCTAAATCTGCGGCAAACGGCCTGTCCCGTGAACGCCGCGGAGCGGGCGGCGGCGTGGGCGGCAAATGTCAATTGTCTGCCCGAGTCAGTACGGTGTGTATATGAGTCTTGCTGAGTCACCGGCACCATCACCAGCATCGTCACCGACACAGTCACCGGCATCGTCACCGACATCAGAGCAAACCCCCTCCGAGTCCTCGGCACCCGAAGGTACGGCACCGCCGGTGCAGCTTCTGCCGGCAAACCACCTGATGGAGACGGTCCTTCCTGTGCGCCCGGCCCTGATCGACCGCGGATCCGCGGCCCGGGTGAAACCCGGAATGCTGGCGGAGCTGGTCGGTTCAGGCTCGGCGCAGGCCATGGTGCTCTCCGGCCGGCAGGCCCTCGTCAGCGACAACAGCCTCGTTCTCCTGAATGCGGCCGAGCTCTCCGGGCACCTGGCGAACACCCCGTACGCTCCGGAACACGTGATCTACCTCGGTTCGGCCTTGGCTGGTTCGGACCTCGACGCCGGCACCGAGCTGGTCCTCTTCGTCCTGCCTGTTCAGTTCGAAGTCCGGGCCGAGGAGTTCGAAGCCCACGTAGCCGGCATCCCCAGCGATGCGCAGTGGGCGGGTTTCCGCGAAGTTGCGGCACGTTTGAACGCCACGGACACGGCGCTGTTCATCGAGGCGAGCGCCATCGCCAACTGGCACGCCACCCACACCCATTGCCCGCGCTGCGGCACCCCCACGCAGCCGGAAGCCGGCGGCTGGGTCCGGCGCTGCCCGGCCGATAACTCCGAGCATTTTCCCCGGACGGATCCGGCCATCATCGTCACCGTGGTGGGACCCGACGGGAGACTGCTGCTGGGCGGAGGCGGCCCGCTCGACGCCCGGAACTATTCGACCCTCGCCGGCTTCGTCGAGCCGGGGGAGTCGCTTGAACAGGCAGTGCAGCGCGAAATCGGCGAGGAAGTCGGGGTCCGTGTCACCGCCTCCCAGTACCTCGGATCGCAGTCTTGGCCGTTCCCGGCCTCCCTGATGCTCGGTTTCACGGCCACCACGCCGGACACCGAAGCCCGGCCCGACGGCGTCGAGGTCACCAGGGCGCGCTGGTTCAGCCGGAGCGAACTGCAGGACGCGGTCCTCAGCGGCGAGATCGTCATTTCCAGCAGGCTCTCCATCGCCCGGTCCCTTATTGAACACTGGTACGGCGGCGTCATTCAGGACGCCACGGACAGCGTCTGACCCGGCCTGCCCCATCCGCAGGACACCGACTACATGACTGAGCAGCAAAAGTGACCACAGAGAATTTGAATTTCAGCACTATCCCCGGCGGCGAGTCTTTCGATGGTGCGCCGTCCGGCGGCGGCGCCCCCGAACCGGATGTGCAGGAACCGGACACCCGCTCGCTGGAGGAACGGATCCTTGGCGGCCTCGACGCCGAGCAGCGCGAGGTCGCCAGTACCCTTCAGGGGCCCATGTGCGTGCTGGCCGGTGCCGGGACCGGGAAAACCCGCGCCATCACGCACCGGATCGCCTACGGGGTGCACTCAGGGGTGTACAGCCCGCAGCGGCTCCTGGCCGTCACCTTCACGGCCCGGGCTGCCGCCGAGATGCGCAGCCGGCTCCGTGACCTCGGCGTCGGCAACGTCCAGGCCCGCACCTTTCACGCCGCGGCGCTGCGCCAGTTGCAGTTCTTCTGGCCGCAGGCGGTCGGCGGCACCTTGCCCAACCTGCTGGACCACAAGGCACAGATGATCGCCGAGGCCGCGCGGCGGCTCCGGCTCAGCACGGACCGCGCCTCCATCCGCGACCTCGCCTCCGAAATCGAGTGGGCCAAGGTATCCATGCTGACCCCGGCGAACTATCTGGAAAATGCCCAGGGCCGCGGCAATCCGGGCGGCTTCGACCTGACGGCCGTGGCGCGGGTCTTCCAGTCCTACGAGGACGTCAAGACCGACCGCAACGTCATTGACTTCGAGGACGTGCTGCTGATCACCGTAGGCATCCTGCAGGAGGACCCGAAGGTGGCGGCGACCGTCCGGGAACAGTACCGGCACTTTGTCGTCGATGAGTATCAGGACGTCTCGCCGCTGCAGCAGCGGCTCCTGGAGTTGTGGCTCGGCGGACGCGACGAGCTCTGCGTCGTGGGCGACGCCAGCCAGACCATTTACTCCTTCACCGGTGCCTCCCCGAAGCACCTGCTCGGCTTCAAAGCCATGTATCCCGAGGCCCACGTCGTCAAGCTGATCCGGGACTACCGATCCACGCCCCAGGTTGTCAGGCTCGCCAACGACCTCCTCGGCGGCCGGCGCAGCGGTGGTCCCGTGGCGGACGCCGCCTGGGCCACGCCGCTGCAGCTCGTGGCGCAGCGGCCTGCGGGCCCCGTGCCGCGGTTCACCGAATGTTCGGATGACGAGGCGGAGGCCGCCACGGTGGCCGCGCGGATCCGCGAACTCCTTGACGCCGGAACTCCGGCGAGCCAGGTCGCCGTACTCTTCCGCACCAACGGACAGTCTGAAGCCTACGAACAAGCGCTGGCCTCGGCAGGGATCGGGTACCAGCTGCGCGGCGGTGAGCGGTTCTTCGCGCGTAAAGAGGTCCGGGACGCCATCCTGCAGCTCCGGGCCGCCACGCGGGCGGTGGCCGAGACCGCCACGCCCGAGCCGCTCGGCCAGCTTGTCCGCGACATCGTCGCCTCCCTGGGCTACACGGATGCGGCACCGCACAGCGGGGGCGCGACCCGGGAGCGCTGGGAATCGCTGGCCGCCCTCGTGGCGCTGGCCGACGAACTCGTGATCAGCAGGGGCCCGCAATTCGCACTCCCGGACTTCGTCAACGAGCTCCAGGAAAGGTCTCTGGCCCAGCATGCACCGACCGTCCAGGGCGTCACCCTGGCATCCCTGCACGCCGCCAAAGGCCTGGAATGGGACGCCGTGTTCCTGGTCGGGCTCAGCGAGGGACTCGTGCCGATCTCGTTCGCGGACACCCCGGAAGCGGTGGACGAGGAACGCCGGCTCCTGTACGTGGGCATCACCCGTGCCCGCGAACACCTGTCCCTGTCCTGGTCCACTGCCCGGACACCGGGCGGACGGGCCAACCGCAAGCCCTCACGCTTCCTGGACGGCCTGCGCCCCGACTCGGTGGCCAGCTCACAGCTCCGGGGCAAGGGGCCTGCGCCGCGCCGGAAGGCGGCCGTCCCGGCGTCGTGCCGGGTCTGCGGCAGCATGCTCTCCAGCGGCGCTGAGCGCAAGGTGGGCCGCTGCAACCAGTGCCCGCCCAGCTACGAGGAACAGACGTTCGACGCGCTCAGGCAATGGCGGAAGGACGTGGCCCTGGAGGCGGACGTCCCGGCTTTTGTCGTGTTCACCGATGCCACCCTGACCGCCATCGCGGAAGCACGCCCCGAATCTCTCGAGCAGTTGGCCAAACTCGCCGGCGTGGGTCCGTCCAAACTGGAGAAGTACGGCGAGACCGTCCTGGCGGTACTGGTCGAAAGCACGGTGGAGTGATGTCCAGGGCAGGGATGTCCGGGGCTGTTCCGGCGGTCACACCGCTGACCACCGCCGACGGCGCCCCGGTGGTGGTGCGCCGGTCTGCCCGCCGACGACGCACGGTCGCCGCGTTCTGGGAGGACGGCACCGCCGTCGTCGCCATCCCGGCCTCCTTCAGCAGGGCCCAGGAACGGGAGTGGGTCCACCGCATGCTGGAAAAACTCCGGCGCCAGGGGGACCGGGCCGCGCCTGGTTCCGGCCGGCGGCGCCCCCGCAGCGATGCCGACCTTGCCGCGCACGCCGCCGAACTGTCGGCGAAGTACCTGGGCGGCAGGGCGGTGCCCTCCTCGGTCCGCTGGGTCACCAATCAGAATTCGCGCTGGGGTTCGGCGACACCGTCCCAAGGAACCATAAGGCTCTCGGCGAAGCTGCAGCCCATGCCGCAATGGGTGATCGACTACGTGCTGCTCCACGAACTTGCCCATCTCCTGGTGGCCGGCCACGATGCCGCATTCTGGCGGCTGCTGACGGCGTACCCGGAAACGGAGCGCGCCAAGGCCTTCCTGGACGGGGTCTCGTTCGCGACCTCACGCGGCCTGGCGCCCGGCGGCGGATACGACGAAGCCCCGGACGGAACCGAAATCCCGGCCGGGGCCCCTTAGCGATCGACCCTTAGCGATCCACTAGGCCTTCGGTTTGCCGCCGTCTTCCGGTCCGCCTTCCTGACGGTCATCGTCGTTGGCTGCCGGTTCCTGGCCGGAGCCCGCGGTGCCCTCGGAGTCCTCAGTGCCCTCGGCATCCGTGGCGTCGGTGCCAGCGGGCTCGTCAAAACCTCCGCTGAGCAGCTTCTGCAGGGCGTCATCCACTTCGCTGTCGCTGGCTTCGGCGAGTTTCCGGCGTTCGCTAAAGCCCTGCGGATCGTCCAGATCCTCAGCCGTGGGCAGCAGGTCGGGGTGCTGCCAGACAGCGTCGCGGCCCTCCATCCCACGCTCGTCCTTGAGTAAAGCCCACAGTGTGGCGGCCTCGCGGAGCCGGCGCGGCCGCAGTTCGAGGCCCACCAAAGAGGAGAACGCGTGCTCCGCGGGGCCGCCGGTGGCCCGGCGCCGCCGGACGGTTTCGCGCAACGCAGCGGCGGAGGGCAGCAGCTTCTCGGTCGCTCCCCACGAAAGTTCGTCCACCCAGCCCTCCACCAGGGCGAGGGCGGTCTCCAGCTTTTCGAGGGCCTGCTCCTGCGCAGGCGTGCGCTGCGGCATGAAGACACCCTGCGAGAGCGCCTCCTGGATGCCCTCGGGGTTGCTGGGATCGATCTCCCGGGCGAGTTCTTCGATCTTGGACGTGTCGATGTGGATACCGCGGGCGTAGGCCTCGATCGCGCCGAGCAGATGTCCGCGCAGCCAGGGGACCTGGACGAAGAGGCGGGCGTGCGCCGCCTCGCGCACCGCGAGGAACAGGCGGATGTCGTTCTCCGGCAGGCTAAGGCCCTCACCGAACTTCGCCACGTTGGCCGGCAGGAGCGCCATTTCGAGGTCTGCCAGGGGCACGCCGATGTCCGTTGAGCTGACAACTTCGGCCGAGAGCGCGCCGATCGCCTGGCCAAGCTGCATGCCGAAGATCGCCCCGCCCATGTTCTGGATCATCGAAGAGGCGCCGCCCATCATGGACTTCATTTCCTCGGGCATCTGCTCGGTCATGGCGGTGGAGAGCGCATTGGCGATGCTGTTGGCCACGGGCTCGGTCAGCCGCTTCCATGTCCCGAGGGTTTCCTCGACCCACTCGGCACGGGACCACGCCCGGCCGATCAGTCCGGTGGCCGGAAGCCCCGTGACCTGGTCGAGCCAGAGTTCGGCCAGCCGAAGGGCCTCATCGACCTCCCGCGACTGCTGGGCGGTGACCGAGGGATCGGATCCGGTGGCGGCGACGCGCCGGGCGTTCTCATGCGCCAGCTGCCAGTTCACGGGCCCCTCCGAGGGGGCGCTCATCATCGCCTGCACCTGGGAGAACATCTGGGCCAGGAGGTTTGGATCGTCCGGGAGGCCCGCGGCCTTGGCGAGTTCGGCGGGGTCGATATTGCCCATGCCCTGGCCGCCCATCAGGTTCTTGAGCATTTCGGCCAAGGGATCCTTGGGTTCCTCGTCGCCATTGGACGGATTGAGTGGGTTGGAGGTCATGATCCCGCCGATCGTCGGTGTGGCTGCTTCTCAACTTCACGGTACCCCTCGGCAAGAGCGGCTGTCTGCCGAAACCGCGCCACGTTCGCTGTAGGCAAAGAGCGGTCCGGGGCGCCAAGCGCGTAGGCTTGGAAGTCGGAATATTTTGCACGCGGCAGCCTCGGGTAGGCTGCGGCCCTGGCGCGTGGTCGCGGTGCCCTCTCAGGCTTGTCCTGCCGGGGCCGGCGCCCCTCGTGCCGGCACGGAGAGGTCGTTCAATGACAATCACCCCAGGTGAGCAACCGGCCAGCGACCCAGCGGCCGGCCCCGTCCGGGGCAGAAGGGCGCGACTGGCAGGCTTGGGCCTGCGGCGCAAGCGCAACAACCGGTCATCAGCCATGCTGGTCTCGGGGCTGCTGGCCGCGGCCCTGGGCATCACAGCGGTGAGCCTGCCGGTGCCTTACGTGATCGAGTCTCCCGGACCCACCTTCAACACCATCGGCCAGGACAACGGAAAACCGGTCATCAGCGTCAGCGGCCACGAGACGTTTCCCGCCAAGGGCAGCCTGGACCTCACCACCGTCTACGTCGACGGCGGTCCCAACGGTCCCGTCAGCGTCGTCGAGGCGTTGTCGGCATGGCTCAACGGGACCAAGGCCGTCTACCCCCAGGAGCTGCTGTTCCCGACCGGCGTCACCAAGGAGCAGTCCCAGCAGGAGAGCGCGACGGCGATGACCACCTCCCAGGAGAACGCCGTCGCCGCGGCACTGAAGGAACTGAATATTCCGTTCGGGCAGAAACTGCAGGTGTCCGGCCTTCCGGACGACTCCGCGTCGAAGGGACTGCTGCAGGCAGGGGACGTTCTGGTCTCCATCAATGACAAGCCCATCACGGCCCTCGGCGTCGTCCAGGCGGAACTGGCCGCCGGCAACGGCAAACCCGTCAAGGTCATCGTGGAACGCGCCGGCGCCCGGGTGCCCGTCACCATTACTCCGGCCAAAAACAGCGCGGGCCGCTACATCCTCGGCGTCTTGCTGCAGTACAAGTTCACCTTCCCGTTTAACGTCACCATCTCGCTCGACAAAGTTGGCGGCCCCAGCGCGGGCATGATGTTCGCGCTTGGCATCATTGACACCGTCACACCGGGCGATCTGACCGGCGGCAAGCACATCGCGGGGACCGGAACCATCACCCCGGACGGTGCCGTGGGACCCATCGGCGGGATCGCCCAGAAAATGCAGGGTGCGCGGTCCGGCGGGGCCACGTTGTTCCTGGCCCCGGCAGCCAACTGCGACGACGTCCTGGGCCACATCCCCGACGGCCTGCAAGTGGTCCGGGTGGAGAACCTCGCCGAGGCCCGCAAAGCGGTTGACCTGGCCGCGTCAGGCGGCGACACATCGGGCCTCCCGGTGTGCACCAGCAACTAGACTGACCGCGGAACTAAGCGCCGGCCCCACTCGTGGCACTAATGACGGCCGCCGCCGTCCTTCGGGGACCCTGCTGCAGGGCCCCTGACGGAACGGCAGCGGCGGCGGTTAGAATGCATCAACCCTGCGATACCGGCACTGAGTCGCAGCAGGGACTAATAACTAAAAACCAGCAGTAGACGACCAGCTATGAGGTACCGAGTTTGTCCCGTCCCGCCAGCCCTGTCCCGCCCGGAAGACCACCGACACGACGCGGCGCCCTGACGCCGACGCTCATCATCGTGGCCCTAATCGTCGTCGGATTCATCTTCTTCGCCAATGTCTGGACGGATGTCCTCTGGTACCAGCAGCTGGGCTACTTCGAAGTGTTCATTACCGAGAACCTGGCCAGGATCGGGATCTTCATGACAGGTTTCGCCGTCATGTTTACCGCCGTCTTCTTCGCCATCCGGATTGCCTACCATGCGCGGCCGGTGTACGCCCCCGACTCGGAAGTCCGGGACAACTTGAACCGCTACCAGGCCCAGCTCGAACCCGTCCGGCGCGTCGTGATGGTGGGCCTTCCCATCCTCTTTGGCCTGTTCGCCGGCAGCGCCGCCGCCAGCCAGTGGCAGAAAGTGCTCCTGTTCTTCAACCAGGAGCCCTTCGGCCAGAACGATCCGCTGTTCGGCCTGGACATCAGCTTCTACCTTATGACCCTTCCCTTCCTTGGCTTCGTCACCGGGTTCCTCATCAGCGTCACGGTGATCGCTGGCCTCGCCGGCATCCTCACCCACTACCTCTACGGCAGCATCCGGATCATGGAACGCGGGATCTTCACCAGCCGCGCCGCCCAGATCCACCTGGCTGTCACGGGCGCTGCTTTCCTGCTGCTGATGGGCGTCAACTTCTGGCTGGACCGCTATTCCACCGTGCAGAACAACGGCGGACGCTGGGCCGGTGCGCTGTACACGGACGTGAACGCCGTCATTCCGACCAAGGCCATCCTGGCCGTGGCCGCGGCGATCGTCGCCGTGCTGTTCATCGTCGCCTCGGTGATCGGCAAATGGCGTCTGCCGGTGATCGGCACCGCCATGCTCATCATCACGGCCATCCTGGCCGGCGGCGTCTACCCGTGGGTCATCCAGCAGTTCCAGGTCCGGCCCTCGGAGCAGACGCTGGAGAACGAATTCATCAAGCGGAACATCGCGATGACCCGCGCCGCCTACGGCCTGGATAAGGTCCAGGAAAAGCGGTACAACGCCACCACCGCCGCCACCTCCGGCGCGCTGGCCCCCGATGCGCAGACCACCGCCAACATCCGGCTGCTCGATCCGAACCTGATCTCGGATGCGTTCTCGCAGCTTGAACAGTACCGGCCCTATTACCAGTTCCCCAGCGCCCTGAATGTGGACCGCTACGTGATCGACGGCAAGGTCCAGGACACGGTCATCGCGGTCCGTGAACTCAACCCCGAGGGGCTGGCCACGAACCAGCAGTCCTGGCTGAACCGGCACGTGGTCTACACCCACGGCTACGGCGTCGTCGCGGCCAAGGGCAACAAGTTCACCGTGGACGGCAAGCCGGACTTCCTGCAGTCGGGCATCCCGTCCACCGGCGCGCTCGGCAACGATTCGACCTATCAGCCCCGCGTCTACTTCGGCCAGGACTCGCCCGACTACTCGATCGTGGGCGCCCCGGCCGGTGCCCAGCACCGCGAGCAGGACCGGCCGGCGGCCAAGGAAGGCGACGGCGAAACGCAGTACACCTTCACCGGCAACGGCGGCCCGAACGTCGGCAGCTTCTTCAACAAGATCCTCTACGCGATCAAGTTCCAGTCCTCGGACCTGCTGCTTTCCGACGGCGTGAACGCCGAGTCCCAGATCCTCTACGACCGCAACCCGCGGGACCGCGTCGAAAAGGTGGCACCCTACCTGACCGTGGACGGCAATCCCTATCCCGCCGTCGTCGACGGCAGGGTGAAGTGGATCGTGGACGGGTACACCACGAGCCCCTACTTCCCGTACTCGCAGCAGGAGCAACTCTCCGCGGCGACGGCCGACTCACAGACCGCCGCGAATCGGACGGTAGCGCTGCCGAACAGCTCGGTGAACTACATCCGCAATTCGGTCAAGGCCACCGTGGATGCCTATGACGGCTCTGTGACGCTGTACGCCTGGGATGACCAAGACCCGGTCCTGAAGGCCTGGCAGAAGGTCTTCCCCACGTCGGTGAAGCCCTATTCCGAGATGTCCGGTGCGCTCATGAGCCATGTGCGGTACCCGGAGGACCTGTTCAAGGTCCAGCGCGAGCTTCTCGGCCGCTACCACGTGACCAACCCGGACAGCTTCTACACCAACATTGACGCCTGGTCCGTTCCCAACGACCCCACCGTCAAGGACGAGGTCAAGCAGCCGCCCTACTACATGTCACTGAAGATGCCCGACCAGGACAAGCCTGCGTTCCAGCTGACCTCGTCGTTCATCCCACAGGTGGTCAACAACGCCGCCCGCAACGTGCTCTACGGCTACCTGGCCGCGGACTCCGACGCAGGCAACCAGAAGGGCGTCAAGGCGGCCAGCTACGGCCAACTCAGGCTCCTGCAGATCCCGCCGGAGACCCAGGTCCCGGGCCCCGGCCAGGCGCAGAACAAGTTCAACTCCGACCCAACCGTTTCGCAGGCCCTCAACCTGCTGCGTCAGGGCGCGTCGGCGGTGCTCAACGGCAACCTCCTGACCTTGCCGGTCGGCGGCGGCATGGCGTACGTCCAGCCCGTCTATCTGCGGTCCACGGGTGAGACCTCGTACCCGACGCTGCAGCGGGTCCTGGTGGCCTTCGGCGACAAGATCGGGTTCGCGCCCACGCTGGACGAGGCACTGAACCAGCTGTTCGGCGGAAATTCGGGCGCCGCGGCAGGTGACAAGCCGAACAAGGGACAAACGCCGGCCACACCCACCACCCCGGGGGGTACCCCGGCAGCGCCGAGCAGCCCCGACGCGAAGGCAGAACTGAAGGCCGCCCTGGACGAGGCAAACGCCGCGATCAAGGCTGGCCAGGCGGCCCTCGCGAAGGGAGACTTCGCGACCTATGGTGAAGAGCAGAAGAAGCTAAATGCCGCCTTGCAGAAGGCGCTCGAAGCCGAAGCGAAGTTGGAAGCCCCGGCTGCCCCGGCCGGCACCGCCTCGCCGTCGGCCACACCGTCGCCCACTCCGTCGGCCACAGCGGGCGGCTAACCCGTCGCTGCCAACCAACGCGGCGCTAGGGCCAGGCACAGGCTGCGCGCGGTCGACAGGCCGGGTTTGCCGCTCTACGAAGAGAGGCAAGCCCGGCCTGTGGCGTAGACGGGCCGCGGTGGCGAGATGCACATCACGTCACCTCGATTTGGCCTCAAGTTCACCGGCGGGTAGAGTTGATCTTGCGACGCGGGGTGGAGCAGTTCGGTAGCTCGCTGGGCTCATAACCCAGAGGTCACAGGTTCAAATCCTGTCCCCGCAACTGGAGAAAAGGTCCGGAACACTGGAAACCGTGTTCCGGACCTTTCGCTTTAAGTGCCGCGGGCGGCCCCGGAGCCCCGGAAACCGGGTTATGGGACAAAACGTGTGTAAATGCCAGGCGTGTCAGTGGCGTCCTGCCGGGACCCTGAGCTACCGGACTCGGGCGCACCTGGTCTTGCCCGGCGGATGCGGTCCGGGGGCACTTTGACACGGACACGCCGCGGACACCGGACCGGAGGGTCGGAATCGTGTCCAAAGGCGCCCCGGACGGTGAACGGCGGTGTCCGGAACTCCCACGTTTTGTCCCCCGGAAACCTTGGACCGGCACAGTGGAACTGGACCCGGAAACGACCGGGGCGCGACCCGGACGCGACCCTGTTTGGGGCCGTGGTCAGGGCGGCCGAGAAACTACGGTAGAGTTGATCAAGCGACGCGGGGTGGAGCAGTTCGGTAGCTCGCTGGGCTCATAACCCAGAGGTCACAGGTTCAAATCCTGTCCCCGCAACCAGGAAACACCAGCAGTACACAGAAAGGCCCGAATCTGATGATCCGGGCCTTTGCTGTTTTCTCTGCGGGCGGCGCAATCCGGGCCCGGACTTAAGGGCCTGGACCTGCCGGCCACCCTCAGCCGTCTTTGAGCCGCTGATAGGTCGCCAGTGCACGCGCCCGGGACTCGGCAAGGTCCACGATGGGTGCGGGGTAGCCGGTGGCGGCGCCGTTCGCCTTCCAGGGCTCGTGGACGGCTTTGTCGTCCAGCGCGTCGAGCTCGGGAATGTACCCGCGCAGGTATCGTCCGGCGGCGTCGAACTTCTTGCTTTGCGTGACGGGGTTGAAGATCCGGAAATAGGGCGAGGCGTCGGCCCCCGAGCCCGCGACCCACTGCCAGTTGGCCGGGTTGCTTGCGGCATCGGCGTCCACCAGCGTGTCCCAGAACCAAGCCTCACCCAGCCGCCAATCGGCCAGCAGGTTCTTCACCAGGAAGGACGCTGCCGCCATCCGCACGCGGTTGTGCATCCACCCCGTCTGCCAGAGCTGGCGCATGCCCGCGTCCACCATCGGGTAGCCCGTGCGGCCCTGCTGCCAGGCCTGCAGCTCGGCGTCCGATGCCGGCTGCCATTCGAAGCGGTCGAACTCCGGCCGGTAATTCCGCGTGGCCAGTTCAGGATTCTCGTAGAGCAGCTGCCAACAGAATTCCCGCCACCCAAGTTCGGAACGGAAGATCCCGACGTCGGCCAGCGCACCCGGCGCAAAGCTGTCCCGCAGCGTGTGCCAGATCCGGAAGGGGCTGATTTCGCCAAAACGCAGATGCGGGGAGAGCCTGCTGGTACCGTCGACGCCCGGGAGGTCGCGACCGGTGCCGTATTCTGCCGCGGGCCCGTCCACGAAATCCATGAGGCGGCCGTAGGCGCCGGCTTCCCCCGGTGTCCAGGTGGCGGCGAGCCCGGAGCTCCAGTCGGGATCACGGGGGAGCAGGCCCCAGCCTTCGAGCGTTTCGCTTGCCGGCAGGCTGCCGCTGCGCGTGCGTGCCGGGGCCGGCAGCTGGTCCGGGGCCGCCAGCGGCTGCCGGGGCTCGGCGCCGGCCAGGCAGGCCTTCCAGAACGGCGTGAAGACCTTGTAGGGGCCCCCGCTGCCGGTCCGCACGGTCCACGGCTCGAACATGAGGTTTGCCTGGAAGCTCGTGGCGCTGATGCCCTCCTCGGTGGCCCAGCTCTTCAGGCCGGCATCGACCGTGCGTTCCGGCCCGCCGTAGCGGCGGTTCCACAAGAGCAGGTCGGCGGACGTTTCCACCGCGAGGTCCTGGATGATCCGGGCGGCCGGGCCGCGGCGGAGGACCAGCCGCGAGCCCCTGGCCTCCAGCGCGGCGGCCAGCGCGGCCAGGGAGTGGTGGAGCCACCACTTCACCGCTCCGCCGAGAGGCCGGACGCCGGGCGACTCCTCATCCAGGACATAGACGACGGTCAGGGGTGTGTGCAGGGCGGCGGCCTCCGCCAGTGCCGGATTGTCATCCAGCCGGAGGTCGTCACGAAGCCAGACAAGGGTCGCAGACATGGATCCACGGTACACGCGCGGCGCCGGCACGGCCGCCGGCACGGTGCAATTAGGGGTACAACAAGGGCCGGACTCCGGCGGGTGAACCTGGAGTGTCAGGCTCACCCGCCGGAGTCCGGCCCCTGGGTGCGGAACATGCGCCCGGAGCATTCAGCCGGCTCGGCGGAAGCTGCCGGGCCGGCCGGTCAGAGCTTGTCGAAGTCGGCCTCTTCTACCGTGGAACCGGACTCAGCGCTCCGGTCGCCGGTGCCGATGGCGGCGGGGGAGCCACCGGACTTCAGCGCTGCCAGCCGGGCTTCGATCTCGGTCTGCTCGCCCAGATCTTCCAGCGAGTTGAACTGGGCGTCCAGGCTCGACTCGGCGAGCTCCTGCTGGCCGCGGACCTTGGCTTCCTCGCGGCGGATCTTCTGTTCGAAGCGGCCCACCTCGGAGGTGGGGTCCATGATGTTGATGCTCTTGAGGGCGTCGTGGACCTGGCTCTGGGCCGCCACGGTCTTGGACCGGGCCACCAGCTCGTTGCGCTTGCTGGTCAGCTCGTTGAGCTTGCCCTTCATCTGGTCAAGGCCATGCTTGAGCTTGTCCACCACCTCGGTCTGGGACGCGATGCTCGGCTCGGCGGCCCTGGCCTCGTTCTCAGAGCCCATCTGGCGCTGCAGTGCAACCTTGGCTAGGTTATCGAACTTCTCCGCGTCGCCGACGTCGCCCTTGGCACGGTATTCGTCGGCTTTGCGCGACGCAGCGAGGGCCTTTTTGCCCCAGTCCTGTGCGTTGCGGACGTCCTCGTTGTAGTCGTCCTGGAGCATGCGCAGGTTGCCGATGGTCTGGGCCACGGCGGACTCGGCCTCCGCGATGTTGTTCGTGTAGTCACGGACCATCTGGTCCAGCATTTTCTGCGGATCCTCGGCCTGGTCCAGCAACGAGTTGATGTTTGCCTTCGCCAGCTGCGCCATGCGGCCGAAAATGGACTGCTTAACCATGGTGTTACCTTTCGTCCTGCTCCGTTGTCTCACTGATTCCAGTGATCGATGGTGTATCGCATCTATCCGCTGTCCGGTCCGTTGCGGCCGGTGCGTGGTCTGTATCGGTCTCGTGAGTTGAAGGGGCGGCCGGCTAGAAGTCGCCGCCGCCGCCGAAGTCGCCGCCCCAGCCTCCGCCGGAATCGCCGCCGCCGCCCCAGCCTCCGCCGGAATCGCCGCCGCCGCCCCAGCCTCCGCCGGAATCGCCGCCGCCCCAACCTCCACCGCCTCCGCCGTGGAGGATCGAGTTGATGAGGATTCCGCCGAGGATCGCGCCACCAAGGCCACCTCCGCCGCTGCCGCCGAACATCCCGCCACGGCCGTAGCCCTGGTTGGCGTATCCGCCGAAGTGGTCAACATCGGACTGGGCCAGCTGCGCGGCTTGGGCCGCCAGTGCATGCGCCTGCTGGGCGTACTGCAGGGCGGTGACGGGATCGGTGCGGGAGATGGACAGTGCATAGTCGAGGTTCCGCTGGGCCTCAGCCAAGCGGGTTCGGGCCTCGGTGCCCACGCCTCCACGGCGGGCGGTGACGTAGTCCGACGTCGCGCTGATCTGCGCCTGCGCGGACATGATGCTCTGCTGCAGCGAAGCCTGCGCCCGACGGGCCTGTTCCTGCTGGTCGCGGATGCCGGAAAGGGCCGCATCCAGCGACTGGTGCGCGGTCTCGACGCGCTCCAGGGTGGCGATGGGATCGATCTTGCCGCCTTGGATGTCGGCCTTGACCCGTGCCAGTGAAGCTTCCACCGCGGCAACCGGTCCGGCAAGTTCGGGGTGCGACCCGGACTGGATCAGGGCCTTGGCTTGGGCCAAGTCCTGGGAGGTATCGACGACGGCGGACTCGAGGCCGCTGCGGGCCTCGTCGAGGCTGCCGGCCACCTTGGTGATGGCGCCGATCAGCACGTTCGTCTGGTGCAGGCTCTCTTCCGCCGCCCGGACGGCGACGGCGGCGAGGCTGCCCTCACCGGCGCTGAGCTTCTCCTGGGCCGTGACGGAGGCGTTCTGCACAAAGGCGAGCCGCTCCTTGGCCTGGTTGATGTTGTCGCCCACCTGCACCAGCGCACTCTCGGCGTACTTGGCCCGCAATTCATTGAGCGACTGCTCGGCGCTGGCGATTTTGGCTTCCGCCTCGCTCGCTCCGGCACTGACTGCGGCAAGCGCCTGCGGAGCATTTTTCTCAAGCTCGCGGAGTGAATCGAAGTCGGCCTTCTGCTCCTGAAGGGAGGCGAGCGCGGCCTCGGAACGGCGGATGATCTCACCGAGCCAGGTCCGCTGCTGCTCTTCGGTATCGGGGATGTGGTCATCGAGCTGCTGCTGCAGTTTGAAGGACTCCGACATGTGGCCCTTGGCGTCCTCCAGGGCCTTCGTGAAGTTCCCGACGGCGGCGTCGCCGTACTGCGCCTGCGCGAAGCCAAGCTCCTGCTCGCTGGACTTGATGGCGTCGTCGGCCTCGATCAGCAGGGAGCCGCTCTTGCGGCGCAGCTCCTCGACAGTGAGCCCTGCGAGCGGATCCAGCTCGGCGCCCTGCGGCCCCCCGTGGCCCGCGCCCGCGGCGGCCTTCTTCCGGCGGTTGCGGAGGTAAAGGTAAGCGCCCGCGCCGCCGGCGGCGACCACGCCCACTCCGACGAGCACGGCGCTGCCAGCGCCGCCTTCAGACGGGACGGTGCCCTTGCCGCCCCCGGCGGCGTCGCCGATGGCTGCGGCGCTATCGATGGCGGCCTGGGCGTAGTCGCCCTTGCGCAGGTTCGGGTCAACTGCGCTTTTCACGATGGTGTCGCGCTGGGCGTCCGTGATTTTGCTGTTGGCCGGCTTGCTCAGCAGGTACTGCCGTGTGTCCGTGGCGACGGTCAGGAGCATGGCGTTGGCGCCGAGGCTTGCCTTGTCCGCCACCTCAGCAGCCCAGGCATAGCGGTCGGTGGGGTTTTCGAACTTCTTCACGTAGACGACGTGGTAGGTCATCGCGTGGTCTGCGCCGAGCTGCTTGATGGCCTGCTCGACTTCGCCCGTCCGGCCGCCCAGGACCCCGGCGGAGTCAACGATCTTGGTGACGGGGTCAAGCGCCACCGGATCTTCGGCGAGGGCCGGAGCGGCGGGAAGCGCCAGCAGTCCGACGACGCCGAGAACGGCGAGGAGACGTTTATAGGTAGACCGCATGTGCAACCCTTCAGCACTTCTGCGACCGGTTCGGGCCGAACCGGTCGTCACAGAATGCAGCAGCGCCCCCACGCAGATGTAAAGCCGCAGGTCGCTGTGGCGATTCCATTTGATTCTATGGTGCACCCAAATGGCAGTCCACCGAGGGGAATATGCCACCAGCGAAACGCGCCTAAACTGGGAAACACAGGCCCGCAGGCCGCAACTATCCGTTCAGGAACCTCCCAGCAAATGTCCGCTCTAGTGTCAGCCTGAACGTCCATAGTTATAGGCAGACGAGGATGAAAGGAAGTCTCATGACTGAGAACCCAGTGCCGGGTGCGTCACCGGAGCCGACGCAACAGAACCGGGAACCGGCGGGGCAGCAGGAGGGCTCGCCGGAGCAGACGCATGCCGTAAGCGCGCCTGAGGCGGCACCCGGAAACCCGGTTTCCGGAAGCCCGGCGCCCGAGAACCCGACCCTCCGGTTGGACCGCGCCGAGGACGGCGCGCCGCGTCCGGTCTACCAGCAGCAGCCCGCCGACGCCCAGCGCTCCGCCGCGGACACCCAGCAGTTCGGCGCCCCCGCCCAGCACACCGGCCAGTACGGCGGGTTCTCCCAGGCCGGCCAGGGTCAAGGCCAACCAGGCCAGCCCTCCCACCCGCCCTATTCCCAGTCCCAGCAAGCCCCATCCCCGTATGGCCAGCCCCAGTACGGCAGCCACCCTTACGGTGCCAACTCCGGCGGCCAGCCGGCGTCGGGTCCGTCCTATCCATCCGGTCCGGGATTCGCGAACGACCCTGCGCACGCCCCGAAGCGCAAGGCGGCGTTCGGCGTCCCGACCCTCGTGGCCAGCATTGTGGCGGCCGGCCTGATCGGCGGCGGCGTGGTGGCCGGCAGCAACGCGCTGCTGGGGGACCGTTACCCCGCGTCCGCCACGAGCGACACCACCCAGGCCGGTCCGGTGATCGTCAACAACAGGGAAGACGTCAACGCCATCACCGCCGCCGCCCTCAAGGCTTCCCCCAGCGTTGTGACCATCAAGGCAACCAGCGGCAGCGACGGCGGTACCGGCAGCGGGATCATCCTCGATGCCGAGGGCCACGTGCTGACCAACACCCACGTGGTCACTCTCGACGGCAAAACCGCGAACGCCACGATGGAGGTCCGGACGAGCGACGGCAAGGTCTACTCCGCGAAGATCGTCGGGACCGACCCGCTTTCCGACCTCGCCGTGATCAAGATCGACAACCCCTCGGGGCTGGTCCCGGCAACGCTGGGGGACTCGGGCAAGCTGAACGTCGGCGACACCGCCGTCGCCATCGGATCGCCGCTGGGACTCACCGGCACAGTCACGGACGGCATCGTCTCGACCCTGAACCGGACCATCAGCGTGGCATCCTCGGCGGCGCCGAAGAACGGTGCGGATAACTCCCAGGGCGGGGACCAGGGCTTCCAGTTCGCGCCTCCGGGCGGCGGCGAGACCCCGAGCACCGCGGATCAGGGCTCCATCTCGATCAACGTCATCCAGACGGACGCGGCCATCAACCCGGGCAACTCCGGCGGCGCGCTGGTGAACACCAAGGGCGAAGTCATCGGCGTCAACGTCGCGATCGCCTCCGCCGGCGGCGACCCGGCAAGCGGCAGCAGCAGCGGCAACATTGGCGTGGGCTTCAGCATCCCCATCAACAACGCCAAGCGCGTGGCCCAGGAGATCATCAGCAGCGGCAAAGCCACACACGCGCAGTTCGGCGTCAGCGTGAAGCCCAAGGCCGCCGGCTCGTCCTCCTCCGGGTTCTCGGTGGGCGCGGAGGTCGCGACCGTCGAGTCCGGCTCGGCCGCTGACAAGGCCGGCATCAAGGTCGGCGACGTCGTGACGAAGTTCCAGAACCTGACCATCAGCGATCCCAACCAGCTGACCGCGGCAGTGCGGGAACAGCCCGCCGGCGCCACGGTCAAGGTGACGGTCCTGCGCGGCGGCCAGCTGAAGGACGTCGACGTGACCCTCGGGACTGCGGCAGAGCAGTAGAAGCCGAGCAGTAGAAGCAAAGCAGTAGCAAGACGGAGCAGTAGAAGCAGTGCAGTGGCAGGAAGGCCGGGTGGCACCGAATGGTGCGGTCCGGCTTTTCCGTGCCCGGCCTCATTGTGCCCGGCCCCTGCCGACCAGGGCCCGGGGCCGGCAGTCGCAGACACAGACGTTAACCGTGGCAACGCTGGCCGGCAGCTATGTGGTTAGCTAGGAACAGCCCGGCTACCGGGTGTTCCGTGGCCATGACCCCGCCAGGGGCGGCTGTCCACCCGCATGGAAGGCTGCTGTAGACACAGTGGAAGAAATTCTGAAAATCATTGTGCTGGTCAAGCACGTCCCGGATACGCAGTTCGACCGCCACCTCACCGGTGAGGCCAACACGGTGGACCGCTCCGAAAGCATCCTGTCCGAGCTGGACGAATACGCCCTGGAGGCGGCGCTGCAGCTGACCGAGGCCCGCGGCGGAGAAGCGGCCGGCAACAAGGTCATCGCCCTGAGCATGGGGCCGGCCGGGGCCGTCAACGCGGTGAAGAAATCCCTGCAGATCGGCGCCACTGAAGGCGTGCACCTCAGCGACGAGGCCCTTGCCGGTTCCGATGCCGCGGCCACCTCGCTCGCGCTGGCCGCCGCGATCCGCCACCTGGGCGCGGACGCCCCCGCGGACCTCATCCTCACCGGCATGGCCTCCACGGACGGCGAGACCTCGCTGGTCCCGGCGCAGCTCGCTGAGCGGCTGGGCCTCCCGCAGGTAACTTTTGCCGCGTCCTTGGATCTCGACGCCGGCAAGCTCACAGCCCGCCGCGACGGCGACACCCACGCGGACACCATTGAGGCCGAACTGCCGGCCGTCGTTTCCGTCACCGACCAGATCAATGATCCCCGGTACCCGAACTTCAAGGGCATCATGGCGGCGAAGAAGAAAACCATCACCACTTTGAGCCTTGCCGACATCGGGGTCGACGCGGCCCAGGTGGGCAAGGCCGGTTCCTGGACCGCCGTCGAGACCGCAGAGGCCCGCCCGCCGCGCACGGCCGGCACCATCATCACCGACGAAGGCGACGCCGGCATCCAGCTGGTCGAGTTCCTGGCCGCCCAGAAGCTGCTCTAAAGGGGATTATCCGAACATGGCAAAAGTACTCGTTTTCATCGATAACCCCGGCCAGGCGCTGAAGAAGTCGAGCCTGGAACTGCTCACGATCGCCCGCTCCCTCGGCGAACCGGCCGTCGCCTTCAATGGCGAACTGCACGATGACGCCGCTGCCGCCCTTGCCGCGTACGGCGTCCAGGCACTTTACCGCCCGTCCGCCGCCGACCTCGACGACTATCTGGTGGGCCCCAAGGCGTCCTATCTGGCCGCCGCGGTCCAGACTTCCGGTGCCACCGTGGTCCTGACCGAGAACTCGGCCGAGGGCAAAGAAATCGCCGCCCGGCTCAGCATCAAGCTCGGCGCCGGTGTCATTACCGACGTCGTGGCTGTGGACCCCGATGGTACGGCCCACAAGTCCGTGCTGGCTGGTTCCTACACCACCACGGCGAAGGCCACGACGCCCGTCTCCGTGCTGACTGTGAAGCCCAACAGCATCACGCCCGAGCCCGCGGTGACCGGCACGGCACCGGAGGCCGTCACGATCGAGGTCCCGGAGACGGCCACCGCCGCCTCCGCCCGGGTCACGGCACGCAGTGAAAAGCCTGCCAGCGGGCGCCCCGACCTGACCGAGGCGCGGATCGTCGTGGCCGGCGGCCGTGGCGTGGACGGCAACTTTGGTCCGCTGGAGGAACTCGCCGACGCCCTCGGCGCTGCCATCGGCGCCTCGCGGGCCGCCACGGACGCTGGCTGGATCGGCCACGATGCGCAGATCGGCCAGACCGGCAAAACCGTCTCGCCCCAGCTCTACATCTCCGCGGGCATTTCCGGAGCCATCCAGCAGAAGGCCGGCATGCAGACCGCCAAGGTGATCGTGGCCGTGAACAAGGACGCCGAATCGCCGGTTTTCGAGATCGCGGACTTCGGCGTTGTGGGCGACCTCTTCCAGGTTCTGCCGCAGGCAACCGCGGAAATCAAGAAGCGCAAAGGCTGACTGCATGAGCACTAACGCCGTTCCGGCACAAAGCCCGTTCGACCCGGCGACCTCCCGGATTGAGCGGGTGCTTTGTTTCACAGCCCACCCCGACGACATCGATTTCGGCGCCGCCGGCACAGTGGCCGCATGGACCGCCGCAGGGGTCCAGGTCAGCTACTGCATCATGACCGACGGCGACGCCGGCGGCTTTGATCCCGCGCAGCGCGAGGAAATCGTGCGGCTGCGCGTCGCTGAGCAGCAGCGCGCCGCCGCCCTGGTCGGCGTCACGGACATCCATTACCTGCACCAGCGTGACGGCTACCTCGAACCCTCGCATGAGGTGATGCGCGAGGTGGTGCGCCTGATCCGGCAGCTCCGGCCCGACGTCGTGGTGTCCATGCATCCGGAACGGAACTGGAACCGGATCCAGAAGAGCCACCCGGATCACCTGGCTGTGGGGGAAGCCGTGACCCGTGCCGTGTATCCCGCGCTGGAAAACCCATTCGCGTATCCGGAACTGGCCGAGTCCGGGCTGGAGGCCTACAAATTGCCCTGGCTGTGGCTCTTCGCGGGGCCGGAAGAGCGCGAAAACCACTTCGTGGACGTCACCGAGCACGTGGACAGCAAGCTTGCCGCCATCCACATCCACGTCAGCCAGCACCCCGACGTCGATGCCATGGAGCGGACGGTCCGCGGCCTCATGCTGGGCACCGGGGCCCGCGCCGGACTCCCCGCCGGACGCAGTGCCGAGGCCTTCCATGTCGTAACAGTCAACGGCCAGGGGACCATCGCCGGTTTCTAGTGTTGCCGCAGCACCACCTCTGCCATATGCTTGCCTCTGTTTAAATCATATTTATTTGATGGAAGGCAGACTTTGATGGCGAAGACTGCGCAACACCCCGTTCTTGTGATCATGGGCGTCTCCGGATCCGGCAAATCAACTGTCGCGGGACTTCTGGCCGGCAGGCTGGGCTGGGATCTTGCCGAGGGCGACGACCTGCACCCGGAAGCAAACGTGGCAAAGATGCACGCAGGAGAGCCGCTGACCGACGAGGATCGGTGGCCCTGGCTTGAAAGCATTGCCGACTGGATCCGGGCCCACACCGGCTCGGGGAAACCCGGCGTCGTGACCTGTTCGGCGCTGAAGAAGCGCTACCGGGACATTCTGCGCGGCGAAGGCGTGGTCTTCGTGTTCCTCGAGGGATCACGGGACAATATCTCCGACCGGCTGGCGTCCCGTCACGGGCACTTCATGCCCCCGGCCCTGCTGGAGTCCCAGTTCGACGCGCTCGAAGCGCCCACAGCGGACGAAAACTTCATTTCCCTGTCCGTCTCCGCAACGCCGGCGGAAGTAGCACAGGAAATCATCACCCGACTTAAGCTCGACGCCGCCGACGCCAGGCCCTGAGCCTTCCGGCGTTCCGTCGCGACCAAGGAATTTTTTGTGAAATCACTGATAGCAATGCAGCTTCCGGCTGCCGTTGAGGCCGGGACCGGCGTCAATAGCCAACTACTGCTCATCGCGGGCCTGGGCATCGCCCTGCTCGTGGTGCTGATCGCCAAATTCAAGTTCCATCCCTTCCTGGCCCTGATTCTGGGGTCCGGATTCGTCGGCCTCGCCGCCGGTGTGGAACCGGCCAGGGTGATCGCCAACTTCGAGGACGGCGTGGGCGGCGTCCTGAAGGAAGTTGGCCTGCTGGTCGCGCTCGGCGCGATGCTGGGCAAGCTGCTCGCTGACTCCGGCGGTGCCAACCGGGTGGTCGACACCCTCCTGGCCAAGGCCACCGGAAACAAGCTGGTCTGGGCCATCACGCTTGTCGCCGTGATCATCGGCCTGCCGATGTTCTTCGAGATCGGGCTCGTGCTGCTGCTGCCGGTGATCGTCCTGGTCACGCAGCGCTCGAAAATGCCTCTGATGCGCATAGCTATCCCGGCCCTGGCCGGCCTGTCCGTGCTGCACGGTCTGGTGCCGCCGCACCCGGGACCGCTGATCGCCATCAGCGCCGTCAAGGCGGAACTGGGCACCACCTTGGCCCTCGGCATCCTCGTTGCCATCCCCACGGTGATTATCTGCGGCCCGCTCTTCTCCCGTCTGGCAGCCCGGTGGGTGCCGGTGGGCGCCCCCGCCGTCGCCGGCGGCGTCGACACCGTGCACGGCGCGGACATGGAGGGCGTCAAGCGCCCGCCGAGCTTCCCCGTCACGCTGATGACCATCCTCTTCCCGGTGGTCCTCATGCTGCTCAGGGCCGTCGTGGACATCATCTGGCCCGACCCCCTGACGGCCCCGGCCATCCGGATGTTCTTCGACTTCGTCGGGCAGCCGTTGGTGGCGATGACCCTGGCCGTCCTGCTGGCCATGGTGACCTTTGGCTACGCCGTGGGCCTCAACGGCGCCAAGATTACGAGCAAGATCGCTGCCAGCCTGGGCCCGATCGCGGGGATCATCCTGATCGTCGGCGCCGGCGGCGGCTTCAAGCAGACGCTGATTGGTGCGGGCGTGGGTGACTCCGTGAAGGCCTGGGCCGAGGGGACCAACATGTCCGTCCTGGTGCTCGGCTTCATCGTGGCCGTTGCCCTGCGCCTGGCGACAGGCTCGGCCACCGTCGCCACCGTGACGGCCGCCGGCATCGTGGCCCCGCTCGCCAGTTCGCTGACGCCGACGCACGCGGCCCTGCTGGCCCTGGCGATCGGCGCAGGCTCGCTGTTCTTCTCGCATGTAAACGACGCCGGGTTCTGGCTCGTCAAGGAGCTGTTCGGGCTCACAGTGGGCCAGACGTTCAAGACCTGGTCCGTTATGGAAACGCTGATCTCCGTGGTGAGCTTCGGCCTGGTCATGCTGCTCTCGCAGGTCATTTAGCCGGGCCCGGAACATAGCCCCGCCAGAATGTAGCCGCACCAAAGCACGAAGCCGCCCGGGCCTTGGTTCCTTCCATGGAAGGAACCAAGGCCCGGGCGGCTTTCTTGTGCCCTATGTGCCCTGCGGACTGCGGACGATCAGGCGCCCAGCGGCGCGGCGGCGACGGTCGGCAGGGTGGGTGTCGCGGACCCGCCTTCGGGTTCTACGGTGATGCCCAGGGCGGCGGCGGAGCCGATGCCCTTGACCACCGCGGGCTTGGACAGGGCTTCAGCGTCCATCAGACCCTGCGACACCGGGGCCGAGCCGTCCTTGGGGATGAGCCACATCTGGTAGACCTTGCCCGCGGGCGGAGCGGGGACGCCGTTCATTTTGATGACGGCGGCGTCCCTGGACGGGGAAATTGACAAGGTGGCCGTGCCGCCGCCGTTGACGTCGACGGTGGCCTGGCGGACGTCGCTGGCCTGCATTACCTGATTCAGCGGATCGTTCTGGTTTGCCACATACGCGCCCACACCGACGCCGCCGAGGGCGATCACGGCTGCAGCGGCGACGCCGACAAGCCAGTTCCGCATGCCTTGCGGGCGGCGGCGTTCTTCCCTGCGCTTGCGGGCCGCACCGAGCTCGTCGGTCACGGGCATCCCGGAGCTGTCATGGAGCGGATGCGGCATCACAGGCGTCGGACCCGTGCCGGGAAGGGGCTCTGCGGCGGGGGAGGGCTGGGTAGCCTGCGCCGGCAGGGATGACATGATCCGGTCCAGCAGCCCGGGCGGAGGCTCTTCCTCGGCGGTAAAGCTGGTGGCCAGGGTCTCCCGGGCCTGCCGGACGCGCTCATTGAAGGCATCCCGGTCCGCTGCCGGTGCGGAGGCGAGGAACTGCTCAATCGCGGCGCGCTCGGCGTCGTCCACGGCGTTGAGGGCGTAGACCTCGGCAAGGTCCACGACGCGGCCGGAAGCCAGATCGGTGGCGATCTCGGCAGTGAAGCCGCCGGGGAGGCGGTTATCGTTCTCAGGTGCGTTCATGTCGGTCAATTCAGCTCACCCCCAAGCAGGTCTTCAGTCGGATGAGTCCATCGCGGATGCGGGACTTGATGGTAGGAACGGCGGCATTGAGCCGCTCGGCCACTTCCCGGTATGTGAGGCCGCCGTAGTATGCCAGCCGCACGGACTCCTGCTGCGTATCGGTCAGCGTCCCCAGGCACCGGACCACGGCCTCGGCCTCAAGCCGGCTGCCGACCTCGTCCGAGACGGAATCGTGGTCGATCTCCTGGCTGCTGGCCCCGTATTTGGCTTCGCGGTCAGTGGCAGACTGCGACGACCGGACCTTGTCGACGGCGCGGCGGTGCGAGATGGTCATGAGCCAGGCGAGCGGACTGCCGACCGCGGGATTGAACTTGGCAGCGTTCTGCCAGACCTGCAGGAAGACTTCCTGGGTGGTGTCCTCGCTGAGTTCGGCATCGATCAGAACCCGGCGCGCCATGCCGAAGACGCGCCTGGAGGTCAGGCTGTAGAATTCCGCGAACGCCGCCTGGTCGCCCCGGGCAATCAGTTCCAGCAGACTGCCGAGCCGGCCGTTGATGTCGGCTGAGGTACCCGCAGGAGCGGCGGCCTCGGGGTTCGGGGCATTCGGAGTATCCATCACCCCCAAGCATAAGGCGCCTACCGGCGAACGCGGGCCAAGAGCTGCCGCATGCGGCAAGAGCCCTGCCCCTGCCTCGCGGGCAGGGGATTTATCCAGATGCACTGTTCTCACCCGCCTCTCCTCGCTCCCATCCGTTTCTCCCCACAACGCTGAGTGGACGGTTTCGTGTGCCCGCCTTCAGAAGTGATTCGGCGCGGCCCGGAACGCGGATGGGTGCGATCTGCGGGATCCATTCCCACGGGCTCCCCATGGGGCAGGGGGGCGATACGCGGCGGACCGGCTACAGCTTGGCCCCCGCGAACCCGTTCTGGCGCCACGCCTCATAGACGGCGATGGACGCCGCGTTGGCCAGGTTCAGCGACCGGAGGGCGGGCAGCATCGGCAGGCGGACGCGGGACGTCACCCGGGGACTGTGCTTGATTTCCTCGGGCAAACCCACGGATTCAGGACCAAACAGCAGGACGTCGCCGGCGCGGTAGCTGATGTCCGTGTAGGTGGTCTCGCCGTCGGAGGTGAAGGCAAACACCCGTTCCGGCTCCAGCGCCGCCCAGGCTGCGTCGATGTCCGGGTGGACGGTCACGACGGCGAGGTCGTGGTAGTCCAGGCCTGCCCGCCGGAGCTTGGCGTCGGAAAAATCAAAGCCCAGGGGCTCCACCAGATGCAGTTGGGCGCCTGTGATGGCAGCCAGCCTGATGGCGTTTCCCGTATTGCCGGGGATTTCGGGGGTGTGGAAGAGGATGCGGAACACCTTTCCATCCTAGCGAGCCGCCGGCGTCGGGTGCGCCGGCCGCCCTGACCGGTTGTGTGTGGCCGAAGATCAAATCGTCGTCCGCTATGACGAATTGCGCGTAAACGGAGCCTGAAATCCCTTCTGACCTGCACTTACGCATGTTTACTGGTGGTGGGGGCGGTGAGTTTGTGGGCTGGTCCTCATGCATTGACGGACAGACACTCTCCGAGAAGAAAGCTGGACCATGATCGAGGCATACGGCCTTACCAAGACCTACGGAAAGCGCACGGCTGTGGACGGCGTCACGTTCACCGTCCAGCCCGGGCAAGTCACCGGCTTCCTGGGCCCGAACGGCGCCGGCAAATCCACCACCATGCGCCTGATCCTGGGACTGGACCTGCCAAGTTCAGGCCGGGTGCTCGTCAACGGCCGCCCGTACGCGGAGCACGCGGCCCCGTTGAGAGAAGTCGGCGCCCTCCTGGACGCCAAGGCGCTCCACCCGGCCCGCAGCGCCGTCAAGCATCTCTCCGTCCTGGCCGCCACGCACGGCATCCGCCGCAGCCGGGTCGATGAAGTCATGGCCATGACCGGAATCACGGAAACCGCACGGAAGCGCGTCAAAGGGTTCTCCCTCGGCATGGGCCAGCGGCTCGGCATCGCCGCCGCCCTGCTGGGCGACCCCCGGACCGTCATCTTCGACGAGCCGGTCAACGGGCTCGACCCCGAAGGCGTCCAGTGGGTCCGCAACCTGACCCGTCGCCTCGCGTCCGAGGGCAAGGCGGTGTTCCTGTCCTCGCACCTGATGAGCGAAATGGCGCAGACCGCCGACCACCTGATCGTCATCGGCCGGGGCCGGATCATCGCCGACGCCCCCGTTGCCGAGATCCTAGCCCACGGGCAGGACAGGACACTGGTCCGCAGCGACCAGGCCGACCGGCTGAGGGCCGGGCTGGCCGCCGGCGGAATCGCTTTCCGTGAACTGGAGCCTGGCCTGCTGGAAGTCTCCGGCGCCGAGCCCCGGAAGATCGCCTGGATTGCCCGGGAGCACGAGGCTTTGATCCACGAGTTGACCCCGGTCCGGGCCTCGCTCGAAGAGGCGTACATGGAACTGACCCGTGACGACGTTGAATACCGCTCCGCCGCCCTGGCCGGGGCAGGAGAGGGAAACCGATGACCACCACCGCACCCACCAGCCGCCGCGCCACGGCAGCCGCCCGCCAAGAAAGCGGCGCCGGGCTGACCTTCCTCCGGGCTGTGCACGCCGAATGGATCAAGCTGACCTCGCTGCGCTCCAGCTACATCATCCTCACTATCGCGTTCCTGGGCATGGTCGGTATCAGCCTGCTCAGCACGCTATCCGTGGTCGACATGGCGTCTGGCTACATCGCCTACGGCGCCGATCCGGCGGGGAGCGAAGCCCAGCTGGGCACTGTTGAGGAGTTCGGGGTGATGGCCCGCGGTGTTGCGTCCAACGGCATTGTCATCGCCCAGTTCCTGATTGCTTCCTTGGCCGTGATGCAGATCGGTTCCGAATACGGCACCCGCATGATCACCACGACCCTCACCGCGGTGCCCCGCCGGATCACTGCCGTGCTGGCCAAGACACTCGTCATCGCCGGAACCTCCTTCGTCGTCGGCGTCGTCGGGGCCCTCATCTCGTATGCCATCGCCCAGCCCATGCTGGAACCGCATGGCCTGAATTACCCGCTCATCGCAGACGGGGTCATCCGAGGCATCGTCAGCGCCGGCGTCTACCTCGCCCTGATCGCCGTCCTGGGCCTGAGCATCGGGGCTCTGCTGCGCAACAGCGCCGGCGGCATCGTCACCACCCTGGGTGTCCTCACCGTCCTCCCGATCATCGTGGCCATCCTCTCCGGTGTGAACGATTTGTTCAGGGATCTCGGGCTCTTCCTTCCCTCGTCGGCAGGCATGGACATGGTGGCGATCCGTACCGCTCAGGATCACCTGACCCAGGTCCAGGGCGGCCTCGTCGTGCTGGGCTGGGCGGTGGTGGCCCTGGCCGGTGCCCTGATCTCCGTGAAGCGCCGGGACGCCTGACCCGGGCAGCCGCCAGCCGCACACAAAGATGGAATAGCCGCGAGATCCTCGTCAGCGGGCTCGGGAATCTAGTGCATTCCGCGCAGCAGCCGGGCCAGGACGGGCACGTTGACGGTGTTGGGGGCCGGTCCCGAGCCGAGGAACTGCTTGAGGCCGCGGGCCAAGCCCGCGGCGTTGACCACCTCGACCAGCCCCGAACCTTCCCCGTACCCGCTGCCGTGGCCGCCGGGTGCGCGGCGGTGCCGGTCGATGACCGGTTGATGCAGGTTGCCGTCCGTGCTGTGGACAACAATCCAGCCGGTGACATTGAGCTCGGGAAAAATGTCCTGCATCCGGCGCACGACGTGGGCCAGTTGGGGCGGGGCGACGGAGCGTCCGCCGTGTGTCAACGTGCTGCCGTTCCACGCGTAGGCGCCCGGCGGCAGCAGCATGGATCCGATGATTGCGAGCCGGTAGCCGGCAAGGACTGCGTGGTCGATGTGGCTGTTGTCCGCCGGGGACTGCAGCCCGTTGACGAGCCGCGCCGCCGGAATGGCGGTCAGGATCTGCCTGCTGATGAGCTGGACAGTGCGCGTTTCCCGTTGGATCCGGGCCTCGGCCCCGAAGATTCCACGCTTGCGGGGCATACCGTGCACCTGCGCTCGCGCCACGCCGGCAGGAATCAGCGGCACCGCTGTCCCGTCGCCAAACTGCTCGAACGGAGGAATATACACGGGTGGGTCGGCCGCCGTATTCCGCGGTGTGTTCGGTCGGCGCACGTTGGCTGAGGCCCGGCTGCCCGCGGCCGGGGCATCGAAATGAGCGCCCTCGTCGCCGGCGGGAGAGGAGTACGCGCCGCCGGAGGCGCTGCCGTAGGACCGGTCATAGTCCGCGCGCCGCTTTACGTCGATGAGTGTCTCGTAGGCGAGAGTGACGCGCCGGAACGCTGCAGGATCGCCGCCGTGATCCGGGTGGGCGAGCCGGGCGGCCTTGCGGTACGCCACTTTGATGTCCTTCTCCGTCGCCGTCACGGGGATCCCGAGGACCTGGTAATGCGAGCTGCTGCCCTGCGTCAAACAGAGATCCTTTTCATCGATGGTGCCGGCGTTGAAAATGCCGGACCGTTCGCGGGCGCCCGGCAGGCCCAGTTTAACCGGCTGGAGGAATAACGAGCGCGCGTACCGGGATGGTTCCCGGCGGCTGTCATAATTCAGCGCATGATGATCGCCGTCGCCGTGAACCCGCAAGCATCCTTTGGCCGGGCGCGGCACGCCGGGAAGGAAGCGGCGGCGCACTTCCGTGCAGCCGGGGCGGAGGTCCAGCTGCTGTGCGCGGACAGTTATGCCGCGCTCGCACAGGCAGTTGAGCACGCGCTGGAATCGGGCGTGGATGCCCTCGTGGTGGTGGGCGGCGACGGCATGGTCCACCTCGGGTTCAATGCGCTTGCCGGTGCCGGTGCCCGTACCCGTGCCGGCGCCCGTGCCGGGGCCGGCGGCCGGGTTCCGCTGGGCATCATTCCCACCGGGACGGGCAACGACACGGCCCGGGCCCTGGGCCTGCCGCTGCACAACCTCCCGGCGGCCTGCGAACGGGCGCTGGAGTCTCTAGCCGACGGCGGCCGGATGATCGACGCCGGCAGGATCACCGCCGGAGGAACCACCCGCTGGTTCGCGGGCGTGGTCTCGGCTGGGTTCGATGCTGCCGTCAATGAGCGGGCCAATGACTGGCGCTGGCCGCGCGGCAAAATCCGCTACCAGCTCGCCATGCTTCGCGAACTGGCCTCGTTCCGGGCCATCAATTACACGGTCACGGCCGACGGCGAACGGTGGCAGCAGGACGCCATGCTGATTTCCGTCGCCAACGGCCAGTCGATCGGCGGCGGAATGAGGATCGTTCCGGAGGCTGTCCTTGATGACGGACACCTGGACCTGTTTATTGTTAGCCGGTTGTCCCGGACCGGGTTGCTGGCCGTGTTCCCGAAAGTGTTTGCCGGCAAGCACGTGGGCCACCCCGCCGTGCACCTTCGCCGGGTCCGCACCGTGGAACTGGCGGCCAGCAACATCGTGGCCTACGCCGACGGCGAGCGGATCGGGGCGCTCCCGATGACCATCGAGGTCTTTCCGCGGGCCGTCTGTGTTCTCGCGTAGCGGCTTGGCCTAGGCGCTTGGCGTAGCGGCCGGCGTGGCCTTGCGCGGGGACAGCCTGTTCAGTGCCAGGGCGCCCACGAGCAGCCCGAAGTCACGCAGTGCGACGTCGTAGAAGCCGCCGAGGACGATCAGGTTGATGATGATGCCCAGCAGCCAGGCGGCCACGAGCGCGGATCCGAAGCGCGGGCGCAGCGCCACCATTACGCCGGCGATGATTTCCACGACGCCAACGATGTACATGATGGTCTGGGCCGGCAGCGGGACTACCGAGGTCGCCACGGGGGCCAGGTACATGGTCCAGTCGGTCAGCAGATTCGTGAACTTGTCCAGGCCGAACAGGATCGGCGCAACCGTAAAGACGGTCCGCAACAAGAGGAAGGCCTGGCGGTGCGGGTCCGCCGCGAGCTGCTGGGCCGGAGTGGAGAGGGCTGGCGAAACTTTCATGACATGCTCCTTCTAAAAATGGATAACTCGATTTTAGAACCTCGGATGTGGATTAAGCAACAATTCTTGTTTTTAGAGATATTCTTGACTCATGACCAAACTTCCGTGGAACCGCCGGCTTGCGGCGATCGCGTCCCTGGGCGACGAGAACCGCAGGGTGCTGTTTGACTACGTCGCCTCAGCGGTAGACGCCGTTGGCCGGGACGACGCCGCCAAGGCTTTGGGCCTGGCGCGGAGCACGGCCTCGTTCCATCTGGACCGGCTCGTGAAAGACGGGCTGCTGGACGTGGAGTTCCGCAAGCTTGGAGGGCGGGAGGGCCCCGGTTCCGGCCGGCCCGCCAAGCTGTACCGGGCAGCCGTGGACGAGATAGCGGCCTCCGTCCCCGACCGCCACTACGATCTCGCCGCCGAGTTGCTGGTTTCCGCGATCGAAGCTGCAACCAGCGACGGCGGATCGCCGCGGGATGCCCTGCTCCGGGCCGCCCGCGCCAAGGGGCAGTCAGCGGGCGAGTCGGCAGCCAGGTCAACCGGGCGCGAGCCGGCGGAGGCCATCGGGGGGGATACGGAAACCGCCGGCGGTCCCGATGGTGGCGGCCCGTTCGCGGACTTCCTGACGGGGCAAGGCTACTGCCCGGCAGACGACGGCGGCGGGGGACTGGTGCTGATGAATTGCCCGTTCCATCGCCTCGCCGCCGGGCACACAGACGTGGTCTGTGCCATGAACGGGGCCTTCCTGGGCGGGGCCTCCGCGGCCCTGGGGATCGACCCAGGACGCATCGAAGCGCTCGCCATCGAAGATCTCAGGGAGCGGGGGAGCGCGCAGCCAGGGCAATGCTGTGCCCGCATCCTGCCTGCTTGACCGGGCTGCCCGTGTGACGTCGCTGCCTGCGTGACCCGGACCGCCCGGCGCCGCGGCTACCTACCCCGCGCCCCCCGCGGTTGGGGCGGCCGGCACTGCGAGCCTGGGCTGGCCCTTGATTCCGGTCAGCAGGACGCCGCCGATCACCATGAGGCCGCCAACGATCTGCACGAGGGTCAGCGGCGTCCCCAGCAGCACCGTAATGATCGCCGTGAAGACAACCATCAGGTTGAGGTAGTTGCCCGCGGTCCCCGGCGGGGTGGTCTTCAGCGCCAGGTTCCAGAGGAGGTAGGAACCAAGGGATGGGAACAGTGCGATGTACGCCAGCGACCAGCCTTCGGCCGCGGTGTCGGGGAACTGCACGTTCATGGCCAGGGCAAGCGGCGCCAGCATCACGGTCGCAATCACCACCTGAACGGCCGTGGCCGAGATGGCCGGCACCTTCAGCCTGCGGGCAATGATCGTATAGAAGCCCCAGACGATGATCGCACCGATCATCATGAGCTCGCCGGTGTTGATGGAGAGGCTGAATAAACGTGCCAGCTCACCCTGGGTCAGGACGAGCAGCACCCCCAGCAGGCCCAGGCAGATGCCGAGCCAGCCCAGTCCGGTGGTCCTCTCGCCGAGCAGGACGATCGCCATCACCACAATCAGGGCCGGGTTGGCGGCCGTAATGAGGGAGGCGTTCATCGCGGACGTGTATCCGAGCGCGCTGTAGAGCAGCAGCGTGTAACCACTCATGCCCAGGACGCTCAGCGCCAGGAGCGCGGGCCAGCGGCGCAGCACCGCGCGCCAGTCCGGTTTCTCGATGAAGTGGGCCAGGAGCAGCAGCGGCACGGCGGCCAGGGCCCAACGCCAGAACGTCAGGTCCAGCGGAGTCATTGAGGCGACGGCGGCCTGTCCGACGACGAAATTGCCGGACCAGAACAAGGTGGCCAGCACTAGGTACAGGGACGCTTTCACCGCTTGAATGTACACCAGCCCCGTGCCCTTCCCCCGTGCCTTCGCCCATGGCCGCCGGGGAGCGCAGGCGCCGCCGCGGGTAGAATTGGGCTGTGCCTGTATACCTCGACCACGCCGCCACCACCACCCTCGCCCCGGAGGCGCTGGCCGCACTGACGCGCGAACTGGCCCGGACCGGCAACCCCTCCTCGCTGCACGGATCGGGCCGCCGTGCCCGGCGCTCCGTGGAGGACGCGAGGGAAGTACTGGCGGCGGCCGCCGGTGCCCATCCCTCAGAGGTCATTTTCACCTCCGGCGGGACCGAGGCGGACAACCTCGCGGTCAAGGGCCTGTACTGGGCCCGCCGCGCCGAGGACCCTGTGCGTACCCGCATCCTGTGTTCCGCCGTCGAACATCACGCGGTGCTGGACACCGTCGAATGGCTCGAGCGGCATGAGGGCGCCGAGGTCTGCTGGCTCCCGGTGGACGCCGCGGGCGTCGTAGACCTGACGGTGCTGGAGGCCGAGCTGTCCCGGGATCCGGCGTCGATCGCGCTGGTGACCGTCATGTGGGCTAACAACGAGGTCGGCACCATCCAGCCCGTCGCCCAGATTGTGGCGCTGGCACACGCCGCCGGCGTGCCTGTCCACTCCGACGCCGTCCAGGCCTTCGGTTCCATACCCGTTGACTTCCGCGGGACGGGACTGGACGCCATGTCCGTCTCCGGGCACAAGATCGGCGGACCAGTCGGCGTCGGCGCGCTCATCCTTGGCCGGGCGGTGAAGCTGACCCCGGTCCAGCATGGCGGCGGGCAGGAACGCGACGTCCGCTCGGGGACCCTGGACACGGCGTCGATCGCAGCCTTTGCCGCGGCCGCCGAGGCCGCCGCCGCGAAACTCCCCGAGGAGGCCGCCAGGATCGCGGCCCTGCGGGACCGGTTGATCGAGGGCGTCTTAGCGGCCGTCCCCGAGGCCGTGCTCCGGGGCGCCCCGGGCCCCGGGCGGTTGCCTGGCAATGCGCATTTCACGTTCCCCGGCTGCGAGGGAGACTCGCTGCTGTTCCTGCTGGACCTCGCCGGCGTCGAATCGTCCACGGGCTCCGCCTGCACTGCAGGTGTTCCGCGGCCCTCCCATGTGCTGCTGGCCATGGGCCTGGATGAGGACACGGCGAGGGGTGCGCAGCGGTTTACGCTCGGGCATTCCTCGACCGACGCCGACGTCGATGCCCTGCTCGCCGCGCTGCCGGGCGCCTACGCACGGGCCCGCCAGGCGGGCATGGCCGGGCATGAGTCCAGCATTCAGACCGCGGGAACGGTCGCGCGCGAATCTGCCCGTCAGGCTTCCGCAGGGATCTAAATCGGAGGCTGGTCCAGGAGCTGATCCAGCGGTGCCGAGGAGTCGGCGAGCAGGTCCGGGCTCACGGCCGTCCGTGAGCTGATGAGCGCCTTGATCGCCTTCTGCGGCTTGGCGGCGCGGGGCCAGTTGACGTTCATCCCGGCCACCACACTGCCCTCCCGCTGCCAGAAGGCCATGAATTCCTTGTCCGCCAGCGAGCCGCGGATGACCGGTGGCCCGGCAACCAGCGACGGGAAGCCCGAATACTCCATGCTGACGTCGTACTGGTCCGTGTAGAAGTACGGGATGGTGTCCAGCACGGCATCGAGGCCGAGCATCGCCTTGGCCGCCACCTTGCCGCCATTGAGGGCATTGGACCAGTGCTCGCTGCGGTGGTGCTCGCCGGTGAACGGGTGCAGGGCATTGGCGACGTCGCCGGCGGCGAAGATTCCGGGCGCCGAGGTCCGCAGCGATGCGTCGGTGAGGATGCCGTTGCGGATCCCGATGCCGGCCGCCTCGGCCAAACCGACCTCCGGCGCGACGCCGACGGCGATGACCACCAGGTCGGCGGGCAGGACTTCGCCGGCATCGGTGACCACTGCCGTCGCCCGTCCCGACCGTCCCTGAATCTCGGCAGCGGACGCCGGAAGCCTGAACCGCACGCCGTGGGCCTCGTGCAGCCCGCGGAAGAAGCCACCAAGGTCCGGGCCGATCGCCGCGCCCAGCGGCACCTCCTCCAGTCCCAGCAGGGTGACGGTATTTCCGAAGGTGCTGGCGGCGGCGGCCAGTTCCATCCCGATCCAGCCGGACCCGATCATGACCACATTCAAGCCACCGTCGGCGAGGCGGGCGTGCAGGCGCCGGCTGTCCTCCACCGTCCTGAACGTGCTGACGCCCTCGAGCCCGCTGGGCAGGGGGATGCTCCTGGGCCGCGCTCCCGTGGCCAGCAGCAGGGAGGAGTACTCCAACCGCCCGCCGCCGTCCAGAACCACAGCCCGGGCGGCCGGGTCCAGATCCGTGACCTGGACGCCGAGCCGGAGGTCGACGCCGTTCGCGTCGTACCAGTCCTCGGGCACCACCGGCAGGGCGTCGTCGCCGGCCTTGCCCAGCAGGTACTCCTTGGACAGCGGCGGGCGCAGATACGGCTGGTGGGACTCTGCGGCCACCAGCACCACCGGGCCGCTGAAACCCTCCGCCCGCAAAGTTTTGGCGGCGGTGGCACCCGCCAGCCCGCCGCCCACGATCACGATGTTCTCGACAGCCATGTCCGCTCGATTCCCGCATCTGTGCGCTTCCGTTTCTAAAACCGCATGTTCTGACGCTAGAAGGGGGAAGCGGCCCCGTCAAGGTCTTTTGGGGAGGATTCGGCGTGGCGATAGAATGGCGGGGCAGGCATTGTGCTATTTCCGCGGACTGCGGTGAACTAATACTGCAGTGAAGTAATACTGCTGTGAACCGATACAGCAGTGAACCAAGTGCCTGCGACCCCCTGAACCCTAAAGAAAGCCAGTATGCGAGTTCTTGCAGCCATGAGCGGCGGCGTTGATTCCGCCGTTGCCGCCGCCCGCGCCGTCGAGGCGGGGCACGACGTCGTCGGCGTCCACCTCGCGCTGTCCCGGATGCCGGGCACCCTGCGAACCGGCAGCCGCGGCTGCTGCACGATCGAGGACTCCCGGGACGCCTGGCGTGCCTGCGACATCCTCGGGATCCCGTACTACGTCTGGGACTTCTCCGAGCGGTTCAAGGAAGATGTGGTCCAGGATTTCATCGATGAATACGCTGCCGGCCGCACCCCCAATCCGTGCATGCGCTGCAACGAGCGCATCAAGTTCGCCGCGCTGCTCGAGAAGGCCATAGCCCTGGGCTTCGACGCCGTCTGCACCGGCCACTACGCCAAGGTCATCACCGACGCCGACGGCAACCCTGAGCTGCACCGCGCCGCGGACTGGGCCAAGGACCAGAGCTACGTGCTCGGTGTCCTGACCCACGAACAGCTCAAGCACTCGATGTTCCCCCTCGCGGAGACGCCGTCCAAGGCCGAGGTCCGCGCGGAGGCTGAGCGCCGCGGCCTCTCCGTGGCGAACAAGCCCGACAGTCACGACATCTGCTTCATTCCGGACGGCGACACCGCCGGCTGGCTCGCCGAGAAGATCGAAATGACCACGGGGGACATCGTGGACGAGTCCGGTGCGAAGGTCGGCGAGCACCCTGGCGCCAATGCGTTCACCGTGGGCCAGCGCCGGGGGCTGAAGCTGGGCACCCCGGCCGCGGACGGCAAGCCGCGGTTCGTGCTGGAAATCCGGCCCAAGGAAAACAAGGTGGTGGTGGGCCCGGAGGCGCTGCTCGCCATCGACGAAATCCGCGGCATCAAGGTCTCTTGGGCGGGGCTGCCCATCGCCGAAGTAGCGACTGGCGAGGAGTTCGACTGCTACGCCCAGGTCCGCGCCCACGGCGACCCCGTCCCGGCCCGCGCGCACATGGCGGGGGACGAGCTTGTGGTTACCCTCACCGAGCCGCTGCGCGGCGTGGCCCCCGGCCAGACGGTGGTGCTCTACCAGGGCAGCCGCGTGCTGGGCCAGGCCACAATCGATGTCGCACGCTCGCTTCAGCGGGCCGCGCTCTAGTCGCCCGCCACACCAAATCCAACGAAGGGCCCCGCCACATGGCGGGGCCTTTCGTCGTGTCGGCCCCACGGCAGATGGGACTGGGACCCTGCCGAAGATCCGAGCGGAATCCTGAAGAAAATGAGAGAAACCTTCGAATCGTGTAAATTTTGTGTCTCAACTCACAAAATGCAACGTTTCACCGAATGATTGTCTGGTTGAATCTAGGGATCAGCAAAGCGTGCCGCCCGACGAGTCACTCGTTTCACTTCGGGCTGCGCTAGAACGCATCGAACAGAAAGTTCACAGATGGCAATGAACAAAAAGGCCTGGCAGGGCGTCATCGCGCTGGCCGGGGTTTCCGCCTTTGCACTGACGGCCTGCACGGGGCCGTCCGGCGGCGCTGGCGGGTCATCAGCCGCCGCGAGCGGTCCAATCGCCTACGGCACCACGGACAAGGTCACCGCCTTGGATCCGGCGGGCGCGTACGACAACGGTTCGTTCATGGTGATGAACCAGATCTACTCCTTCCTGCTCAACTCGAAGCCGGGCAGCGCCGATCCGGTTCCGGATCTGGCCGAGTCCGCGTCCTTCACCTCGCCGACCGAATACACGGTCAAGCTCAAGCCGGGCCTCAAGTGGGCCAACGGTCACACGCTCGACTCCAAGGACGTCAAGTTCTCCTTCGACCGGCAGACCAAGATCAACGATCCCGCCGGTCCCGCAAGCCTGCTGACCAACATCGAAAGCATCAACGCCCCCGATGCCAACACCGTTGTCTTCAAGCTGAAGCAGGCGAACGACCAGACCTTCGCTCAGATCCTCAGCAGCCCCGCCGCGCCGATCGTCGACGATGAAGTCTTCCCGGCCGACAAACTGCTTGACGACGACTCGATCGTCAAGGCCAAGGCCTTCTACGGCCAGTACGTGATTGACACGTACAAGAAGAACGAGCTGGTCAGCTTCAAGGCCTTCCCGGACTACCAGGGAGTCCTCGGCAAGCCGGCCAACGACGCCGCCACGATCAAGTACTACGCCGACCCCACCAACATGAAGCTGGACATCCAGCAGGGCAACATCGACGTCGCGAACCGCAGCCTGAGCGCCACCGACGTCGATGACCTGAAGAAGGACTCCAAGGTCAAGGTCAACGTTGGGCCCGGCGGCGAAATCCGCTACATCACGTTCAACTACGACACCATGCCGTTCGGCGCCAAGGCTCCGGACGCCGATCCGGCCAAGGCGCTCGCCGTCCGCCAGGCCATCGCGAACCTCGTTGACCGCCAGTCCATCGCGGACCAGGTCTACAAGGGCACCTACCTGCCGCTGTACTCCAACGTTCCCAACGGCTTCCTCGGTGCCAACGAATCGTTCAAGGACGCATACGGCGACGCCGGCAAGCCCAGCCTGGACAAGGCCAAGAAGGTCCTGGCCGACGCCGGTGTGACGACCCCCGTCTCGATGAACCTGCAATACAACCCGGACCACTACGGCAAGTCCTCCGGCGACGAGTACGCCATGATCAAGGACCAGCTGGAGAAGTCCGGCTTGTTCAAGGTCAACCTGCAGTCCACGGAATGGGTCACCTACAGCAAGGCCAGCCGCGCCGATGAATACCCCCTGTTCCAGTTTGGCTGGTTCCCGGACTTCAGCGACGCCGACAACTACCTGACCCCGTTCTTCCCGGAGGGCGGTTTCCTGAAGAACCACTACAACAACCCCACCGTCAACAACCTGATCAGCAAGCAGCTCACCACCGTCGATAAGACTGAACGCGAGTCCACGATCAAGGATGCGCAGAATGCCCTCGCCAAGGACATCTCCACGCTTCCGTTGCTCCAGGGCGCGCAGGTTGCCATTTCCGGCAGCGGTGTCAAGGGTGTCGATTCCACCCTCGATGCCTCCTTCAAGTTCCGTTTGGGAACTATTTCCAAGTAAGGCTGCATCCGTGCTGTCCTGACCAGCCTGCGAGGCGGGGCGCCCTCAAGGCGCCCCGCCTTTGCTGGTCATTGCCGCACCCCGCAGTTCACGCCGGCCCGCCCAAGGCCGCGACAGCACAATCTTAGGTACCAATGACAACATTGACTGAGGCGCCGCTAAACGACGCCGACGGACTTCTTCCGTCCAAGAAAAAATCCTCGGGTGGGGGCTTGGGGACCTACATCCTGGTCCGGTTCTTCCTGATCATTCCGACCATTTTCATTTTGGTGACTATGGTCTTCTTCCTGATGCGGGTCATCGGCGACCCCATCACCGCAGCCCAGGGCGGCAGGCTTCCCCCGGAGGCGCTCGCGCAGCGCATCCACGACGCCGGCTACGACCGCCCGATCCTCGTGCAGTACCTCGAATACGTTGGCCAGGTGGCGACCGGCAATTTCGGTACCACCATCACCGACCGCCGGCCCGTTGTCGAAATGATCATCACCTTTGGCACGGCAACCCTGGAACTGGCCATCAATGCCCTCATCGTGGCGCTCTTGGTCGGCATCCCGCTCGGGCTCATCTCCGCCTACAAGCGCGATAAGGCGCCCGACGCCGTCCTGCGGTTCTTCGCCATCCTCTGCTATGCCACCCCGGTATTCTTCGCCGGCCTGCTGATGAAGCTGGCCTTCTCCGTCTGGCTCGGCTGGCTGCCCGTCGCAGGACGGGCCTCCACCAGGACCGAACTGGCCATGGGAAGCCTGGCCGCACCGACCGGGATCTACTGGCTGGATGCCTTGCGCAGCGGCAACATGGCCGCGTACGGCGACGTCGCGGCCCATTCAGTCCTCCCCGCACTCACCCTGGGGCTGCTGACGGCAGGGGTCTTCCTGCGGCTGGTCCGCACCAACGTCATCGGCACACTCGGCAAGGACTACGTCGAGGCCGGCAGGTCCCGTGGCGTTAGTAATTACCGCCTCGTGACCAAGCATGCCTACAAACCGGCCCTCATCCCGATCATCACGGTCATGGGGCTCCAGATTGCCCTCCTGCTAGGCGGCGCCGTCCTCACGGAGTCCACCTTCGAGTGGAAGGGCCTTGGCTACCAGCTGGTGCAATACCTGAACGCCCGCGACTTCGTCGCCGTCCAGGGCATTGTCGTAATGCTGGCGGTCATCGTTGCCGTCACGAACTTCATCGTGGACGTCGTCGCAGCCCTGATCGACCCGCGAGTGAGGTACTAGCCATGAATGCAACCAAAGTAAGCGGGCGCAAGCAGCCCCTCTTCTACCGGCTGCCGGTGATCTCGCATTTCCGCTCGAGCGTCGGGCTGCAGCGCGGCATGCTCGTCACCGGCATGGTGCTGGCCGCTGTCTTCCTGCTCGTTGCCGTGTTTGCGCCGTGGATCGCGCCCTACGGGTTTGCCCAGCTCAGCGACGCCGCCGGTCCCTTCCCGACACAGCAGCCCCCCACCCCGGCCCACATCTGGGGCACCACGGTGGGCGGCTATGACGTCTATTCCCGTGTGCTCTGGGGTGCCCAGACGGCCGCGGTGGTCATCATCGTCGCCGTGGCCATGTCGATTTTCCTCGGCGTAGCCCTCGGCCTTGTCAGCGGGTACTTCGGCGGCTGGCTCGACCGGGTGTTCGTGGTGATCGCCGATGCGATCTACGCTTTCCCGTCCCTGCTGCTGGCCATCGTGATGTCAATCGTCATCAGCCACGGCCAGTCCAGTTTCTGGGGAGGCATTGTTGCCTGCTCCATCTCCATCTCGGTGGTGTTCGTCCCGCAGTACTTCCGCGTCATCCGGGCCGAGACCATCCGGCTGAAGGCGGAGCCGTACGTCGAGTCAGCCAAGGTGGTGGGTGCCTCAAGCATTCGCATCATGGGTCGGCACATCTTCAAGAACGCAACCCGCACGCTGCCATTGATTTTCACGTTGAATGCGTCCGAGGCCATCCTGACGCTGGCGGGCCTCGGCTTCCTGGGGTTCGGCATCGAACCGACCTCCGCCGCCGAGTGGGGCTACGACCTGAACAAGGCCATAGCAGACGCCTCCTCGGGCATCTGGTGGACCGGTGTTTATCCCGGTACGGCGATCGTCCTGACCGTTCTTGGGCTGACCCTCGTCGGTGAGAGCATCAACGACCTCAACGATCCCCGCCTGCGGGGCCGCAAGAAGGCTGTGGCAGGCAAGGGCGGACCCGACTCCACCGCCGGGGCCCAGACTGCACTCGAAGCAGAATCGAGAGTTCTATGACCATCAACATCGACAAGCCCGGCCAGGGCGCAGGTCCGGTCCTGGACATCGACCGCCTCAAGGTCACGTTCGCCACTGATGCCGGGGACGTGTACGCCGTCAAAGACGTCAGCCTCCAGGTCAACCCCGGCGAGGTCGTGGCCATCGTTGGCGAATCGGGATCCGGCAAGACTGTGACGGCCAAGACCATCCTGGGGCTCTTGCCGGAGACGGCTATCAGCCAGGGTGCGGTCCTGATCAACGGCAACAACGTCATCAGCGTCAGCGAGGCGAAACTGCGGGAGATTCGGGGCCGCGATGTGGCCATGGTGTTCCAGGAACCATCCACCGCCCTTAACCCGGTCTTCACCGTGGGCTGGCAGATCGCCGAAGGAATCCGCGCACACGCGGGCACCGGCGGCCGCAGCAAGGTCTCGGCCAAGGAAGCCAAGGCGCGGGCAATTGAAGCCCTCCGCAAAGTGGGCATCCCGGACCCGGAAACGCGGGTCAACTACTACCCGCACCAGTTCTCGGGCGGCCAGAAACAGCGCGTTGTGATTGCCGCAGCGCTGGCCCTGAACCCTGGCCTCATCGTGGCGGACGAGCCGACGACTGCCCTGGACGTCACCGTGCAGGCCGAGATCCTTGAACTGCTGCGGGACCTGCGCGACAACTACGGAACGTCCATCGTGCTGATTACGCACAATATGGGCGTTGTCGCCGATCTCGCCGACCGCGTCGTGGTCATGTACCAGGGTGACGTTGTGGAGGAGGCATCCTCACGGGTGCTCTTCGCCCAGCCCAAGGAGGACTACACCAAGAAGCTCCTCGCCGCTGTCCCGCACCTGGGCCGCAACTCCGCGTCGGAGGGCATGGTGGAACGCGCCCACCAGGGCGGCAAAGTGCTGGTTGAGGCCAAGAACCTGACCATCGAGTACCCGGGGCGGCTGGGCAGTCCGGCCTTCAAGGCCGTCGATGGCGTCAGCTTCACCGTCTCCGAAGGCGAAGTTTTCGGTCTCGTGGGGGAGTCGGGTTCCGGCAAAACCACCATCGGCCGGGCGATCGCGGGTCTCAACCGGACCACGGGCGGCAGCCTGAATGTGCTGGGTTACGAAATGCTGAACTTCAAGGAGCGCACCTTCAAGCCGCTCCGCAAGGAGATCGGCTTCGTGTTCCAGGACCCGGCGGCCTCGTTCAACCCGCAGCTGACCATCGGCGACTGCGTGGCGGAACCGCTGATCATCCACTCCAACCCGACCGCGGCTGAGGCGCGCAAGCGGGTCGGCGAGCTGCTCGAGTCAGTGCAGCTGCCGGCATCGTACGCTGACCGGTTCCCGCATGAACTCTCCGGCGGGCAACGCCAGCGTGCCTCCCTGGCGCGGGCGCTCATCCTGAACCCGAAGCTGCTCATCGCCGATGAGCCGACCTCGGCCCTGGACGTGTCCGTGCAGGCCGTGGTGCTGGAGCTGTTCAAGGAGATCCAGCAGGAGTTCGGCTTCGCGGCGCTCTTCATCAGCCACGACCTCGCCGTGGTGGACATGCTCTCCCACTGGGTCGGCGTGCTCTACAAGGGCAAGATGGTGGAGCAGGGCCTCGGCAACCAGGTGATGGGCAACCCGCAGCACGACTACACAAAGAAACTCATCGCATCCTTGCCCGTTCCGGATCCCGACGAACAGGCCAGGCGCCGCGAGGCGTTCCGGGCCGTGCTCCACAGCTAACTGCCGGAACCGGGCACCGGCCCGATTCAGCGCCCGCCCGGGCTCGTGCAGGGCCACTGCCAAATGGGCATGCCCACCGTTCGCCTGAACTGCTCCCCGGAAGTTGGACTGAGAAATTCAGTTCCGACTCCCGGGGAGCAGTTTTATGCATGTACGTAGTCCGTTATCCGAAGAGCAGCGCGAGGCCGCTGTAGCGTGGTTTGAGAAGGGCATCGCGGATAAAGCGGCTGCGCGGCTGCTGGGTGTGTCTCACTCGCCGGTGCAGCTTCTCTATCTGCGGTGGAGAATCCACGGTCGAGGAGCGCTGATGGCCAAGCCGACAAAACAGGTGTACTCGTTCGAATTCAAGCTCGCCTTGGTCGAACGGTTCATCGCGGGCGAAACTGCCCAGGATCTCGCGGCGGAGGCCGGCTTGTCCTCGTCCGGCCTGCTGA
>NZ_FNGD01000021.1 GCF_900102895.1 Arthrobacter sp. ov407
ATCGTTCGACTTGCATGTGTTAAGCACGCCGCCAGCGTTCATCCTGAGCCAGGATCAAACTCTCCGTTGAAGTAAAACAGACACACCATGCGCCCCCGGGAAAACGGGATGCACACAATGCACAAAATTTGAAACCAGCTGTAAAAACCAGACCACACCACGGGGTGGCGCAACCTGGTCAATTCAACCAATTCAATACAATAAATTGGTATCAACAAACTTGGCACACTATTGAGTTCTCAAACAACAGACACACCCGGCACCACCACAACCATTCATTCGGTCGCGGATCGCTCCGGAGCAACTTTTCAAACTTACCCGGCCGCTTCACCCTAGTCAAATCGGCGATCCAAACTCAGTCTTGCCATAGGCTTCTGGGTCTTGGTGGCCGATCAACTCCGGGGAGCAGCGCGGAAATAAACTCTACCACCACTTGGCCCGGCTGACAAAGCCGCCTGGAAGACGGTGCAGAAAAGCCCGGAATCACGGGGATTCCGGGCCTCTCAGGGGTGCTCCTCGGCGTCGCCCGCCCGGTACCCGGGCGGTGCACCTAACCCCGGTGCGCCTAAATCGGGTGCGCCTAACCCAGCGGCGTGAAGTACGCCGCCCCGAGCGGAGGCAAGGTCACGACGAGCGTGGCCGGCTGCCCGTCGACGCCGTTCTTCGTCGCAGTCAGGGTGCCGGTGTTCTCCACCCCGGAGCCGCCATAGCTGGAGGCGTCGGTGTTGAGCACTTCCTGCCATTCGCCGGCCGCCGGGACGCCCAGGAGGTAGTCCGTGTGCGGGCCGCCGGAGAAGTTCACGGCGACGACCAGCGGGTTGCCGTCCGCATCGCGGCGGATGAACGTCAGCACGTTGCGGTCCGAGTCTCCCCCGTTGATCCACTGGAAACCTTCGGGCTGGTTGTCCTGCTGGTACAGGGCCGGCGTGGAACGGTACAGCTCGTTGAGGTCCTTGGTCAGGAGCTGCATGCCGTTGTGTGCCGGGATGTCCGCGAGATACCAGTCCAGGCCGTACTGCTCCGACCACTCCGCTTCCTGGCCGAATTCTGTGCCCATGAAGATCAGCTGCTTGCCCGGGTGGGCCCACTGATAGCCCAGGAATGCGCGCAGGTTTGCGAGCTGCTGCCAACGGTCGCCGGGCATCTTGCGCAGCATGGAGCCCTTGCCGTGCACTACTTCATCGTGGCTGATCGGCAGGAGGAAGTTTTCCGTAAAGGCATAGACCATCGAGAACGTGATTGTGCCGTGGTGCCACCGGCGGTTGTACGGGTCCTCGGCCATGTACTTGAGCGAGTCATGCATCCAGCCCATGTTCCACTTGAGGCCGAAGCCAAGGCCGCCGCCGCTTGTCGGTGCCGTGACGCCCGGGAAAGCGGTGGATTCCTCGGCAATCATGACCGCGCCAGGATGAGTCTTGTAGACCGTGGCGTTGACCTCCTGAAGGAAGGAGATCGCTTCAAGGTTTTCGCGGCCGCCATAGCGATTGGGCTGCCATTGCCCCTCTTCGCGCGAGTAGTCGAGGTACAGCATGGACGCGACGGCGTCCACGCGCAGCCCGTCGATGTGGAACTCATCGAGCCAGTACAGCGCGTTGGCCACCAGGAAGTTGCGCACCTCCGTGCGGCCGAAGTCGAAGATCAGCGTTCCCCAGTCCGGGTGCTCGCCCAGGTTCGGATCGGCGTGCTCATACAGGGGTTCGCCGTCGAACCGGGCCAGGGCCCACTCGTCCTTGGGGAAGTGTGCCGGGACCCAGTCCAGGAGGACGCCGATGCCGGCCTGGTGCAGTTCGTCGACGAGGTGGCGGAATTCGTCCGGGTGCCCGAAGCGCGAGGTCGGCGCGAAGTAGGAGGTGACCTGGTAGCCCCAGGAGCCGCCGAAGGGGTGCTCGGCCACAGGCATGAACTCCACGTGGGTGAAGCCGAGCCATTTGACGTATTCCACGAGTTCCTTGGCCAGTTCGTGGTAACCCAGCCCCACCCGCCAGGAGCCGAGGTGGACCTCGTAGACGCTCATGGGCGAGTTGTGCGGATCGCGGCCGGCGCGGGCCTGCATCCACTCGGCATCTTTGAAGACGTAGGAGGGCTCAACTACCCGGGATGCCGTCAGCGGGGGGACCTCGGTGCCGAAGGCCAGCGGGTCCGCCTTTTCCACCCAGTATCCGTGCCGGGTCCGCAATTCAAACTTGTAGCACGCCCCTGCTACAACCCCCGGGATGAAGACTTCCCACACACCCGTGGATCCGAGGGAGCGCATGGAGTGTTCGCGGCCGTCCCATCCGTTGAAATCACCCTTGACGCGCACTGCCTGGGCGTTCGGGGCCCAGACCGCGAAGGACACGCCGTCGACGTCGCCCAGCGAGGACTTGTAGTGCTGGACATGCGCGCCCAGGACATCCCAGAGGCGCTCGTGCCGGCCCTCGCCGATCAGGTGCAGGTCCACTTCGCCGACGGTCGGCAGGTAGCGGTAGGGGTCGTCCATGACCTGCGGTTCGTGGTCCTTGTAGGTCACTTCGAGCCGGTAGTCCGGCACGTGGCCGCGCTCGACCGGTTCCATCACGGCCACCCACACGCCGTCCGCTTCGTGCGCCATGGGCGTCGTGCCTGCCGACGTCACGACAGAAACCGCTTCCGCCAGGTGCTTGACCGTGCGGATCGTGACGTGGCCGTGGTCATCAAGGTGGGCACCGAGGACCGAGTGGGGCGCGTGGTGTTCGCCTGTCGCGACCCTCGCCAGGGTTTCACCGTCCACGGGCAGTGGTGCGCCGGGCCGATCGATACGTGCTGAACCTGTCATTTTTATACCTTCCGCTGCGGTTTCGGCGGCGACGCCGGAACCTGTACTGCCGAGGAGACGACGCGATGCATTCACCGGAATGGAGAGCCAGTCCGGCCTGTTCCTTAGTTCGTAGATGACTTCGTAGAGGGCTTTGTCGAGCCACAATGCCACAAAGAGCGGCGAGTCGCGGTCGATGCTGCCGGGGATTACTTCGGCGTAGCCGGCCAGGAAGGCCTCAGCGCAGTCGTCCACCCAGGTCCCGGGCACCACGGCGCCGGGATTTTCGCGGACGGCGGCGCCGGCGGCGTAGTCGAAGGACCGCAGCATGCCCACGACGTCGCGAAGTGGGACGTCGGGGAAGTTGCGTTCGGAGATGGGGCGCAGAGGCTCACCCTCGAAGTCGAGGATGGCCCAGCGCGGTGCCATCGCGGCCTCTCCCGGAACCTGCAGGATCTGCCCGAGGTGGAGGTCCCCGTGGATACGCTGGAGCGGCCCGGCGCTAGTGCCAGCGAGTCGGTCGAGGAGGCCGTTCAGCCCTTCTTCGTACGGCCCAACAGTGTTGGACGCCTGGGCCCAGGACTGGCGGACGCGCTGGGCTACGCCGGGAGCGATGTCCTGCCCCGGCGCGGATTCTGCGGCTGTGCCCAGTGCCTCGGCGAGCCTCCGGTGCACGGTGGCTGTCGCCGCGCCCAGCGCGTGGGCCTCGGCAGTGAACCCGATCCCCCGGCTGGCCGCGTCCACGGCGAGCCGCCAGGCATCGAGTCCGCCGGCGAGGAATTCGTGCGCAACAGCGAGCTCGCCGCGGGCAGGACGGGTGGCCTCGGACGGTTCCGCGGCCAGTGCAGCCGCCGGAGCCTCCCACTCGCCGGTTACCCAGCCAAGGGTTGCCGGGACCTCCTCGGTGCGCCCTGCCGTCAGCGCCGCCCCGATTTCAACCTCGGGGTTCTGGCCTTCCGACAGCACACGGAAGAACTTCACGATGGCCGCCGAGCCGCCGTCGTCGATTATCACCGAACTGTTCGATTGCTCGCCGGCGAGCACTTTGACCTTGCCCGTTGCGAACGGCAGGCGGTAGCCGGAGTCCACCAGGTGGCCGGTGGCGTTCCCCGACGGCGCACTCCCTCCGTGGCGCATGAGCTCGAGCCAGGCGGCGACGAAGGAGGCGTCGTGGACGCCGTCGTAGACCCACTGGTGGGCGGCATCGGCGCGCGTGCCGGGAAGTTCGCCGATCAGCGCGCGCTCTGCCCCCGGCAGGGGTTCTGGCCGAAAACTAAGGGGCACCTGGACGATGTCGGTCCGGCTGCCACCGGGGCTGGGATAGGACACCGCAACTAACAACACCTCGAATGCTGCCGCGCCGGGGGCACCCTCGCCCGTGGCTGTCCCCAGGCGCAGGCCGCCCGCCGGCTCGAAGGTGAACTCGGCAGTCTTGACGGGGAACCAGCGCTGGCGCGGCAGCCAGGCGCCAAGCAGTCCGCTCAAGGCCGGGGCAAGGATCGGTCGAGTCATCTCAACCCTCGATGGACAGGATGGGCATCGCCTGCGTGAACGGGGATGCCGGGTTGGAGGCGGCGGAACGGATCCGCAACCAGAAGAAATCGTGACTGCCCAGGGTCAGCGTCAGCGCTCCGTCCTCGCCGATGGCCGGGAACGCCTGGCCACCGAAGACGTCCCGGAGGCCCCTGCCGGCGTAGCTAGGCACGCGCAGCGTGGTCGCCACTGGGTGCTGGGAGAGGTTGAAGGCACACAGGATGGTCTCGGCGTCCGCGCCGGCAGCGTTGCCTTCCGGGAGTTCACGCAGGTACGCGAGGACGACGTCGTGGTCGGCCTCAACGTGCTTGAATCCGCCCAGCCCGAAGGCGGGGTGGTTCTTGCGGACGCTCAGGATCTGCCGGGTCCAGCGCAGTAGTGACCCGGAATGGGCGGCCTCGGCCTCCACGTTCGACATGCTGTAGTTGTAGACCAGCGACTGGATCACTGGCAGGTACAGCTTGCCGGGGTCGGCATGGGAGAACCCGGCGTTGCGGTCCGGGTTCCATTGCATCGGGGTGCGGACGGCGTCGCGGTCCTCGAGCCAGATGTTGTCCCCCATGCCGATCTCGTCCCCGTAGTAGAGGAACGGGCTGCCCGGCAGGGACAGCAGCAGGGCGTTGATGAGCTCGATCTCGGAGCGGGAGTTGTCCAGCAGCGGGGCCAGCCGGCGTCGGATGCCGATGTTGGCGCGCATGCGCGGATCCGGTGCGTACCAGCCGAGCATTGCGGCGCGCTCGTCGGAGGTGACCATTTCCAGCGTCAGTTCGTCGTGGTTGCGCAGGAACGTGCCCCACTGGGCGCCTTCGGGGATGTCCGGAGTGTCCTTCATCGTCTCGATGATGGGGGCCGCCTTCTGGTCACGCAGCGCGTAGTAGAGGCGCGGCATGATCGGGAAGTGGAACGCCATGTGGCACTCCGGTTCCTCTTCGGTGCCGAAGTACTCCACCACCTCGGCGGGCGGCTGGTTGGCCTCGGCAATGATTACGCGGCCCGGGTAGCTTTCATCGACCATCCGGCGCAACTGGCGCAGGAATTCGTGGGTCTGGGGCAGGTTCTCGCAGTTGGTGCCCTCCTCCTCGAACAGGTACGGAATGGCGTCGGCCCGGAAGCCGTCGATGCCCTGGTCCAGCCAGAACCGCACGACGTCGAAGAGCGCGTCAATGACTTTGGGGTTCTCGAAGTTGAGGTCTGGCTGGTGGCTGAAGAACCGGTGCCAGAAGAACTGCCGGCGGATGGGGTCGAAGGTCCAGTTGGATTCTTCCGTGTCCACGAAGATGATGCGGGCGTCTTGGTACTTCTCGTCAGTATCGCTCCAGACGTAGAAGTCGCCGAAGGGACCGTCTGGGTCCTTGCGCGATTCCTGGAACCACGGGTGCTGGTCTGAGGTGTGGTTCAGCGGAAGGTCGATGATCACCCGGACGCCCCGGGCGTGCGCCTCCGCCACGAGCCGTTTGAAGTCGCTGATGGTGCCGAACTCGTCCAGCACGGAGTTGTAGTCCGAGATGTCGTAGCCGCCGTCGCGCAGCGGTGACTGGAAGAACGGCGGGAGCCAGAGGCAGTCCACCCCCAGCCACTGCAGGTAGTCCAGTTTGTCGATCAGGCCGTGGAAATCGCCCGAGCCGTCCCCGTTGCCGTCGGCGAAGCCCCTGACGAGCACCTCATAGAAGACCGCCTTGCGGTACCAGAGGGGATCGTGTTGGAGCCCTGGAGCGTTCAGTTCAAAGCTCCCCCTCGGGCTGAAGTGCTGGCTGGGGTTCTGCGGGCTGAAACTCACTGGCACTACCTCCGGATGCTAAGAATGTGAACGGGCTCGACGTGCGGGTCCAGACGGACGTAGTTGTACTCCCCCCATTCCCAACTCTCGCCGGTCAGCAGGTCATCAACCATGAAACGGCCGTTGTGCGTGAAGTTCTCCGGGTCCAGTTCCAGCGCCGGCAGGTCCAGGGTTACGGTGCTCTCCCGGGTGCCGTGCGGGTCCACGTTGACGACGACGATCAGGGTGTCCTTGGTCCCGTCCGGGAGGGTCTTGTGCTTGGAGTACACCACGGTTGAGGTGTCCGAGCTCTGATGCACCGTCAGGTTCTGCAGATCCCCCAAGGCCGGGTGTGCGCGGCGGATCGCGTTGAGCCGGGTCAGGTACGGGGCCAGGGTGCGCCCGGATTCGGCCGCCGCGTCCCAGTCGCGGGCCTTGTACTCAAACTTCTCGTTGTCGATGTACTCCTCGGCGCCGGGACGGGCCACGTGTTCGTAAAGCTCAAAGCCGGCGTACACGCCCCAGATGGGGCTGGCCGTCGCGGCCAGGGCGGCACGGATCTTGAAGGCCGCCGGGCCGCCGAACTGCAGGTATTCGGTGAGGATGTCCGGGGTGTTGACGAAGAAGTTCGGCCGGAAGTAGGCCGGCGATTCGTGGCTGACCTCCTGGAAGTACTCCTCAAGTTCTTCCTTGGTGTTCCGCCAGGTGAAGTACGTATAGGACTGCTGGAAGCCGGCCCGGCCAAGGGCGTGCATCATGGCCGGGCGGGTGAATGCCTCGGCCAGGAAGACGACGTCGGGGTGCTTCTTATTGACCTTGCCGATGAGCCATTCCCAGAACCACACGGGTTTGGTGTGGGGATTATCCACACGGAAGACCTTGACGCCGTGGCTGACCCAGAGCATCACGATCCGGAGAATTTCGTTGGACAGCCCGGCGGGGTCGTTGTCGAAATTCAGCGGGAAAATGTCCTGGTATTTCTTCGGCGGATTCTCCGCGTAGGCAATAGTGCCATCGACGCGCGTGGTGAACCATTCCGGATTGCTTTGCACCCACGGGTGGTCCGGCGCGGCCTGCAGGGCCAGGTCCAAGGCCACTTCCAGTCCCAGTTCGCCGGCCCGCGCCACGAAGGCGTCGAAGTCCTCGAAGGTGCCCAGGTCCGGGTGGATGGCGTCGTGGCCGCCCTCCTGGGACCCGATGGCCCACGGCGAGCCGGGATCGTGCGGCCCGGCGATCAGGGTGTTGTTCGGACCCTTGCGGTGCTGGACACCGATCGGGTGGATCGGCGGCATATAGATGATGTCAAAACCCATGGCGGCGACGGCGTCGAGGCGCTGTGCGGCGGTGCGGAAGTTACCGGAGGTCCATTCCCCCGTCTCGTGGTTGCGCACGGCACCCTCGGAGCGCGGAAAGAATTCGTACCAGGCGCCGGCCCCGGCCAGCGTCCGCTCCACCAGCAGCGGGTAGGGCTCGGAAACTGTCACAAATTCACGGATGGGCTGGCGTTCGACGACGGCAGCGACGTCGGCGCCGAAGCCCGCGGCGAGGCGCTCCTCGGGGGTCCGGGAAGTATCGGAGAGCACGACAACGGCCATCCGCAGCGTTCTGCGGTCACCGGAGGGGCGCGAGGCGTCCTCTGAGGCCTCCGCCAGCAGTGCGGCACCTTCGGCCAGCATGAGTTCGACGTCGATGCCGGCCTCCACCTTGACCTCGGCGTTGTGGTGCCAGGTGCCGTAGCGGTCGTGCCAGGTCTCGATGACGAAGGACCAGTTGCCGGTGGCGGGCGGGGTCAGGAGGCCTTCCCAGCGGTCCGTGCCCATCCCACGCGGTCCGCGCGGCGGGGCGAGACGGACCCGCTGCCGCTCTTTGCCGCGGGGGTCGAGCAGGACGGCGCTGACGCCGAGCTGATCGTGTCCCTCCCGGAACGCGGTGGCTCCCACGACAATGGTTTGGCCCTCGACGGCTTTGGCAGGGAACTTTCCGCCGTCCACCGAAGGCTGCACGGCGGTGATCGGAAAGCGGCCAAATCGAAGGCCATCCGTGATCAGGGCCTTGGGCTTTTGCTTGGACACGGCGCTGGTTCGCGAGTTATTCGTCACAGCCTCGACGTTATCTACAAAACGGCCAGAATGCTAAGGCCACGAACGTTTTGGGGTGTTTCCGGTTCTGGCCGGACCGATATCCGTCATTTACAGGAAAGAATCTGAATGCGGTTCCGGGGCACCGACTTGTCCGTTAGTGTTTCGCTGGTGAAGGCAATCCGCAGATTTACTGTCCGAACCGTTCTCCCGGAGTCGATCCGGCCGCTGGCCCGGCTCGCCACCAATCTCCGGTGGTCCTGGCATCGGCCCACCCGGGACCTTTTTGAGGGGCTCAACCCCGGAATTTGGGCGGAGAGCGCCCACGATCCCGTGACTTTCCTGGGCCTGGTAAGCCGGGAAGAGTTGCAGCGCCTCGCGGCGGACCAGGACGTGGTGCAGCGTGTCCATGCCGCGGCCGACGACCTCGACCGGTACCTGGATCAGCCGCGCTGGTACCAGAGCCTGGGCGACGGCGCACCGGCGTGCATCGCCTACTTCTCGCCCGAATTCGGCATCACCGAGGTCCTGCCCCAGTACTCCGGCGGCCTTGGCATCCTGGCCGGAGACCACCTGAAAGCGGCCTCGGACCTTGGCGTGCCGCTGATCGGCGTCGGCCTCCTGTACCAGGCCGGCTACTTCAAGCAGTCGCTCTCCCGGGACGCCTGGCAGCAGGAAACGTACCCGGTCCTCGACCCGGACGGGCTGCCCCTGACGCTCCTGCGCGAGGCCGCCCCGGACGGCAACGGCAAACCGATCCAGATCTCCCTTCCCCTCCCCAACGGCCGGCGCCTGCTGGCGCACGTCTGGCGGGCCGACGTCGGACGCGTTCCGTTGCTGCTCCTGGATTCCAACGTCCCGGGCAATGACGAAGCCGCCCGCGGCATCACGGACCGCCTGTACGGCGGCGGCGGTGACCACCGGTTGCAGCAGGAACTCCTGCTGGGCATGGGCGGGGTCAAGGCGCTGCGCGAGTTCCAGCGGCTCACGGGCGTCCCCGCGCCGGAGGTCTTCCACACCAACGAGGGCCACGCCGGGTTCCTTGGCGTCGAGCGGATCCAGGAATTGATGTCCGGCACGGAGCCGCTGAGCTGGGAGGAAGCCCTCGCCGCCGGGCGGGCGTCCACGGTGTTCACCACGCACACGCCGGTCCCGGCGGGGATCGACCGTTTCGAGATCTCCCAGATCCAGCACTTCTTCGAAGCCGGCCTCGCCCCGGACGTCCCGGTGGCAAGGATCCTGGACCTGGGCCGTGAGGACTTCGCCGACGGCAACCCGTTCGTCTTCAACATGGCGGTCATGGGACTGCGGCTGGCCCAGCGGGCCAACGGCGTGGCCAAACTGCACGGTGTCGTCTCCCGCGGAATGTTCGCCGCCCTCTGGCCGGGCTTCGACCACTCCGAAATCCCCATCACCTCCGTCACTAACGGCGTGCACGTCCCCACCTGGGTGGACCCCCGGATCTCCGCGTTGGCGCGGGACCATTTCGGTGCCGAGGCGGAGGCGGAGGGCCGCTGGGACCTGGCCTACAACGTCACCGACGAGGATCTCTGGGCGTTGCGGCGCGAGATGCGGGTCTCCTTGGTGGACGACGTCCGACGCCGGCTCCGGGCCGCCTGGAAGAAGCGTGGCGCGGCCGACGCCGAGCTGGCGTGGACGGACTCCGTCCTGGACCCGGACATCCTGACCATTGGCTTTGCCCGGCGCGTGCCGACCTACAAGCGGCTGACCCTGATGCTGCGCGACCCCGAGCGGCTCAAGGCGCTGCTGCTGCATAAGACGCACCCCATCCAACTGGTCATCGCCGGGAAGTCGCACCCGGCCGACGACGCCGGCAAGAAGATGATCCAGGACCTGGTCCGGTTCACCGACGACCCCGCCGTGCGGCACCGGATCGCGTTCCTGCCCAACTACGACATCGCCATGGCCCGGACGCTGTTCCCCGGCTGCGATGTGTGGCTGAACAACCCGCTGCGCCCGCTGGAGGCGTGCGGAACGTCCGGCATGAAGGCTGCCCTGAACGGTTCGCTGAACCTCTCGGTCATGGACGGCTGGTGGGACGAGATGTACGACGGCGAGAACGGCTGGGCGATCCCGACCGCAAACAACGACGCCTCCGCGGAAGAACGGGACGACATCGAGGCGGCGGCACTGTACGAGCTGCTCGAGACGCAGGTGGCACCGCGGTTCTACGGGCTGACCGTGTCCGACGCGGCCGGAGCCGCCGGACCGTCCCAGCCAGGCCCGCAGAAGGTTCCCACGCACTGGGTCTCCATGATCAAGCACACCATGTCCCACCTTGGCCCGGCGGTCTCAGCGGAACGGATGCTCCGGGATTACGTCAACGTGCTGTACCGGCCCGCCGCGATCGCAGGACGCCACGCCGTGGCAGATAACTACGCCCAGGCCAAGACCCTGGCGGCGTGGAGCTCACGGATCCGGGCCGCGTGGCCGCACATCCAGGTGGAACACGTCGACTCGGTGGGGGTCTCCGAGGACCCGCAGATCGGCGACCTGCTGCAGGTCAATGCGTATGTGGCCCTGCGTGAGCTCTCACCGGACGACGTCTATGTTGAAGTGGCCTACGGCCGGGCCGAGGACACCGACGAGCTGACTGACATCACGGTCGCGGAACTGAAGGCCGCCGAAGACCTCGGCAAGGGACGGCACCTCTTTAGCGGCACGCTGGTGATCGACCGTTCGGGGTCCTTCGGCTACACCGTGCGTGTGCTCCCCAAGCACGAGGCGCTGGCGTCCAAGGCCGAACTTGGCCTGATCGTCAACGCCTGACCGTCAGCGGCTGGTCGTCAGCGACTGGCGTCGCCTAGAGGCAGACAGCGATGACGTCCAGGCTGTTACCGGCGTAGCCTTCGGCGTCCTGCAGCGTTTCGCAGATGACGGCGAAGGAGCGGTCCGCGCGGAGGGCGGCGGGCACCTGCCAGATGAAGGTCACGGGGGCCTCGCCGTCGTCCGTCACGGCATCCGCGACATCGTGCAGCGAATCGTGCAGGGCATCCAGGTCCGTGCCATAGTCCTCAGGGGAATCCAGGAGCTCGCCGAAGGTGTCCAGGACCGCCTGCTTGGTGTCGGCGGCGGGGACCACAAAGGCGCGGCGGCCGGCGTCGTCGATTTGCGCCGTGAGTTCTTCGATGGTCCAGGTGTCAGCCGAGTAGATTTTCATGGGGTCCTTAGTCTCGAAATAATTAGGTGCGGTAGATATTGATCGTGTTGGCCTGAACGAGGTCCCGTTCACCGGAGGCAACGCGGGCGCCCTGACGCCGGTCATGGAGTTCGGAGGTGGTCACGCGGAGCTCGAAGAGCCGGTGCCCGGTGCCGTCCTCGTTGCTCAGCTGAGGCAAGGTGACCTTGACGTCGTCGGCGCCGCCGTTGACCACCACGAGGCCGTCCACGTGCCCGTCGTCGGACCCGTGCAGGAGCTGGATCACGCGGTGGCCGGGGTCATGCCACGAGTCGGTTGACATGGGCTTGCCGTCCACATCGAACCAGTGGAAGTAGGACTGGTTGTCACGGGCCGGGTAATCATGCGGCTGGCCGGCCAGGAACTCCTTGCGCAGCCGGATGACACGCTTGGTGGTGCGCAGCATCGCGTGGGATTCCGTGGTGCTGGTCCAGTCGATCCAGGTGATCGCATTGTCCTGGCAGTAGGCGTTGTTGTTGCCCTGCTGGGTCCGGCCGATCTCGTCCCCGGCGGTGATCATGGGTACGCCCTGGGAAATCATCAGGCAGGCCATCAGGTTCCGCCTGCTTTGGGAGCGCCGGGCGAGGATGTCGCTGTCTTCGGTAGGGCCCTCGAAGCCGTGGTTGTAGCTGCGGTTGTCGCCGTGGCCGTCCCGGTTCTGCTCGCCGTTGGCCTCGTTGTGCTTGCGGTCGTAGGCCGTCAGATCGGCCAGGGTGAAGCCATCGTGGGCCGTTATCAAATTCAGCGAGGCAAGCCGGGTCCGGCCGGAGGACTCGAACAGCCGGGCGGAGCCAGAGAGAGCGTCCGCGAGGCGCGCCACCGGCCCGCCGCTGCCGCCGCCGTCGATCGCAGCGCGGTCAGCAAGCCAGAAGCTGCGGACGGCGTCGCGGAAATGGTCGTTCCAGTCCACCCATCCGGCCGGAAACCTGCCGGTCTGCCAGCCGCCGTAGCCCACGTCCCAGGGTTCGGAAATCAACTTGACGCCGGACAGGACAGGATCGGCGCCCACCGCGACGAGGAAGGGGTGCCGGGGATCGAATTCGTTGGCGCTGTTGCGGCACAGCGTGACGGCAAGGTCGAAGCGGAAGCCGTCGATGTGGAACTCGCTCACCCAGTAGCGCAGGGAATCCAGCACCAGCTGCACCACGCGGGGTTCGCCGAAGTTGAGGCTGTTGCCGCAGCCCGTGGTGTCCACGTACTTGCCGTGGCCGTCGTTGCGGTAGTACTGCATCTCGCCCAGGCCGCGGAAGCTCAGGGTGGGACCGTCCGTGCCACCCTCGGCGGTGTGGTTGTACACGACGTCGAGGATGACCTCGAGCCCGGCGGCATGCAGCAGCTTGACCATGCCCTTGAACTCGTCCTGGACCGCGTGGGCGCCGGCGGCTTGGGCGGCCTCCGTGGCGTAGCCGGGGTGCGGGGCGAAGAAGGCGGCCGTGTTGTAGCCCCAGTAGTTCGTCAGCCCGAGCTGCTGCAGGTGCGGCTCGTCCACGTGGAAATGGACGGGCAGTAGCTGGATCGCCGTGACACCCAGCGAGATCAGGTGCTCGATCATGGCCGGATGGGCCATCCCGGCGTACGTGCCCTGCAGTTCCGCCGGAATATCCGGGTGCAGCTTCGTCTGGCCCCGGACGTGGGCCTCATAGACGATCGTGTTGCGCCACGGGACGCGTGGGCTGCGGTCCAGCCCCCAGTCAAAGTCGTTGCCGACCCGGACGCTGGTGATCAGCCCCTCACGTTCGTCGACGGCCCGGCCGTAGGGGTCCATCAACAACGGCTGCTCGCCGAAAGCATCAAAATCCGTGGCGGGCATGGACAGCGGGAGGGCCTCATGTTCCGGGGAGGCCCGGAAGCCGTAGCGCGAACCGGCGGGAATGCCCTCCACAATGCCGTGGTGCACGCCATCGGTGTAGTTGGGCAGGGTCTTTACCTGCCAGGTACCCCCGGGCGCCTGATACGCGATCTCCAGGGTGGTCACCCCGGGCGCGTAGACAGCCACGTTGGCGCACTCACCCCGGGGATCGTCCACTGCCGGTGACTCGGTGTGCGGAATGCTGATCCCCAGCGGAAACGCCCGCGAGGCGTCTACGGTGGAAGCTGTATCTATGTAAGACATAACCATTGCTTAAAGCTTAGCCGGGCCGGACAAATGGCCCCCGTTTCATTTTCCTGACGTTTTGCAGTGTACGGACCGCCGCACTGCATACTGTAATGAAGCGCCGAGTTGGAGGTAATTGTGCGCGTTGCATTAGCCCAAATCATCACCGGCCGCGATCTGTCCGCCAACCTGGCCCTCGTGGACGCCTACGCGCGCCAGGCCAAGGCCGGCGGCGCGGACCTGGTGGTGTTCCCGGAAGCGACCATGCGCGCCTTCGGCAATTCGCTCCTGGATATCGCCGAGCCGCTGGACGGCCCGTGGGCATCACGCGTGCGCGCCCTCGCCGCGGAGCTCGGTATCGTGATCATCGCGGGGATGTTCACCCCGGGCACCGCCGGCAACGGCGCCAAGGTACGCAACACCCTGCTGGTCACCGGTCCCGGCCTCGAAGCCAGTTACGACAAAATCCACCTGTTCGATGCCTTCGGTTTCGCCGAGTCGGACACGGTTGACGCCGGCACACACCCGGTCACCTTCGAGCTCGACGGCGTGACGTTCGGCCTCGCCACCTGCTACGACGTCCGCTTTCCGGACCTGTTCACGGAGAACGCGGATCGCGGCGCCGACGTCAACATTGTGTGCGCCTCCTGGGGCTCGGGCCCCGGCAAGGCCGACCAGTGGAAGCTCCTGGCCCGGGCCCGCGCCCTGGACTCCACCACCCTGGTCCTTGCCTGCGGCCAAGGCGACCCCGCCAGCGTGGGTCACCCGGTCAAGGGTTCCGCCCCCACCGGCGTCGGGCACTCCGTGGTGGTCTCCCCCATGGGCGACATCCTGGAAGAGCTCGACGGCGCCCCCGGCCTGCTGTTCGCCGACCTCGACACGGCCGCCGTCAAGGAAGCCCGCACCAAACTCCCAGTGCTAGCCAACCGCCACAAGTTCTAGCCACCTGATCTTCTAGACCAAGGCTTCCCGTTGTGGTCAAGCCGTTTCTGGTCACCACACGCGGACACCGGCGCCCTGCCGTCGCTTAGCGGCCGGCCCCTTCCTCCCGACGCTTTCTCCGGCCGCGGGCGGCCACATCCGGCTCTGGTCGGCGATGCGCTCCTTTGCAGGACCCCGCCGCCCGCTCGAATTAAGCCCACCCCGCGTCGAGGTACTTCGGTATCACCACGACTTCCGCGGCGTATTCAGCCTGACGACCCGCAAACACCCTGGCGCTAGGGGTATTCGGGTCGCGCAAAGACATCTGCGCGTCGCCGGAGGAATTGCGCGTCGTGCGTCGGGGTACTTCCGAGAAACATCTGGACTAGGGGTGCCCCGACTCAGAGTATTAAAGGAAAACGCTCCCCCACGAGATGTGAGAGAGCGTTTGCCATCCATCCGAAAAAGGTGAGCGAGGCTCATCGCCGGAGCCGGAGTTTTGCTAAGGAGCGCATCGCCGACCGGAACCGAGAAGGCCGCTAGCGGCCGCACGAGGTGCAGGGAGGTGTCTAAGCGACGGCAAAACCCCGGTTCCGGCGGACCCAACCACGACTCCGGCGACGGCGAAACTGCGGTTCCGGCGGGACCCAACCCCAAAGAAGCTGGGACTACTTAGCGGCGCGCTGGCGGGAGATCTCGTAGAGGGAGATGCCGACGGCCATGGAGGCGTTGAGCGATTCCATGGCGGAGTCGATCGGGATGGAGACGATCTGGTCGCAGTTTTCGCGGACCAGGCGGCTCAGGCCCTTGCCCTCGGAACCTACGACGATGCACACCGGTTCGGTGGCCAGGGCGAGCTCGGGCAGCGAGACGTCGCCGTCGCCGTCGAGGCCCAGGACGTAGATGCCCATGTTCTTGAAGGCCTTGAGCGTGTTGTTCAGGTTGGCCGCGCGTGCGACCGGGACACGGACTGCTGCGCCGGCGCTGGTCTTCCACGCCGAGGCGGTGACGCCCACGGAGCGGCGCTCGGGGACGATGACGCCGTGGCCGCTGAAGGCCGAGACGGAGCGGATGATCGCACCGAGGTTGCGGGGATCGGTGATGCCGTCGAGGGCAACGAAGAGCGGGGCGTTGGCTACGTGGCCCTTCTTCCAGGACTCGAGGGTCTCCTCCGCGAGCTCGTATGCGTCCTGGTATTCGTACGGCGGGATCTGCAGCACGAGGCCCTGGTGGATGGCGTCGTCGGTCATGCGGTCAAGTTCGGGCTTGCCGGTTTCCATCAGCGGGATGCCGCGTTCGGCGGCGAGCTTCAGGGATTCCTTGACGCGGTCGTCCATTTCGATGCGGACGGCGACGTGCAGGGCCTTGGCCGGGATGCCGGCGCGCAGGGCTTCAACCACCGAGTTGCGTCCGGTGACAACTTCTTCGGTGGCGCGGCCCTTGGGTCCGGAGCGGCCGGTGCGGGCGGCGGCACTGGTGGTGCGGCTGCCGCTGGCGCGCTTGGCCTCGGAGCGTTCCGAGAGCTGCTTGTTCTTGAACGCCTTGTGGTAGGGGCGGTCCTCCGCCTTCGGCGTGGGGCCCTTGCCCTCAAGCGCCTTGCGGCCGTGACCGCCGGTTCCGACGGAGGGGCCCTTCTTCAATTTGACCGAGCGGCGACCGTTATTGGCCATGAGTTTCACCCTTTAAATACGCGATTCATTGATAAGTCTGACCTCCAGTCTACTGACTCGAGTTAAATCCTCGACCGGAAGGGACGACGACGGCCCACGTCACCGGCCGCCGTCAACGACGTTCAGCCGCGCTTCAGGCTCCAGCTCGCCCCTTCGGGGCCGTCCTCGACGACGACGCCGGCGGCGGTCAGAGTGTCCCGGATGGCGTCGGACGCCACCCAGTCTTTGGACGCCCGGGCGTGAGCCCGCGCCGCCAGCTGCGCCTCGACCAGGACGCCAAGTGCGGTGTTGGCTTGTTCGTCGGCGGCCGGTGTCGCGGTGGCGTTGAGGCCGAGGACATCCAGCATGGCGGTGACGCTGGCGAGTGCCTGCCCCGCGGCGTCGAGATCCCCGTCAGTGAGGGCGGTGTTGCCGGCGCGGACGGTATCGTGCAGAACGGCGAGGGCCTGCGGCACGTTGAGGTCATCGTCCATGGCCGAAGCAAAAGCTTCCGGGACGGAAGTGGTTGACGAACCCGATCCCGCGTCAGGGAGGACCCGGCCGGCGCGGCTGATGAACCCGTCGATCCGTTCGACGGCGGCGGCGGCTTCCTGCAGGGACGTCGGCTGGTAGTCCAGGACCGAGCGGTACTGCGCCTGCCCGAGGTAGTACCGGACAACGCGCGGCGGGGCGAGTTCGAGCATTTCCGCCGGGCTGACGGTATTGCCGATGGACTTGGACATCTTCTCGCCGGCGTAGGTGACCATGCCGTTGTGCATCCAGAAGTTGGCGAAGCCGTGGCCCGCGGCCTGGGACTGGGCCATCTCGTTTTCGTGGTGCGGGAAGCGCAGGTCCAGTCCGCCGCCGTGGATGTCGAACTCGGTGCCCAGGTACTTGGTGACCATCGCGGAGCATTCGAGGTGCCAGCCCGGGCGGCCGGCGCCCCACGGCGAGGACCAGCTCGCCGTCGTCGGCTCCCCGTCCTTGTAGCCCTTCCACAGCGCAAAGTCGCGGGGGTCCCGCTTGCCGCGCGGGTCGGCGTCCCCGGCACTCTGCATGTCGTCGAGTCTTTGGCGCGTCAGGGTCCCGTACTTGGACCAGGAGCGCACGTCGAAGTAGACGTCGCCGGAGTCGTCGAGGGCCGGGTAGGCGTGGCCGCGATCGATCAGCTGCTGGATGAGGGCATGCATTTCCGGAATGTGACCGGTGGCTCGGGGCTCATAGGTGGGGCGGGAGACGCCCAGGGTGTCGTAGGCCTTGAGGAATTCCTGCTCGTAGCGGTAGGCCAGGGCCCACCACTCCTCGTTGCGCAGGGCCCCGGGCTCGTCCTCAAAGTCGGGGCCGAAGGACGCGGCGGACTTGGCGAGGATCTTGTCGTCGATGTCGGTGACGTTGCGGACCGCCGTCACGCGGAAGCCGCGGTACTGCAGCCAGCGGGTCAGCTGGTCGAACGCGATGGCCGAGCGGATGTGGCCGACATGTGGCATGCCCTGCACGGTGGCTCCGCAGTAGTACAGGCTAACGTGGCCAGGTACCAAGGGGACGAAGTCGCGGACTTCGGCGGATGCAGTGTCGTAAAAGCGCAGGGTCACCGCTCCAGATTAGCCGATGGCGCTCCGCGGCTTTACCGGCGGCCTTGCTGGCGGCCGGGAGCCCGGCACCACCGATCCGGGCAACCTACTTGCAGTATTGCCCGATCTTGTTGATCTGCTCCGTGAGCTGGGCGGTCTGTTCGTCGGTCTTGGTTCCCGTGGGGCTCGCCGCAACCTGCTTCATGATATCGGCCATCTGGTGGATCGGGGCGCCCACCTCAGGCGCCACTTTGTCCGCAACTTCCTGGTAGTGCTGGCCAATCTGCCCGGCCTGCTCCTTCGCGCTCCCGGAGGGCACGAAGGTATCGGTGTTGAGGAACTTGCAGCTTTCTTCGACACTCAATCTTGGCGTCGCGCTGGGTGCGGTCGTCGAGCCGGCACAGCCGGTCAGCATGGTCCCTGCCACGAGTACGACGGCGGTCAGCAGCTTCTTCACGGCAGGTCTCCTGACGGTTTGGAACGGGAGGTCCCGGTTGGGTCTTCCCCTTCAAGCCTAGGTGACCGGGGACGGCAGTGTTTAACCGGCCGTGCTTAACCTCCGGTGCTTAGCCGGCCGGATAGACCAGCGCTGTTGCCACGGCCGAGATCCCCTCGCCGCGGCCGGTAAACCCGAGTCCGTCGCTCGTGGTGGCCGTGACGCTGACCGGCGCCGCGGCAGCGTCGCTGAGGACCCGCTGGGATTCCTCCCGCCGCGGGCCGAATTTGGGCCGGTTGGCCACGAACTGTACGGCGATATTGCCGATTTCGAATCCGTGGGCGCGAACAATCCTGGCGGCTTCGGTCAGCAGGGTCACGCCGGACGCCCCGGCATACTCGGGCCGGTCCGTACCGAAATGCGTGCCCAGATCTCCGATCCCGCAGGCCGAGAAAAGCGCGTCGGCGGCGGCGTGCGCCACGGGGTCGCCGTCGGAGTGGCCGGACAGTCCCCGCTCCCCCTCCCAGAAGAGGCCGCCGAGCCACAACGGCTGCGGCTTGTCTTCGGCGGCGAAGGCATGGACATCGATCCCGATCCCGGTCCTGGGGATCAGCGGCGCATCGGTGGACATGCTCATCCCTCCACCCAGCGCACGCCCAAGGGCCCTTCGAGGAGGCCTTCGGCCAGGATCAGGTCCAGGGGTGTGGTGATCTTCAGGGACTGGCTGGCGCCCCGCACGGCGTGGACGGGGACGCCGATAAGCTCCACGAGCATCGCGTCGTCCGTGACGAGGGCGGCCTGGCCGGCGTCGAACCCGGCAGCAGCCTCGTGGGCGCGTTTGAGGGTGGCGAAGGCGAATCCCTGTGGCGTCTGCACGGCGCGAAGCGACTCACGGGGCGCCGTCCCGGTGACCAGCTCGGGGGCCACCGCGGCGCCGTCGCCGGTGGTCGGCTCGACGGTCTTGACCGTGTCAACGACCGGAATCACTGGAATGACGGCCGAGGCACCGGCGCCAAGCGCCGCTGCCACCCGGTGAAAGACGGCCTCCGGCGCCAGCGCCCGGGCGGCATCGTGGACCAGAACTGATTCGGTATCAGGCAGGAGGGCCGCCATCGCGGCGCGGACTGAATCGGAGCGGTTCGCGCCGCCGTCGACCACTGTGACCACCGGGACCTGGACCTCACGGCCCGGCGCGGCGAAGCTGTGCCCGGCCGCAAGCTCCTGGGTGAAAGCCTCGCACAGCGCCCGCAGCTCGGTGTCTCCCGGGGGGATTGCAATGCAGATCTGCCGCGCGATCCCGGCGGCCGCCACGCCGCGCAGGGCGTGGGTGAGGATGGTGTCCCCGCCGAGAGGCACTTTTGCTTTCGGCATGCCGTAGCCTAGGCGCTGGCCGGAGCCGGCGGCCACAACAATGACCGCCGTGACCGGACCGGCCGGTGACGTATTCGTCGGTGCAGTATCCATGGGCACAAGACTACGTCCCCGCGCCCCGGAGCATCCGGTTGCTCTATCAGCTGTGGCTGCGACCATATGACTCTGCCGCGCTCAGAGGGACCATACGTGATAGAGCAACCGAGGGGTGGCGGCCGAAAAAGGCAAAAAGAAGCCCCGGTGGCCTGATGCCACCGGGGTTCGATTCTTATCTGCGCCGGCCCTGCTGGGGCCAGCCCTGAGTTAGGAAGCCAGGACCTCGTCGAGAACGCTTGCAGCCTTCTCTTCATCAGTCTTTTCAGCCAGTGCCAGTTCCGAAATCAGGATCTGACGGGCCTTGGCCAGCATGCGCTTCTCTCCCGCGGAGAGACCCCGGTCGTGATCACGGCGCCAGAGGTCGCGGACGACCTCAGCTACCTTGATGACGTCACCGGAAGCAAGCTTTTCCAGGTTTGCCTTGTAACGACGCGACCAGTTGGTGGGCTCCTCAGTGAACTCGGCCCGCAGCACATCGAACACGTGCTCCAAGCCTTCTTTGCCCACTACATCCCGAACCCCAACCAGGTCAACGTTTTCTGCTGGAACTTCAATGGTCAGATCACCCTGAGCCACCTTGAGCTTGAGATACATCTTCTCTTCGCCCTTGACAGTGCGCATCTTGATTTCTTCAATTTTGGCTGCACCGTGGTGAGGGTAAACTACTGTCTCGCCGACCTCAAAAACCATGTGGACATTCCCCTTTCCCGCAGACCAGTTTATCACGATTAAGGCATACAACTGGCATCTAAAGGTGCCCGGAACCGCATGAATCCGGGGAAAATGGCCCCAATCCACCCCCTCAAACCCCTTGACGAATGCGGATAATAGTGCCTGCGGCCTTAACTGCCAAGAGGTTTCCGGCCCCCGCCAAGCGGGCTCCGGCCGGCGGAGAGGCACGCGTCCGTGCGCTTATGTGTAGGCCCCGAGTCCTTGTTTGAGGCCGATTGCGGCTAGGCTATGGCTGAATAATGTTTCAAGACTCTCAAGGAGTGCGTGACGTGCGTTTCACTGCGATGAACCGGGGCCAGCGCGGCAAGCTGGCAATGGCTACGGCTGCACTTGGCATCGGCCTGCTGTCCGTGACCGGCTGCGGCTACATCAACCCCCAGCAGACCTCGGAGCAGTACGCGGCCTCCGACGGAACCCACACTCACCTCGGTGCTCTGCAGCTGCGCAACTTCATCATCATCGCCGACGGCGAGGACAAGCCGGGCCGCGTGATCGGCGCCGTGTACAACACGTCCTCCAAGGACGTTGTGCTGACCATCAAGGGCGCCGAGGGGTCGCAGGCCCAGGTTCCAGTCAAGCAGAAGTCCCACACCCTGCTCAACGACTCCACCGCCCCGGCGATCCTGAGCACCGCCGGCGCCAAGCCGGGATCCATGGCCGAGGTCACCATCTCCGAGGACGGCACCACCCAGGACGCCACCTTCAAGGTTCCGGTCCTGGACGGAACGATCGTCGACTACAAGACGTACCTGCCGACGCCGGAGCCCACCGCCTCCAGCACGGCATCGCCGTCCGAGACGGCAACCTCGACCGAGACGGCCACGCCGACGCCGAGCAGCACCTCCGGCCACTAGCCCTCAGTTATCGCAAAAGGAGGGGCACCTGCGGGCGCCCCTCCTTTTGCATGCCCCCCGGACTTCCAGCCGCCCGGGCAGGCCGCCCACGCAGGCCGCCGGGCAGCTTCCTCCGCCGTTAGGGCTCGAACTTGTAACCCAGCCCGCGGACGGTGATCAGGTACCGCGGCGCGGAAGCATCCGGCTCGATCTTGCTGCGCAGCCGCTTGACGTGGACGTCGAGGGTCTTGGTGTCCCCCACGTAGTCTGAGCCCCAGACCCTGTCGATCAGCTGGCCGCGGGTCAGGACCCGGCCGGAGTTCCTCAGCAGCATTTCCAGCAGCTCGAACTCTTTGAGCGGCAGGGCGATTTGCTCGCCCCCGACGCTGACCACGTGGCGTTCAATGTCCATCCGGACAGGACCGGCCTGCACCGTACTGGAGACGAGTTCCTCCGGCTCGCTCTGGCGCCGAAGGACGGCACGGACCCGGGCCACGAGCTCCCGCGAGGAGTAGGGCTTGGTGACGTAGTCGTCGGCGCCCAGTTCCAGCCCCACCACCTTGTCGATTTCCGAGTCCTTGGCCGTCAGCATGATCACGGGCACCCCGGAGCGCTGCCGGAGTTGGCGGCAGACCTCGGTGCCCGACTGGCCCGGCAGTTGCAGGTCCAGGAGCACGAGGTCGGCGCCGTTGCGGTCGAATTCGGTGATGGCGTCCAGTCCGTTGTCCACCACCTCGACTTCGAACCCTTCTTTACCCAACAGATAGGACAGGGGGTCGCTGAAGGACTCCTCGTCCTCGACAATCAGAATCCGGCTCAAGCGGTAGCTCCTTGCTCATGGACGCCAGCGGCGTCACGTCGTTGCGGTCTGGGGTCCCGGCTGGAAGGGTGGGCAGCGGGCTTGCCGGCCTCGGGGACGTCGCCGTCGCCCTGCCCTTCTATCTCGGGAAGTCGAATGGTGAACGTGGAACCCTGGCCGAGCTGGGACCACAGGGTCACCTCGCCGCCGTGGTTGGAAATGACGTGCTTGACGATGCTCAGGCCAAGTCCTGTGCCTCCGGTCTGCCGGGAGCGGGCAGCATCCACCCGGTAGAAGCGCTCGAAGACGCGCTCCTGGTCCTCAGCGCTGAGCCCATCGCCCTGGTCCGTCACCGAGACCGCCACGAGGCCGTCCTTGGCCCGGATGCCCACACCCACCTTGGTGTTCTCCGGCGAGTACCGGATGGCGTTGTCGATCAGGTTGCGCAGGGCGGTGACCAGGAGGTCCTGGTCGCCGTAGACCATGGCATCGGCGTGCCCGCCGACCACCAGCCGGATGTTCTTGCTCTCGGCCGGCAGCTGGGAGCGGTCCACGGCCTCGCTGACCACTGTGTTGATGTCCACCGGGCGGCCCTGCTGCGCGACGTTGGCGCCCTGGAGCCGGGAGAGTTCGATGATGTCCTGGACCAGGGCCGCAAGCCGGGTCGATTCCTTGTGCATGCGCTTGGCGAACCGCTTCACCGCCTCGGGGTCGTCAGCGGACGATTCGAGTGCCTCAGCCAGGAGGGAGATCGCCCCGACCGGTGTCTTCAGTTCGTGGGAGACGTTCGCGACAAAGTCGTTGCGGACTTCCTCGGTGCGGGTGAATTCCGTCCGGTCATCGGCCAGCAGCAGGATGTATTCCTCCGTGATGACGGCTGCCCGGACCTGGACAACGATCGTTCCCTGGCCTAGCGGGCCGCGCGGCAGCTCCAGTTGCTGTTCGAGGATGACACCGTCCCGCCGCACCTTGGCCGTCAGTTCCAGCAGCTGCTGGTGCACCACGGTGTGCCCGCGGACCAGGCCATAGGCGTAGGCGGCAGGGCTGGCGCGGACCACGCCGTCGATCGCATCCACCACCACGAAAGCGCGGCCGAGGACGGCGAGCACTTCGGCGGCACCCTCGGGAAGCGAGGGGTCGTCGACGTCGACGTCGACAATGTGCCGCTGCTGCTCACTCACCCGGAACGCGAGTACGCCGAACATGCCAAACGAGAGGCCGATCAGGCCGGCGATCACGCCGATGAGCATTGGATCCACGGCTCCAGCTTATGCTCTGCTATGCGGCCGAAACCGAAATCTCCTGCGATTGGGGCGCCGGTTCAGCTAACGTTCATCTATTGGGGCGCAACAGTTCACCGGACACTGAGAGAGTTGACAGTTGGAGCGCCGGTAGGTGCACCGAAATAGGCCCGCCACTTCGATTGCAGGCAATATTTCCGAGGAAAGGACGCACACGTGCGTAAGGTTTTTCAGGAGGAGCTCGCCCAGGTAAGGGAACAGCTCGTCGAGATCTCAGCGCTGGTCACAGAGGCCATCGACAAGGCCACGACAGCTTTCGAGGGCGCCGATATCGACCTCGCCGAGGACGTGATTGCCGCCGATGCCCGCATCGATTTCCTGCAGAACAGCCTCGACGAGCGCGCCATCGACATCCTGGCCCTCCAGGGTCCGGTGGCGAGTGATCTGCGCATGCTGGTTGGTTCGCTCCGGATGAGCGCCTCGCTGGAGCGCATGGGCGACCTCGCCCGCCACCTGGCCCAGCTGGCGCGTCTGCGCTACCCGGCGTCAGTGGTTCCGGACCAGCTGCGGGAGACCTTCAAGAGCTTCGCGGAACAGGACCTGCTGATCGCCCAGAAGCTCACAGAACTGCTGGCAACCCGCGACCTCGGCCTTGCCCGGGACATCATGAAGGCCAACAGCGACGTCAACGACCTTCACCTGAGCGTTTTCACGGCGATCGCGCGCAGCGACTGGCAGGAGTCGCCGGCCACCACGGTCGACGTTGCCCTGGCCAGCCGCTACTTTGAGCGCTTCGCCGACCACGGCGTTTCGGTTGCCCAGAAGGTCACGTACCTAGTCACCGGCGCGTGGCAGCCGAACACCATCGAACACATCTGACGCCGGCTGCGCTGACAAAACTGCGCTGACAAAGTCGCGCTGACACAACGACGGCGTCCGGTCACCTTGGGGGTGGCCGGACGCCGTCGTTTGTGCTTTAACTTTGCGCTTTGCGCTGCGGGAAGCGTCTACTTCTTGCCCTGGTTGGCGACTGCCTTGATGGCCTCGGCTGCGGCCTCGGGGTCGAGGTAGGTGCCGCCCGGGTTCAGCGGCTTGAAGTCCTCATCCAGTTCGTAGACCAGCGGGATGCCGGTGGGGATGTTCAGGCCAGCGATGTCCTCGTCGCTGATCCCGTCAAGGTGCTTGACGAGGGCGCGGAGCGAGTTGCCGTGGGCCGTGACCAGGACGGTCTTCCCGGCCCGGAGGTCTTCCTTGATGTCCGATTCCCAGTACGGCATGAGCCGGATCAGGACATCCTTGAGGCATTCGGTGCGCGGGATGGCATCGCCGAGGTCCGCGTAGCGCGGGTCCCCCACCTGGGAGAACTCGGAATCGTCGGCCAGGGGCGGCGGCGGGGTGTCGTAGGACCGGCGCCACAGCATGAACTGCTCCTCGCCGAATTCGGCGAGGGTCTGGGCCTTGTCCTTGCCCTGCAGCGCGCCGTAGTGGCGCTCGTTGAGCCGCCAGTCGCGCTTGACGTCGATCCAGCCGCGGTCGGCCACTTCGAGGGTCATGTTCGCCGTGTTGATGGCCCGCTTCAACCGCGACGTGTAGAGGATGTCGGGGAGGATGTTGTTCTCCACGAGCAGCTCGCCGCCGCGCACGGCCTCGGCGCGGCCCTGGTCATTGAGGTCAACGTCCACCCAGCCGGTGAAGAGGTTTTTGGCATTCCAGTCGCTGTGGCCATGGCGCAGCAGAATCAGCTTGTAAGTCATGGTTTTCATCCTAGCCGAGCGGTCGGCGGCGGTGCCGAGCGTTACACCGCGGGCGCTTCACTCCAACGCGGGGTCACTTCCGGCCCATCCGCGGGCCCGACATGGGCCGTGAGTGACCCCGTGTTGGAGGATAGGCTTGGGCGGTGGTGCAGAAGGCTGAACGGGTGCTGTCCCCCCGGAACCAGGGCGGAACGAGAAGCGGCGCGCGTGGCGGCAGGCCCGTGGGCAACGTGACCCGTGGAACCACGAACCCCAACCGGATGCGCAGGGTGGACCGCTGGCTGACCGGGCCGCAGGCGTGGCGGCTGCGCGCCGCGGCCCATCCCCTCGCCGTCGACCTCGGCTACGGCGCCTCGCCGGCCACCGCCGTCGAACTCTTCGATCGCCTCGCGGCCGTCCGCGCGGACACGCAGGTGGTGGGCATCGAAATCGAGCCGGAGCGTGTCCGGCAGGCCCAAGCCCTTGAACGGCCCGGTCTGATGTTCCAGCTGGGCGGCTTCGAATTGCCGGTGACCGGAAATCCGGTGCTGGTCCGCGCCTTCAACGTGCTGCGGCAGTACGAGGAAGTCGACGTGGCAGGCATCTGGCGGCTGGTGCAGGACCGGCTCGCGCCGGGCGGGCTGTTCATCGACGGCACGTGCGATGAAATCGGGCGGCGCGCCGCCTGGGTGGCGCTCGACGTCGAGCGGCCGCTGAGCCTGAGCGTGTCCATGCGGTTCGGTGCCTTCGCGCTGCCTTCCGACGTTGCCGAAAGGCTGCCGAAGGCGCTGATCCACCGCAACGTGCCCGGCGAGAAAATCCACGCCTACCTGCAGGCGATGGACAAGGCCTGGCTGGAAGCGGCGCCGCTGGCGTCGTTCGGCAGCCGGCAGCGCTTCACGGCAATGTGCCGTGCACTGCTCGACGCCGGCTGGCCGATTCAGGACGGCCCGTCCCGCTGGCGGCTGGGCGAAGTGACGGTTGGCTGGGAAGCAGTGGCGCCGGGAACGTAGGGGTTCCTCGAGCCTGCGAGCTTAGGGGGCCGGTGCTGGGCCGGTGGGGATTACCAGGGCCCGTATGGGCCCATGTTGCGGCCGCGGCCACGGCCGGCGTCTTTGACCGCAGGACGGACGTCGGCGAGGTACACGGACGCGGCCGTCACGGCGGCAAGGCCGAAGATGCCGAGCGAACTGGCGCCGCCACCGCCGCCCAGCTGCGACAGCAGGGAGAACAGGCCCACGAGGAACGCGCCGCCGGTCAGGGCCAGCCAGAAGGTCTTGGTCCGCTTCGATACGGCCTCGAACGCGTTGGCCTTGTGCCGGAGGCAATCGAAAAACGCCCATGACTCCAGGGCAAAGGCCACGACGGCCAGGACCAGGTAAACCCCGGATTCGACAAAGTAAATGAGTATGCGTCCGTCCACTCCCCCAGCCTAGCCGTCCAGAGTCCCCAATGCCTGTTCCAAATCGGCCCAAAGGTCTTCCACGTTCTCGATGCCCACGCTCATCCGGACCAGGTTGTCCGGCACGCTCTCCGGCTCGGCCGTGTGCCGGCGCCGGCGTTCGATCAGGGATTCGACCCCACCGAGGGACGTGGCGGGGAGCCAGAGGCGCAGGGCGCGGATCATCCGGTCCGCGGCTTCCGCGCCGCTGCTGCCACTGTCCTGCCCAACTACCGGAGCCACCTCAATGCACAGGATGGACCCGAACCCCTTCATCTGCTCCTTGGCCCGCACGTGGCCGGGGTCCGAGGCCAGTCCGGGGAAACGGATGCCGGCAATCCGCGGATGACCGTTGAGCCGTTCGGCCAGGACCTGGGCCGACGCCTGCGAACGCTCGATCCGCAGCGCCAGGGTCCGGAGCCCGCGCAGCGCCAGCCACGCCTCGAACGGTCCGGCAATCCCGCCGTGAATGGTGCGGTGGTGCAGCAGGGCGGCGCGGAGACCGGCGTCGGAGGTCACCAGCGCGCCGAGCACGACGTCGGAATGGCCGGAGAGGTATTTGGTCACCGAATGGAGCACGACGTCGGAGCCCAGGCTCAGGGGCTGCTGCACCAAGGGCGTGGAAAAGGTGTTGTCCGTGACGACGATCGCGCCGGCCTCATGCGCCGCGGCGGTCAGGGCCCGCATGTCCGCCACCCCGAGCATGGGGTTGGTGGGACTCTCCAGCCACAGCATGCTGGCGGCGCGCCCGCCGGCCGGGGCGAGTGCGGCCACGACGGCGTCGGTGTCCGCGATGTCCACCGTCCGCAACTCGAGGAAGCCCTTGGCCGCCAGTTCGGTGGCCATGGTGACCGATCCCGCGTAGCTGTGCGACGGCATTACGAGCACGCCCTGGGCGGGCACCAGGGACAGGGCCGAACTCACGGCGGCGAGTCCAGAGGCGTAGAGCAGGCCCGGCAGGTCAGCGCCTTCCAACTGCCCCAGCGCCTCTTCGAAGGGATCCCACGTGGGATTGGAATACCGGCCGTAGCCGCGGTCGCCGTCGCCCAGCGGTCCTGTGCCGAAGTACGTCGAGGACAGCACCAGCGGCGGGTTGACGGGTTCGTCGCGGGTGCGCGGCGGGCGCCCTGCCGCCACAACCAGGGAATCCGGCGAGAGCGTGGCGGCCTGTTCTTCAGAAAGACTCATGGAGACAGGGTACGTGGGCGCCCCGCAGGGTACCCAAGCCGTTACGCCGCACACGGAAGTGTCGGTGATTGTCGGTACTCTTGAACAGTGACTACCCAGAGCCCCGGAGCGTCCCCTCGAGTGTTGCCCCGACTGTTGCCCGGACTTTTCATTGCCTTCGAGGGCGGAGACGGCGCCGGCAAGTCCACCCAGGCGGCCGAACTCGCCAAAGCCCTGGAAGCAGGCGGCTTCACAGTGCTGCGGACCCGGGAACCGGGCGGCACGGCCATCGGCGAGAAGCTGCGCTCCCTCGTGCTGGATCACGGCCATGGCCACATCGACGCCCATACCGAGGCCCTTATTTTCGCGGCGTCCCGTGCCGCTCACGCGAGCCAGGTCATCCGGCCGGCCCTGGAACGCGGCGAGATCGTCCTCACGGACCGGTATATCGACTCTTCGGTCGCGTACCAGGGCGCCGGCCGCGGCCTCGGGACGGAGGCGGTCCGGGACATCAACGCCTGGGCGACATCGGACCTGCAGCCTGACCTGACGGTCCTTCTCGACGTCGAGCCCGCCGTTGGCCGGCAACGGCGCATAGCCGGCGAGGCCGCCGAAGACCGCCTCGAGTCCGAGGCCGACGAATTCCATGCCAAGATCCGGAGGGCCTTCCTGGACCTGGCAGCGGCCCGGCCCGAAGCCTATCTGGTGTTGCCCGCCCGCCTGCCCGTCGCGGAACTCGCCGCCCGGATCTTCGAGCGCGTCGAATCCCTGCTGGCCGTGACCCAAAGCAGCCCGGCATGACCGTCTGGGACGATCTCCAGGGCCAGGACGCCGTCGTGGCCCAGCTGCGCCAGGCGGCCCAGGGTGAGGGGCTGACGCACGCATGGCTTTTCACCGGCCCGCCCGGCTCCGGCCGTTCCAACGCCGCGAAGGCCTTCGCAGCGGCCCTGAACTGTGACCAGGAGGACGTCAGCCTGCGCGGCTGCGGCGAATGCCCGGCGTGCCTGACCATCCTCGGCGAAACCCATTCCGACGTCGCGTTCGTGCGCACGGAGAAGGTCACCATCACCATCGATGAGGCACGCGAGCTCGTGTCCACCGCCGGGAACCGGCCGTCGTCCGCCCGGTGGCGGATCATCGTGGTGGAGGATGCGGACCGGATGGCCGAGCGGACCACCAACGTGCTGCTCAAGGCCATCGAGGAACCCACTCCCCGCACCGTCTGGATGCTCTGTGCGCCATCCCCCGCCGATGTCCTCGTGACGATCCGTTCCCGCTGCCGGCCGGTGGCGCTGCGGCTTCCGCCAGCCGCCGACGTCGCGGCCCTGCTGGTTAAGCGCGACGGCGTGGACCCGGCGGTTGCCGAGCGCGCCGCCCGCGCCGCGCAAAGCCACGTCGGGATCGCCCGCCGCCTGGCCCGGGACCCGGAGGCCAGGGAGCGCCGCCTTGAAACGGTGCGGTTTCCGCTGTCCCTTCGCGGCGTCACGGCGGCGGTCATGATGGCCGAAAAGCTGGTCAAGATCGCCACCGAGGAAGCCAACAGCTCCAATGACGAGCGCGACGCCGCCGAGAAAACCGCACTGCTGGCCACCCTCGGGGCGCCCGAGAGCGGCACGTTGCCGCCGGCCATGCGGAGCCAGGTCAAGCAACTCGAGGACGACCAGAAGCGCCGTGCCAAGCGTTCCGTCACCGATTCCCTTGACCGCACCCTGACGGACCTGTTGTCCTTTTACCGGGATGTCCTGATCATCCAGATGGGGAACGCCGTGGAACTCGTCAACCTTGAACTCAGAAGCGAGCTCGAAGACTTCGCCTCCCGTTCCACCGCCGAAGTGACCCTCGTCCGCATGGACGCCGTCAACAAGGCCCGCACGCGAATCACCACCACCAACGTGGCTCCGCTGCTGACGATCGAGTCCATGGCTGCCAGCCTTATTTGATGGTCCCGGCCGCACCAACGACATCGTCGCTCCGTTCCTATCCTCCAAGGAGAACCGCATGAAGCCTGCTCGACCCCAGTCCGCAAGATCCCGATCCCTGGCGATCGGCATGCGGGCCGTCGGCGCCATGGCCTTGGCCCTCACACTGGCCTCGTGCACGCTTTTCGGCGGCGGCGGCGACAGCGGGTCGAGTGCCGCGACGTCGGGGGCACCGAAGCAGGCGGACCCGTCAATTGTGGCTGCTGCGCCCGAGAACCTGCGTAGCTACTACTCCCAGCAGATCGACTGGACGCCTTGCGAAGGGGGCGCCTTCCAGTGCGCCAAGATCAAGGTTCCGCTGGACTACAGCAAGCCTGACGGCGAGCGCATCGAGCTTGCCGCCATCAAGCTCGCCACGACGGGCGACAAGAAGGGCACCCTGATGGTCAATCCGGGCGGCCCGGGCGGCTCGGGCTACGACTTCGTTCGGGACGCGGCCAACACCAACATTTCGGACAAGGTACGGTCCGCCTACGACATCGTGGGCTTCGACCCCCGCGGCGTGAAGCGCTCCGCCCCGGTCACGTGCCTGACGGACAAGGAACGCGACGCGTCCCGAGCCAAGACCTACGCCCTGGACACGGACGCCGGTCTGGACGCGGCCCTGGCCGAGAACAAGGCCATCGCCGCCAAATGCGTGGAGAAGACCGGCAAGGTCCTGGCTCACGTCGACACCGTCAGCGCCGCAAAGGACCTCGACATCCTCCGCGGGGTGGCCAACGACGCGAAGCTGAATTACCTGGGCTACTCCTACGGGACCCTGCTGGGTTCCACCTATGCGTCGCTGTTTCCGGACAATGTGGGCCGGTTGGTCCTCGACGGCGCCGTTGACCCGTCCCTAGGCGACGAGGAACAGACCAGCGGCCAGGCCGTGGCCTTCGAAAAGGCCCTCCACGCCTACGTCGCCAAATGCCAGCAGACTTCCGGATGCCCGCTCACGGGAAGCACCGAGGAAGGCGTCCAACAGATCCGCAATGCCATCGCTGCCGCGGAAGCCAACCCGTTGCCGGCCCAGGACGGCCGGAAGGTCTCGGGGTCGACGTTCGTCAGCGGCCTCATCATCCCGCTCTACAACGATGACAACTGGCCGATCCTCACCCGGGCGCTCGCGACAGCCCTGGCCGGCGACGGCACGGGCATGCTGCAACTGGCCGACTTCGGCGCCGACCGCGACCCCAGCGGAACCTACACGTCGAACAGCAGCTTCGCCTTCAACGCCATCAACTGCCTGGACTACCCGATGGTGTCCGACACCGCGTCCATGCGGGCCGAGGACCAGAAGCTGCGCCAGCTGTCGCCCACGTTTGGTTACTACTTCGCCTACGGCGGCAGCAACTGCAAGGACTGGCCGTACAAGAACGTCCGGACCCCCGCCCCGGTTGAGTACAAGGGCTCGGCCCCGATTGTTGTAGTTGGAACCACCGGTGATCCTGCTACCCCGGTGGAATCGGCCAGCTCCCTGCGCAAGCAGCTTGGGAACGCGTCGCTGCTGACCTGGAAGGGCGAGGGCCACACGGCCTACGGCCGCTCCAACAGCTGCATCGGCAACGCGGTCGACGACTATCTGGTGGACGGCAAGGTCCCGGCGGACAACACCGTCTGCTAGGCCCGCGATGGGGCCGCAAGGCGGCTTCTGCTGCTCATTTTGACCCGGACGCCGGGACTCTATTACAGTTGTCTCTTGCATGATCCGCCCGGTTCGCCGGGCATTCATGTGGTTGCTTCCTTAGCTCAGTTGGTAGAGCGTCTCACTCGTAATGAGAAGGTCGCCAGTTCGATTCTGGCAGGAAGCTCGAGAAGAACCCCGTATCGCCGCTGACTCAGCAGGGATACGGGGTTTTTGCTTGTTGGCGGGATGCATCCGGGCCGCTGGCCATACTTCCCCGGCGTTGCGACGAAGCAGTCAGTGCCGCACGGTTACGAGCAGGTCCCCCACCTGACAGTCCAGCGCTTCGCAGATCGCCGTCAGCGTGGAGAACCTGATCGCTTTCGCGCGGTCGTTTTTGAGCACCGACAGGTTCACCAGACTCACCCCGACCTGCTTACTCAGCTCCGTCAGGGTCATACCCCGAGCCTCCAGAAGTTCGTCAAGGCGGCAGTGAATATCAGAAGAGTCGTCCGCCGGCATCAGACCAGGCCCTCCGTGTCTTGCTGAAGACGGCGGCCGAACTGGAAAACACCTGCGACAAGCATCAGGACCAAGCCCAGCACCAAGGGAGCGAGGTTGAAGTAGGCCGAGAAGCTGTAGGCCTCCCCCGGGGTGTGGGCGTTGGCCCCGATCACTTCTGCCAGCCGGCTGCGTGCAATGGAGTCAAGAATCTGCCCCACGGTCCCGAACAGGGTCAGGGCGGCGCCGCAGGCACCGACGATCCATGCGGATCCGGAAGTGAACAGAGTCTCGCTCCGGAGCCGGTGGGCCAGCAGGAACACCAACGCGAGGAGAGCCAGGATGCCGATCTGGTTCAGCGAATCCGCCCAGGCCAGGAGCCCTCCGGGACCTGGTGGGAGCGTGGGGAGGGTAGCTTCCATGGCAGTGAAGTGTCCGGTCACCCCGGGCAGGAGGCCCGGGGTGACACGGTTCGCCGTGGCCACCGGAAGTACCAGCGTCACTGGACCGTTGATGTAGCCGATGATGCCGGCAACAGTCGTCACGGTCGTCAGTAGGGCAGCGGCCGCCGAGGCGATCATGAACACGACTGCGTCCGCTCGGGATACGACCCTCTTCCCGCCGTTCTCGGGCCGAGCGTCATCTTTCGTCAGTTTCATCGTTCCCCCAGGCATATCGACATTCATTAATAACGATAGTCGATAACCTACCCGTCAAGCCTCCGTTGGTCCAGTCTCATGCACGCCATGTATACGGCAGGACCGCCCCCGCTCCCCCGGTCAGATCCCGGGCCGGCACGCCCCCTGACCGAGAATGGCCAGGCCCGTGAGGTCCCCGGCCTGGTAAGTGGCCACCCCGGGAACGCCCGTCGGGTTCATCAGCTGGGCTGGGTTCTGAACGTGGCCCAGGCCTACGACATGGCCGAGTTCGTGTTCGATGACCCCTCGGGCCGACGCCAACCCTTCCCGGAAGATCAAGGACCGCAGTGCGGGCCCGTTCAGTTCCAGCTGGCCGCTGACGTAGGTGACCTCGGAACCCTCTCGGCTGACCGCTTCGCTGCCTCCCAGACCCATGACGTTGGTTCCCACGGCGTAGTTGGTGAAGCGGGGCTCCTCGGCCGTGGTCTCCCAGGCGATGAGCACCGGCGCCCACCGGTCCCCGTACCGGGCGGGCTGGTAGGCCTTGTGCGTAGCCGCCGGCGCCTCCGTGGTGGCCCCGTCGTTGATGAACACCAGCCCGGTCGCGCGGGAGACCGCGGCGATGGCCTCCTTGATCAGCTGCGGTCCGGCCGCGGGCTGGTTGGCGGCGCGGGTGACGTAGTGGATGGGCCGGCACGGGTCATAGGCGGCCGGCCGCTTGTCCTTGCCGGTGGCCGTGAACGCGTAGGAGCCGGATTTGACGGTCACCGGCAAGGGACGGCCCAGCGGGGCAGAGGCCTCTTCGCGGTCCGGCGTGGGGTGGTCCGAAGCGGGATGGGGCGTCGGAGGAACCGCCGCAGGAGCCGCCGAAGGTTGCGTGGGCTTGGCGCCGGGGGTCGGGACGGTCTGGTAAAGAAGGGAGCCGGGGCTACCGGCGGCGGGATCGCTCGCCGGGCCGCCCAAGAACGCCGACGGTTTCAGGTCACCGTGAAAGTACAACAGGAAACCGCACAGGAGCGCGCCGGCGGCCAGTACGGCGACGGCCTTGAACAGTAAACGCAGCATCCTACCGAGGGCCCGGAAGAGGCGGATCGGCCACGGGGCAGGGTGGCGCCGGGTGTCCTGGGCGTCGGAGGAGGTGCGGACCTGGTTGGCATCCCAGTCGGGAAGCAGCGGGGCGGCGTTCCCGCGCCAGCCCTCAGGCGGGGCCGGGTTGCCGGCCATTTCTTCCAGCTTCCACAGCGGAATCCGCTTCGGCTCCGCGGGCATCGCCTGTGCGAACGGGTCCCGGTCAGGCTCACTCATTGGCGCTCATACCCTCACCATCGTCCGTGCCCGCGTCGGCGTAAGGGAGTCCGAGGCGTCGGACCACGTCAATCCCGACCAGAAGAATGCCCCGCCGTCACTGACAGCGGGGCCTTCTCGTTGGTGGTTCGTGCAGGATCAGTGTTCGTCACGTGACCTACGCAGGGACGTCGAACCGCTGTCCCTCCGGCTTGGAGCCCAGCGCCATGAAGACGACGATGAGGATGGGGCCGACGAAGGGGACCAGGATCAGGAGGTACATCCAGCCGCTCATGTTCGTGTCGTGGAGCCGCCGGACGGAGACGGCCAGGGACGGGACGATGATGGCCAGGGAAATAATGACTGACAGGATGAGGCCGACCCAATACCCCGGGCCCGGGACGCTGGTGCCGTCTGGGCGCAACGTCGCGCCGGCGGAGCCAGCGACAAGCGTGAAGATGTTCAGGACAAGCGAGACGATGCCGGAGACGAGCGCCCACCACCAGTATTCGCTCCGGCTGGCCCGGCCTGAGAACGTTGCGTACTTCTTGAAGAACCTCGACACGGCCTCCGGCAGGGATGCGCCGTAGAGGGGTGCCCAGAGCGGCACCGGCCCGGACGCCGTGCCCGGGTACATCGGCGCGGCGTACGGATTGGACGCCCACCCCGGGTTCTGCCGGGGCTGCTCGCTTGGCCATATCTGCTGGCCGGTGTCCGGCGGAGGCTGCTGAAGATTTGACATGTCGTGCTCCTTCATTGGTGTGGATCCGGTCGGATCAGTGAGGGTGAGGCCGACGGCGGTCCAGAGCAGCACCTGCGGCCACGAAACTTGAAATCCGGCCCGATGAATCGGCCCTCTGGCCCTCTTGAACTGCCATGGTTCCCCCACGCCTGATGCCGCCTCCAGTAGGCGTCGATCGTCATGGTACCGGCGTTTTCGCTCCGTGGGCACTATTAGGTCACGGAATGTTCCCGCAGGTCAGGACATGAAAAGGGCGGCACTTTCCGGTGCCGCCACTGGGGATGAAGATTACTGCCGCTGCCGCTGCCCCGGGTTAGTCTTCGTGCGGGTCGATACGGTCTGGCTCAGCGTTATCCTCGGATTCTCTGTACCGGATTTCGGCGACCTCTTTCCGAGCGTCCTCTCGAACGTCGGAAAATCTGATGACGGGCCAGTCGTAGTTTGCAATCAGGTCCGTGAGGCGCGCGATGATGAGGCTCCCTTCGAGCGGGTCATCGATGTAGGCCAAGGTGACGGGAACGGCCCGCCCCATGTCGGCGATGACTTCCCCTTGCCCGGGGGTGGCAAAGTCCGGCCGACCGGTTGTTGTGGTCAGAAATGTCCGCTCTTCAGCGTTGAGATAGGCGATCCTGTCGATCCGTGTGACGTTGAGGGCGTCTGTGGATGTATGAAGAACGCGCATGGTCCATGCCTTTCTCGCTTCTGCTGTCAGGCTACTCCGGTGTTGTCCTGGTCGGGACCCGCTGGCGCGTGGACTCATGCCTGTCACGGAGGACAAAGGGACTGGTCAGGTAGCTGGCAGAGGAACTGACTGCCAGGTCGCCAGGTCGCAGGAAGCTCGAGAAGAACCCCCGGAAATCAACGATTTTCGGGGGTTCTTCTCGTTGTCCTCGGCGGGTGCCGGATCCTGCTCCCAGTTTCCGCACGCTTACTTCGGTCAGGCGCCCGCTCCGGGGGTGAAGTAATTGTGGACGTCCAGATACTTCACCGTAGGCGGCGCGGGGATACCGACTTCGGCAGTGAACGGGCCGATCTGGTCCTTCGCGAAGGCGTCGTAGAGTTCCTTCGTCTGCCATAGGTCGGTGACGAGGATCCCGTCGTCGGTGGCGGCGACCCAGTGTCCGAGGGCCCCGGCCGGTGCGGGCCCACCAGGCGTAAGGCCCATCTTGCCTATGACCTGGTCGTATTGCTCCAGCGTGGCACCGGCAAATTCCATGATGACTGCGACGGCCATTGTCTTCTCCTCACAGGTGGCAGGCCGCAAGGCAACGGCCTGCGATTGGTTTGATACGGCACGGTCTACGCCCGGGCCGGGCAGTCGTCAATACGTCACGGAGTGAGGGCATCGCAAGTCCCGCGAACCGCTGTCAGGACCGCCGTCGGTGTCGGTGTTCCTCCATGAGACTGGCGTGCGGGTGCGGCCCGTGTGTCGGTGCGGTTTTTGGCGTGCGAGCGGCAGCCAGCATGCAAAAGGCCCCTTCCGGTCGGTGCCGGAGGGGCCGTCTGCTGGGTCTTAGCGGTTTGCGGCCGCCGAGCCCATGACACCAACGATCAGGATGACTGCCAAGGCGATCGACACGTAGCCGATGACCAGGGCGGCGATGGCCAGGCCCCGGCCGCCCTCACCGGTGGTCTTGATCTGGTTCAGGGCGATGTGACCCAGGATAATGCCGAGCAGGCTGATGAAAAAGGATGAAACCAGCGCCGCGATGGCAAGTCCATTGGTCTTCGCGGCAGCGGGCGCGGGCGCGTAGCCCTGGTACTGGGGTGAGCTCATGGTTGTGATGCCTTTCAATCCGTCATTGTGGGTCCCCCGGCCCGCACCATGCGGATCGGCTCTCAAAAAGTACCAAGCCGCAGGCACGACGGAACCATTTTGGCCAACATTTGCTCGCGCGCCTTAGGAAAGCTCGTCACGCTGCGCAGGACCCGGCGCCGTCACCGGGTCACGGACACGCCCATGGTCGGACTTAGTGCCCCCGGACGCGGCGGGCTGGCGTTCGTGGCGGGGCCGGACTCCTATGATGCTTGCATGGGAACGCGGGAACTTGAGGGCATTGCCGGACCGCTCTATGCATTGCCCTACGGGGAGTTCGTGGCTGCCAGAACGGCCGCGGCCAAAGACGTCAGCGCCATAGGCCTCACCTCAGCCGAGCAGCGTGCCCTTGCAGCCGAAGTCCGGGCCCTGCCCAAACCGTCGGTCGCGGCGTGGGCGGTGAACATGCTGGCGGCGCACAGCCCCGAAATCCTTCGCGAGCTGGCAGGACTGGGAACGTCGATGCAAGCCGCGCAGGACGCACTGGATGCGGCGGCCCTCCGCCGCCTCGCCCAGGAGCGGCGCCAGCTTCTCGCCGGCGCAGTAAAGACGGCACACGCCTTGGCCGCCCAGCAGGGACGGGCCATCAGCGCCTCCGTGGCGACGGAAGTGGAGCAGACCCTGCGTGCCGCCACCGCCGACCCGGGGGCCGCAGCTGCCGTGCAGAGCGGCTGTCTGCTCCGGGCACTCTCGGCGGACGGGGTCGACGTCGTCGATCTCGCCGGCGCCGTGGCTGTCCCCGGGAGCCACGCAGCCGCGGTCACCGCAACTGGAACTGGAAGCGCACGGGAAACGGCCACCGTCCGCGGGACAGAACCAGCGGCCGGCGCCCGCGCGGGCGAACCGGCGGCCCGGGCCGCGGATCGCGGTAAGGCTGCCGGCGGAAAATCAACGGAACAGCCCCGCCTCCGGGCCGTCGGGCAAGCACGGGTGGCGCCCACGCCGTCGGCGGTGGAACGGGCGCGGGCCGGCCTGGAAGGGGCTGAAGAAGCCGCCGCGGAGGCCGACGAGGAAGCACGCCGCGCGGCCGCTGAGCTGGCGGCGGCGACGGCGGAAAGCACTCGGCTGGCCGATGAGGCGCGCGAACTCAGGCGGCGCCTGGACGTGGCCGAAACCGAGCTCAAGGGAGCACGGAAGCGTCACGAGCTGGCGGCGGCCCTGGCGCAGCAGACGGCACGGGCCGCGGACCGGCAACGCCGCAAGGAAGTCCTGGCGCGGGAACGGGTGCTGCGACTCGGCAACACGCCGGAGGGGTGAAGTCTTACTGTCGGAGGTCGGTTGCAGACTGGAATCATGGAGAACAACCAGAATTTCCAGCAGAGCTTCGACCAGGATTTCCAGCCGGGTTTCAACGGCGCACGCGATGGCGCACTGTATTTCGCGGTCACCTACCTGGACACCGACTGCGGCCGGATCCGCACCGAGAACTTCGATGACGCCGCCGCCGCGGACCGCTTCGCCAGCCGGTGCATTGCGGGCGAAGACGGCTGGGCCGTCGTCGATGCAATCCCGGCGAAAGAGCGCCGGGCCGCCGCCTGACTCCTGACCAATTCAGGAGCGGGCCGGGCCGCGGGAACGGGCAGGGTCACGGGAATGGGCCGGGCGCGGGAAGGGCCTCCACCCCGTGCGGGGTGAAGGCCCTGTGCGAACGTCGGCTGGCCGCCGGCGTCGTTGGGGTGTTGTTTAGGCGAAGTCGGAGACAGCCGGGTCCGGGCCGATCCGGCCGGCATCTTCGGCGGAACGGTCCAGTCCGTTGATGGCCTGGATGTCGGTCTCGTCGAGGGTAACGTCCAGGGCCGCGTAGTTCTCGCGGATCCGGGACTCGGTCACGGACTTCGGGATGACCACGTTGCCGATGGCAAGGTGCCACGCGATGACAACCTGGGCCGGGGTGGCGCCGTGCTTGGCGGCAATCTGGGAAATGACGGGGCTCTCGAGGAGCTCCCCGCCCTGGCCCAGCGGCGACCAGGCCTGGGTGAGGATGCCCTTGGACGCGTTGAATTCGCGCAGGTCGGCCTGGCTGAAGAAGGGGTGCAGTTCGATCTGGTTGATGGCCGGAACCACGCCGGTCTCATCGATCAGGCGCTGCAGACCCTCCTTGGTGAAGTTGGAGACGCCGATGGTCTTTACCCGGCCCTGCTTCTGGAGCTCGATGAGGGCCTTCCAGGTGTCAACGTACTTGTCCTGCTTGGGCTGCATCCAGTGGATCAGGTACAGGTCCAGGGTCTCGAGGCCCAGCCGCTCCATGGACTCCTCGAACGCCTTCAGAGTGGACTCGTAGCCCTGGTCCGCGTTCCACAGCTTGGTGGTGATGAAAATTTCCTCGGGCTTAAGGCCGGAACGCTCAATGGCGCGGCCCACGCCTGCTTCATTGCCGTAGATCTTTGCCGTGTCGATGTGGCGGAAGCCGGCCTCAAACGCCTGCACAACCACCTTTTCGGCCACGTCATCTTCAACCTGCCACACTCCGTAGCCAAGCTGCGGGATGGTCTTGCCGTCATTGAAAGTCAGTTCCGGTGAAAAAGTCATATAAGTATCCTGCCAACATCGGCGCCGTCCGGCCAGCGTCAGGGCGAAGCTAAGCTAGGCGCGTAACCGGGAATACCCGGGAATAACGGGAATAAAAGGAACATGAGCAATGCCGGCAACGCGGCGCCAAGCCACCGCCGGGCGGTAGTGCGCGGACCGGTGCTCAGGTCGTCGCCGGCCGGTTGCCGTCGGCCTCCGCGAGCCGCCGCTCGGCGTCGTGGACCTGTTCCAGCACGGAATCGGCGCGCCGCCGCACCGACGCGGCACCGGCCGGGACCGGCCCGACGGCGAGCCGGAGCATCGCGGCCGCCTCAGCCGTCATGGCCAGCGAATTGCCTGCCGTCGAGAGGGCACGGTGAACGCCTGCCAGCGGTCCCGGGATATCCAATCCATTGCTGGGAAAGCGCCGCTGGGCCTCCACACAGACCTGCCGCACGCGGGGCGCGAGCGCGGAGAGCTGGTTGGCGATGTCGACGAGTTCGCCGTAGAGCGCTTCGTCCTCGACCCCCTCGAGGACCTGGTGGTAGCGGTCAAGTCCTCGATTGAACCGGTCGTGGGCGCGCCGCCAGAGGCCTTTGCCGAGTTCGGCGTCGTCCCTGCGGCCTTGCCGTGCTGCGCTGAAGAAGCCCAAAGTCGCGCTAAAGGTACTGGCCCGGACCGTGGTCCGGTTCCGCGGGTTCGGGCGGTTCCGCGGAATCCGCGCCACGACGCGGCGCTGCGGCCCGGACCGGTTCGCCGTTCTCCCCGATGATGACGCCCGGCGCGATCACTGTGCCGGGCGGCAGCTGGCGCAGCTGCATCTGGGCGTAGGTGTGCTCCCTGGCGGCGTGCTGCGCCGCGATGGCCGTCTGGATGCCGTGGAAGAGTCCCTCGAGCCAGCCGACCAGTTGGGCCTGGGCTATCCTCAGTTCCGCGTCGGAGGGGGTGGCGTTCTCCGGAAAGGGAAGGTTGATCCGTTCGAGCTCCTCAACGAGCTCCGGGGCCAGTCCGTCCTCGAGTTCCTTGATGGAACGGTCGTGGATTTCAGCCAGCCGTACGCGCGCCGCGTCGTCCAGAGGCGCGGATTTCACTTCGTCCAGCAACTGCTTGACCATCGTGCCGATCCGCATGACCTTCGCAGGTTGGTCCACGAGGTCCTGAAGTTCGCTTCCCCGGGGCGGCCTGGGTACGGGACCGTGACCACCGGCGGGCACTGCGGCGGGTGATGCCACGGGCTCTCCGGCCAGCGGCAGGGTGCCCTCCACGGGCGTGCCTTCGACGGGCACGTCGTCGGCAGTTTGGGCGTCGGGCTGAGTGTCGTGCTGATCGCTCATGGCTTCATACTCTCACGCGCCGGGCGACGCGGACCCGGCGTCCGCCGCAAGCGGAGGGGCGGCGTCGGACACTCTTGTGCCCGACGCCGCCCCTCCCCCGGTCCCTGCCGGACACCGCTCAGCAGCACCCGCTCGGCAGCACCACTCAGCAGCACCGCCCCTGCGGGTTAGTGTCCTGCCGGTCGGTCCGGTCACGCCAGAACTCCCGCTCAGTTAGGGGAGGGCTGGTGTGTCCGGAGGCCTCATGGTGCTCGAGGTACTTCTTGTAGGCGTCGGCGCCCAGCACTCCGCCGACGTATCCGACAAACCCGCGGAAGCCGGCGAGTACCGCCTTCACGTCCGGCTGCGCATCAGTGGTGCCCGGACTTTTCGAGCCGTTCGCCGGCCGGGACCTGGTTCCACTCGGTCGCGAGGTTGCGCTCCGCCGCCGTGGGCACAAACCCTGCCGGGGCGAAGACGCGGGAGGCCCGGGCGGGGTCTTCGTGCTCGGCGTTGGGGAGCCCCGCGGCCGTGTTCCGCAGGGCCTTAATGGTTGCCATCACTGCCGTGATGATGACGATGATGCTCAGCACCACGAAAATGATCGACAGCCATCCCTGGATCATGGTGTTGCGGACCACGGCCTCCATGGCGGCCTGGGTCTTGGCGGTTCCGAAGGAGGTCTTGCCGTCCGCAAGGGCCTTGGCGAAGGCTGCGTTGTTGGCGAAGTAGCCCACCGCCGGAACGGGCGAGAAGATCTTGTAGAAGCTCGCCGTGATGGTCACGACGGCGGCGAACGCCAGCGGCGCCGCCACGACCCACAGGTACTTCGCGGCGGTGCGCTTCGCGGCAATGGCCAGGCAGACCGAGAGGGCGATCGCCGCCAGCAGCTGGTTGGCGATGCCGAACAGCGGGAACAGGGTGTTGATGCCGCCCAGCGGGTCGGTGACGCCCATGATCAGGACCGCGCCCCAGGCGGCCACCATGATGGCGGTGCAGAGCCAGGCGCCCGGGCGCCGGGAGTGCTCCTTGAACTTCGGGACGAAGTTGCCGATCGAGTCCTGCAGCATGAAGCGGGCAACGCGGGTGCCGGCGTCGACGGCGGTGAGGATGAAGAGGGCCTCGAACATGATGGCGAAGTGGTACCAGAAAGCCATCATCGCGGTGCCCCCGATGAACTGCTGCATGATGTGGGCAAGGCCGACGGCGAGGGTGGGCGCGCCGCCCGAGCGGGAGACGATGCTTTGCTCCCCCACGTCCTTGGCCGTCTGCGCGAGGTCGCCGGCCGTGATGTTGACGCCGGAGAGGCCCAGGCTGTTGACCCAGGCGGCCGCGGTCTCGACGGTCCCGCCGGTCAGCGCCACGGGGGCGTTCATGGCGAAGTAGATGCCGCGGTCAATGGAGATGGCGGCCACGAGGGCCATGATGGCGACGAAGGATTCCATAAGCATGCCGCCGTAGCCGATCAGGCGCGTCTGGCGTTCCTTCTCGATCAGTTTCGGCGTGGTGCCGGAGGCGATCAGGGCGTGGAAGCCGGACAGGGCGCCGCAGGCGATCGTCACGAACAGGAACGGGAACAAGGTGCCGGAGAAGACCGGGCCGTTGTCGCGGCCGGCGTACTCGCTGAAGGCCGGCACGGTGATCTCGGGGCGGACCACGATGATGGCCAGGGCCAGCATCACGATCACGCCGATCTTCACGAAGGTGGAGAGGTAGTCGCGCGGGGCCAGGAGGAGCCAGACGGGGAGGATGGCTGCGATGAAGCCGTAGATGATGAGGCCCCAGGCGATGGTGACCTTGTCCAGGTGGAAGAACGCGGCACCCCATTCGGTGCCTGCCACGGCGCCGCCGCCGATGATGGCGGCCATGAGCAGCACGAATCCGATCAGGGAGACCTCCATGACCTTGCCCGGCCGGATGAAGCGCAGGTACACGCCCATGAAGAGGGCGATCGGAATGGTCATGCCGACCGAGAAGACGCCCCACGGGCTTTCGCCCAGGGCGTTGACGACCACCAGGGCAAGGATGGCGACGATGATCACCATGATCAGCAGGGTCGCGACGAGGGCGGCGGTACCGCCGATCACGCCGAGTTCCTCGCGGGCCATCTGTCCCAGGGACCGGCCGCCGCGGCGCATGGAGAAGAACAGGACGAGATAGTCCTGGACGGCGCCGGCAAGGACGACGCCGATGATGATCCAGATCGTGCCGGGCAGGTAGCCCATCTGTGCCGCGATGACCGGGCCCACCAGGGGGCCGGCGCCGGCGATGGCGGCGAAGTGGTGGCCGAACAGGACGTTGCGGTCCGTGCGGACGTAGTCCTTGCCGTCGGCCTTGTATTCGGCCGGGGTGGCGCGGCGGTCGTTGGGCTTGAGCAGGTAGCGCTCAATGACCTTGGAGTAGAAGCGGTAGCCGATCAGGTACGTGCAGACCGACGCGAACACAAACCAGATGGCGTTGACGGTCTCGCCACGGATGATTGCGAGCATGAACCAGGCGATGCCGCCCAGCAGCGCGATGGCCGCCCACAGCGCGATCTTGGCGGGCGTCCAGGTGCGGTCCGCGGAGTCGCGGACAGACTCATCCACCGACGTCGGCGGGAGGGACGGATCCGGAACGATCCCGTCGTCGAGTTGTACTGTTCCGTGCGTGCTGACGCCTTGCGTGCCATCTGGCATTGTGCCCATGTCTCCTCCTTGAGAAACCCAGCTGGGCAGTCCACCGGTACAGAACTGCCCCCCGCACCCTACCAATGCAGCCGCGCTCTGGCGGCTGTCCTGCGCCCGGCGGTGTGGTTCGCGCGACGAGCGGTCGGCCAGGTTACGCCTGGAGGTTGCTGAGCTGCATGAGGCGGGCCTCGCAGAGGTCCAGCCAGCGCACTTCGGCTTCGGTCTGGAAAATGAGGGAGTCCAGCACCAGGAGCCTGGCGGTGTCGGCCGGGCGCTGGAGCGCGGCCGTGTCGCGGCGGGACTTGGTGTACTCCTGCAGCGCCCGGATAGACACGCCCCGCTGGGACTGGATGATGGCGCCGACGTCGGTCCCGGGAATCGTGAGGCCGAGGGCGAGCTTGATGGCCAGTTCATTCCGGGGCGGATTCGCGCGGGATACGGGCGCCGCAAACCAGTCGCTGACTTCCGTCTGGCCGGCCGTGGTGATGCTGTAGACGACGTGCCCGTCGCCGTCGCCGCCGTCGTTGCGGACCAGCCCGTCGCGTTCCAGCCGGTCAAGGGTGGTGTAGACCTGCCCGATGTTCAGCGGCCAGGAGGAACCGGTGCGGTCCTCGAATTCGGTCCTGAGCTGGTAGCCGTAGCGCGGGCGGTCCTGCAAGAGGGCGAGGAGACTGTGACGGATAGACATGGCGCCCCCCGGAATCGCGAAGTCACGAAATCACACAGCATACACGCGCCCCAAGACGCGTGTATACCGCGTATGGACCCTACGTTATCGCCTTTGCCGCCGTTGCCGCAAAACAGCGTATGTACCGTACGGAATAAGTGGCCCCGACCTGCGGTTTAAGCCAGATCCGGCGCACCGCTACATGACCAGCAGGACCTTGCCGACGTGGTCGCCGGAATCGAAGTAGGTGTGCGCGGCGGCGACCTGGGCCAACGGGAAGGTCTTGGCCACGAGGGGCCTGATCCTGCCGTCGGTCAGCATCGGCCACACGGCGTCGCGGACGGCGTTCATGATCACGGTCTTTTCCGCGACCGGGCGGGGACGCAGCGCGGTGGCGATGATGGCGGCCCGCTTCCGCAGCAGCTGTCCAAGGTCCAGTTCCGCCTTCGCGCCGCCCTGCAGCCCGATCACCACGAGGCGTCCGTAGTCGGCGAGCGCATCGATGTTCTGTTCGAGGTATTTGGCCCCGACGACGTCGAGGATGACATCTGCGCCTTTGCCGCCGTTTTGCGCGCGCAGGCTCGCCGGGAAGTCTTCCTCCGCGTAGTTGATGGCGATGTCCGCGCCGAGGAAGGCCTTGGCGGTGCCGACTTTTTCCGCGTTGCCCGACGTCGTGGCCACCCGGGCGCCAATAGCCTTGGCGAGCTGGATTGCCATGGTGCCGATACCGCCCGTGGCCCCATGGATGAGGACAGTTTCGCCCGGCTGCAGCTGCGCCGTCATGATCAGGTTGGAATAGACCGTCGCCGCGACCTCCGGCAACGACGCTGCCGTGACCAGATCGACGCCGTCGGGGATCCTCAGGACCTGCCCGGCAGGAACGGCCACTTGCTGGGCGTAGCCGCCGCCGGCGAGCAACGCCACCACCTTGTCCCCCACGGAAAATGCCTTGGTCACGCCCGGGCCGAACCCTGCAATCCGGCCGGAGACCTCCAGCCCGGGGATCTCGGAGGCGCCGGGGGGCGGTGGGTAGAAGCCCTTGCGCTGTTGGACGTCGGCACGGTTAAGGCCCGCGGCCACGACGTCGATCAGCACCTCGCCGGGGCCTGCCACCGGGGCCTGCACCTCACGGACTTCCAGGACCTCGGGTCCGCCGGGCTTTGAGATATAGACAGCCTTCATGGAGAACTCCCGATTCCTAACTGGCTCCGCGCACGTTCGCCGCGATCGCCAGGTCCGATCAACATCACTCCCCAGAATATGGCGGGGAGCTGCACGCGTCCGCAAGCGCACCGTGTTTGTGGTTTTTGTGGCAGCCGACTGCCTATGAAAGACTACTCGTTAGGGAAGGTTGTCCGAGCGGCCGATGGAGCTGGTCTTGAAAACCAGTGTGCGGTGACCCCGTACCAAGAGTTCGAATCTCTTACCTTCCGCGGACAATGCCCCCGCCTCCTGCAGTTCATGCCGGAAGCGGGGGCATTTTTGCGCTGTTGAGCACAAGTTGCCGCCACCCTGCGCTCAAGGTGCGTTCGGCACGAATGGCGTCCGCCTGCCGCTGGGCCGGCGTCAGGTGGTGTCCGCCGTGTCGGCCGCGCAGCGTTGGCGAGCCATGTAGTCCCGGAGCTCCGCCAAGGGAACCTGTGCGGTCCCCGCCCCTTCGGCTCCCGGGCCCGCACCGGCCGCAGCTGAAGTGCCTGCCGCAGCGCCGACGCGCATAGTCCCGGTTCCAGCCCGTGAGCTCCACCAGCTCATCCAGGATCCGCACCTTCTCCGGCCGGCCGGCACGGGCATACGCCCTGGCCTTGATCACCGTGACAGCCTTCCGCTGGCTCATCGTCAGTCCCATCCCTCAAGGATGTCCACAGCCCCGTCGTTCCCAGATCTTTTCAGATGAGGCAACGTATCCGGCTCCCCGGACCTTTTCCATGAGTCAACGGGCCATTGCAAGTGTCGGTGCCCCGTCATAGTCTCACTGTGTCTCACCACCCCGTCCCCACCATCCCCCCCGAGTCCGGCGGCTGCACAACGACGCCCGGGCCGCCACAACAAGCAGGAGCCCTCATGCCTACACCCGACCACTCCAACGGCGCACCGTGCTGGATCGACCTCATGACATCCGATGCCGAGAAGGCCAAGTCGTTCTACGGTGCGCTGTTCGGCTGGACGTACCAGACCGGCGACGAAGAAAAATACGGCGGCTACATCACTGCCTGGAAGGACGGCAAGTCTGTGGCCGGCCTGATGCAGAAGCAGGCGGATCAGGCCGCCTGGCCGGACATGTGGTCCACGTACCTGCGCTCGGAGGACGCCGCTGCCACCGTCAAAGCCGCGACGGAGCACGGCGGCCAGGTCTACATGCAGCCCATGGACGTCCCCGAGCAGGGCAGCATGGCCATGATCGCCGACGCCACCGGCGCGTCGGTCGGCGTATGGCAGCCGGCTGAAATGAAGGGCTACGAGCTTGCGGCCGAGCCCGGCGCCCCGGCCTGGCACGAGCTCCACACCAAGGACTACGCCACCGCCGTCAAGTTCTATCAGGATGTGTTCGGCTGGGACACCGACGTCATGAGCGACACCCCGGAATTCCGCTACACCACGCTGGGCGCAGGCCCGGCGGCCAAGGCCGGGATCATGGACGCTTCGGCTTACCTCCCGGCCGAGGTCCCGTCCAACTGGCAGGTCTACTTCGCTGTTGAAGATGCCGATGCCTCCATCGAGAAGGCCGTGGCCCTGGGCGCCACGGTGATCGACGGGCCGGACGACACCCCGTTCGGCCGGCTCGCCACGCTGACCGACCCCACCGGCGCGATGTTCAAGATCGTGGCTGACACCGGACAGGGCGGTCAGTCCGACGCGGACGCGTAGCCCCGCACGCCCATAGATGGAGGGGGCCGGAAGGCCTCTCCCACCCGATTACAAAAATTGTTGTAAGAAATACCGGCCAGACCCTTCCCCAAGGGATACTGGCCGGTATTCTGCTGTGGAGCGTCCGGCGGAAGCACCTGGACACCGCTCACCTGCAACACCAGTCACTCTTGCCCAGGGCTTTCGAGCCGCTCCGGGCAGGCTGCGGCGCGTCTCGCTGGGGGACGTCCCGCCGAATGCACGTTTAATCCATACGTCGTTCATTCACCCCTGTTTGGATAGGCCCGGCACGACTTGACCAGGAGTTCATGCCGGCCATTGTCCGCTGCACCCTGCGGACGCACTGCACCCTGCCCTTTACCCGGGGCACCCTAATGAGAGTTAGAGCGGATGAAACTAACACCCTGGAAAACAGCGCTGGGCACAGCCGTGTCGGCGGCGCTCATAGCGGCCCCGCTGGCGGCCGTGCCGGCCAATGCCGTGGAGGCCGCCCCGGCAGCAACCGGAACCTCGCCGGTGGTCATCAACGAGGCCTACCTCAGCGGCGGCAGCTCCGGCGCTGCCTTCAAGAACAAGTTCGTCGAGCTCTACAACGGCTCCGACGCCCCGGTCTCTCTGGAGGGCTGGTCTCTCCAGTACCGCTCCGCCACGGGGACGGGGGCGCCGAGCTCCGTTGCGGCCCTGGCCGGCAGCATTCCCGCCAAGGGCTACTACCTGCTCAAGGGCGGCAGCAACGGCACAGCCGGTGCCGATCTGCCGGCAGCCGACGCCACTGCCACCGGCTTCAACCCGGCCGGAGGTGGCGGCACGATCGTGCTGGCCACGCAGGCCGGCGCGCTCAACCCGCTTCCGACGGGCTCGGTCATTGAACCGGCCAATGTCGCCGACCTGCTCGGCTACGGCACCTCCAACACGTTCGAGACCCAGACGGCCGCTGCGCCTTCGGGCAACGCCGACGTCAAGAGCCTGAACCGCAGCAACGGCGCCGACACCAATAACAACGTCGCCGACGCGACGCTGAACGCAGCCATCACGCCAAAGGCCGCCAATGGTGTGGCTCCCGGCCCTGTGGACCCGCCCGTCGATCCAGGCCCCGGCACTCCCCCGGCCGCCAAGTCCATCGCCGAAATCCAGGGCAGCGGCGATGCGAGCCCGCTGGCCGGATCATCGGTCACCACGCGCGGCAGGGTCACTGCCACGTTCCCCACCGGCGGATTCGCCGGCTACTACGTCCAGACCCCCGGCACGGGCGGCGATCTCACCCCGGCCAACCACGCGGCGTCGGATGCTGTATTCGTCTACTCGCCGTCAACGGTCGACTCCGTCCGAATCGGCGACTACGTCGAACTCACCGGCGCGGTCAGCGAATTCTTCGGCATGACGCAGCTGAACGTCGCCGCGGCGGCCGATCTGAAGAAGCTCACCGAGGCCGCCCCCGAGGTCAAGGCCACCGGCTTCGCCCTCCCCGCCGACGAGGCCTTCCGGGAATCCCTTGAAGGCATGCTGCTCACTCCGCAGGGTCCGGTCACTGTGGCGGACAACTTCTCGCTGAACCAGTACGGCGAGATCGGCCTGGCCGGCGGCACCACCGCGCTGGCGCAGCCCACCGCCGTCGCGCCCTTCGGCTCCGCGGAGTACACCGCCACGGCCGCGGCGAACGCCGCCCGCGGCATCAAGCTCGACGACGGCGCCACCACGAACTTCCTCAAGGACGCCGCCACCAAGGCCCAAGTGCTCCCGTACCTGACCACGGCCGACCACGTCCGGGTCGGCGCACCGGTGACATTCAAAACCGACGTGGTGCTCAGCTACGCGAACAACGCCTGGAAGTTCCAGCCCCTGACCCAGCTGACGGCCGCCAACGCGGACACTGTCCAGCCGGCAAGCTTCGGCGCCACCCGGGCGGACACCCCGGCAGCAGTGGGCGGCAACCTCAAGCTCGCCTCGTTCAACGTGCTGAACTACTTCCCCACCACCGGCGACCAGATCGCCGGCTGCAAGTTCTACACGGACCGCGACGGCAACCCCATCACCGTCAAGGACGGCTGCAACGTCCGCGGCGCCGCGAACGCCGAGAACTTCAAGCGCCAGCAGGACAAGATCGTCGCCGCCATCACCAAGTCCGGGGCCGACGTCGTCACCCTGATGGAGGTCGAAAACTCGGCCCAGTTCGGCAAGACCCGGGACGACGCGCTCGCCAAGCTGGTGGATGCGCTGAACATCGCCACACCGGGGATCTGGGACTATGTCCGCACGCCCGCCAACGCACCCCCGCTGGCCGACGAGGACATGATCCGCACCGCGTTCATCTTCAAGAAGGCCGCGGCGGAACCGGTGGGCGAGTCCATCATCCTCAACGACACGGTCGCCTTCGCCAGTGCCCGCAAGCCGATGGCACAGGTCTTCAAGCCCGTCGGCGCCGGCGATGACAAGAAGTTCATCGCGATCGCCAACCACTTCAAGTCCAAGGGCTCCGCCGCGACGCCGGACGACACCGACAAGGGCCAGGGCGCCTCCAACCTCGCCCGCACCGCCCAGGCCAAGTCGCTGCTGGCGTTCTCCGACGAACTGCAGAAGTCCAAGGGCACCGACAAGGTCTTCCTGATCGGCGACTTCAACTCCTACGCCAAGGAGGACCCGATCAACGTCCTCACGGGCGCCGGGTACGTCAACCAGGATGAAAAGGCGAAAAACGCCGACGGTTCCGCCAAGCATTCCTACCTGTTCGGCGGCCTCGTGGGCTCGCTGGACCACATCCTCGCCTCACCGGCAGCCAACGCCGTCGTCACCGGCGCGGACATCTGGAACATCAACTCGGTGGAGTCCGTGGCGCTGGAGTACAGCCGCTACAACAACAACGTCACCGACTACTACGCTCCGGACCAGTTCCGCGCCAGCGACCACGATCCGGTGGTGGTGGGCCTGAACCTCCCCGTCACGCCGGCCAGCGTCGAGCTGAACTTCCTGGGCATCAACGATTTCCACGGCCGCATCGATTCCAACACCGTGTTCTTCGCGGGAACCATCGAGAAGCTGCGTGCCGCCGCCGCCCCGGGCGCCACGGCGTTCATCTCGGCCGGTGACAACATCGGCGCTTCACTGTTCGCCTCGGCGGTGGCCAAGGACCAGCCGACCATCGACGTGCTGAACGCCCTGGACCTGCGCTCCTCTGCGGTGGGCAACCACGAGTTCGACGGCGGCTGGGCGGATCTGCGCGACCGCGTCACCGCCGGCGGGACCAACGCCAAGTTCCCGTACCTGGGCGCCAACGTCTATGCGAAGGGCACCACCACCCCGGTCCTGCCGGAGTACACGGTCCTGGACATGAACGGCGTCAAGGTCGCCGTGATCGGCACTGTCACGCAGGAAGTGCCCTCCCTGGTCACGCCGTCGGGCATCGCGGACCTTGAGTTCGGCGACCCCGTCGACGCCATCAACCGGGTCGCGGCGAAGATCAAGGCGGACAAGCTCGCCGACGTCATCATTGTGGAGAACCACGACGGCGCCGGGTCAGGCGCTCCCGACGGCGCCACTCTGGAGCAGGAGATCGCCGCCGGCGGCCCCTTCGCCAAGATGGTCCAGAAGGTCACCCCGGATGTTGCCGCGATCTTCAACGGCCACACCCACAAGCAGTACGCCTGGGACGCCCCCGTCCTGGATTCGGCGGGCCAGCCCACCGGCAGGACCCGCCCGATCGTCCAGACCGGTAACTACGGCGAGTTCATCGGCCAGATCCAGCTGACTATCGACACCAAGACGATGTCGGTGACCGGGTACAAGGCCGGCAACGTCCAGCGCACCACGAGCGCCGCGCAGCCGGCAGCCGATCTCGTGGCGAAGTACCCGCGGGTCGCGGCCGTCAAGGCCATCGTGGACAAGGCTCTGGCCGACGCCGCCGTAGTCGGCAACCAGCCTGTCGGCAAGGTCACCGCGGATATCACGACGGCGTTCGCCGGCTCCCCGGCCGTGCGCGATGACCGGACCAGCGAGTCCACGCTCGGCAACCTGGTGGCGGACTCCCTTGTGGATGCGCTGAAGGCGCCGGAACTCGGCGCCGCCGAAATCGGCGTCGTCAACCCGGGCGGCCTGCGCAATGAGCTGTACTACGCGCCCGACGGCACCATCACGTACGCCGAGGCCAACGCGGTGCTGCCGTTCGTGAACAATCTGTGGACCACGTCCCTCACCGGTGCGCAGTTCAAGACCATGCTGGAGCAGCAGTGGCAGACCAACCCGGACGGCACGGTCCCCAGCCGCGCGTACCAGCAGCTGGGCCTGTCCAAGAACGTGAACTACACCTACGACGCCGCCCGCGCCGCCGGTGACCGGATCACCTCGATCCGGGTCAACGGTGCGCTGGTCGACCCGGCGAAGTCCTACCGGATCGGGACGTTCAACTTCCTGGCCACCGGTGGCGACAACTTCCGGATCTTCAAGGAAGGCGCAGGCACCAAGGACTCCGGGCTCGTGGACCGCGACGCGTGGATCAAGTACTTGCAGTCCCACAACCCGGTCTCGCCGGACTTCGCCCGCCGCTCCGTAGCCGTTGTGAACACGACGGCGGCCGAGGTCAAGAGCGGCGAATCCATCACCCTGGCGGTTTCGAAGCTGGACCTCACCTCGCTGGGCAGCCCGGTGAACGCCTCGCTGCGCGCCGAGTTCACCGACGCCACGGGCACGGTCACCGCGCTCGGCACCGTGCCGGTGACCGCCGGCGCGGCCACTGTTGATGTGAAGGTTCCGGCCGGAGCCGCCGCCGGCGCGGGCACCCTGGTGCTCACCGCCGTCGAATCCGGCACCGTCGTGAAAGCGGAGGTGAAGGTCGCAGCCAGCGTGCCTGTCCCGCCGAAGTGCACGGCTCCGGTCAAGCCGACTAGGCCCGCAGACATCGTGGGCCAGGTGAACTACGGGACAGCCATGGCCGCCTACCGGAAGTGCCGCAATGGCTGATGGCTTAACCCGGACTTCCTAGTCCCACCACGGCACATGCCCTCCCCTGGGCCGCAGCACTGGACATAAGCACCAAGTGTCCATTGCCCGGTCTGAACTGCTCCCCGGAAGTTGGACTGAGAAATTCAGTTCCGACTCCCGGGGAGCAGTTTTATGCATGTACGTAGTCCGTTATCCGAAGAGCAGCGCGAGGCCGCTGTAGCGTGGTTTGAGAAGGGCATCGCGGATAAAGCGGCTGCGCGGCTGCTGGGTGTGTCTCACTCGCCGGTGCAGCTTCTCTATCTGCGGTGGAGAATCCACGGTCGAGGAGCGCTGATGGCCAAGCCGACAAAACAGGTGTACTCGTTCGAATTCAAGCTCGCCTTGGTCGAACGGTTCATCGCGGGCGAAACTGCCCAGGATCTCGCGGCGGAGGCCGGCTTGTCCTCGTCCGGCCTGCTGA
>NZ_FNGD01000006.1:0-59529 GCF_900102895.1 Arthrobacter sp. ov407
CGCTGATTAGCTACGTTCGGATGGGATAACCGCTGAAAGCATCTAAGCGGGAAGCTCGCTTCGAGATGAGATTTCCATACACCTTGTGTGTGAGAGGCCCCCAGCCAGACCACTGGGTTGATAGGCCGGATGTGGAAGCGAGGACTAACGACTCGTGAAGCTGACCGGTACTAATAGGCCGATAACTTACACCACACACCCCTCCGTGAACGGATTCAAAAGACGTTCACACCATGGAAGGGGTACAAAGAAACAAGACTGCTTGCGTCCACTATGTGGTTCCCAAACAACAAACCCGTTACTAAACGGCACGTTGCAACAGGAACAAAACCACAACCAAATAACAACACCACATCTGCGGCTTTCGCCGCAGCGAACATGTTGTAACCACAGATTTCCCACCCCCACGCCATCAGGCGCCGGCAGGGTGCGGACACAGGGTTACGGCGGTCATAGCGTGGGGGAAACGCCCGGTCCCATCCCGAACCCGGAAGCTAAGACCCACAGCGCCGATGGTACTGCACCCGGGAGGGTGTGGGAGAGTAGGTCACCGCCGGAACACCATTACGGTCGAGGACCCCCAACCAAGGTTGGGGGTCCTCCCGCATTTAACGGACAAAACAGCCCGCTTTAGCCCCCAAAACAGCCCGCCAGGGCTGCCGGCCCAGGCCTCTCACGAGGCCGCTCCGGCCCCGCCGTCGCTCCAGTGCCAGGCGGCGGAAAGTCGGCCGTCGGGCTCGGCGGCGGATCTCGCTGAATCGGCGCCGGCTAAGGGGCGTCCGCTCTCGGCGCAATTTGGCCGCGATCGGCGTCGATTCCAGTGATTTTCCCCAAAAAACGCCGAAAACACGCGGAATTTGCCACCTCTGAGGCGCCAAGCTGGTAAGTTTTCGAACAGTGGTTTGTACGCATGCCGTGTGCAGACTCCAAATATCATGACCGTCCAGGAGGACATAAATGGCTAAGAACCGTAGTGAACTTGTTGCAGAGGTCGCAGGCAAGGCCGGCACCAGCCAGGCAGCAGTCAACTCCGTGCTCGACGCACTGTTCGAGGTCTTCGAGACCTCTGTCGCCGCGGGCGAAAAGATCACCATCCCGGGCTGGCTCGCAGTCGAGCGCACCGACCGTGCAGCTCGCACCGGCCGCAACCCGCAGACCGGCGAGACCATCCAGATTGCCGCTGGCCACAGCGTCAAGCTGACCGCTGGCTCCAAGCTGAAGGCTGCAGTCGCCAAGAAGAAGTAGTCTTCTTCGCAGGCTTGAAAGGAGCGGCAACCCTCGGGTTGCCGCTCCTTTTGCGTTCCCCGCCCGATCCCCGTGCGTTCCCCGCCCGAGCCGGGTCCGTTCGACGACCGTTCGACTAAGCGGGTCCCCCAAGGCCGGGCACCTGGGGCCGATTCGCTGAGCAGAGCGGGGTAGCGGACAATGGAGGTGTGCCTTCCGCAGTAAATCCCACGCCCACAACCGCAGCGCCCGTTCCCCCCGGGGACGCGCGCGGCCCTGGCCAAGGTCCCGGCGGGGTTGCCCGGCCGTGGCTGATTGTCGGCCTTGGCGCGTTGTTCGTGGGCCTGGCCGCGGCACTCATCTTTTCCGGCGCGACAGCCGCCCGCGAGGTCTCGGATCCGGGTGCGCTGGTGCGCTGGGGGCTGCCGGTGAGCAAAGCGGTCCACAACATCGCCGTGGCCACCGTGATCGGCGGCCTGATCTTCGCCGTCGGCATCCTCCCGCGAAACAGGAACGGCTCCCGGTCCAAGGAACAGGACGCCCCCGAACATCCGGCCTTCACCCGGGCGCTGGCCGTGGCCGCGGCCGCGGGCGCCGTCTGGACGCTCTCCGCGATCTCCGTATTGGTCCTGGGCTACGCGGACATTTCAGGACAGGGCATCTCCGGGGACCCGGAATTCACCCGTTCCCTGGTGTACTTCATGACGGACATCGAAACGGGACGCGCCTGGCTGGCTGTCGTGATCATCGCGGCCGTGGTTACCACCGCCCTTTTCGGGGTGCGCTCCCGGGGTGGGCTGGCACTGACGCTGGTCCTTTCGCTGATCGGACTGATCCCCGCCGCCCTGATCGGACACTCCTCAAGCTCCAGTGACCACGAGGGCGCCATCAACTCGCTCGGCCTGCACCTGGTGGGCGTATCGGCCTGGGTGGGCGGCATCATCATGCTGGCAGTCCTTTCCGGCGTCCTGGGCGGCACCGGCGCCGGCGGGCGCACCTCAGGTGCATCCCCGCGGACCGCAGACATCACCGAACCAACCCTGCGCCGGTTCTCATCCCTTGCGGGCTTTGCCTTCGTTCTGGTCTTCGCCTCAGGCGTGATCAACGCCAGCATCCGCCTCACCACATGGGCAGACCTCTTCGGTTCGGCCTACGGGCAACTGATCCTCGCCAAGACGGCGGCGGTCCTTGTGCTGGGCGGCATCGGGCTCATGCACCGCCGCTGGGTCATCCCGCAGCTGGGCAACCGCGGCATGGGCAGGTCCGCGCGCCAAGTGCTGTGGCAGTTGGTGATCGTGGAGCTGGTCATCATGGGAGCGACGTCCGGGATCGCCGTGGCGCTGGGGCGCTCTGCCCCGCCGCAGCCCACCACCTTCGCCCCCGATGCGTCGCCGGCCTTCATCCTCTCCGGCTACGAGCTGCCGCCGGAACTGACCCCGGAACGCTGGCTCACGGAGTGGCGGTTCGACTGGCTCTGGGTCGCCGTCGCAGTCTTTGCCCTGGTGTCCTATGTCCTCGGTGTCCGGAAGGTGCTGCAACGGGGCGACTCGTGGCCCTGGTTCCGGACGGTCAACTGGGTGATCGGGCTCGCGGTCCTCACGTACGTGACCTCAGGGCCGCCGTCGGTCTACGGCAGGGTGCTGTTTTCGGCGCACATGGTGGACCACATGGCCCTGACCATGGTCGCCCCCATCTTCCTGGTCCTCGGCGCCCCCGTGACGCTGGCGCTCCGGGCGCTCACCGCGCGGCGCGACAGCTCCCGCGGACCGCGTGAGTGGCTGATGATCTTCATCCACTCCAAGTTCTCGCAACTGGTGACCCATCCGCTGTTCGCGGCCGCCAACTTCGCCGGCTCGATCGTGCTCTTCTACTACTCGGACGCGTTCGGCTACGCGATGCGGGACCACGTGGGCCACGAGCTCATGAACCTGCATTTCGCCCTCACCGGCTACATCTTCGTGCTCACCATGATCGGCACCGATCCGCTGCCGCGCCGCGCGCCGTACCCCATGCGGCTGCTGCTGCTGCTGGCCACCATGGGCTTCCACGCGTTCTTCGGCGTCGCCATCATGGGCGGCACGGGGCTGCTGGCCGCGGACTACTTCGGCAACCTGGGGCGGACGTGGGGCCCCTCGGCCCTGCTTGACCAGCAGATGGGCGGTGCCGTGGCCTGGGGCATCGGCGAAGTGCCAACCCTGCTGGTGGCGATCGGCGTCGCCGTTATGTGGTCCCAGTCCGACGCGCGCGAGTCCAAACGCACCGACCGGGCGGCGGACAGGAATAACGACGCCGATCTCACCGCTTACAACGATATGTTTGCCAAGCTGGCCGAGCGCGACGCCAGGCTTGCCGAACGCAATTCAAAGCTGGAAGGACGCTCATGACCGAAACCGTACGCACCCACCTCCGGGTCCGGGCCTCCGAACTGGTGGGCCGCAACTGGCTGAACACCGGCGGCAAGTCCCTGGACCTCGAAGCCTTGCGCGGCAAGATCGTGCTGCTGGACTTCTGGACGTTCTGCTGCATCAACTGCCTGCACGTCCTGGACGAGCTCCGTCCGCTCGAGCAGCAGTACTCGGATGTCCTGGTGACGGTCGGCGTGCATTCGCCCAAGTTCGAGCATGAGGCCGATCCCGTGGCGCTGGCGGCCGCCGTCGAACGCTACGAGATCCGCCACCCGGTCCTCGACGACCCCGAGCTGGACACCTGGAAGGCCTACACGGCCCGGGCGTGGCCCACTCTGGTGGTCATCGATCCCGAGGGCTACATCGTGGCGCACCTCTCGGGAGAAGGCCACGCGGACGGCCTCGCCGTGCTGATCCCCGAACTGATCGCCGAGCATGAGGCCAGGGGCACCCTGCACCGCGGCGACGGCCCCTATGTGGCGCCGGAACCGACGTCGGGCACGCTGCGCTTCCCGGGCAAGGCCCTGTTCTTGCCCGCCGGCCGTGGCGTCGGAAGCGCTGGGGGCGGCTCGTGGCTGGTGACCGACACCGGTCATCACCGGCTCGTGGAACTCTCCACCGACTTTAAGACGGTGCTGGGCACGTACGGCTCAGGTGAAAAGGGCCACGCCGACGGCGACGCCGCCACCGCCCGGTTCAATGAACCGCAGGGCCTGGTGCTGTTGCCTGAGGACGTCGCCGCGGACGCCGGATACGACGTCGTAATTGCCGACTCGGTGAACCACCGGCTCCGCGGGTTGTCCCTCGCGGACGGAACCGTCCGGACCCTGGCCGGCAACGGCGTGCAGCGGCTGCTGGAAACCGGCCCGGCCCGCGTGGACGAGGAGGGCGCCGCCTACGGCACCCGGCTCGAGCCGGATCCGCTTGCGGTGTCCCTGAGTTCGCCGTGGGATGTCGTCTGGTCCACCAAACTCAACGCCGTGGTGGTGGCGATGGCTGGAGTGCACCAGATCTTCAGTTTCGAACCGACCTCCGGCGCCGTAAAGATCATCGCCGGCAACGGCCTCGAAGGGCTCCTGGACGGCCCGGCCGCTGAAGCCTGGTTCGCCCAGTCCTCCGGCCTCGCCGAGGACGCCGGCGGCAACATCTGGGTGGCTGACTCCGAGACCTCCGCCCTGCGCAAACTCGTAATTGGCGACGCCGGCAGCGTCACCGTTGAGTCGGCCGTGGGCAAGGGCCTGTTCGACTTCGGCTTCCGCGACGGCCCCGCCGCAGAGGCGCGGCTGCAGCACCCGCTCGGTGTGACGGTGCTCCCTGACGGCTCGGTGGCCATCGCGGACACGTACAACGGTGCAGTCCGCCGCTACGACCCGGCAACGGGCATGGTCTCCACGCTGGCGCGCGGACTGTCCGAGCCCTCCGACGTGATTGTTGACCACACCCAGGTCGCCGGAGCCGAGCCGTTGCTGGTGGTGGTCGAGGCCAACAAGCACCAGCTGGTGTACGTGCCCATCCCCAAGGAAGCCCAGCAGGTGGACGAGGGCGCTGCGCAGACCCACCGGCCCAAGAGCCCAGTGGCGCCCGGGCTGCTCGAACTGGCGGTGCGCTTCACGGCGCCCACCGGGCAGAAGCTTGACGACCGCTGGGGCGATCCCACCCAATTGAAGATCTCGTCCACACCGCCCGAACTGCTGGTCTCCGGCGGCGGGACCTCAGTGGGGCTCCTCCGCACCCTGGAGCTTTCCTCCGACGTTCCCGAAGGCGTCCTGCACATCACCGCCCGCGCGGCGGCGTGTGACGGACCCGAGGACGCCGACGGCGAGATCCCGGACCACGCGGCCTGCCACCTGTACCAGCAGGACTGGGGGATCCCCGTGCTCCTGCAGGCCGACGGCGACACCGAGCTAGTCCTGGACCTGCGCGGAATGGACTGACCCGCTTCTAAGCAAAAGGCTGCTGTCCGTGACCTGGCGTCACGGACAGCAGCCTTTTGGCTTTCTTCGGAACCTGTAGCCGCGGAATCCCGCCGCTCGTCGACTCCCGGGGCTTCAAAAAGCTGCCCGGCGTGACGCGGAATTATCCACATACGGCCGCCTGGGGTGCCGCGCCTGCTAGGCGGGGCGAATCATGAGCAGGTTTTGAGGAAACCTGTGGCGCCAGGGCGTGCCTGGAAGGTCACCGTGTGGCCGGCGTCATCGTGGAAGGTGGCCTTTGGGCCGGTGACGATGATGGTGCCGGGCTGGTAGGGGTTATTCCAGCCTTCAGGCGGGTTGCCATGGCCATCGTCCAGCGCCTCGTCGGCAACGAAGTATGTGCCCTGTACAAGCGCTTCATGGATGCCGCAGTGCGTGTAGAGGTTATAGGGCGAGTTCGCGGCGGCGGCCGGGCCTGTCGGGGGCCCACTTGTCGGATTCCCCTGCGTCGCGTTCCCCTGCGTCGCGCACCCACACAACAGCGCCAACCCTGCCGCGGCTGCGAGGCTTAGGGCGAATCGAATTGTCATGTCCAAAGACTTTAGGGCGTTGCCTGCCTTGTCAAGAGCGAAGCAACGCTTGCCGCAAGGCAGGAACCAGGGCCCAGAAAACAGTAACGGGAGAAGATATCCGTGGGTTTCCAGGGGAGCCGGGCTCTCGAATGGCTCAAAGTCTGCGCTGCGTGACGGGAGAGGGACCCTGCGGCGGGGAATCCCGCCGGGCTCTAGTAGTTGATCTGCGGCGTGAGCTTGACGGTGTCGCCGTCGATGTCCAGGCGGGTCGTGAAGCTGAAATCGTGGACGGAGTTGATGTTGGTCGGGGCGCCCGTAAACAGGTCCACCTGGCGAGCCTTGATCCGTGCCTTGCCGTTCAGGGGCGCTACCACCCAGCGGCCGCCGAACGGCTCGATGCTGACGGTGGGGTAGTCCGTGATGCTCCAGTCGATGGTCCCGTCCATCACGCGGTTGTTGGTGGCGTGGTAGAACGGGCAGTCGGGCTGCAGCTTCTGCTGCTTGTCGGCCTCGTCGGCGCAGGAGTCCAGGAACTCCTTGACCTTGCCGCTCACGGCGTCCTTTAGGGTGTTTGTGGCCTCGGTCAGCAGGTTCAGCGAGGCCGGGCGCGCGTCCCCGCCCGTCACTGTTGCCCGGGTGGCCGGGGCGGAGAAGTACTGGCCGTTCAGCGCGGCCTCGTACTCGCCGGGGTAGAAGACAGCGAAGGAGTTGCGGCCGTTGGGCATGTTTACCGGTACCCCGTTGAGGGTGGCCTCGCTGGAGTTGACCACGGTGACGTCCATGACGGGCAGTGCAGCCGGGACGAAAGACCATTTGTGGAAGAACAGCCACTCGGTGCCGGAGCGTTCCAGCAGGAACTCTGTCCGCAAGTGGCTGCCGTCGATGGCGTAGTCCATGGGCACCATGACCTGGTTGCCGCCGCGCTCTTCAGCGTCACCAAGCTTGACGTCGGTGATGCGCGCGGCCGCGGTTTGCAGGGCGGTTCCGTCGAGCATCGCCGGGTTGCTTTGTGGCACGGAGGCGCGCAACAGCCCCAACGCCTTTTCGCCATCGCCCTTTTGCAGGGCGCTGAGATATTCGCGGACTGGCTGCTGGGGCCCGGCAATGGAGTTGTTCACCAGGTTGATGGACACGATGGCCCCGGCCACGGCAAGCATCAGTCCGAGCAGCCACACTGCTGCGATTTTGACCAACGACTGACTCATTTGCACGATTCTTACGTTACCTGCACCCCACAGGAATCTCCGTGTCACGGTCCGCATCTGTGACGCGGAGCATGGCTGGCCGCCGTCGGGCCAGGACCATTCGGTGGGACTCCGCCCCGTGTTTGTCCCTAGCGGCGGCGGCGTTTCGAGGAAGTGCCGAAGACGCCGCGGAGCAGCTCCCTGCCGAGTTGGGTCCCCAGCGATCGGGCCATGCTCTTGAGGCCTCCGCCGAGGGCACCCGCGAGGTCACCGCCGATCCCGCCGCCGTCCGCCGGCTGCGCCGGGCGCGGGGCCCGACGCTCGGGCGCATTCCCGTGTTCGGGCGTCCCCGGCGCCGGCGCGGGACGGCTGCTGGGACGGCCAAGGATTTCTTCCTCGATCCGTCGGGCTTCGGCGTCGACGGCGTTGGGGTCCAGATCGTCGCCCTGGTGTGCGGTCCCGGCGGCCGGCCCGGTGGGGGCAGCGCCTGTGTAATCACCGCCTTCGGCGGTGATTTTCTCGTAGGCCGAGATGTTGTCGACGGCGGTGCCGTATTTGGGCAGGAGCGCGGAGGCAGCGACGGTGCTGGAGATCAGGGCGTCGGTGCTGGGCCCCATCACGGATTCCGGGGCGCGGAGCCGGGTCAGCGCCACAGGGGTCGGCGCGCCCTTCTCATTCAGGACGGTGATGACGGCCTCGCCGATGCCGGCAGTCGTGAGGGTCTCCTCGAGATCGTAGTCGCTGGTCGGGAATGTGGAGACGGTGGCCCTGAGGGCCTTGGCGTCCTCCGGCGTATAGGCGCGGAGGGCGTGCTGTACCCGGTTTGCCAGCTGGCCGAGGACGTCGGCGGGGACATCCTTGGGGGTCTGCGTCACGAAGAAGATGCCGACGCCCTTGGACCGGATGAGCCGGACGGTGGTGGTGATGGCGTCAAGGAAGGCCTTCGAGGCGCCGTTGAACAGCAGGTGTGCCTCATCCAGGAAGAACACGAGCTTGGGCTTGTCGAGGTCCCCGGCCTCTGGCAGGTCCTCGAAGAGGTCGGCGAGAAGCCACATGAGGAACGTCGAGAAGAGCATGGGCTTGGTCTGCAGAGTCGGCAGCTCCAGGCAGCTGACCACGCCGCGGCCGTCCGGCGCGGTACGCAGCAGTTCGGCGGTGTCGAATTCGGGTTCGCCGAAGAACTTCTCCATGCCCTGCGCCTCGAGCGTGATCAGTTCGCGCAGGATCACGCCGGCGGTTGCCTTGGAGAGGCCGCCGAGTTCCTCAAGCTCGTCCTTGCCCTCGGCCGAGGTCAGGAACTGGATCACGGCCCGCAGGTCCTTGAGGTCGATCAGCTCCAGGTTGTTCTTGTCCGCGAAATGGAAGACGAGCTGCAGGCTGGATTCCTGGGTCTCGTTCAGGTCCATGACCCGGGAGAGCAGGATGGGGCCGAAGGAGGTGATGGTGGCCCGGACCGGGATGCCCTGGCCGTCGCCGCCGAGGGCCAGGAACTCCACCGGGAAGGTCTTGCCTGCCCACGCCTGGCCGATGCTCTCCGTCCGGGCCAGGAGCTTGTCGCTGCCCGTGGCCGCAGTGGCCAGACCGGAGAGGTCGCCTTTGATGTCTGCAAGGAACACGGGCACGCCCGCCGTGGAGAGCTGTTCGGCCATCATGTGCAGCGTGACGGTCTTGCCGGTGCCTGTCGCCCCGGCCACGAGGCCGTGCCGGTTCATCATCGCGAGCGGCAGTCGGACGGGGGCGTCCTTGTGGAGTTCGCCGTCGACGATCGCCGCTCCGAGCTCGATGGTCGGGCCGTCCAGAGTGTAGCCCTGGACGATTGTGGCGACTTTGTCTGCAGTGGATTTGATGGCCATGCGGTTAGCTTAGCCGGGTCCGGGGTTCCCGGACCCGGCCTTCAGGACATCCTCCACGAACCACGGTGTATTGGGTCCTCGCCCGGGCGACTCGGGGGTGCTCATCCGGGTGCGCTGTGGGCGTTTCGGCGGCAAAATCGGCGCCGTGGCCAATTACGCCACCGATTAGCGTTTCTTCGATTTTGCCTTAGACTGTGGCATGCCCAACTCGTTCCCGCGCTTCGTAGTGGCCTTTGTCGTGACCCTCGGCCTTGTCCTCTTGGGCGGAAGCCCCGCCTCGGCCGCTACGGCCAGTACCTCGGGACCCGGAATCGATGTGTCCTGGCCGCAGTGCGGCAAGGCCCTCCCAAAGCAGCCCGCCTTCGCGATCGTCGGCGTCAACCACGGCCTGGCCAACAACACGAACCCCTGCCTCGCCAGCCAGCTGGCCTGGGCGAAGACCGCAAAGTCCCCGGAAACGACGGCGCAGCCGAGGGTGGCGCTGTACGTCAACACGGCCAACCCCGCCCGGCAGGGATCCTGGTGGCCCACGTTGAACACCTACAACGGGGTGAAGGTCACCAACCCCTACGGCAACTGCGCCTTGGGGTCGCTCAAAGCCTGCTCCTACATGTACGGGTGGGCCAAGGCATCCGACGACGCCAAGCGCCGCGGCGTCAGCAACCCGCAGTCCTACCTCTGGTGGCTGGATGTGGAAACGGAAAACACCTGGCAGACAGACAAGGCCGCCAATGTCGCCGTCCTGGAAGGCATGACCGCCTATTTCAAGAGGATCGGCGCCCGCGTGGGCCTCTATTCCACCGCCTACCAGTGGGGAAAGATCGCCGGAACCGTGAAGTTCACCAGCCCGCTGGCAGGATTGCCGAGCTGGCTCGCTGGAGCGGGATCGGCGGCCGTCGCCAAGGCGAACTGCGCCCGCCCCGGACTCGCCCCGCGCAGCCGCGTCTCGATGACGCAGTACATCTCCGGCGGCCTCGACTACAACTACTCGTGCACGGGATCCCGCTGAACCGGTGAAGTAGAGGCAGAAGCAGGCAACAGAGGCCAGCGGGCAGCAGTCGGTTGCCGGCCCGGCTGAGGGTGGGCCGTCCGCGCAGTGCAGAAATATGTGCAGAAATATGTGCAGAAACATGTGCAGAAATATCCCGGGGGCCGCCGTCGTTGATCCCAGTGTGCCCGCGCCGGAAACCCGGCGCCGCCCAGGACCGCAGCCCCAAACTCCGGCCCGAACACTGCTCCGCTACGAAAGGCCGGCTTTTCCGTGACTGTTCCGCTTTCCATTCTTGATCTCGCAACCATCGGCCCGGGCCAGACGGCGGCCGAGAGCTTCGCCGGAAGCGTGGCCATGGCGCAGCTCGCCGAGGACCGGGGCTACCGGCGGATCTGGTACGCCGAGCACCACAACATGTCCTCGATCGCCTCCTCCGCCACGAGCGTGCTGATCGCCCACGTCGCGGCCCACACCTCCAGCATTCGGCTCGGCGCCGGCGGCGTGATGCTGCCCAACCACTCGCCGCTGACCATCGCGGAACAGTTCGGCACGCTCGAAACCCTGCACCCGGGGAGGATCGACCTCGGGCTGGGGCGGGCGCCGGGCAGCGACCAGAACACCATGCGTGCCCTGCGCCGCGATCCGATGTCGGCAGACAGCTTCCCGCAGGACGTCCTGGAACTCCAGGGCTACCTGACCGGCCCCACCCGCATTCAGGGCGTGGAGGCCACCCCGGGCAAGGGCACCAATGTGCCGTTGTACATCCTGGGTTCGTCCTTGTTCGGCGCCAGGCTGGCAGCCCAGCTGGGCCTGCCCTACGCCTTCGCCTCGCACTTCGCGCCCAACGCCCTGCAGGACGCGGTGGCCATCTACCGCCGCGAATTCCGGCCGTCCGCACAGCTCGACGCCCCGCACGTGATCGCCGGCGTCAATGTCGTTGCCGCGGACACGGCCGCCGACGCCCAGGCGATGTTCCAGGCCACCAAGCGGGCCAGGGTCTCGCTGTTCTTCGGCAACGGCCGCGTGTTCAGCGACGACGAGGCGGACATGATCCTCGACTCGCCCCAGGGCCAGCACATGGCGCAGATGATGAAGTACTCCGCTGTCGGCACTCCCGATGCCGTCCTGGCGTACCTCGAGGAGTTCACGGAGCACGCCGACGCCGACGAACTGATCGTGGCGCACCAGAGCACCGGCACCGAGGCCCGGCTCCGCTCGGTGGAGCTTCTGGCCGACGCTGCCCGGCTGGTGCGGGCCTAAAGGCCTTACGGCCTAAGGGCCGGCGCTCCGGCCGGCGTCCCGGGCTACTCTTCCCGGCGGGCCCCCTCCGAGGCGGTGACGGGGAAGATGTGCGGGGCCGCGTACCCGGCGCGGGCGAAGTCGCGGGCAATACCCCCGGCCACCTTGCCGGCGTCGTCGTTCCGGACCAGGGCGATGGCGGCCCCGCCGAAGCCGCCGCCGGTCATTCGTGCGCCGATGGCGCCCAGATCCTGCGCGCTGGCCACGGCGAGGTCGAGCTCGGGGGTGGAGATCTCGAAGTCGTCCCGCATGGACAGGTGCGATTCGTTGAGGAACGGCCCGATGGCGGCGGCGCCGGAGGTCCGCAATGCAGCGACGGTGTCCAGCACGCGCTGGTTTTCCGTGATGATGTGGCGGACCCTGCGGTAGGTCTGTCCGTCGAGCTGTGCTGCGGCGCGGGGGAGATCATCCGTGCTCACTGCCCGCAGGCTGCCGACGCCGAGGCGGCGGGCGCCGTCCTCGCAGGAACGACGGCGGCTGGCATAGCCGCCGTCGGCATGGGAATGGCTGGTGCGGGTGTCGATCACGAGGAGCCCCACCCCGGCACCGGCGAAGCCGAGGGGAACGGTCTCCGTCAACAGGTTCTGACAGTCGAGCAGGATGCCATGATCCGGCTCGCCCAGGAGCGAGGCCGATTGGTCCATGATGCCGGTGGGTGCACCGACCACCCGGTTTTCGGCCAGCTGGCCGATCCGGGCCAGTTCCTGCCTGTCCAGCCCCAACTCCCAGAGATCGTTCAGGGCCAGGGCCACCGCGCATTCGACGGCGGCAGAGGAGGACAGCCCGGCGCCGGCCGGGACATCCGAGGTCAACGCCAGGTCCAGGCCGGACATCCGGGGACCGACGCCGGAACCGGCTGGGGAGACGACGAACGAACCGGCGCCGTCGGACGCGCCGTCGAACGCACCGCCGGGCGCCGCCCGGGACATCGCCCAGGCCACGCCCAGCGGGTAAGCGGCCCAGCCGGTCAGGGCATCAGGGTCCAGGTGGTCGAGGCTCACCTCGACCACGCCGGGGAAGGAGTTGCTTGTGACCCGGAGCAGGCGGTCTGCACGGGCGCGGGCCGCCACCGTGGTGCGCTTGTCGATGGCGATCGGAAACGCGAAGCCGTCGTTGTAATCCGTGTGCTCGCCGATCAGGTTGACCCGCCCGGGCGCCGACCACAAGCCGTCCGGCGCGCCGCCGAACTGGCTGGCAAAGTACTCACTTCCCAGAAGGACCTCGTTCATGGCTGGGCGGCTTCCTGTTCTGCTACTGGCTGTTCTGTTGCTTCCTGTTCCGTTGCTGGCAGTTTTGGGCGGAATGGCTCGAGCCCGGCCTTTTCCATGGCCTCGCGGAGCCGGGCGGCTGCCGTTTCCGGCGGGATGTCCGCGATGAATGCGCCCATCGCGGCCTCCGACCCTGCCAGGAACTTGAGCTTGTCCTCCTCCCGGCGGGGCGAGGTCAGCTGCAGCATGAGCCGGATGTCGTCCCGATGGGCGTGGACGGGAGCCTGGTGCCACGCCGAAATGTACGGAGTGGGGGTGTCGTAGAGGGCATCGACGGCGCGCAGGAGCCGGCTGTACAGCCAGGAGAACTCGTCGCGTTCCTCGTCCGTCGTGGCGGCGAGGTCCGGGACGTGCCGGTGCGGGAGGATGTGCACTTCCAGCGGCCAGCGCGCAGCAAACGGGACAAACGCCGTCCAGTGCTCGCCCTGGAGCAGCACGCGCTCGGATTTCTGCTCGAAGCTGAGGATGTCCTCGAACAGCGAGCCGCCGTAGCTCTCGATCGTGCGGACCAGCTGGGCAGTGCGGGGCGTGATGTATGGGTAGGCGTAAATCTGTCCGTGCGGGTGGTGCAGCGTCACGCCGATCGCTTCGCCGCGGTTCTCAAACGGGAAAACCTGTTCGACGCCGGGCAGCGCGGACAGCGCGGCCGTCCGGTCCGCCCAGGCTTCCACCACCGTGCGCATCCGGGACAGGGGCAGCCCCGCCAGGGATCCGGTGTGTTCGGGGGAGAAGCACACCACTTCGCACCGGCCCACAGACTGCCGGCTGCGCCCCAGCCCCACCACGGCGAGGTCATCCAGTCCCTCCGGCGCGGCGGCCCCCGATAGGTCCGGTCCGAAGGACGGGGACTTGTTTTCGAAGACGGCGACATCGTAGAGGCTCGGAATTTCCGAGGGATTCTCCGGCGACGCCGGGGCCAGCGGGTCCAGGTGCGACGGTGGCAGAACCACCCGGTTCTGCCGGGCGGCGGCGATGGAAATCCACTCCCCGGACAGGACGTCCTGGCGCATGGTGGCCGTGGGCGGACGGAGCGTCGGCTCGCGGAGATCGTCCCCGCGGTCCGGGGGCAGGACGGTATCGGCATCATCGAAGTAGATGATGTCCCGGCCGTCGGAGAGCTTATAGGAACGTTTCGTAATCTGGCCCATTGTCAGGATTTCCTCACGGGGTGGCCGCCGGCAGCGGCTGGAGCGGCAGCGGTGACGCGGCGGACGGCCAGGAGCAGCCCGTGCTCCGGGTTGAGGACAGGCATTGGGAGGCCGGACTCCGCCAGGAACCGTCCGGTCGCCTCGACGCCGCCGGCAAGCCACGCTGGAGGCACCGCCTGCAGAAACGCCCGCCTGTCATCAGCCGCGGGGTAGACCGCTTCCACCCGGTACGCGGCGTCCGGCAGCAGCCCCGGCAGGCAGACCCGCCCCGGGACTTCGGCGAACGACGTCGCCAGGGAAACCAGGGCGTAGAGGGCCTCGCCGCCGTCATGGGACACGACACCGTGGAGCCGCAGGGCTGGGTCTGGCTCGTCGGCCCGTACCATGCGTCCGCTGTGCAGCAGGGGACGGTACTGCTTGAACAGCGCGATGGCCCCGGCAAGCTCGGTCCGCTCGGAATCGGCGAGGTGCCTCACGTCCCATTCGAGACCGAAGTGGCCGAACATGGCGGTGATCGCCCGGAAGGAGAGATCGTGCGTACGCGCGGTGGTGTGGCTCGTGGTGGGTCCGATGTGCGAACCGACGAGCTCCGGCGGCACCACCATGCCGGTCCAGCGCTGGATCGTCTGCCGTTCCAGTGCATCGTTGCAGTCCGAGGCCCAGATCCGGTCGGTGCGTTCCAGGATTCCGAGATCCACGCGGGCGCCCCCGGAGGAGCAGCTTTCAATCTCAACGTCCGGGTGGGCCAAGCGGAGCTCGTCGAGGAGCCGGTAAACGGCCCGCGTCTGGGCGTGCACGGAGGGGCGGCCGGCGTGGCCCATTTCGGTCAGGTCCCGGTTCTGGTCCCATTTGAGATAGCTGATCCGGTATTCGCTCAACAGGGCATCGAGCCTGTCGAAGATGTACTGCCAGGCCTCCGGATTGACGAGGTCGAGGACCTGCTGGTGCCGCCACCGTTCCGGCAGCCGGCCGGCCGGGCCGGCGATCCAGTCCGGGTGGGCGCGGGCCAGGTCCGAGTCTTCGTTGACCATTTCGGGTTCGACCCAGAGGCCGAATTCCATGCCGTGGCCGGTGACTGCGTCGATCAGCGGGGCCAGGCCGCCGGGCCAGAGGTCCTCGTCGACGTACCAGTCGCCCAGGCCCGCCTGGTCGTTGCGCCGGCCGCGGAACCAGCCGTCGTCGAGGACGTAGCGTTCCACGCCCAGCCGGGCGGCGGATTCGGCGAGATCGAGCAGTACCGGCATTCGGTGGTCGAAATACACCGCTTCCCAGACGTTGAGGACCACGGGGCGGGCTTTGCCGGACTGCACGCCGGGGTGGTGCGGGCGGCCCCGGAACCAGGTGTAGAAAGCATCGCTGATGCCGTCCAGCCCCGCGGCGGAGTACGCCGCGAACAGCCAGGGGGTCTCGTAGCTGGCATTCGCGGCCAGGCTGATCTCGCCGGCACCGAGCAGTTCCGAGGCGCCCATGACGGTCCGGCCGTCCGCTGCGGCGTCCACGAAGCTTTCGTGGTTGCCGCTCCAGCCCAGATGCACGGCCCAGACCTGCCCGTGGCGGTTGCCGAATCCGGGGGTTCCGGCTGCCAGCAGGAGCGAGGCGTCATGGCCGGTCCGGCCGTGCCGGCCGGAGCGGACCCACGTGCCTTGGTGCAGCGGCTGGCGCTGGGGGTGGGACTCCCGGCACCAGCGGCCGGTCAGGTCCAGGATCTCTGTGGCGGCGCGGCCCACCGGCAGCACGGCCGCGAGTTCGTCAAGGCTGTACGGGCCGGCGCCATCGTTGTCGAGCCGGTGCCGGAGCTGGAGCAGGCCGCCGTCGTTGATCTTGATCTCCGTGCGGACGCTGACACCGGCCTCGGGGTCGGACTGGGTGATGACGGCAGAGCAGGCCTCCCCGCCAGAACGCTCCCCGCCGGAACGCTCAACGCTGACTACGCGCAGGCGGGCCGAGAACGCCTGGCCGTTCCGGTGCCCGCGGAGGCCTGGCCGCCCACGCCAGCCGGAGGACGCCTGCGGGATCAGTCCCAGCGTGACCGGAACGTCAAAGGCCGAGTGCGGGACGGCGTCGCCGAGCAGCGAAAGGTCCGGCAGGGCCGGGCCGAGGTCGGCGCCGAAGTGCAGCAGCGCGGCCTCGCCCGTGCTGAAGTCGATGAGAAGGGACGTGCCGGACCGGCGCAGGTACAACGGCTCCAGATCCGACAACAACAGGTCCGGGACGCCCAGGACGGAGCGGGTCTCGGCGGCAAGGGTGAGGTCCGGGTTGTTCACGGTAGCTCCAGGCGTAGTGGGTGGATGGGATGGGGCCGCGCCGGTCAGCCTGCGGCTGCTGTGGGGCTCGCAGCGCTGGTGTGCGGGGCGTCGCCGGTACTGGCCAGGCGGAGCCGGCCGACGCGCTCGCCGAGGATGCGCCGGGCCTCGCTGCCGAGGAGGTCGTCGCTGATCAGTTCGTCGGCATCCTCCAGGCTGGCGATCGTGCTGATGCCGAGGGTGCCCCACTTCGTGTGGTCGGCCAGCACCACCACCCGGCGGGCCGCAGTGACGAAGGCCCGGTTGGTTTCGGCTTCCAGCACGTTGGGGGTGGTGAACCCGGCGTCGGCGTCGACGCCGTGGACGCCGAGGAACAGCACATCCAAGTGCAGCTGCTTGAGCGAGGACGTGGCCAGCGGCCCGACGAGGGCATCGGAGGGTGTGCGTTCGCCGCCGGTCAGGATCACGGTGGACGGGGACGAACTCTGGTGGAAGACGTCGGCGATCCGCACCGAGTTAGTTACCACCGTGATCCGCGGACCGGCGGACAGCAGCTGGGCCAACGCCCACGTGGTGGTGCCGGCGCTGAGCCCCACCGCCATGCCCTCGCGCACCTGTGCGGCCGCCTCGTGCGCAATCGCCATCTTTTCGTCCTTGAGCTGGGTCACCTTCAGCTCGAAGCCTGGCTCGTGGGTGCCGGCTCCGCCGGGCAGTTTGGCCCCGCCGTGGATCTTCTCCACGGCGCCCGCCGCGTCTAGTGCCTCGATATCCCGCCGCACGGTCATCAGCGAGACGCCGAGCATCTTGGCGAGGTCGGCGACACGGACGATCCGTTCACGCTGGACCTCCGCGAGGATGGCGGAATGGCGGGCTGCGGCTAGCATGTGGAGTCCTTACAGGCTTGAGTGGCTTGAGTGGCTGGCGGACGTGCCGACCAATTGGGCGGCACGGGAACGGACGACGGCGACAGCTCCGGCAGCGAGGCCGAGCCCGCCGTCGAGCTCGGCGCCGGTGAGCAGGTCGACGCCGTCCAGCGGCAGCCGGACGTCGTGGTCCCCGTGGTTAATGCAGAACGTCCAGTCGGTCCCGTCCTTGCTGCGCCGGGCAACTTCCACATTGTCCGGCAGCTCCGGAACGAGCGGCTGCACCCTGGCATCGGCGCAGACGACGGCGAGCAGTTCGCCCAGGCCCTCCGGCGCGAGTGTCGTGGCGACATAGTAGGAGCGGCCGCTTCCGGCGCGGTTGCGGGTCACGGCGGGGGAGCCGGCGGCCGGTCCCTCTTCCACGGCCGCGAGCACCTCGGCGGTGGTAGCCCGCCCCATTTCGTTCCAGCAGGTACCCGCGCCGAAACCGCTGAGCCGGACGCTTTCGCCGCCACGCAGCGGAAAGAATTCTTCCATGCGGACGCCCAGCAGTCCGCTGAACGCGCCGGGGTAACTGCCAAGCCTGATGTGGTCATTTTCGTCCACGATACCGGAGAAGTAGGTCACCACGAGGTGGCCGCCGGAGCGGACGTACGCGTCCAGATTCGCGGCCCCGGCATCGCTGACGAGGTACTGCATTGGCGCGACGACGAGCCGGTAGCCGGAGAGGTCGTCGGTGCTCTGGCGGAAGTCGGTGGGGATGCCGGCACGGTAGAAGGCATCATGCCAGCGCCGTGTTTCCGCGATGTTGGAGGCGTCCACACTCGGGTGCGAGTCCAGTTCCGAGGCCCAGCGGGCGTCGGTGTCGTGGAGGATCGCGACGTCCACCCGGCCGGATGCGCCCGTGACCACCGAGCCGCTGACTTCGGCCAGGCTGCGCAGCGCCTGGCCCAGCTGGACCACTTCGCGCCAAACCTTCGTGTCCGTGCCGGCATGCGGCAGCAGCCCGGAGTGGAACTTCTCGGCGCCCGCGCGCGAGGCCCTCCACTGGAAGAAGAGCGCGCCGTCGGCGCCGCGGGCAACGTGCTGCAGGGAATTGCGCAGCATCTCGCCGGGCGCTTTGGCGATGTTGCGGGGCTGCCAGTTCACGGCAGAGGTGGAATGCTCCATGAGCAGCCACGGCTTGCCCTTGGCCCAGCCGCGGGTGAGGTCCGCGGTTGCCGCGAGTTCCTGGAAGTTCCGCAGGTCCTCGGCGATCAGGTAGTGGTCGTTGGAAACGACGTCCATCTCCTCGGACCAGCGCCAGTAGTCAACGGGCCGGTGCAGGCCCATGCTGAACCCCATGAAGTTGGTGGTCACCGGATGCCCTGAGTGCGAGCGGATGATCGCGGCCTCGGCCTTGTAGCACTCGAGCAGTTCGTCGGAGGAGTAGCGGGCGAAGTCCAGCTGCTGGGTCGGGTTAACCCAGGTCCCGGAGGTGCGCGGCGGCAGGATCTGCTCCCAGGCCGAGTAGCGCTGGGACCAGAAGGCGGTGCCCCACGCGGCATTGAGGGCCTCGAGGCTGCCGTACCGGCGCTCGAGCCAGCGCCGGAAGCCTGCGGCGGCGCCGTCGGAGAAATCCGGCTGGTTGTGGCAGCCGTACTCGTTGTGGACGTGCCACATCACGACGGCGGGGTGGTCCTTGTACCGGACGGCGATCTGCTCGGTCAGTGCCGCGGCGGCCCGGCGGTATTCGGCGCTCGAGGCTGCGAAGGCCTGGCGGGAACCGTAGCTGTGCCGCACGCCGTCGGCCGTTACCGGGAGGGACTCGGGGTACTTGTGGCTGAACCAGGGCGGCGGGGACGCCGTGGCGTTCGCCAGGTCCACCCGGATGCCGTTCGCGTGCAGCAGGTCCAGGACCCGGTCCAGCCAGCCGAACTCGTAGACGCCCTCGGACGGCTCCAGCAGGGACCAGCTGAAGATGCCCACGCTGACCAGGTTGACGCCGGCCTCGCGCATCAGCCGGACGTCCTCGTCCCAGGTCTCCTCGGGCCACTGCTCCGGGTTGTAGTCTCCGCCGAATGCCAGCATCGGGGAGCCTTCGGCGCCGAGGCGGGCGGTGATGTAGTCCATGGCAGCGGCTTTTTTGTCATTGATGTCGTTGTCCACGTTTATCCTTTGCTGGAGCCGAGGGTCAGGCCCGCCACGAAGTGGCGCTGCAGGAGCAGGTAGATGATCAGGGCGGGGATGGCCGTGATCATGGCGCCGGCGGCGATCAGGTTGTAGTTGGAGAGGAACTGGCCCTGGAGGTTGTTGATCGCGGTGGTGACCGGAAGGCGGTCGCCGCTTTGGATGAAGAGCAGGGGCCAGAAGAAGTCGTTGTAAATGAAGATCACCTCGAGCGTGCCCATGGCGGCCAGGGCCGGGCGGCACAGCGGCAGGATGATGTCCCAGTACTGACGCCAGACGCCGGCCCCGTCGACCAGCGCCGCCTCGGTCAGTTCCGGGGACAGGGCCTTCATGTAGTTCGAGAGAACGAACGTCACGAAGCCGATCTGGAAGGCGGTGTCCACGGCAATCACGCTGATGTAGGTGTTGAGCAGGTTCCCGGAATCGCTGACGGCGTAGGGCAGCTCGAAGTGCTTGAACATTTCAAAGAGCGGCGCCGCGAGCACCTGCGGGGGCAGCAGGTTTCCGGCGGTGAACATGATCAGCAGGGTGATGTTGAACTTCCAGCTCACCCGGCTCACGGCGAACGCCATCATGGAGGCGAAGAAAAGGATCAGGAACACCGACGGGACCGTGATGAGCACGGAGTTCCAGAACAGCTGGGCAAAGCCGCCCTGCGTCCAGGCCTGGGTGAAGTTGTCGAAGTTGAAGGCCCCGCCGGTGCTGAAGTAGCCGTATTTGTCCGTGTCCGCCTTGGGCCGCAGGGCGGTGAAAATGGCCCAGCCCAGCGGTACCAGCCAGATCGCCGCCATAACGATGAGGAAGACGTGGGTGCCGTAGTGCCGCCTGCCCTGCTTGTTGTTGGCCGGCCGGCCGGGCCGGGGGGCGGTCCTGCCCACGGCGGAGCTGCGCTGCCTGGCGTCCGCCGGTGTGCCGGCCGCGGCGGCATCGGTTGGATGGGCGATGCTCATGCCTCTTTGTCCTTTCCGAACGCGCGGGACAGGTAGAACGTGATGGGGATCAGCGAGATGACGAGCAGGATGACGGCCAGGGCCGAGCCGATGCCGATCACCTGCCCCTCGCCCACCAGGTTCTGGATGACCAGGGCGCTGATGAGTTCCAGGCCGTTGGTGCCGCGGTTGATCACGTAGACGATGTCGAACGCCCGGAGCGATTCGATGACGGTGATGACGATGATGATGACGTTGACCGGACGCATGGCCGGGAAGATCACCCGGAAGAAGGTCTGGACCGCGTTGGCGCCGTCAATCTGGGCCGCCTCCCGCAGGGTCGGATCCACTCCCTTGAGCCCGGCCAAGTACAGGATCATGACGTAGCCGGCGTGCCGCCACGTGGCGGCGAAGAGGGCAGCCCAGATGTTGACGCTGGAATCCCCGAACCAGTCGACGGCCTGGGGCGTGCCCGCCGTGCCGAGGAGGAAGTTCAAGAGGCCGCTGTCACGGTTGTAGAACAGCTGCCAGATGATCCCGATCAGAGCCAGGGACAGCATCACCGGGGCGAAGAAGATGCTCTGGTAGATCCGCGTGCCGCGGATGTTCTGGTCCAGGAGCACGGCCAGCAGCAGCCCCAGCGGGGTGGCGACAAATGCCAGGAACGCCAGCCACAGCAAGTTGTGCTGCATGGCCGGCCAGAACGGCGGGTAATCCTGGGCGATGAACAGGTAGTTCTCGACGCCGGCGGGCTTGATGTCGGTCAGCTCCAGCCCGTTCCAGCGGGTGAAGGACAGCCCGACCGACATGAGCGTGGGGATCCAGACCAATACGAGCTGGATCAGCGTGGGGACGCCCACCATCATGCCGAGCACCACTTTGTCGCGGCCGGACAGCCGCCGAACCCGCCGCGCGGGGGCGGGGACTGCTTTGCGCCCCCGCGCCGACGGATTGGTAGAGACACTCATGGAGTTTCCTTGCGTTGTGACACGCCGCTACTGCGCGGCGTAGAGGGACTTGGCCTGGGCTTCCAGGTTTTTCACATCGACGTTGCCGTCCTTGATGAAGGACTGCAGGGCCGGGATCATCACGTTGTTGGCCATGGCGGGCAGGGCATCGCGGTCGAAGAACTGGCTGATGTTCTTGGCGCCGCTGATGGCCTCGGCCAGTTTCTTGTTGAGTGGAGTGAACTTGGATGTATCGGCGCCCTTGGCGGTGGCGATGTTGGACGAGTCGACCGAGGCGTACACATCCTGGCCCTCCGGGGTGCCGACGTAGGCCAGGAAGTCCCGGGCGGCCTGGTTCTGGCCGCCCTTCTTGGAGAGCAGGAGGCCGTCGATGGGCGCCTCGATGGCGTCCCGGCCTTCCACCGCGACTTCCGGGAACGGGAAGAAATCGATGTCGTCGGCGATTGCCTTGTCCGTGTACTGCTGGGTGAGGAAGGAACCGAGCAGGTACATGCCGGATTTCTTGTCCGCGAGGGACTTCGCCGAGTCCTGCCAGGTCATGCCGAGGGCGTTCGGGTTCTGGAACGGCAGCAGGGCCTTCCAGGTGTCGAAGACATCGCTGACCTTCTTCTGGTCCCAGCTTTCCCTGTGCGCGGTGAGGTCCATGTGGAACTGGTAGCCGTTCAGGCGCATGTTCAGGTAGTCGAAGGTGCCCATGGCGGGCCAGCCGTCCTTGTCCGCAAATTCAATCGGGATCAGGCCGTCACCCTTCATCTTGGTGCAGAGCGCCTTCAGCTCATCGAACGTCGTGGGGACGGCGTAGCCTTTTGCCGTCCAGAGACTCTTCCGGTAGAAGAAGCCCCAGGGGTAGTTGTAGTTCGGGATCAGGTACATCTTGCCGTCGGCGCCCGTCGAGGCCTTCTTCAGGGCGTCGGAGTAGTTTCCGCCGACCTTTTCCCAGACATCGTCGATCGGGGCAAGCAGTCCCTTGCCGGCGTAGTACTGCATGCGGTAGCCGGCGAACCAGGTGAAGGAATCGTCCGGGCTGCCCTGGAGGTAGGTGTTGATCTTGTTCTGGAAATCGTTGTGCGCCACCACGTTGGTGGTGATCGTGCTGCCGGACTTCTTCTGGAAAGCGTCGGTCACCGCCTTGTAGGCGGCCTTGGGGACCTCGTCGGAGGATCCGGAGCCGAAGGTGCCCGTCGTGGCGCCGCTGCTGGCTGGTGCGCTGCCGCCCGTGCAGGCTGTGAGCAGGGGAATGCCGGCCATCGCTACTGCTCCGGCGCCTAAGGTCTTCAGCAGCGTCCTCCGGTCCCACCCGCCTTGGCTGGAGGCCCGGAGCAGTGCGTCCTCATGCATGGTCATAATTTCTCCTTTGAAATAACGCGGGTGGCGTGAAGCAGCTCACATAATTAGCTATCATAATCGCACAATAAAGAACGTCAAGTAGCAAAAAGGAACATTACGGCGCTGTCGCCGGTACTTGTCCGTTGACTAAGTCCCGACCCGCTCATAGCGTTAACCTCCTCAGGGTGCCGATGTGGTCCGCCGGCCGGCGGTGGCGCCCGGATCCGCGGATACATGGCGAAAACCCAGGTGCACCCATGAAGATCAGGCCCACAGCCGCCGCCACGCTGCTCGTCCTGCTGTTCCTGGGGGGACTGCTCGGCGGCGCATCCGCGCCGGCCTCGGCCGGGGGTGCCACGTATTACCTGAGCGCGGACGGCAGCGACGCCAACGCCGGGACATCGCCAGAATCTGCCTGGCGGACGCTTGATAAGGTCAACGCCACGGCGTTGCGGCCCGGGGACTCTGTCAGCCTTCGCCGCGGAGACGTCTTCTCCGGCGGCCTTGTGGTCAGCCAGGGCGGCACCAGCCGGCTCAAGATCACCCTGAATGCCTACGGAACCGGCGATCTCCCTGTCATTACCGGGGGGCTGACGGGTACTTGCGTCAGCCTCGACGGCGACTACATCGCCGTGGACGGCTTGCGGGTGGAATCGTGCGGCTATGCCGGGTTCAGCATCTACGGCGACCACGGTTCCATACGGAACTCCGCCGCGAAGAACAACGCCGCGGGTATCAAGGTGAGCGAGGGATCCGACTTCGGCAGCTATGCCAACAACACGCTCGCTGACAACAACATCATGAACGCCAACACGCCGGGGGAGCGGTGCGGCACCGCGACGGCCGTGAACTGCGCCGATGATTCGGGCGCCTTCGGCTTCCTGATCAACGGCAGCGACAACGAGTTCTCCGGCAACACCATCACCGGTTCTACCGCAGTGTCCTACGACTTTGGCCACGACGGCAGCGCCTTCGAAATATTCAACGGCAACCGGAACAGGATCCACCACAATGTGGCCGTGGATAACAACGTCTTCTCCGAATTGGGGCGCGGAGGCGGCGGAACCGCAAACGGCAACACCTACAGCTACAACCTCGTCCGGTCCACCTGCGGCCCCAATTGTTCCCAGGCCATGGGGCTGATCGCGCGCGGCAGGACGTCCTCCTTCGGCCCGACCAACAGCACCACGTTCGAATTCAACACCGTATGGCTGGATGGCCCGGACTCCCAGGCCCTCGTCTGCCACGCATCATGCCCGGCCTCCACTGTCATCAGGGGAAACATCCTCGTAGCGGTCCGCGGCGCGCTGTGGATGGACGGTGCCGGCTGGACGGAGCAAGGGAATGTCCTCAACGGCCCCACCAATATCGTTCCCAGCGCCACCTCCACCACCGAGCCGGCCGACTTTGTAAATGCACCCGCCGATCTTCACCTCTCCGGCGCGAGCCCGGCCATTGACCGGGCCGGGGTCAGCCCGTTCCCCATGGATCTGGACGGGCGGCCGGCGAACCAAGAGGGCGACTGCCACGGCGATGGGGCGGCCGATGCAGGGGCTTACGAATACAGGCCAGCCAACTGCTGAAGCGCGTGGCCTGGCGGCTGCTCCGATGCCGCCAGGCCGACGCTATTCAGCTTCCTATCCTTGACAAGCAGCAACTGAACCGGTTTAGTAGTTGACATCACTTAACCGGTTCAGTGCAGGGAACTGCCTCAGGACCACATCCGAAGGGAATGGCCCATGGCAGTCACCATCAGCGACGTCGCCCTCGCGGCCGGCGTCAGCAAGGGTGCCGTGTCCTACGCCCTCAACGGCCAGCCCGGGGTCAGCCCGGACACCCGGGACCGCATCCTCAGGGTGGCCAAGGACCTCGGCTGGAAACCGAGTCTCCGGGCGAAAGGGCTGTCCTCGGCCAAGGCCTACGCGCTGGGCCTGGTCGTTGCCCGGGACCCTTCCCTGCTGGGAACTGACCCGTTCTTCCCGGCCTTCATCGCCGGGATCGAGACCGCGCTCGCCGAGCACGACTACACCCTGGTCCTCAGCGTCGCCACGGCCCCGGGCGCCGAGGAACGCTGCTACCGCAAGCTGGTGGACAACGGCAGGGTCGACGGCGTGATCCTCACCGATGTCCGGCGGGGCGACTCCCGCATCCCGCTCCTGCTTGAGCTTAAGTTGCCTGCGGTAACACTGAACCGGCCCGATGCCAGTTCCCCGTTCCCGGCTGTGTCTGTGGACGAGTCGGCCGGCATCTTCGCGGCGGTGGAACATCTCGTGACCCTCGGACACCGCCGGATCGCCCATGTGGGCGGTGGGCAGGAGTATATCCACGGGCGGAGCCGCCGCCAGGCCTGGGAGGATGCGCTGGCCGCTGCCGGTCTTCCCTCGGACCACTTTGCCGCCGCCGACTTCACCGCCGCGGGGGGAGTGGCCGCCACCGCAGAACTGCTCCGCCGGGCGGACCGGCCCACAGCCATCGTGTACGCCAACGACCTCATGGCCACCGCCGGGCAGTCCTACGCACAGTCCCTCGGGCTCAGCGTCCCGGGAGACCTTTCCGTCACCGGCTACGACAACGCGGAATTCACCCAGTACCTCAACCCGCCGCTCACCACCCTGGCCACCGACCCCATGCTGTGGGGGCGGGTTTCAGCCCAAGTCCTCCTGAACCAGCTGGCCGGGGCCCACCAGAGCGAGGATACCGCCCTCCCGGCGCCCCGCCTCGTCATCAGGGCCTCCACCGGACCGGCCCCTGACTGACCCCGTCGACTGAAATTTCGTTCCCTCACAACCCTCACACCTCTCCTGCTTGCACGATCCTCACCCCCTTCCTGCTTGAACACGTAACCCTGGCACGCATCGCCAGAACAACCCCTCTCAAGGAGACGCAATGAAGCGCTTTTCAATTGCCACGCGAGTCTTGTCCATGGCCGCACTGACCATCATGGGAGCGGGCCTGGCCGGCTGCGGCGGCGGCGCCGACGGCGGTAGCGCCGAGTCGGCAACGACGGCCAAGGGCCCCATCAAGATCTGGTACTCGAACAACGAGTTCGAGGTCAAGTGGGGCAAGGCCATGGTGGCGTCGTGGAACTCCGCACACCCGGACCAGAAGATCGATGCCCAGGAGATCCCGGCCGGCAAGAGCTCCGAGGAAGTCATCGGCGCGGCCATCACCGCCGGCAATGCCCCTTGCCTAGTGTTCAACACCGCTCCCGTCGCCGTTCCCCAGTTCCAGAAGCAGGGTGGACTCGTCCCGCTGGATTCCTTCCCTGATGGCGCCCAGTACATCAAGGATCGCACCGGCGACCTCGCCGACCAGTACAAGTCCGCCGACGGCAAGATGTACCAGCTGCCCTGGAAGTCCAACCCCGTGGTCCTCTTCTACAACAAGGACCTGTTCAAGAAGGCTGGCCTGGACGCCGAGAACCCCAAGCTCAACACACAGGCCGAATTCCTGGACACTGCCCGCACCCTGGTGAAGTCCGGAGCCGCGGCCCACGCCGTCTGGCCGTCCCCTGCCAGTGACTTCTTCCAGTCCTGGTTCGACTTCTACCCCTTCTACGCCGCCAACTCCGGTGGCGCGCCGCTGGTCAAGGATGGCAAGGCCACCTTCGACAGCGACCAGGGCAAGCAGGTAGCCACCATGTTCCAAACCCTGTACAAGGAAAACCTGGCCTCGAAAGAGGTCTACCAGGGTGACTCCTTCGCCGAAGGCAAGGCCGCCATGTCGCTGGCCGGCCCGTGGGCCATCGCCGCCTACAAGAACAAGGTCAACTGGGGTGCTGTGCCGGTACCCGCCGCACAGGCCCAGACCGAAGGCTCCACGTTCTCGGACGCGAAGAATGTTGCAATGTACTCTGCCTGCGAGAACCAGGGCACGGCCTGGGAAGTCATGAAGTTCGCCACCAGCAAGGAACAGGACGGCAAGCTCCTCGCCGACTCCGGCCAGATGCCGATGCGCAAGGACCTCCCGGCCGCCTACGCGGACTACTTCGCCAAGAACCCCCTCTACAAGCAGTTCGCGGAGCAGGCCGGCCACACTGTCGAGGTGCCCAACGTGTCTAACTCCGTTGAGGTCTGGCAGACCTTCCGCACCGCCTACGCCAAGTCCGTGATCTTCGGCAACGAAAGCGTAGACGCCGCGTTCAAGGCCTCCGCCGAGAAGATCAACCAACTGGCAGCCCAGAAGTAGCGGGTGAATCTCCATGTCACTTCGCTCAGCTGACGGCGGCGCGGCCACCGGCCAAACTGCTGGCGACACCGAAGGGAGGGCAGGGGACCGGCGGACGGCGCCCAGGAAGCGTAAGAACTTCCTGGGCCGCCAGCCCTTGGGCCTGCTGTTCAGCGCCCCCTACGTCATCTACGTCCTGGGTGTGCTGGCGTTTCCGCTTGGCTACGCCGTCTACATTTCCTTCCACGACTATTTCTTCACCGCGCCGCGGGTCAAGGTTGACCGCCCGTTCGTGGGCCTGGAGAACTACGTCACCGTCCTGACAGACCCCGCCGTGCAGCGTTCCTTCGCCAACATTGGGATCTTCCTGCTCATCAACGTCCCGCTGACCGTGGGCCTGTCCCTGGTCCTGGCCAACGCCCTGAACCGTGTGACGAAGCTCAAGACCTTTTTCCGGGTCAGCTACTACGTCCCGTACGTCACGGCGAGCGTCGCCGTCGTCGGCGTCTGGCTGTTCCTGTTCCAGCAGAACGGCCTGGTCAACGCGGTCCTCGGGCCGCTGGCGCCGAACCCCTCCTGGCTCGTGAACTCCTGGCTCGCGATGCCCACCGTGGCGCTGTTCGTGACCTGGAAGCAGCTGGGGTTCTTCATCCTGCTGTACCTGGCCGCGCTGCAGAACATCCCGGAGGAGCTGTACGAGTCCGCCTCGGTGGACGGCGGCAACAAGTGGGTGCAGTTCTGGAACATCACCGTTCCCGGCGTCCGCTCGGCCAGCGTGCTGGTGACGCTGCTGGCCACCATCACCGGCGCCAACCTGTTCACGGAACCGTACCTGCTCACCGGCGGCGGCGGCCCGGACGGGGCCTCCACCTCGCCGGTGTTCCTGATGTACCAGATGGGCATCCTGCAAGGGAATCCCGATCTGGCAGCCGCACTGGGTGTGGTGCTGGTGATCGGCGTGCTGCTGATTGCCCTGATCCAGAAACGCCTCGTGGGCGGGAAGGAGGACTGACATGTCAATTCTCAGCAAGGCAGCTGCCCCCAACGATGAGAATGACGGGACCAGCAACAGCAACAGAAACACGAGTGCAGGCGCCTCCGGTGTGGAGAAGCGCAGGAGCCTCGGCGTCGGCAGTTTCGTACTGCTGGCCCTGGGCGCGTTCGTCTTCCTCTTCCCGTTCTACTACATGTTCATCGGCTCGCTGCAGACCTCACCGGACACCTCGGTGGCCGGGGCGTTCCCCAACCCGGCGAACATCACCGGCGAGAACTACCTGAACATCAACAACTCCATCAATCTGCTCAAGGGCCTGATCAACTCGGGCATCTTCACCGGCGGCGTCATCTTCTTCACCGTGGTCTTCGGCCTGCTCGTGGGCTACGCCCTGGCGCAGATGCACTTCCGCGGCAAGGGGCTGGTGTTCGGCATGATGCTGCTGGTGCAGATGATCCCGTTCCAGCTGCTGCTCATCCCGCTCTACGTGATGATCGTGCGGGACTACGGCCTGGCGGACACGTACCTGGGCATGATCCTGCCCTTCGCAATCAACTCCACGGCCGTGTTCGTCTTCCGCCAGTACTTCATGCAGCTGCCCTCCACCCTCTTCGAGGCGGCCAGGATCGACGGCGCCTCCGAACTGCGGATCCTGTGGCAGATCGCCATCCCGCTGGTGAAGCCCGCGATTGTCACGGCGGTCCTGCTGACCTTCATCGGGCCGTGGAACGAGTTCCTCTGGCCGTTCCTCGTGACCAAGGACCAGTCCATCCAGCCGCTCGCCGTGTCCCTGGCGAACTACATCTCCAACATCTCCGCGACGGCGTCCAACCCGTTCGGCGCCATCCTGGCGGGCGCCTGCGTCCTCGCAGCACCCGCCGTCGCACTCTTCATCTTCTTCCAGCGTCAGTTCATTTCCACCAATATCGGCTCCAGCGTAAAGGGTTAATCCATGACCTCCCCCCACACTTCTGCACTGCCCACCGTCCCCTTCACCCTCACCCGCGCCGGCGTCATCATGACTCCGGAACCGGGCAACGAATTCGAGGCCGAGGGTGTGCTCAACCCGGCCAGCGGCCGCGGCACCGACGGCGAGCTGTACCTGCTGCCGCGCCTGGTCGCCAAGGGCAACGTCTCGCGGGTGGGACTGGCCAAGGTGATCATCGAGGACGGCGTCCCCACCGGCGTCGAACGCCAGGGCATCGTCCTGGCGCCCGACGAGGGCTGGGAGCGCGGCCTGAACAACGCCGGCACCGAGGACCCCCGCACCACCTGGGTTCCCGCCCTCGGCAAGCACCTGATGACCTACGTCGCCTACGGACCGCTCGGCCCGCGCCTGGCGTTCGCCTACTCGGAGGACCTGCGCAACTGGGAACGCCTGGGCCCGTGCCTCTTCGGCTACCAGGCCGACCTCTCCATGGACCTGAACCTCTTCCCGAACAAGGACGCCGTGTTCTTCCCGGAGCCGGTCAACGACCCCGACGGCGTGCCCTCCTACGCGATGCTGCACCGCCCCATGTGGGACCTCGGCTGGGTCCGTGAGGGCGAGGGCGAGCACCTGCCGGCTGGCATCACCGACAACCGTCCCGGCATCTGGATCTCCTACGCGCCGGTCGCGGACGTCGACAAGGACATCCGCAACCTCGTGCACATGGCTAAGCACCGGCTCGTGGCTTTGAGCGAGTTCCCGTTCGAGGAACTGAAGATCGGCGGCGGTCCCGCCCCGATCCGCGTCGACGAAGGCTGGCTGCTGATCCACCACGGCGTGTCCGGTGCGCTGGAGAAGTCGGCGTTCGACCACCAGCAGAACGTCAACTACACCGCGGCCGCGATGATCCTTGACGGCGATGACCCCTCCAAGGTGATCGCCCGCAGCGACAAGCCGCTCCTGGCGCCCGAAACCGAGGACGAGATGTCCGGAATCGTGCCCAACGTCGTCTTCCCGACCGCGATCGAGAAGATCGGCGAGCAGCTCTTCGTGTTCTACGGCATGGCTGATTCGAAGATCGGCGTCGCCAAGCTGGACCGGATTCCCGCCAGCTAGGACTGCCGCCGCCGTCCCCGCCCGACGACCAGACAGCCAGCCAACCAGCCAGCCAGCCAGGAGCCACCGATGACGCACAACGATGTCCGCTTGAAATCAAGAAATCGATTCACGGCCGTCGCCGTGTCCGCATCGATGCTCCTGCTCCTGTCCCCGTTTGGGGCGGGTGCCGCCAGCGCGGCACCCGCCCCGGGGACGGCAACTGTCCCGCCGGGGAACACTGGGAAGCGGGCCGCCGTTCCGGCCGCGGCCGCCGCGGCACCCCTGACCAACCTCAGCCATCTGAACTTCCTGATGGACACCGTGCCGCTCTCCCCGGTGGAGGGGCACACCACCTACCAGCTGGACCGGATCCCCTCGGCCCAGGCCCCGTGGACCTACGCGGACAAGAAGGCGGACGGCAGCTACGCCCGGATCGGCGGCGGAGGCCTGGATCCGGCCACCGGCCACTGGAGCCAGGGCGCCTACAACGCAGACGACATCGCCCGGACCGCCGTGGTCTACCTGCGCCACTGGCAGCAGACCGGCGACGCCGCCAGCAAGGAACACGCCTTCCAGACCCTGCGCTCACTGACGTACCTGCAGACCACGGCCGGGCCGAACGCCGGGAATGTGGTCCTCTGGCAGCAGCCCGACGGAACGCTCACGCCGAGCGCCAAGCCGGTGGAACTTCCGGACCCCTCCGATTCGGCCGAGTCCTACTGGCTGGCCCGCACCGTCTGGGCCCTCGGCGAAGGCTACGCCGCATTCGCCGGCGCCGACCCGGCCTTCGCTTCCTTCTTGCAACAGCGCCTGCAGCTGGCCGTTGGCTCGCTCAACAAGCAGTCCCTCGCCAAGTACGGCACGTATGACACGGCCGACGGCGTCAAGGTCCCCGCCTGGCTGATCTCCGGCGGGGCCGACGCCTCCGCGGAGGCCGTGCTCGGGCTGACCGCCTACGTCAAGGCCGCCCCCGGCGACCGCGTCGCCACCCAGGCGCTGACCCGGCTGGGCGAGGGCGTCGCCGCGATGTCCTCGGGTTCCGGCACTCAATGGCCGTTCGGCGCGATCCTGCCGTGGAACAAGTCCCGCACGCTCTGGCATGCCTGGGGCGGGATGGCTCCGGCCGCCGCCGCCACCGCCTCAACCGTGCTGAACCAGCCCCGGCTGCTCGAGGCCGCGGTGAAGGATTCCGCCCAGTTCACCCCGCAGCTGCTCGCCGCGGGCGGGCCGGACAACGCCTGGAGCCCCACGCCCGGCGAGGCGCAGATCGCCTACGGCGTGGACTCCCGCGTCCAGGGCCTCGTGGCGACCGCGAAGGCCGCCAAGGCCCCCGGCCTGCTGGACGTCGCCGCCATCGCGGCAGGCTGGTTCTTCGGCGCCAACCCCAGCGGCGCACCCGCCTACAACCCCGCCGCCGGCACCGCGATCGACGGGATCGAGCCCGACGGCCGGGTGAACCCGAACTCCGGCGCCGAATCCACCATCCACGCCCTGTTGACCATGCTGGCGCTGGACGCCAACCCGGAACTGAAGAGCAAGGCCCTCGGCATCACCCGCACCGTCTCGACCCACGGGCTGAGCGTCGTCGAGGCCGAATCCGGGGCCATCACCGGCAACGGCACCGTGGTCAAGCCCGCCTCAGCCTGGACCGGGGAAGCCAACATCTCCGACGGCGCCTACGTCGCCCTCAAGGCAGGAGCGTCCCTGAGCCTGCCGCTGCCGGCCGCCGACGAACCCCGCAACATCTACCCGATCATCAACCAGGGGATTGCCCCCGCCGGCAGCACCAGCTGGACCGCGGGCAAAGGCCCGCTCGGCAGCACCCTCAACGGCGGCGCCGGCGCCCAAGGCATCACCGACGCGCCAGGCATCCTCTTCCCGTTCGCGCTGAAACGCGCGCTGCCCGCCCCGGCGGCCGCCGTCGTCGGCACCACTGACGGCGACGTCGCCCTCGACGCACTGTTGGTCCAGCCGCAGCTCTCCACAGTCTCGGTCTCTGGAGCCGGCGGCCAGTCCACGCTCTACGTCAGCGCGGCCCCGGAACGCATCGAACGGAAGGTGAACCTGCCCGCAGGCTTCCACCTGAGCCAGGAGGCCTTTGATGCGTCTGGCCGGCCGGTCGCCCCGGGCCCCCGGCAGAACGAGGCGGACCGGTCCGGCCGGGTCGCTGTGGCCCCGGGCGGATTCACCTGGGTGACGTTGGCCCGCAACTAATACCTATCACCGCGGACCCCTGGTCCCGGCGGCTTGGCATGCAATTCAAGAACAGGAAGATCCCATGCAGAAAATCAACACCCAGGCACTGCTCCAGAGTTATGAGGGAGCGCTCACGTTCAGCAATCCGCTGACCGATACCATCTCCACCGAGCAATTCTCCGCCGAGTACCCTGAGCGCCCGGAATGGGCTGTGGGCCCGTTCCGCAAGGATGATTCCCTGACCTTCCGGCAAGTCCAGGACTGGGAAGACCCCGCCGGCATCGGCTGGACGGCGGACTCGATCTTCAACCCGTCCATCATGGAGCGGGACGGCAAGCTCTACCTGTTCTACCGGGCCTCTCCGCGCAAGGAATCAGTCTCCAGCCGCATCGGTGTTGCCGTCCTCGATCCCCAAACCGGGTGGCAGGACAACCCGGCCAATCCGGTGATCTACCCCACCATGGACAACGAGATCCTCGGCTGCGAAGATCCCAAGGTGTACCTGGCCAATGGTCGGTACTACATGTTCTACAACGGGATCTGGACGATCGACCGCAGCGATGAGCAGACCGGCGAGAACTCCGAGGCCTATCCCCTGGGCGATGTTGGCTGCGACATCAACGTTGCAGTCTCAGATGACCTGATCCACTGGGAAAAGCTCGGTTTGGCCGTCCCCCCCGAGATTTCGCGATATTGGGCCAAAGGTGCCGTCATCCCGCGAAACTCCCGCGGCGAAGCCGTCAAAATCGGTGGGCACTACCTGATGTATCTGTCTGAGGGCTGCGGCGCAACCACCCACGTTGGACGGTCCTCCGACATGGTGAACTGGACATTTGAGCCGCAGGACTACCTGGACCTTGAACCGCTGGGCGGCTCATTGCACGAAGTGGCCTGCGCAATCGTCAACGAAGGCGAGCGGACCGAGCTGGTCCTGGACTTCTTCTATGCCGACGCCGACGGCCAGTTCGCCGCGGCGCAAGCACTGTATGACATTGACCAGCCCTTCACGCAGAAAGCGATCAACGAAGGCGGATCACTGGCGTGGGGAGGGCTGCTCAAATTCGGCGGAAGCTGGGTTTTTGCCCAGGGCTGGGATGCCCCCAAGGGATCCAGGGAGATGTACTTCTACCGCGCCGACCAGGGCTAGCCGCCCACGCCCGTTCCCGGCGGCCAGCAGACGTTACATACCTGCAACCGCCGGGACACCCGGGCGAAACTGTGCCCGGAGGATACTGGAACTACGCCCTCCCGAGGACGATTCTCATGCAAGGCATTGGGGACTATTCGAAGGACTCCGCGCATGCCCACTCCGCTCAACCAGTCCTTGGCTGACTCTGCCCTCCTGACCAAATCCCTCCCGCTGGGCCTGCTCCGGGCCTTCGTGCAGACGGAGGCCGCCGACGACGGGCTGACGCCGCAACTGCTGGCTGAGCTCAAGATCCTGGCCCGCACCCCCGGCCTGCTGGTGGCGTGCAACTACGGCGGAACCCTCTGCGCGGCGGAAGGGACCTCGACCGAGACCCTGCCGCTGGCCAGCGCCGCGATCGCCCTCCGCGCGCTCGCCGCCCTGCCCAATACGCACGCCGCCGTCATTTCCGGCCGGTCCCTCCGCGACCTCGCCGCCGTCTCACGCCTGCCCGCCGAGGTGCATCTGGTGGGTTCGCACGGTGCCGAGTTCGACATGGGCTACGCCCACAGCCTCTCGCTGGCCACCGAGTCCGTGCTCCAGCACGCCCACCAGGCACTCGCCGAAACAGTCGGCGCGTACCGCGGCATCAGCATCGAACGCAAGCCCGTCGCGGTCTCCGTCCACACGCGGTCCGCGGCGCCGGACATCGTTGCCCTGGCCCTCGAAAAGGCAACGCACATCGCCCAGGACAACGGGCTGCACTTCATCGTGGACGGCTCGGTGCTGGACCTTTCGGTCGTCGAACCGTCCAAAGCTGCGGCCATGGAACACCTGCGCTCCGTGCTCGGCGTCAGTGCCGCCCTCTACGCCGGTGACGCGTCCAGCGATGAGCTGGCCATGGCAACCCTGCGCGGCCCGGACATGGCGCTGCGCGTGGGGGAGGGGCCCAGCGTGGCGAACCACAGGCTCCGGGACACGGAGTCGTTCGCCCGGGTCCTGGCGATCCTGTTCGAACTGCGGCGGGCGTGGCTCTTCGGCGAGGACGCCGTGGGGCTGGAACGGCACTCCATGATCGGCAACGGCTCCTCCACCGCCCTGATCACGCCGGACGCCAAGATCTGCTGGATGAGCCACCCGCTGCCGGACTCGGGGTCGTTGTTTGCCCATTTGCTCGGCGGCGATGCGGCCGGCCACTTCTCCGTGGAACCGGTGAAGTCCTCGCAAGTCCTTGGCCAGCGCTACGTGGACAGCACCATGATCGTCGAAACCCGCTGGGCCGACGTCACCGTGACGGACTACCTGGAGCCGGCCCCGGAAGGCATCACCAGCCTGGTCCGGGTCCTCTCCGGCACCGGCACAGCCCGGATCGTCTTCGCGCCGCGGCCGGACTACGCGAATGCGCCATTCAGCATGGAGGCGCGCGGGACGGAACTCCACGTCGTCGGAACCGCGGACCCCATCGCGCTTCGGGCGCCCGGAGTGGCCTTTTCCATCACCTCGGACGGCCGTCACGCCACCGCCACGGGCGACGTCGACCTGCGGGACGGGCCCGTGGTCCTCAACCTGCGCTGCGGCGACACCGAACCGCAGCCGGCGGTGCCCGACGACGAGACCGGGCGCCGCGCCGCCGTCGCCCATCACTCCAGGCGCTGGGTCCACGAGCTGCAACTGCCGGGCGTGAAGCCGTCGCTGGTCCGCCGCTCCGCGCTGGTACTGCGGGCCCTGGTCCACGAACCCACCGGCGCCGTCCTGGCCGCGCCCACCACCTCACTGCCGGAGGGAATCGGCGGCACGCGCAACTGGGACTACCGGTACTGCTGGCTGCGGGACGGTTCCATGACCGTCAACACCCTCGTGGACCTGGGCTCCACCGCCGAGGCCGAGGGTTTCCTGGCCTGGCTGGCCCGGATCCTGGCCCACGCCCCGGGCCCGGAGTGGCTCCATCCGCTCTACTCCGTGACCGGGGCGCCGCTGTCCACCGAGGCCATCATCGAGAGCCTGCCCGGCTACGCGGGATCACGCCCGGTCCGGATCGGGAATGCTGCCGACCACCAGGTGCAACTGGACGTGTTTGGCCCGATTGCCGAGCTGATCGACGCCCTCAGCGCCCGCCAGGGCATGCTCTCCGACGACCACTGGGAACTGCTGGGCCAGATGGCCGCGGCCGTGCTGGCCCGCTGGCATGAGGCGGACCACGGCATCTGGGAGGCCCGGCGGGCGCCACGGCACCATGTCTACACGAAGGTGATGTGCTGGGTGGCGCTTGACCGGGCGCTGCGCACGGCCGCCCGGCATGGCCGGGAACCGCTGCCGGCCTGGGCGCCCACGGCGGCGAAAATCCGGCAGGAAGTCCTGCGCGAAGGATGGGACGAGTCGGCGTACTCCTACACGGTGGCGTACGACAGCCCGGACCTGGACGCGGCCGTGCTGCACATCGGCCTCTCCGGCCTGCTGGACGTCAATGACCCCCGCTTCCTGGCCACCGTCACAGCCGTGGAACGGGAACTGCGGGTGGGGCCCACCGTTTTCCGCTACCGGTACGACGACGGCCTGCCGGGCCTGGAGGGCGGCTTCCACATCTGCACCACGTGGCTGATCGAGGCCTACATCGCCGTCGGCCGGATCGAGGAGGCCTGGGACCTCTTTGACCAGCTGGTGAACCTGTTCGGTCCCACGGGGCTGCTGCCGGAAGAATACGATCCCGGCACGGAAACCCACCTGGGCAACCATCCCCAGGCGTATTCGCACCTGGGCTTCATCCGCTGCGCCCGGCTCCTGCACGAGCACCAGAAGACCTGACCGCCAACGGAATTACCGGAGGCAGGCCGCCGCCGCTACTCGCAACCGACGCCGTCCCCGTCGCGGTCCAGCTTGCGGCTGTACCCCGGCTGGCCGACGTGGATGGGCGCCGCGCCGGCTGCGCGGACCGCGGCGCAGTTCGCGTAAGCCACCCCGTAGGCAGGTGCAGGTGCAGGTGCAGGTGCAGGTGCAGGTGCATGTGCCGGGGCGGGCACGGCCGCGGGTGCATGTGCCGGGGCGGGCACGGCCGCGGGTGCCGCGGCGGGCTGCTGTGCGGATGGTGCCTGCGCGGCCCGCGCTGGAGCGGATGCCGGCTCCTTGGTCGGAGCCAGGGCGTCCGGGCAGGCCGAGAGGACCCGGGCCATGGCATCGTGCTCGGCCTGGGTCACCCAGAGCCTATAGCTGGATTTCACTGAAATCTGGCGGGCGACGTAGTTGCAGCGGTAGGACTTGTTCGGCGGCAGCCAGGTGGCGGCGTCGCCGTCGCTCTTGCTTTGGTTGGCCGGGCCGTCCACCGCCAGAAGATTCAGGGGATCGTTGGCGAAGGACAGCCGCTGCGCCGGGCTGAGCTTCTGCGCGCCCTTCTGCCAGGCGTCGCTGAGGGCCACGACGTGATCGATCTGGACCGCGGAGCTGGTGGCGCTGCCGCGCCGGAAGTTGATGGCGGCGGCCGTGTAGGGGTCGGCCAGGACGCCGGAGAGCACCACGCAGTCCCGCGTCCCGGGCCTGAGCGCGAGGGCCGTGAGGTCGCGGCGGAGCATGTCATTGCGCGTATCGCAGCCGTTGTGGTCGACGTCGGACCAGGCCGGGCCGAACTGCTCGCGCGAATAGCCCGTCTTGGGCGCGCGGCCCTTGACCGGCAGCGTCGCCAGCACCTGGAGGGCTTTGCGCGCAAAGGCTGGCTGCTGGTGCGGGGCGACGACGGCGGGAGCATCGACGCCGGGGGTGGTGACCGGATCCGGCGAGGCGCTGTCCGTGCCGGCTGGCGCGGTGGCGGGGGCAGCCGTCACGCCGGGGCGGACGCCGGTTCCAGCGGCCGGGGCGACTGCCGCGGGGCTGGCGCACGCTGACGTCGCCACAAGGAGCAGGCCCGCCACCCCGCGGACGATCCAGTCGACCGCGCCGATCTTCCGGCCGTGGGCACTATTTGATTGGAGACTGCCTGATTTGGCGGTGCTGCCTGATTTGATGCTGTGCAACTCTTCCCCACTTCATGCTGTTGCCCCTGGTATCCGAGGGGCGGCTTAAGACCGGTCCCAGCCTACCGGCGCACACAGCAACACGATGTGACGCCGCGGCGCTCCGGACGGAAACCGGACAGGCCGAACAGAATGCAGGCGCCCCGCGGGAGTCAGCGGCCCCCGGGCCGGGATGCCGAGAAGATGGCCGGCGCCCCGCCGTCGCCGGTTGCGAGGTCGGCCAGGATCCTGCCCACGACCGGCGTGAACTTGAATCCGTGGCCGGAGAAGCCGGCGCCGATGACCACCGGGCCGGTCCGGTCCAGGACAAAGTTCTCATCCACGGTGGTTGTGTAGGTGCAGCTGATGTCGGTGAGGGAGTCGGCGTCGACCCCGGGGAGCCAGTCCCGGGCGTAGCGCTGCAGGGCGGCCCGCTGTTCGGGCTCCGCAGCGAAGGTCCGCCGGTCCGGATCCACCACCGGACCCACCCCGTGCCAGCCGGCCTTGATCCCCTCGCCGGGCGTTTGCATGCCGTAAACGGGCGAACGCCAGTACGCGTACGCCTCCCCGCGGCCGGGCATGTGGTTGAACCCCGGCCACTGGGCGCCGTGGTCCGTGATGGCGAAGTGTGCGGGCTGTTCCTGGGTGACCGTCAGCCGGGGCAGGGGCGCCACGCCGGCCAGCAGCTTCGTGGTCCAGCCGCCGGCGGTGACCACGGCCTGCCTGGCGGAGAGCATCTCGGTGCGCCCGCCGGACTCGAGCGTGAGCCGGACGCCGTCGTCGAGCACTTTCAGCTCAAGGACCTTAACGTGATGGCGGATCTCGGCACCGAGGCCGGCGGCGAGGCGCTGCAACGCCGGCAAGGCGGCGTCCGGATTCAACTGGCCGCCGTCCGCCATGTGCAGCACGCGCTGATCGAACCGGATGCCCCGCCAGCGCTCGGCGGCTTCCTCGGCGGAGAGGAACTCCGCCCGGAGCCCGGCGGCAAGCAGCGCGTTCCGGACCTCGGGCAGCCGCGGGTCGGTGCCGTGGTTCACGACGCCGGTACGCGTCAGCAGCCGTTCGCCGGAGTCCACTTCGAGCTCGCTCCAAAGCCGCGCCGCCTCGGCCAGCATGGCGACATAGTCCGGATCCGCGTAGCCGGGGTTGAAGTTCCGGGTTGTGCCGTGGGAGGCCCCGTTGCGGTGGCCGGGCCCGAACTGTTCCAGCAGGGTGACGTCCCGGCCGCGCCGGGCCAGTGCCCACGCGGCAGCGGAGCCCATCGCGCCGCCGCCGATGACCACAGTGTCCAGGGTTGTTTTCAAGGGTTCTCCTCCGGGGTTAGGTGCCGGCCCGCCCGCCCGGGCAAGACCAGGCGGGCTCAGGCCAGCAGCAGGGCCACGCCGATCATCGCCGGGACAGCTACCACCGTAGTGATCAGCACGGTGTCCTTGGCTACTGTGACGCCGGTGCGGTAACGGCTGGCCGCGACAAATACGTTTTGGGCAGTGGGCAGGCCTGCCGTGACGACGGCGGCGAACAGCGCCTGCTCCTGCATGCCGAGGACAAAGCGGGCAAACAGGTACGCCACCAGCGGATGGACAATGAGCTTGAAGAAGCTCGCCAGCAGCGTGTCCAGCCGGCGTCCGGCGGCTGCCTGCAGCGGCTTGGAGCCGTTCAGGCTCATGCCGAAGGCGATCAACATGGCCGGGATGGCGGCCCCGCCGATCAAGTGGATGGGCTCCATGACAAGCGGCGGCACCTGCCAGCCGGTCCCGGCCACCACCAGACCCAATGCGGACCCCACGATCATCGGGTTCCGCAGGATCATGAGCACGAATCCCAGCGGCGTGGTGCGGTGCGAGCTGGTGGTGGCGTCCAAAGCCATGAGGAACAGGGGGGTGAAGAAGGCCAGCTGGAAGATGAGCAGGGGCGCCACATAGCTGGCATCGCCGAGCACGAAGACGGCGATGGGAATGCCGAGGTTGGCCGAGTTGGCCAGGGACGCGCTCATGGAGGAGATGAGGGCTTCCGGCACGGGACGCTTGAGAACGAAGCGCACAATGCCAAAGAACAGGACCGCCGTCGTCACGCCCCCGACTGCCGTCACGAGCAACGGCGCTGCAAAGACGTCGTGGAGTTTCGCCTTGCTGAGGGTCTCGAACAGCAGGGCGGGGCTTGCCACAAAAAACGTCAGGGCGCTCAGGACGGGGCGCGCGTTCTCGCCCAGGATGTTGCGCCGGCCCACGAACATGCCAACCAGGATGATGACCCAGACGACAAAGAACCCTGCCAGAACCCCTAGCACTTGGTTCTTCGCAGCGGGGCGGCAGAGCGGCGGGTAAGGGTCACCGTTCCAGAATAATCAGCTTTATTCCGCTGACCGTCCTATTACGCCCGTAGGCGTGCTGCGGCGTTCTCGTCGCATGCCTGCTGCCGGACTCGGGACGCGGGCCCGGGGCGGTTGCCGCTAGTTGAGCGCGGCGTTGTTCAGCGAGTGCGGCGGGCGCATGAGCCCTGGCGTCATGCCCTCCGCGGGGTCGTTGCCGATCTGGACAATCTTGTTGTCCTGATCAACGTGGACCACCTTGGGGCTGTACGCCTTCGCCTCTTCCGTGTTCATCTGGGCGTAGGTAATGAGGATGACGATGTCGTTCTCGTGCATCAGGTGGGCGGCGGCGCCGTTGATGCCGATCACGCCGGAACCGCGCTCGCCGGCAATCGTGTAGGTCTCGAGCCGGGCGCCGTTCGTGACGTCGACAATCGCCACGAGCTCCCCGGGAAGGATGTCGGCCGCCTCCAACAGATCCAGGTCCACGGTGACGGAACCGACATAGTGGAGGTCCGCGTGCGTGACCGTCGCGCGGTGGATCTTGGATTTGAATATTGTGCGATTCATAACGTCACCAGTCTAACGCGGGGCAACCCCGCGCGCTGTGGCCCACTGCACACGCATGATCCGGTTACGCGGGCCGGTTACGCGGGTCGGTCCGCGGGGGCCGGATCAAGGGCGCCGGCCGCCGCCGCCGGGACGATTGATGCCGCCGTCAGCGCCAGGATTTCGCGGGCTGCCAGCAGGGCGGGTCGCCTCGCGCTCGAGCGCCGCACCGAGGTGAACACTGTCCGGTGCGGATCCCCGGGCAGGTCCAGGAGCAGCGCGCTGGTGCCGCGGCCGGTCCACACGAGGTCGGGCATCAGGGCCACCGCATTTCCCGATTCGATCAGCCGGATCTGGGCCTGCAGGTCGGCGGTTTCAAAGCGGACGTCGGGCTCGAAGCCGGCGCTCCGGCAGGCCTGCTCGGCCCAGTGCCGGGAGGCCGCTCCGCGCGGTTCCATCACCCAGGGCAGCCCCGCGGTATCGGCCAGCGTCCTGATGGCGTCGCGTTCGGGGGAAGGGGGTGGAACGGCGAGCCGGATGGCGTCGCGGGTCAGGGCCACGCGGTCCAGTTCGGCGTAGTGCGGGGCGGCATGGCCAGGGTACTGTTCCGCGATCACGAGGTCGAAGTCTCGGGCCCACGTCTCGTGAAGGGCCGTTTCCGGTTCCCGCTGGGTCATTTCCACCCGGACTTCCGGGTAGCTGGAGGACATCCTGGTCAGGGCGTCCGGCATGAGTGCCAGCGCGGCGGACTGGAAGACCGCAATCCGCACGGTGCCGGTGACCGTGGTCAGCGACGCGGCCAGATCCGCCTCCGCCTGCTCCAAGGTCTCAAGGAGCTGGGACGTGTGGGCCACCAGGACTTCGGCCTGAGGCGTCAGCTGCACCCGCCGTCCGGTCTTGCGGAGGAGCTCCACTCCGGCCTCCTTCTCAAGGAGGGCCAACTGCTGCGAGACTGACGACGGACTGTACTGGAGCGCTTCGGCCACTTCGGCTAAAGTGCCCCGGATCTTCAGTTCGCGCAACAGTCGCAAACGCCGGACGTCAAGCATCGCTATTCCTTTGTGAATTCTGATGGTTATTCGTTAAGAGAATTCACTTTATCTAATGCAATCGGGCTTGCATACTGTTGTCACTCGGTAACGCCCATCGCAGGGTGGATTGATGGGCATCACACCTAAGTAGGAGGCCCTGATGGCTACACAGGATATGGCCCAGTCGGTCATGCGGCGCAAGCCCATCGACGACATTGAAGAAGAAAACAAACACAGCGGATTGCACAGGAGCCTGGGGCTCTGGCAGCTGACGGCCATCGGCGTCGGCGGCATTATTGGCGTCGGCATCTTCTCCCTGGCGGGTCTTGTGGCCCACGGCAGCGAGACCGAGCCCGGAGTCGGCCCGGCTGTGCTTGTCTCGTTCCTGATCGCTGGCCTGGCATCCGCCGCCGCGGCGCTGTCCTACGCCGAGTTCGCCGGCATGATCCCGCGGGCAGGCTCGGCCTACACCTACGGCTACGTTGCCCTCGGCGAGATAATTGGCTGGTTTATCGGCTGGGACCTGCTGCTGGAGTACATCGCCATCGTGGCCGTGGTGGCCATCGGCATCTCGGGCTACTTCGATGCTGCCCTTTCCGGCGTCGGCATCCAGATGCCCGACTGGATGACCTCGACGCCCGATGAGGGCACGGGTGGCATCATCAACCTTCCCGCGATCCTCGTCTGCCTGCTGGTGACCTGGATCCTCTCCCGCGGCACCAAGACCTTTGGACGCTTCGAGCTGATCGCCGTCGGCATCAAGGTGGTGCTGATTCTGTTCATCATCGGGCTGGGCATCTTCTACATCAACACCAACAATTACAACCCGTTCTTCCCCAGCGGCTTCGGTCCCGTGGTGGCCGGCTCCGCCACGGTGTTCTTCGCGGTGTTCGGCTATGACGCCATGAGTACCGCGGCGGAGGAAGCCACGGACGGCAAGAAGCACATGCCGAAGGCCATCATCCTCTCGCTGGTCATTGCCATGCTGCTCTATGTCGCCGCCACCCTGGTGCTCACCGGCATGCAGAACTTCACGGAGATCGACCCCAAGGCCGGCTTCGCCTCCGCCTTCAACAGTGTCGGGCTGCCGGTGATCGCGACCATCATCTCCGTGTTCGCCGTCCTGTCCATCCTTACGGTGATGCTGACCTTCCTCCTCGGCGTCACCCGCGTCTGGTTCTCGATGAGCCGCGACGGCTTGCTGCCCGGCTGGTTCTCGAAGACGGACAAGCACGGCACGCCGCAGCGCGTGACCTGGATCGCGGGCGCCGGGGCCGCAGTCCTGGCCGGCGTCCTCCCGATCAAGGCCGTGGCAGACCTGACCAACATCGGCATCCTGGCCGCGTTCGTCGTCGTCTGCTTGTCGGTGATCGTGTTCCGCTACAAGAAGCCCGACGCCCCGCGGACCTTCCGCCTGCCGCTGATGCCCCTTGTTCCGGCGTTCGGTGTGTTTGCCTCGCTGTTCCTGATGTTTCAGCTGCACTGGGAGACCTGGCTGCGGTTCGTCATCTGGCTTGTGGTCGGCCTGATCATCTACTTCACCTACGGCCGCAAACACTCGCTGATGAACCCGGACAGCCCGCGGCACGAGGAGATCGTGGAGATGCACCGCCCCCTCCCGTAACCACCCCCCAACGCTCTCTCACGTCCTGCGACAAATATCCGGACGCTCCCTCACGTCCGGCGGCAATTATCCGGACACTCCCTCGGGTCCGGCCCAATATCGGCGAACCCTCTCTCACTTCTTGGTAGGGGGTTCGTCGTTTCGGTGCTGGATGTGAGGGAGGGTCGCCCGAATAGGTGCGGGAAGTGAGGGAGGGTCGCCCGAATAAGTGCTGGATGTGAGGGAGGGTCGCGGGGTGGTTTCCGAACGTTCGGACGGGAAAGCGAAGCTTCGGTTTTTCTAACCGGTATTGTTCGGAAAACTTCGCTTTGTCTTATGAAAATCCGGTCGCATACTGATTCATAAGAGGTCCACATTTTGAGAAAGAACGAGTTCCAACCATGACCAATATCTCCACGGAGCCCGGCGCAGCCACCGGAAACGCCGCAGGCAACGAAGCCACGCACGCCGCCGTTTCGGAAGGGTCGACGGTTCTTGAGGCCGCAGCCCTCGCCGAGGACACCATCGCGCTGGTGCGACACTGGCTCACCGAAGCCGCAAAGGTGCCCGTCGACGCCTCGGCCGAGCAGCTCGCCGGCGTCCTGAAGGACCCCAACGGCCTGGACTTCACGGTCGGCTTCGTCGACGGCGTCGTCCGTCCCGAAGACCTGCAGGTCGCCGCCCGCAACCTCGCCGCCCTGGCCCCCAAAGTCCCGGCCTTCCTGCCCTGGTACATGCGCAGCGCGGTCCGCCTCGGCGGCACGATGGCCCCGGTCCTGCCCTGGGTGGTCATCCCGGTTGCCCGCCGGGTGCTGCGTGAAATGGTCGGCCACCTCATTGTCGACGCCACCGACGCCAAGTTGGGCCCGGCCATCGCCAAGATCCGCAAGGACGGCATCAAGCTCAACGTCAACCTCCTCGGCGAGGCCGTGCTCGGCGAGCACGAGGCCTCCCGCCGGCTCGAGGGCACGCACACGCTGCTGTCCCGGCCCGACGTCGACTACGTCTCGATCAAGGTCTCCTCCACTGTGGCCCCGCACTCCGCGTGGGCCTTCGATGAGGCCGTGGAGCACGTCGTGGAGAAGCTCACCCCGCTCTTCACCCGCGCCGCCTCCTACGCCGTCCCCGGGCAGAAGGCGAAGTTCATCAACCTGGACATGGAGGAATACAAGGACCTGGACATGACCATCGCGGTCTTCACCCGGATCCTGGACAAGCCCGAGTTCAAGAACCTCGAGGCCGGCATCGTGCTCCAGGCCTACCTCCCGGATGCCCTGTCCGCCATGATCCGCCTGCAGGACTGGGCCGCCGCCCGCCGCGCCGACGGCGGCGCCGCCATCAAGGTCCGCGTCGTCAAGGGCGCCAACCTGCCGATGGAGCAGGTCGAAGCCTCCCTGCATGACTGGCCGCTCGCCACTTGGGGCACCAAGCAGGACTCGGACACCAACTACAAGCGCGTCATCAACTACTCGCTGCACCCGGACCGGATCCGCAACATCCGGATCGGCGTCGCCGGCCACAACCTCTTCGACATCGCCTTCGCCTGGCTCCTGGCCAAGCAGCGCGGCGTGGAGTCCGGCATCGAATTCGAGATGCTGCTCGGCATGGCCCAGGGCCAGGCCGAAGCCGTCAAGAAAGACGTCGGCTCCCTCCTGCTCTACACCCCCGTGGTCCACCCCGCCGAGTTCGACGTCGCGATCGCCTACCTGATCCGCCGCCTCGAAGAGGGCGCCAGCCAGGACAACTTCATGTCCGCGGTCTTCGAACTCAGCGAGAACGAATCCCTCTTCGAGCGTGAGAAGCAGCGCTTCCTCGCCTCGCTCGCCAAGCTCGACGACGAGGTCCCGGCCCCGAACCGCCTGCAGAACCGCGCCCTCCCGGCCGCACCGCTGCCGCACGACTCTTTCGAGAACACCGCGGACACCGATCCGTCGCTGCCCGCGAACCGCGACTGGGGCCGGGCCATCCTGGGCCGCGTGGCGACATCGACACTGGGCAACGCCGCCGTCGCGGCCGCCACGATCAACGATGCCGCGACCCTGAACACGGTCATCGACACCGCCGTCGAGAAGGGCAAGGCCTGGGGTGCACTCTCCGGCGCCGAGCGCGCCGAAATCCTGCACCGCGCCGGCGACGTCCTCGAGGCCCGCCGCGCGGACCTCCTCGAGGTCATGGCCAGCGAGACCGGCAAGACGATCGACCAGGGCGATCCCGAGGTCAGCGAGGCGGTGGACTTCGCGCACTACTACGCCGAGTCCGCCCGCAAGCTCGACGACGTCGACGGCGCCACCTTCGTCCCGTCCAAGCTCACCGTCGTGACGCCGCCGTGGAACTTCCCGGTCGCCATCCCGGCCGGCTCCACCCTCGCGGCCCTCGCAGCCGGCTCCGCCGTCGTGATCAAACCCGCCAAGCAGGCCCGCCGCAGCGGGGCCGTCATGATCGAGGCCCTCTGGGAGGCCGGCGTTCCCCGCGACGTCCTCACCATGGTCCAGCTGGGCGAGCGGGAACTGGGCCAGCAGCTGATTTCCCACCCGGCCGTGGACCGCGTCATCCTGACCGGCGGCTACGAGACCGCCGAGCTGTTCCGCTCCTTCCGCAAGGATCTGCCCCTGCTGGCCGAGACCAGCGGCAAGAACGCCATCATCGTCACCCCGAGCGCGGACCTGGACCTCGCAGCCAAGGACGTCGCGTACTCCGCCTTCGGCCACGCCGGCCAGAAGTGCTCCGCCGCCTCGCTGGTGATCCTCGTCGGATCGGTGGCGAAATCGAAGCGTTTCCACAACCAGCTGATCGACGCCGTCACCTCCTTAAAGGTCGGCTACCCGGAGGATCCGGCGAGCCAGATGGGCCCGATCATCGAGCCCGCCAACGGCAAGCTCCTGAACGCCCTCACCACCCTCGGCCAGGGCGAGAGCTGGGCCGTCGAGCCGCGGAAGCTCGATGATACGGGCAAGCTCTGGAGCCCCGGCGTGCGCTCGGGCGTCCGCCGCGGATCCTACTTCCACCTCACCGAATTCTTCGGCCCCGTCCTCGGCGTCATGACGGCGGAAACCCTCGAGGAGGCCATTGCGATCCAGAACCAGATCGAATACGGACTCACCGCGGGCCTGCACTCGCTGAACACCGAGGAGCTGGGGATCTGGCTGGACACCATCCAGGCCGGCAACCTCTACATCAACCGTGGCATCACCGGCGCGATCGTTCAGCGTCAGCCCTTCGGCGGCTGGAAGAAATCCGCCGTCGGCGCAGGCACCAAGGCCGGCGGGCCGAACTACCTCGTCGGCCTCGGCGAATGGGTCAGCAAGCCCAGCACCGCCGCCGGCACGCCGGGCGCTGCTCCGGCCCACGCCGGCGTCCGCCGGATCGAGGACGCGGCCAAGGGCTTCCTGACAGCCGACGAACTCGCACCGCTCCAGCGCGCACTCGCCTCCGACGCCCGCGCCTGGGCCGAAGAGTTCGGCACCGCGAAGGACGTCTCCGGCCTGAGCGCTGAGCGCAACGTCTTCCGCTACCGTGCACTGCCGGTCACGGTCCGCCTCGCGGAAGGCGAGCCGCTTGCCGGCCTCGTCCGGACCGTGGCCGCGGGCGTCCTGGCCGGGTCCGACTTGACGGTCTCCACCGCCGTCGAACTGCCCGCCCAGCTGCGCGCGGTGCTGTCCGGGCTTGGCATCGCCGCCACTGTTGAGAACGACGCCGAATGGCTCGCTTCCGCCGGCACGCTCGCCGCGGCGGGCAAGCTCTCCGGCGCCCGGATCCGGCTGATCGGCGGGGACGCCAAGGCACTGTCCGAGGCCACGGGCGGCCGCCCGGACCTGGCGGTGTATGTCCACCCCGTCACGGAAGCCGGACGCGTGGAACTGCTGCCGTTCCTGCACGAGCAGGCCATCAGCATCACGGCGCACCGTTTCGGTACGCCCAACCACATCTCGGACGCCCTGATCTAGACCGGGTCTGCTAAAACCCCAGCCAGGGCGTGCTAAAACGCCATCGCCGCCGTGCAGCACCGTGAGGTGAGGCACGGCGGCGACGGCGTTAAGGGGCGACGGCGTTAAGCGCGGGCGGCGAATGTGCTCAGGGGCGGTGGCGTTAGTGCCGGGCCGCTTAGCCGAAGTACCAGCCCGGCGGGACCCAGGAGGCGGGAACCGCGTGGGCGGAGAAGTCGTCGCAGCCCGAGCAGAAGTAGGTGACCTCGCCGAGCTTGCTGACCGAGCCGTCCCGCCGGTGCGTGGCAGGGACGAAGGTCTCAAGGTAAATGAACTCGTCCGTGCCGCAGCGTTCGCAGTACGGGCTGGCCACATATTCGGACTCCGCGAGGGTGGCCGGGCGAATTCCCCGGTGGCCCGTGGTGGTTGCGTGCTGAGCGGCGCTGGAGTGCTGGATTGCGGCGCCCGGGTGATGCATGGCCGCTGCGGGGTGCGCCGGCGCAGTTACCGGACGGGTGGCCTTGGGCGCGCGGGGGGCGGGCAATCGGGGGTGGTTAATGGCTGGCATCATTGGCGGCCTATCCCGAACGCTCCGGCGTCAGCCACACGGCATCAGCGACGCACAGCGTTCGTAATTTCGAATCGTTGTCGCGGGCCACTGCTTGACCTCGAACGGTGAATCTTAAGTATTGTCAGGATAGATGAAGTACCTGCACCGTTCAATGGTCAAGTAAGTACTGCTCCCGTCCCGGTAGTCCGCTACGTAAGTACCGCGGAATGACCCGCGCCGCGCCGGAGCGCCACCCGCCCGGCACCAGGCCGGGTATCAGGCCGGGCGCTTCAGGGTCCGGCCCACGATCGCCTGCGTGAGGGCATCGATCACCTCGGTATTGGCCAACGGGTTGCGGATGAGCGTGAAATCGACGTCGCCCACGGGCGGCAGGTCGAAGCGGCGGGTGATGATTTTCAGGTCCTCCGGCACGAGGGAGGAGGGCATGACTGCCACTCCAATGCCGGCCCGGACGGCGGCCAGCACGCCGCTGATCTGCCGCGTGGTGCAGGTGATCCGCCAGGTGCGGCCCGTGGCCTCAAGGGCGTCGATCGCCAGCTTCCGGCTCAGGCTGGGGGAGGGGTAGGCGATGAGAGGGACAGGATCGGCCGGATCCAGCACGGTCTGCTCCAGGCCGACCCAGGCGAAGGCGTCCTGCTGGACCACGGTCCCGTCTTTGGCCCCCGCCACCCATTTCACAAAAACAAGGTCCAGTTGACCGGCGTTGAGGCGCTTGTAGAGCTGGTCGCTCTGACCGACGGTCAGCTCGAGGTTGATCTGCGGATAGATCTGCCGGAACTCCCGGAGGATGCGGGGCAGGCCGGTGATGGCGAGGTCGTCGGCCGTGCCGAAGCGCAGGCGCCCGCGCATGGCGGAGCCGGAGAAATAGCGGGCGGCGGAGTCGTGCGCGGCGAGGATGCTTCGGGCGAAACCGGCCATGGCATCGCCATTATCGGTCAGCCGCACATCCCGGGTATCCCGGGCAATCAGTACCCGCTTGGCGGCTGACTCCAGCTTGCGCACGTGCTGGCTGACCGTGGGCTGGGCCAGGCCGAGGCGTTCCGCGGCCTTGGTGAAACTCAAGGTTTCGGCCACGGCCAGGAACGAGCGGAGCTGGGCGGGTTCGAACATGGGGGTCTCCCGAATCGGGTGTAGCAAACCCGGCATTGCGTTTTGTAATGCGAGTTATGCGTGGAATAGGCTTCCATAATCTATTGGGGCCAGCCTAGCGTTAAGTCCATCCCGCTCACCCGCTCTTTTGAGGACTTTTCCGTGGCACCCCCTCCGCCGTTAGAGGCGAACGCAGCTTCCCTGCCGGACACCATCACCCAACCACTCGCCGTCGTCAACGAGCGTCTGCCCTGGCGCCACACATTCATTTCGCTGAAGGTCCGCAACTTCCGCATCTTCGCGATTGGGCACTTCATCGCCGTGATTGCGCTCTGGATGCAGCGAATCGCCCAGGACTGGCTGGTGCTCCAGCTCTCCGGCTCCGTTACCGCCGTCGGCATCACCGTGGCCCTGCAGTTCCTGCCGTCCCTGTTCCTCGGCCCCTGGGGCGGCATGATGGCCGACCGCTTCGCGAAGCGGAAGATCCTCTTGCTGTGCCAGTCGATGACCGCCGCGTTGGCCGCGGCCCTTGCCGTCCTGGCGCTCAGCCAGCGAATCGAGGTGGGACACGTCTACGCGATTGCGCTGGTGCTGGGCCTCGTGACCGTACTGGACCAGCCGGCCCGTCAGGTGTTCGTCAACGAACTCGTGGGCCCCGGCTACCTCCGAAACGCGATCAGCGTGAACTCCACGATCTTCCAGCTCGGCGGCCTGATCGGCCCTGCGATCGCCGGGATCCTGCTGACCGCCGTGGGCGCCGGCTGGGCCTTTGCCGCCAACGCCGTCGCGTGCTGCTCCACGGTGGCGATGCTGCTCACGCTGCGGAAGGACCAGCTGTACATCAGCGCCCCGACCGCCAAGCGCAAGGGCATGCTGAAGGAGGGGCTGAATTATGCGCTCAGCAAGCCCACTATCTACTGGCCCTGGCTGATGGCCGGGTTTATCGCGGTGTTCGCGATGAGCCTGCCGGTGCTGCTGGCCGCGTTCGCCGACCGCGTGTACGACGCCGGAGCCGGCGGCTACGGGCTGCTCAACACCCTCGTGGCGCTCGGCGCGCTGGCCGGTGCCATCACCTCGGCCCGGCGGCGCGAACTGCGGCTGCGCTCGGTGATGCTGGGCGCCGGGATGTACGGGCTGATGCTCTGCCTCGCATCGCTGGCTCCGTCGATGGCGTGGTTCGGCGCCGCGATGGTGCTGGCGGGGTTCTGGTGCCTGATGTTCCTGACGGCGGCCAACCAGCTGGTCCAGATCAGTTCCAACCTGGCCATCCGCGGGCGGGTCATGAGCCTGTACATCATGGTGCTGATCGGCGGGCAGGCGATCGGCGGGCCGATGATCGGCTGGCTGGCCGAACACGTGGATCCGCAGACCGCCATCCTGGTCTCCGGCGGGGTGCCGGCGCTCGCGGCGGCGACAGTCGCCGTCGTGCTGGCACGCCGGGATCAGCTGATGCTCAAGGTGGACCTGAAGGACCGGCGTAGGCTGCTGCGGATCGTCAGGAGCTAGCTATATTAGCGCGCCAGGGAGCGGTGCGGGAACTCCGGCTCCCGCTGCTGGAACTGCAGCACGTCCGGGTTGAGGACCACGCCGTCGCGGATTTCTATCGCGCGGCGGAGGGTCTCGTTCTCCGCCCAAGCCCCGGGGCCCGAAACCACGGTCTCGAGGAACGGCAGCAACGCCTCGCTGATTTCCCAGCTGGCGGAATTCCAGAGATAGGACGGGCTGTGGTCCACGGCGTAGTAGTCGATGTGGTGACCCACCTGGAACATCGGCTCGGCGAAGGTGGTGGTTTTCGCCCAGCTAAAGCCCATGCCCTCGTCGCAGGACACGTCCACGATCAGGCTGCCGGGCCGGAAGGCGGCCAGGTCCTCGGTGCGGAGGTAGGTCAGCGGCGCGTTGGGGTCCTGCAGCGTGCAGTTGACCACGATGTCGCTGCCGGCGAGGAACGGCGCCAGCGGCACGCGCCCGCGCTCGGTAATAACCTGGCTCAGGAACGGCGCCTTGTGGTCGTGGTCGAACTGCACGATCCGGACCGAGTGTATGGGTGAGCCAACCGCGGCAACCCCACGGTTGGTCAGCACCTGCACGTCATGGACGCCGTGGGCATTCAGCGCCGTGACAGCGCCGCGGGCGGTGGCCCCGAAGCCGATCACGACGGCGCTCAACCGGCGGCCATAGTCTCCAGTGGAACCGGTCAGCGCCAGGGCATGCAGCACGGAGCAGTAGCCGGCGAGCTCGTTGTTCTTGTGGAAGACATGCAGGCCGAAGCCGCCGTCGCTGGCCCAGTGGTTCATGGCCTCGAAGGCGATAAGCGTGAGCTTCTTATCGATCGCCAGCTGGGTGATGGCCCGGTCCTGGACGCAGTGCGGCCAGCCCCAAAGGACCTGCCCGTCGCGGAGTTCGGCCAGGTCTTCGGGCTGCGGCTTGGGCAGGAGGACGACGTCGGCTTCTGCCAGCAGCTGCTTTCGCGGCGCGATGCGGCCCACGAGGGGCGCGAGCTCGGCGTCGGAAAGGCCGAAGCGCTCGCCGTAGCCTTCCTCGAGGATCAGCTGGTCCCGGATTTCCGGTGCGATGCGGTCCAGGTGCAGGGGGTGGATGGGGAGGCGTCGCTCGTCCGGTTTGCGCGTGCTGGCGAGGACGCCGAGGGTGAGGTGGTTCGAGGAACCGGTCACTTCTTTTTGGGGCTCGCCGTCTTGGCGGCGGTCACCTTGTCGAGGGAGCTGGCCGGCGCTGAAGCGGCCCTCTTGTCAGCGCGCTTTTCCTTGATGGATTTGCCGGCTTTTTTGGATGCTGCTTGACGGGGGGACTTGTCAGCCATGATTGCTCCTGTAGCGGAACCGAAGAGGTTCCTGACTTCTGACCATACAGGTAGCTACCTAATGGGAGCCGGGGGATGTCTGACGCCGAAGCGCGGGAGAGCGGCGCGGAAGCGCGGGGGACGATTGGAGCGGCTGACGGGAATCGAACCCGCGTATCAAGCTTGGGAAGCTAGCGCTCTACCATTGAGCTACAGCCGCAGTGGGACTGTCCTGAATTTCAGTCGATAGGCCCGAACAACGAGGTTTACATTACCTCAGTCTGGCGGCGCGGTAGAACATTGGACCCGCGAGCAACCCAGATTTTGCCGCATTGCCTGTCCGATGCTGGCGCCATTTTCTTCAGGCGCCAGAAGATTTCGGGGACAAAGTCCGCCGTCGAACGGGTAGCCCCGTCTCAGATCCGGGTAATTCAAGCACGTCGTGGCGAGTGGTCAGCAAATCAAAGAGGGGTAGAGCCCACTCGTGCGCCCCCTAAAGTCATCTATTTTACTTGGGGGGACCACAGCCAACCCAGTTGCTAGAAGGTCCCGCTATGTTTGATCTGACGTTGATGGGAGTCCATCCTAGGTTGTCAACGGATGGACTTTGCCGGCCAGGTGCCGTCTCCAAGCACATCGCCGCCGTCTTCCAAAGGGATGCTAAACCTGCTGGCACTGGGCGGCGGCGGCCGTGAGCGAAGTCAGGCAGCGGCGCCGCCCATTCCACACTACGGCCCGGGCGGATTCGGTCCGGATCCAGGCACCCACGCACGGTTCAGCGAGGCCTCAGCACTCGGTTTGGGACGACAAATCCCCGATTAATAGTGCCGCCCCAAGAAGCGCCGCCACCCAGCGGTGGAGGGACTTCGCCAACCGCCTTCGAATCACCGACACGGCAGCGATTGTCGTGTCGGTGGCTTCGGCATACGTGTTCCGGTTCGGCGCCGATGCAACGACTTCCGCCGGAGGGGACTTTGAAGCGCGATACCTGGTGGTCTCCACGCTGCTCCTTGTGGCCTGGATCGCTGTCCTGGAGGTTTACCACACCCGCGACAGCCGGACGTTTGGTGTCGGCGCCGCGGAGTACAAGCGAGTGGCCCAAGCCACCCTGAAACTGTTCGGCGCGCTGGCCATAGCGATGGTCTTTGTCCGGTTTGACGTGGTGCGTGGCTACTTCGCCGTCGCGTTGCCCCTGGGGTTGCTGCTTCTCACAGGCAACCGATGGCTTTGGCGCAAGTGGCTGAACCAGAAGCGGATCCAGGGAAAGTACCTTTCCCGAGTGATTGTGATCGGCGAGGCGACTGACGTCGAGTACGTGATCAACCAGATCGCAAAGAACTCAACCGCCGGATACCACATTTCGGGAGTGGCGCTGCCGACGTTGGACAAGTCCATGGAGCTGCGGCCTCCATGGTATCGGGTCCCGGTTGTATCGACCCTGGCCGATGTCTCGCGGATGGTCGCAGTCGCCGGCGCGGACGCCGTCATCGTCGCAGGTCCGGTCCCCGGTGGCAGCAAGTACATCCGGGAACTGGGGTGGAAGCTGGAGGCTACGGGAACGGAACTCGTCCTGGCCTCCAGCCTCACGAACGTTGCCGGTCCCCGAATCCATTGGCGACCTGTCGACGGATTGCCTCTAGTGCACGTGGAGCTTCCCCAGTACACGGGGGGCAAGCATGTTCTGAAACGTGCGGTGGATATCGCCGCCGCTTCTCTCGCACTGCTGGTGTTGTCGCCGCTCCTGCTGGTTCTCGCCATCATCGTGAAACGGGACAGCGCAGGTCCCATCATCTTCCGCCAGCTCCGGGCGGGCAGAAATGGCGTGCCCTTTCACATGCTGAAGTTCCGGTCGATGGTTCAGACTGCTGAAACTGATCTTGACGCCCTGCGTGATCTCAATGAAGGTTCCGGTCTGCTGTTCAAGATCCGGAATGATCCACGCATCACCAAGTGCGGGCACTGGATGCGCAAGTACTCCCTGGACGAGCTCCCACAGTTCTGGAATGTCCTTACCGGCGAAATGAGTTTGGTCGGACCCCGCCCACCGCTGCCCACGGAAGTCGAGGGCTACGAGAAGTTCACCAACCGTCGCCTGCTAATTAAGCCTGGAATAACGGGATTGTGGCAGATCAACGGCCGCTCCACCCTTCCGTGGGAGGAGAGCATCCGTTTGGACCTCTACTACGTGGAGAACTGGTCGCTCACCGGTGACCTCATCATCATGTGGAGAACTTTCAGAGCCATGCGCAGCCCAGTCGGCGCTTACTGAAGGAGATGCGATGACTACTCGAGTTGGCTACGCAGCCGGGGCTTTCGATCTATTCCATGTCGGCCATCTAAATTTGCTTCGTCATGCGAAGGCGCAGTGTGATTTCCTGATCGCCGGCGTCGTTACTGATGAATTGCTGATCAAAACAAAGGGCAACGCGCCGGTGATTCCCTTGGCGGAGCGCCTGGAAATCGTCCGGCACATCCGATATGTAGACGAAGCGATAGCGGAGACATTTCCCCGCAAGATCGACACGTGGCGTTGCAGGCCGTTCGACGTCTTCTTCAAGGGGGACGACTGGAGGGGCACGCCAAAAGGCCTGGCCCTGGAGCGGGAGTTTGCGGCTGTAGGGGTGGAGGTCGTCTATTTCCCGTACACAATGCACACGTCCAGCTCCGCGCTCCGTCGGACGCTGGAACTCCTGAATTCCGCACCCCGGGAGCTGGGAACTCGACAAAGCCTGCCCTAGGCAGCCATTTCCGATCGCGACTGGTCTCGGCACGGTCTCCATAGGTCTCTATCAACAGCACGGTCTCCATCAACAGCACGGTCTCCATCAACAGGAATACATAATTCGTGGGGGTAAAAGTGAATGAAGCAACGCCTAGGCGTGCAGGTTTGCGCATTGCTTTGGTGGGTACACGGGGTGTGCCCGCCCATTATGGCGGGTTCGAAACCTGCGTAGAGGAAGTGGGACGCCGGCTTGCCGAGCGCGGACACCTGGTCACCGTTTACTGCCGAACCGGAAACAGCCCGGACAAGGCTGTTAAGGAATTTGACGGGATGCGGCTTGTGCATCTGCCCGCTCTTCGCCGGCGGTCACTCGAAACCCTGAGCCACACCGGGCTGTCGGTTGCCCACCTTCTGGCCCGCAGGGCGGACGCCACGATAGTTTTCAATGCAGCCAATGCGCCTTGGCTCCCGCTGCTTAGGCTGGCCAGACTTCCGGTTGCCACCCACATGGACGGGCTCGAATGGAAGCGCGCCAAATGGGGACCGGTCGGGAAACGGTATTACCGCTGGGCCGAGCGATTTGCAGTGCGGTTCTCCAATGCCCTGATCGCGGATGCCGCCGGGATTCGCGACTACTACCGGACCACCTTTGATGCTGCCACCGAGTTGATTTCCTACGGGGCGCCGTTACTGGCGCCTCAGGAGCCCAGGCAGCTGGCGTCCGTCGGGCTGGTCTCCGGCCAATACCATCTGGTGGTCGCCAGACTGGAACCGGAAAATCACGTTCACACGATCGTGGAAGGCTATGTCCGCAGCTCTGCCAAGCTTCCGTTGATCGTCGTCGGCTCAACGCCCTATGGCCATGGATACGACCAAAAAATCAGGGAAGCCGCGGACACGAGGGTGAAATTCCTTGGCGGAGTGTGGGACCAGGATTTGCTGGATGAACTCTATGCCAACGCCTTGGTCTACTGGCACGGGCACTCGGTAGGAGGCACCAATCCTTCGTTGCTCCGGGCCATAGGTGCCGGCGCGGCGACGAACGCCTTCGATGTGAACTTCAACCGGGAAGTGCTCGGTTCAGCCGGCAGATACTTCCGGAACCCGGACGACGTCGCGCGGTTGGCGGAGGAGTCGGAAGCACGCCCTGCCGGAATTCGAACCAGGGGGAGCCAAGCCCGGGAAATCGCCGCCCGGTATGACTGGGACGTCGTGACCGACGGGTATGAGGCCCTGTGCTACGCGCTGGATTCCCGGACACTGACCCGTGCGCAGGGCCGCGGACGCAACAATAGAGCCGCGTCGGTCAGCCAGGTCCCGGACGAAAGTCGGGTGGCCTCGTGAGCCCCGGAAGCGCGCAGCAGACAGGGATCTCACCGTCACGGCCCAGTTTCCACGAAACTCTGGCGGCGCTGGGCGCTGCCCAGAAGGCCGCTGCGGCGGGGGCTCCACCGTATTCGATCCTGGTCAACCGGAGGCTGGGCCGATATGCCGCCGCGCTGACATATCGGGCAAAAATGACACCAAATCAGGTCACCGGCATTAGCGCAGTCTTCACCTTCGGGGGAATCTTTCTGCTGGCGCTGGCCACCCCAACTTGGTGGGTTGGGGTCACCGTCTGGGGTGCCTTGGCGCTCGGATACATCTTCGATTCAGCCGACGGGCAGTTGGCACGCCTCCGGGGAGGCGGGACTGTGGCCGGTGAGTGGTTGGACCACGTAGTGGACAGCACGAAGATCGTCAGTTTGCACCTCGCGGTTCTGGTGGTGGCCTTCCGTCATTTCCAGCTCCATCCGGAAGCCTGGCTCCTGGTGCCCATCGGATACGCCATCGTCGGGACGGTTTCGTTCTTCGCCATGATCCTCAATGACCAGCTCAAGGCAATCGTCCTCCTCAAGTCGGGCCGGCAGGCCATTCGGAGGCGGGGTTCGGCAGTTAAGTCCGTCCTCCTGGCCCCTACGGACTACGGCGTGCTGTGTTTGCTTTTCGTCCTACTGGGCGCACCGCCTCTCTTCTTCACCATCTATTCCTTGTTTTTCGTCGCCAACACCATGCACCTCGTTCTGGCTTCAGTCCGGTGGTTCGGCGATATGAAAAGCCTGTCAGTGTCCCAACCGGTCTCAACTCGGAGCGAATCATGAACAGCACGAAAACCGAAGGAAACCCTTCTCCCGAAGACCGGAGAAGGAAAAAGACCCTGGCCATCGGACTTGCCTTGGTGGGGATTCTGGTCGGCGGGAGTATCTGGGGATCCAGCCTGTCTGCCGCCAGCACATCCCCAAGCGCGGTGGATGCGACACAGGCCGGTGCCGCCCCGCCCCCACCGGCGGCGACGCCGACTCCGCACGCGAACAAGGCTGCGCCGGGTACGGCTGCAGCACCGGCTCCGAGCACCACCGGCAAAGCTGCAGCACCGGCGCCGAGCGCCACCGGCGAAGCAGCCGCGAAGGGCAAATCCGAGGCAGAACTTGCTGCTACGCCGCAGCTCGTTTCCGCACCCGTGGCCTTCACTGACTCGGCCTCGCTGCGGCCCGGCGTGACCGCAACGATCGCCGGCCTTAGGGCTGTGGCCGGAGAGGCCGTGGTCCCCGGGGACATCGCCGGACCTGCGATTCGGTTCACGGTTACCGTTACGAACCACTCCGCCCAGGCGCTCTCCCTCGAAAACGCTTTCATTCACGTAGAGGGAGGCGCAAAGCGGGTACCGGCCCTGCAGTTGAGCGGGCCAGGGGCCACGAGGTTTCCGGCCTCTGTCGATGCCGGTGCCGCGGCTTCTGCTGTCTTCGTGTTCTCACTACCGCTGGACCAGCGTGACCACGTGCAGATCTATCTAAATCATCAAGTTTCTTCACCTATCGCGGCCTTTACCGGTGCCGTGCCAACATCAGGAGGAAAGTCATGAGCATCGTGCAGAGATCCAGAAGTGTTTCTGCGCGGCCGCGCGCGGAGAAGAACCTTGCACCCAGCGGGCCGCCGTTAGTTTGGACAATGCGGTCCTTGCGGGAAGCCGGCAGGAGAGTGCTGACGGCGGGTGTGTCGGTTGCCATGATGCTGGCGATCGCAGTGTTCCCTGTGCCAGCCGCCAGCGCCGACACTGCACCCTTGGACCCGACCAACCCGGCCACCCCAACTACGGTGTCCGCGGATGCATTGCCCACGGTCCAGATAGACGGTGTGGCCTGGCAGCAGCTGGTCGTGGGAAACACGGTCTATGTGGTGGGCAGTTTCACGACCGCGCGGCCGGCCGGTTCTGCCCCCGGTACGAACACGGTGGCGCGCAACAACATTCTTGCCTATGACATAACCACGGGAAAGCTCAACACAACTTTCGTGGCGAGCCTGAACAGCCAGGCCAAGACGATTACCGCCTCGCCTGATGGTTCCCGGATCTACGTCGGGGGTGCGTTCACTCAGGTCAATGGCGTGTCGCGCCCGTACGTGGCAGCACTCAACCCGGTCACCGGGGCGCTGATCACCAGTTTCGCGCCGCAGGTTAATTCGCGCGTCAATGCCTTGGCGGCAACGAACACTTCTGTCTTCATGGGTGGCTGGTTCACCGGCGTCGGATCGGTCAGCAGGACACGCCTTGCCGCGGTCCGGGCCTCGGACGCTGCACTGCTGAGCTGGAATCCGGTCGTGGCAGGCGGAGATGTGACCTGCATGGTCATCTCCCCTGACGGGGCCAAAGTCGTGGTCGGCGGGAATTTCACCAGCATCAACGCTTCGAGTGACCCCGGCTATGGAATGGCGGCCCTGGACACCTCGACCGGCGCGCTCCTGCCCTGGGCGGTTAACGGGCTCGTGCGCAATGGTGGAACGGAGGCTTCCATTTTCAGCCTGACGACCGACGGAACGAATGTGTACGGGAGCGGATACGTGTTTGGCACGGGCGGCAACCTCGAGGGCTCGTTCTCGGCCAGCTGGAACGGGGGCCAGATCAACTGGGTGGAAGACTGCCACGGGGATTCATATGGAGTGTTTGCCTCGGACACGGCCGTCTACACGGTCGGGCATGCCCACTACTGCGGAAACATCGGCGGTTTCCCGCAGACCGAGCCGAAGTGGACCTTTCACCAGTCGCTGGCGTTCAGCAAGGCTACGACCGGGACGATAACGGACGATCCCATGGGCTACTACAACTACGCAGGCACCCCGCGGCCCTCCCTGCTGACCTGGTTCCCGGACCTTGCAGTGGGAACGTTTACCGGCAAAAGCCAAGCGGCTTGGACTATCTCCGGAAATTCGCAGTACGTCATTATGGGCGGGGAGTTTCCCTCGGTCAACGGGACAGCCCAGCAGGGCTTGGTCCGATTCGCCGTGAGGAACATTGCGCCGAACAAACGGGGACCCGTGGTCACCGGCAGCGCGTTGAACCCCACGGTGCTGTCGCTGGCGTCCGGCACCACCCGCGTCGGGTGGCAGGCAGACTGGGACATGGACAATGAAATCCTGAAGTATGAAATCATTCGTGACGGCAACGCCACTCCTGTCTACACCACCACCAAGGCATCGACTTTCTGGACACGGGCCGGAATGGGTTTCCAGGACACCGGCCTCGTGCCAGGTTCGACACACAGCTACCGCTTGGCTGTTACCGACCCACTCGGAAACGTCGCCAGATCAGACGCAGTCAGTGTGACGGTCGCCGCGGAAGGATCCCTGAGCGCTTACGCCAAGGACGTCCTCGCGGATGGAGCGGGAAGCTACTGGCGGCTCGGAGAGGCCAGTGGTACCTCCCTGGTTGACTGGGCGGGATGGACGGATGCAGTCGCCGGAAGTGGCGTGACACGGGGCGGAGCGGGCGCTATCACGGGTGATGCCAACAAGGCAACCACCTTCGACGGCACCATAAACGGATCAGCGTCGACGCAGACGGCGATCCCGGGCCCGGACGTCTTCACCGCCGAGACCTGGATTAACACCACCACCAGTGCGGGCGGAAAAATCCTTGGGTTTGGTAACAACGCCTCGGGTGTCTCCAGCAACTATGACCGCCAGATCTACATGGACAATGATGGCCACATCTACTTCGGCGTCTACACCGGCTCGACAGAGACACTAAGGGCCGGCGGAACATACAACGACGGTCAGTGGCATCACATCGTCGCCAGTCTCGGATCAAACGGGATGGCCCTCTACGTGGACGGAAAGCGTGTGGGGCAACGGGCCGATGTGACGCAGGGTCAGCCGTATTCCGGATATTGGCGGATCGGCGGGGACAACCTCTCGAGCTGGCCCGGCGATCCAAGGAGCGATTTCTTCCAGGGTGCCATCGACGAGGTATCGATCTACCCGCAAGCCGTCACTGTCCAACAAGTGCAGAAGCACTACATCGACTCTGGTCGCACGCTAAATATTCCCGTCGCGCCCGCTGACAATTACGGCAAAGCCGTGTTCCAGGCGGGTCCCGACCTGTACTGGAGGCTGGGGGAGAGCAATGGGAACATAGCGGCGGACAGCAGCCCCTCGGAGAGTCCCGGCTCGTACGTTGCCGGAGTGACTCTGGGTAACGCGTCTGGGATTTTCGGGACGACCAACACGTCGGCTGTCTTTGACGGGGCGTCCGGGCTCGTGTCCAGCGCAAACCAATTTGGAAATCCGACGACCTACTCCGAGGAACTGTGGTTCAACACAAACACCCAAAACGGCGGCAAGCTGATCGGTTTTGGTGACCAGCCGACAGGTACATCGAACAGCTACGATCGGCACGTCTATATGGAAACCAGCGGTGCCTTGACCTTCGGGGTTTGGACGGGCCAAACAAACACCATAACGTCGCCGCAGTCCTACAACGACGGAACATGGCATCACATGGTGGCAACCCAATCCTCGGCTGGCATGAAGCTCTACGTGGATGGAACGCTCGTAGGAACCAACCCCCAGACGCAGGCCCAGGCGTACTCGGGGTATTGGCGGGTCGGCAGTGATACGACATGGGGACCGCAGCCGTACTTCGCCGGCGCAATCGACGAGGTGGCGGTCTATCCAGTAGCGTTGACCGACACTGACGTCGCGAATCACTTCGCGCTCGGCAGCGCCGGGCAAGCCCCGGATCAGTCGCCGGTGGCGGCGTTTGCGTCGTCGGCGGTGAA
>NZ_FNGD01000006.1:59969-294644 GCF_900102895.1 Arthrobacter sp. ov407
GCGGCGGGTTCGGGTGTGGCTCCTTCGCACACGTATGCTGCGGCGGGCACGTTCCAGGTGAAGCTGACGGTGACGGATAACCAGGGCGGCACGGGTTCGGTGACGAAGCCGGTGACGGTCACGGCGACGGCTGCTCCGCTGGCACAGGATGGTTTTAACCGGACTGTAGCCAACGGGTTGGGCAACGCTGACATTGGTGGCAGCTGGACCCTCGCGGGAGGCAACACTAGCTTCGCGGTGAGCAATGGGAGCGCCAAGCTGGTCACAGGGAAAAGCGTCCAGCTCTCGGCCATCCTCGGATCTGTCTCGTCCACGTCATCCGATACCCAGTTCAGGATCTCGCTGGACAAACAAGCGGACGGAGGCGGTTTCTTTACGACAGTGATCGGCCGCCGAGTCGCCGGCGTCGGGAGTTATTTCAGCAAGGTCTGGATTACGAAGTCGGGAGCGATGACGTTGGAGCTGAAGTCGGCTGTCGGAAGCACCGAGACCAGCCTCAGAAACGTTCTCGTTCCCAACCTGGTGTACACCGCGGGTATGGAACTACAAGTGCGGCTGCAGGTGTCCGGAACCTCGCCGACTGTCCTCCAGTCCAAGGTATGGAAAGCCGTCGACTCGGAGCCCACAGCCTGGCAAGTCACGGCGACGGACGCCACCCCGGCACTGCAAACCGCTGGATCAGTAGGGCTAATAACGTACCTTTCTGCTTCGGCAACAAATGGTCCGGTCACGCTCACCCTCAAGGAATGGGTGACCAGGCGGCCAGAGTGATGCACCGGCTTAGCCGCTCGTAGCGGACGGCTGGTCCGGGTACCCAAGGGTGCCCGGACCAGCCGTTGTCGTTTTCACACCAATTTTCGGCTCCGTGGCGGGCTTGGCGGTGAGTTTCTGCTGGGCAGCAGCATTGATCGAGAGTGCTTCAGCATGTAGCCTATCGTTTTGCATCAGAAGTCCATTTTCACGTATCCGCAAATTCGTCTCGGAGCTGTGTCACTGGGTCCTGCTGGGGGGACTCGTCTGAAGGCGACTCGAAAATGCGTCTCGCGTATTGAAAATACAAAAAGCCCGCGAGTCCGTGAAACAAAAAAACAAACTCGCCATGGCTGCCACTACCCAGAGGAGCCCCTCTTTGATGTGCAAAAACACAGAAAATCCACCCGGTTTTAGCTGGCGAAGGAAATTTCTTGCTCCAGCGACAGGAGCCGCAACACTTGTTATGGCCGTGGCCGGCATCGCGCCGGCAGCAAGCGCCGCGGGCCCCTCTTCCGTGGTTGTCCGCGACTCCTATGCTCGGACCTCACTGGCAGGATGGGGTATCTCCGAGGTCGGAGGCGCCTACGAGGTTTACAATCCCTCCAAAGTCAGCCTCACCACCACGAACGGTGCCGCGAGGGTAAACGGGCTGCCACCTGGGCAATCAATGGCTGCCGCCCTTCCCTATGTCTCGGCTGCCGATGTCGACGTCCAGGGGACGTTGAGCCTACCTGTCGTTCCATCGAGCCAATTCGGCCTCTACCACGCCCTCTCATTCCGACGGCAAGCATCTGGTGCCGCATACCGCGGGCGCTTGGAAGTGATGAGCGGGGGCAAGCTATTCCTTGCCGTCTCCAGGGAGGCCAACGGTGCGGACGTTGGATTGGGCAAAGTGCAGTTGCCTAACGTAATGAGCGCCAATCAGAAGATCAACATCCAATATAGGGCCACTGGAACATCGCCGGTCGCGATTCAGGGACGTGCGTGGGTTGCAGGCAGCACCGCCCCGGCGTGGCAACTCTCTGTCACGGACTCCTCCGCGGCCCGGATCGCCGGCGCCGGATCCGTCGGCATTTGGGAATATATGTCCAGCGGCAACTCCTCGCCTGTCACCACAGTCATGGATGATTTCAGCGCTGTCGCAAACCCCGCTCCTGCGCCTGCGCCCGCTCCGGCACCGGCACCGGCACCGGCACCTGCGCCCGCGCCCGCTCCGGCACCTGCGCCCGCTCCGGCACCTGCGCCCGCTCCGGCACCTGCGCCCGCGCCCGCGCCCGCTCCGGCACCTGCGCCCGCTCCGGCACCTGCGCCCGCTCCGGCACCTGCGCCCGCTCCGGCGCCGGCCCGTGGAGCAGCAGCCGTCGGATCGACCGCATATGCGGCGCCTGCGGATGCACTCTATGTCGACGTCGCCAAGGGCTCGGACAGTTCTGCCGGCACCCAGGGTGCCCCATTGAAGACGCTCAACGGCGCCGTTGCCAAAGCTAAATCCGGACAGACCATTGTGTTGCGTCAGGGCACCTACAACGAGTCGATCAACGTACCGTTCCAAAAGTCATTGACCATTCAGTCGTACCCGAAAGAAGCCGTCTGGTTGGATGGATCGGTGCCCGTGACTTCTTGGCAGAAATCCGGCTCATCCTGGGTCACCTCGGGATGGACGCACGAATTTTCAAGCTCTATGGATGGAGTGGCTAACAACCCCAGGTTTGTGAATCCCGCCGAGCCCATGGCAGCCCGGCCGGACCAGGTCTTCCTGGACGGCGTTCAGCTCAAACAGGTCGGGTCTGCTGCACAGGTTGTGGCAGGAACATTCTTTGTCGACAATGCAGCCAACACGATCAGGCTAGGCAGCGATCCGGCCGGCCACGAAGTGCGGGCCAGTAATCTTGGTCAGGCCGTCTACTCACCTGCCACCAAGACGACGCTGCAAGGCATCGGCGTCCGGCGCTATGCCACGTCCTACGACGCGCCCGGAAGCGCCACCGTTGTCTTGGCCGCAGCATCCGCCGCCGCCCGAGACCTCGTGGTGGTCGACAACGCCATGACGGGCCTCGCGATCCACAACAATGACAGCGTCGCCGAACGGGTTACCGTGCAGCGCAACGGCATGTTGGGCATGGGCGTCAATGCAGCCTACGGATTAGTGATCCGAGACTCGATTGTCACGTTCAATAATACGGCGGGGTTCAAGCCCGCGCCGGTAGCCGGTGGTATAAAGGTAACCCGCTCGCGTGGCGTCACGATTGTGAATAACGATACGAGTAACAACCAGAAGAGTAGCGGGATTTGGCTGGATGAGTCCGTGTATAACGCCAACGTATCCAACAATATTTCCTCCTCAAACGGATATACAGGAATCCAGTTGGAGCTCTCAGACACGGCCATCGTTGCGAACAACGAAACCAACGGTCAGGAAACCGGCATACTGATTTTCGACACCGGAAACGTCAAGATTTTCAACAACAACGTGGGTGGAAACAGCCTGTTTGGCATCAGCTTGAGTCAGGATGAGCGCCGGCAGGCAATAGCGAGTTTCGCCGGACAGGATCCTCGGCAGCCCGCGGTTGATCCGACGGTTCCTTGGCTGACACGCAATATCGCAATTTCTAACAATGTGTTCGGTAATGGCGGGAGATTTCAGTTCTACGCGCTGGACAAAGCGACTAGGATTCCCGTGGACAATATGAATGTTTCCATTACAGGCAACCTCTTCAACAAACGTGTTGCCCTCACGGACCCGTGCATGGTTGCCTGGGGTGGTAATGATGGGAGCACGCTCGTGCGGTACGAGACGCCTAGCGCTCTAGCCGCGGCTAAGGGGACCGGGTGGAAGAACGCCATAACGGACGGCAGCCTTCCGATCGGTCAAATGGCCGCCCTGGCGTCGAAATCGGCGTCCATCGCCGTTCCGCTTCCGCAGGACGTTGCCAAGGCCATCGGTAAGCCAGCTGGCAGCATGGTCGTCGGCCGGTTCTGACCGGATGGAGTTGTCGCCGGGCACTCAAGCATCTCGCTCTGCGGCATCTCGTCCGTAGCTTTTCTTCAGTGCCGGGGCAGGCCGTGCGTTAAAGCCTGCCCCGGCTGGCACGGCTGCACCTAGAGGTCGATGATCTCGGAGATGCGGCGGGCTAAATGGGCGGTGGTCATGCCGTCCGCGACCTCCCGTTGTCCTGCGAGTCCCATCTGGTGCGCAAGCTGCGGCTGCTCCAAAAGCCGGGCTACCGCCGCGGCCAGGGCCTTATGGTCCCCCTGCGGCGTCAGGAATCCTGACACGCCGTCGTTGATGTAATCCTCGATGCCCGGCGTGCGGGTCATTACGATCGGACGGCCGGTGGCCATGGCTTCCAGGCTGACTGTCATTCCGGAGGCGTGCAGGTTGTTGGCCGTGGCGACGGCAACGACGCTCGCACGGGCATAAAGTTCCCGCAGCTGACGGTGGCTCACATGTTTGACCTTCTCCACCCCGGGGGGAGCGGGAAGCGGGGAGGCGCTCTGCACAATGATCTCGGCGAAAGGAAACCGCTCGTGAACCCCTTGGAGTGCGCGGAAGAGCGTAGCCGGATCACGGTGCCGGTCGCCACCGATGCTGAGCACCAATGGGCGCTCCGGATATGGCTGGGCGGCAAAGAACTCCTTGTCTACTCCAAACTTCACGAACTCGATAGGCGGGCAGCCCTTCCCCAGGACCCGCCGGAGTGGCTCAAGCTGCGCGCGGCTTAGAACCCACAGTTTCCTCATCTGCCGGAGGGCGGCACAGATTCTTTGGTGGGGGCCGTGAGGGTCGGCAATGACGGAATCGGGAAGCCAGATCACACCCGAGTACATGTGCCGGCGCGGCTCGGCGGCCACCATCAACCGGGCCGCATTTTCGTCCCATGTGACACCAATGTCTCCAGCCACGGCCCGCTGGGCGCGCAGCCGCACCGGAAGGGCCCGGGCCGCGAGCTTCTGGGGCAAAGTGGCGACCCGCAAATTTCTCGCCTCGACGTCCGCAGGAGGCTTGGACAGCGCCTCGAGTCCATACGGCCAACGACTGGGGACTTCCAGTTGTTGGTTCCGTTGCGCCCAAGCCTTGAGGTCGCGCTCTGGTGGGTACAGGACAGAGATGCTCTTTTTCATTTATTGACCCCTTCCAGTTGCGTCTCCGAGGGCTGTCGTTGCCGCTTCAGATCCCGTCGCACGTACCAAAAGTTGGGGATCACCTGGCAGAGGGCGACGGAGATTGCTGAGCCGATCACCGGGCCCCCGGCGCCCAGCAGGCCGATGAGGAACCAGGAAATCCCGAGGTTCAGCGGTACCAGAATGAGAATCGGAACGACTTGGAACCACAGCCCGCGCTGGTCGGTCATGTACATACCGATGGGATACTTCGCTGCCTGAAGGGTGACAAAAAGCACGAACCCGGCAACCAGCCACGGGTCCAAGGCGATTTGTCCCTCGGAGATGAAGGCGGCGAGCCAGGGCGACAAGGCAGCGAGTCCTCCGGCGAGGCATAGGCCGCCGATAACGAACCAGACTGTGGGCAGCGCCGGCGACTCGACCCTGCCCTCCGCTCTCGCCCGGGCGTAGATTGGCCACAGCGCCACTCCAGCCGCGGCAATAGTCTGCAGGACCAAGCCGAAGAGCTGCGAGGCGAGGTTGTACTGGGCAAGTTCGTCGCCTGTGGTGAGATGGCTCAAAAGCAGCCGATCAGTCTGCATGGCGATGGGCAACGCCGTCATCTGAATGATCACGGGCCACGCCAGGCCGAAGGCCGGTACGCCCGGGTAAACCCGGGGCTTCAGGACCCGGCGGAAGGCGAGTCCAAGTTGCGGCCGCACATGCCGGCTAGCCAGTACGAGGCACACTGCTGAAACCAGGCTGTTACCCAAGAAGGAGAAGACAGCCAAGAAGTTCCCGGCCGGCAGCGACAGTGCCGATACGGCTAGCACGCTCAACAGCATGAAGGGCGCAACCACCGCCTGGGCCGCGACTTGGCTGGTCGTGCGCCCCAGGCCCACCAAGATGCGTTGACCCACCACCAGTGGCATGAAGGCCCCAAAAATCCCAAGGCAGATAAAGGCTGCCGTGCTTCCCTCCGGTACGGCCAGACCGTTGCCCAGCAATGTCGGCCAGCCGTCAAGAAGTGTGACGAGGCCGGCCAAGGCGATAATGGTCAGTCCGGAAACAGACAGAATGCGCACAGCGGTGACCAGCGTCCGGCCAACTTCTTCATCCCTGCGGACCTCCTTTGAACCCGCCACGGCGTTGATGACTACCGCCGCGATCCCGAGGTCCGCGAACGGCAGGAGGGACGGAAAGGAGGCCAGGAGGCCGTACTGGGCATACGCCTCCGTGCCGAATTGGGCGATGATGAGGCGGCTTGTCAGCACTGCCAGTAAGCCCGAGGATCCCATGACCACTATCTTGGCGAGAGCTGCCCCGCCCACAACGGTCGACGTCCTTGGCGGGCCTCTTCGCTCCCCTGAACCGGTCTTTTTGGTCTTCCGGTCATTTAGCAATGGCGACCGCATCCGTCTCGAAGAGCCATGAATCGGCCGCGAGGCGTCCGTCCTGCTCGGGGAGGGTGGCGGTGACCTGGCTTCGCGGGGTGGCCATGTCTAATTGGTGCCTAATCGCTTCGGCCAACTCGACCGCGGAACATCCCGGTGCCAACACGGAATGGCGGTGCCCTGCCAGCCACGACGCCAGCCCTGTCTCGGTGGTGGTGACTATGGAACAGCCGTGTGCCAAGCCTTCGACGATGGGGAGCCCCACCTGCTCCCGCCAGATCGGCGTGGACTGCGAGGGGAGAACCAGGACCTGAGCCCGCCGCAACTGGCGGTGGATTTCGTCCCTAGGAGGGTCGATGACGACATCGATGGTCCTGTCCGCGGCAGCGCTGGCCTGTGCCTCCTGGGCCAGAGCGCCTTTGCCGATAATTGTCAGGCGGGCAGTGGGATTCTCGCGGCGAACTGCCGGCCAGGCTGCCAGCAGCAAGGGAAATCCCTTGCGTTCGGAAAGGTCCCCCAGAAAGAGCACGCGATGGCGGTCCCCGACCACTCCATGCTGACAGGAACAGGCTGCGGGAAGGGCCGGGATGACAACCTCTTTCCGGCGGGTCGACGACGGCAACAGCGCGCGGTAGGTTTCCCGGGCCGCCGCCGTGCCGAACGCCATCCGATCCACCCGTTTCCAGACCATGGCCGCGAGGCCACGCTCGATTTTCTTGCGCAGTGTTGACTTCCACGTGGGGTTACGCCGGTGTGCATACGGATCGGTGTTTCCGATCGCATAACTGACGACTAGGACTCGTTTGCCTCCGAGCAGCCTCCGGACGGCCAGCGCCAGCAGCGCGATCGCCGTGGCCGGCAGACTGGACAGCATCAGCGGCTCATTGATCTCCAAAGCAGTCAGTCTGGAGCGGGCCAGGATTACTGCCGCCTTAAGGGGGCCGGCCTCGATAAGCTCCAGCCCGTGTGCAAGATCCGCATCAAAGTCATAGCGTCGCCCGCGATATAGTATCGCCGCCGGTGCCAGCTGGTGGGCCCGTTCAAGGTGCGCGGTGCGGATGGACTCGTAAAGGCGGGCGCGTCTTAGTTTCATCCGTGTCATGGCCATAGCTTCAACCCACCTCCACTTTCCTGGTTTACCGTTTGAACCACGCCGCGAGCACAGGAGTTCCGTGTTTCAGGGCTTCCTTCAGCGCCCACGCGCCCAGGCCGGCGTCAGCGCAGGCATCGAGAATGCGGGCCGTAAGGTCTCCCCTGTCCACCGACGGAGAGGGGCCGTCGTCGACGCCGTCCGCCGGACCGGCGTGGCCGTCGTGGGCGAGCAGGATGGCTCCTGGACGCGCCCCGGCCATGGCCTGGCGGACACGATCCGCCTGCGAGGCCACCCTGGAATCCCAGCTGGTCGTTCCCCACATGACGGGCATAAGCCCAGCGGACTTTACGGCGCACCATGTGGCCAGTGTCTGGCGACCATAGGGGGGACGGATCCAGTCGACCTGCGACCCGGTCAGGTCTTCGAGTTCCGCCCGCCCATCCTTGGTCCTTTGCTCGACCTCGCGGGAGGAAAAGCCGGTGAGCCGTTGATGATCAAGTCCGTGGAGTGCGATTTCGTGACCGGCGGCGGCGACCTCGGCCAGCAGGCCGGGATGACGCCGCGCTCGGCTGAGCAGGACGAAAAAAGTAGCGGTAAGTTGCCTGTCATCGAGTACCTTCAGGATGTTGTCCGTCCCGCCAGGCTCCGGGCCGTCGTCATACGTCAGGACAATCCTCGGAACCGCCGTGTCGACGGCCACTACGGAGCCGACAAAACCGGAATGGGATCGGATTACGGGCTTAACCACCCGGCCCAGGACTCGCCGCACCTGCTTCATCTGCTACCCCACGTCCGCTGGACAGCTCGCCGCTTCCACCAGGAGTGCAGACGTGCTTCGCGAGCGTACTCACGATAGGCGACCCCGACCCCTCCGGCCAGCATGCCGGCCCCGCGATAAGCGGTGCGCAACCCCCGGGCCTGATGGCGGGGGGAATCGGCGATCATCCCGAACCCGAAGCGCAGCGAACCGCCGCACATGCGCAGCACGCCGCGCAAAACCGATCTCAGGCGGGCCGTCCCTTTCTGCATGGCCCTCTGCGCCGAATGGATGTCGACCAATGCGGCTGAATTTCCGTGACTCCACGCTCTCCGGAGCACCCATTCACGGGTGGTGCGGTCCGCGGGGACAAAATCAGTGGCCACGGATTCGTCGCACCAAAGGATCGTTCCGCCCGCCTGCACGAGCAGCCGACTGAAAAGAGTGTCCTCGCCGCCCGTGAGGCCGAAACTGTTGTTGAAACGTACACCGGCCTTCCGGACCTGGTGCATGTCGAGGAGCAGATTACCTGCGGCTGCCGCGGGTATCACCGTCCCCGTGGGCATCCTCCGCCGACGGAAGAAGGAACCAGCGGCGATCCACGGGTCAAGGTCAGCTTCAAACTGCGAGACCACCCGTCCCATGACGGCGGCCGGGCGGGATTTTCGCCACGTGTCCAACAGCGGCTCGAGCCAAAGTTCTTGCGGCTCCTCGTCGTCATCGATGAAGGCAAGCAAATCATGGTGTGCAGCTTCGTCCAATGCCCGATTTCGGCCAGCTGATATGCCGGGCATTGGTTCGGCCACGTATCGGATCAATTCCGAATTGAAGGCAAGAACAGTGTCCTTGGCGCTTTCCGCGGGATCATTGTCAATAACAACGATACTGGGCGAAATTGACCTGTTTGTGTCCTGGGCGAGTTCCGTCACGTGCTCGAGCATGGTTGCCAGGCCTCGCTTGAGCGTGGTGGGCCGCCGGTACGTCAGCACTGCAACGAGAAGCGTCTGCGGCTTCATGGGCGCACCGCCTTCTCGAGCACAGTGGCGTGCCCAGCGTCAGGAGCCAGTGCCTGTTCATAGGCTTCTTTGTGTGCCAACGAACCCTCGTGCCAGTCGCGCCTGCGAAGGTCCGGACGAGTGCGTGGGCCCTGCGCTGCAAGGGAGGCTAGGGTTCGGAGGATGCTCTCAGGCGTCAGCGCGCCGGTGTACTGAAATACCCAGCCCGGACCTACCTCCTCGGACAGCGCCTGGTTGACTTCATTGGCGGGAACCAGGACAGGTCGATCCAACGACAGGGCGGCCAGCGCTCCCCCCGAATTATGCATGAATCGGTAGGGGAGGACCACGAGCTCTGAACTGGTAATGGTGTCAACGAGTTCTGCATCGGAGACATAATCCAAATTCAGGCGAATCCGGGCGTCGCCCCGCGACAAGGCCGCTATCTTTTCCCCGAGTTCCGGTGTAGAGGGATTGCCTCCCAACCGAAGTGATAGCTCGGGGTGGGCTTTCGTCGTCTCTCGAAAGGCCTGGATCAGGTCCTCAACGCCCTTGTACCGCCGGATCAGGCCGACGTATCCGATTCGGCCGGGTATCTTTTCCGTCTTCGGAAAGTCGTGGAACCAGTCACGATAGTGGCCATGAGGAATTATGGTGCTGGGCCGGTCCGTGGGCAGAGGCGTTTCTGAGTTCAGTCGAATATAAAGCGTGGTTCGGCGGTCGACCAGACGCAACAGCAATACTTCAAGGACGGAGATGTCCTTCGGCAGTTCGATGTTGTGAATGGTCCGCACGATGGGGGTCTTGGTCAGAGCGAGCCGGCACAGCAGAGCCAGGGTGAGCACCTGCCGAACGAGTTTCTTCAGCGGACTGTGTCCACTGACCAAAATCTCGGGCCAGTGAACGTGGAAGACGTCGTATTTTCCGAGGAGCGCCACGCGCCAACTGAAATTCACCACGGTCACGCCGGGCAGCTTCCGCAGCCCGCGGGCCAGTTGAACGAGGTAGGGGTTGGTCGTGGAACGCGGCACAGGGAAAGACTGCAAGACAGCCAGTGAACTGTTCAATAGTCAACACCTCGTCGAATGAGCAGCATTGAAATCCATTACGCATGGGGCTTGGACGTATCCTCTCACAACGACCTTGAATTACTAGGCCACTTCTGGGCCAAAGGATAGTCTTCCCCTATGACGCCTTCCGAACTTCCGCCGGTGGCAATTGTGGTGGTGAACTATGGCTCCCATGAGCTCCTGGAAAGAAATCTCGTACCTGTTTCCGAGCACTCACCAGATGCAAGAGTCGTCATCGTGGATAGCTTCTCGGACGTCCCGGAGCGGGAAGCAGTCGTGAGATTGGCGGAGCGTCGCGGGTGGTTGACCGTGCTGCCTTCTACAAACGTGGGTTTTGGCGGAGGTATGAACCTGGGCGTAGCCAAGGCCTATCAGGCAGGTGCCCGGTTCTTTCTGCTGTTGAATCCGGATGCCGCGCTCAACGCGGAGAGTTTTCGCTCGCTGCGGGTCGAAGCAAACGCGGAGCCCATGACGCTGCTGGCGCCGAAGATTTTCCGACCCGACGGTGCGATCTGGTTTGATGGCTCCGACCTGGACCTGAACGATGGCTCAACCAGGGCGAGCCGAAAGAACTCCGCGGCCGCGCAGGAACGGAATGTTCCCTGGCTTACAGGTGCCTGCCTGATGATCAGCCACGAATTGTGGCAAAAAGTGGGCGGCTTCGATGAACGATATTTCTTGTATTGGGAAGACGTGGACCTCTCATACCGGGTTCTGGCCGCTGGCGCCCAAATCCGGGTCGTGCACGGCGCACCGGCCGTGCACGACGAAGGGGGCACCCACCCGGATGCGGCGGCAAACCCTGCAAACCGGGCCAAGTCGGCTATCTACTACTACTACAACGCCCGCAATAGGTTGCTGTTTGCGGGCCTGAACCTCGGACCTGACGTCCAACGTGCGTGGAAGCGCACGGCGGTCCGCGCGGCCCGCGACATTCTCCTGCGTGGGGGTCGACGGCAGTTCCTCCGGCCGCTGCCGCCGTTACGCGCAGCCGCTATGGGAACGTGGGACGGCCTCCGGTTAATGCGGGACGCCCAAAAGTCCCGCTAGGCTCGAACCGATAGCTTGACTCGCGAGGGCCACTTCCTCCAGTGTCTTCCGGTGCGCGCGCTCATTTCCCCAATGACCGTCCGCTATTTCCGCATGGGCGGTGAAATCTGAATGCCGGCGCGGGAAAATGGCGAAGGATGGCTTAGGGGCGACCAGCTTGCCGGCTCCTCGCATGTCATTCATTTGCCGGACAATCGAACCCACGGCCTTCTCCACGGCTCCCGGTCCGCCCTGGGGGCTCGGCACCCCCGCGGCAACCACGCTCCGTATGAAGGCGCTGGCCTCCTTTAGTGTGAAGGTTTTCTGCCTGGCCATCGGACGCAACTGAGCGACGGCGGCCCGGTGCCCGTAGGCGGCTACAAGGATAAGGTCCGAGTCGTCGACCAGCTCGGCAGTAAGGACCTGCGCACGGTGAGCGCCCGGGGCGCCTCCGCGGCCTGTCATAGCCGAGGCGTGTTCGCACATTGAGTGGTCAGGAATGGCCCCGGTGCCCGCGCTCTGGACGATTAGACCGTCGAGGCCCGGATGTCCTCGGAGAATAGCTTCGGCCAAAGGTGACCGGCATACGTTTCCGGTACACACAACGAGGATTGTGGACATTTGACCCCGCTTCCCGGATAGCAATGAACCATGACTGGATTCCAAGATAGGCCGAAAGACGGCTTCCACCAACCGGTGAGTCGACCTGGAGCAGTCGCGTTGCCTTTACCCAAGTTGCGCTACGGCTCGGTAACGCGTCTGGTCGGTCACCAAATGCAGGACGAAAAGTCATCTGCGTGCCCGTTTCGCGAAATGTATGCAAATACGGCAGCGTCGCGGATACTGTTGGCCATGGGTACCCAAGGAGAGGCTGGGGGGCGGATGGATTTTTCGGAGTACTTGGGAGCGCTGAAGCGGTGTTGGGTGCTCTTGTTCGTACTGACACTCTTGGGTGGCGCCGCTGGATTCGGGTATGCCCGAAGCACGCCTCCGATGTACAAGGCAAGTAGTAGTATTTTTGTTTCCACGCAGCGAGGTGCGACGCCGTCGGAATTGGTGCAGGGATCGACCTACACTCAAAATCTCATCCAGTCGTATGCGGAACTTGCAAGGTTGCCCTCTGTGCTGGAACCTGTCATTCTCCGCCTGCGGCTGACCACTACCCCGGAGCTGTTGGCCGATTCCGTTGCGGCTAGCGCCCCGCTGAATACAGTCTTGATCGAAATTACTGTTACGGATTCGTCACCAGAGCAGGCGGCCCTAATCGCCAATGCCGTTACTGATTCCCTGGCATCCACAGTCCAGGGAATTTCACCGAAAACTGCTGCGGGCACACCAGCGGTCGCCATGCAGCAAGTCGCTGAGGCTCAGGCGCCCAAGTTCCCGTTCGCCCCTAATACCAAGCTCCTGACCCTGACCGGGGCAGTCATAGGATTGGTGCTCGCGGCTATCTACGCCCTGGGCGGCGAACTGTTGGACACGCGAATTAAATCGTTGAAAGACCTCAGGCGGGTAACCGACCTTCCCCTTCTCGGCACAATACCGACCCGCCCGCGTCGCTCCAGTCCCGACGCGATCATTATGAGAATTGCCCCGCACGGACGCTCGGCGGAAGCCTACAGAAGGGTGGCGGCGAATCTTGAATACATCAATCCGGATGCGACCGTGCATTCGGTTGTGGTGACATCCGCCGTCGAGGGAGAAGGGAAGAGCTTGACTGCGGTTAACTTGGCCCTCGCCTTGAGCGAGAAGTTTGACCGTGTTCTACTCGTAGATGCCGATCTGCGGCAGCCGCGGATTGCCCACTACTGTCAGATTGAGGGGGCCGCGGGCCTCAGCAAGGTATTGGCTGGCACCGCCGAACTGAGGGACGTCATTGTGACCTGGAGCGGGATCGACATCCTGCCGTCCGGCACGGTGCCGCCAAACCCTAACCAACTGATTAGCTCCGAGGCCATGGCCGCACTTATTCGGACCTGCACGGCGGAATACGACATAGTCGTTATCGACTCTGCCCCGCTGCTTCCGGTAACGGACACGCTGCCGCTCTCCCGGATCACCGATGGCGCTGTGCTTGTGACCCGGGCATACGCCACTAGGCGGGGTTTGCTGGGCTCGGCCTTGGACGCGATCGAGGGGGTCAACGGCCACGTGCTGGGAATGGTGCTCAACGGTGTAAAGGCGCCCCGCAACGACCATTCTTACGGCTACGTCCCGGGCGGTCGACGGGCGGTTGCACGCGAAGGGCAAATGGCCCCTGCCAGCTCCGCAGGCATGCACCTTCCCGAGGGCCATAGCGACCCCGCGGGCGTGGCGACAGGGTCGTAGCCACAAAATGGCGGATATCCGAGCACGCGGCCCGTTCCGCAGTGCTATTGACTCGGCGCAACTTCCGGAGAAGGAAACGGCTTTGCGCTGGAAGCGGGCAACGTCCGTTGTAGCTTTCGTTCTGCTGGTCTTATTGGGCATGCGGCAGGAGATTAACCAGTTATTGACCCTTGGTGACGTTGCCGCCCTCGCACTCTGCCCGGTCTGGTTGTTCAGCCTGCGATTCTACCGGCGGGCGAGGAGCGTCATAGCGCTGGGCGCGATCGCACTCGTCATGGGCGTATTTTTGTCCGGTTTCAGCGCCCTGGACCATCAACTCGACCGAGTTAGCTACTTCAATAACGCGGTCACCCTCTGCTTTCTTTTGCTTTCCATTGGGGCGGTACTTTGGGCTCGAACGTTGATGCCTGATTGGCTGGTGGGACTCGGGTTCGGGGCGGGATTGTTTCTCGGAGTTTCCGGAACTGGGCGGGCAGCGGAGAACCTCTGGAAGTTCGGTTATGCCATCCCTTCGATCATCCTCGTGCTGTCATTGGTAAGTTATGCCAGCCGCAGATGGGATCGGGGCCAGCGCTTCATGGAAATGAGTGCGCTTCTAGGTCTGGCGCTCTTGTCTGGTCTGAATGACGCACGCTCTTTATTTGGCATGCTGATGCTGACGTTAGTGACAGTCATTTGGCAGCTGATTCCGCGGGGCAAGACTCTCCGGCGCGGAGCGGCCAAGACTTTGCTGCTTTTTGCCAGCATGATCCTTGTGGTATACAACCTGGGAACGAGCTTATTGGTAGAGGGTTACCTTGGCGCCAACGCTAAAGACCGCTCTATCGAACAGATCTCGTTGACAGGCTCGCTCTTGCTGGGAGCGCGACCTGAAATGGCTGCGACCGCCGCATTGTTTCAGTCCCAGCCGTGGGGTTTCGGTTTGGGAATCACGCCATCGCTGGACGATATTATGGTGGCGAAGACGGGCATGGCGGGGCTCCACTATGAGCCCAACAACGGGTATGTGGAAAAGTACATGTTTGGAAAGTTCTTTGAATTGCATTCGGTCATAGGGGACATGTGGGTGCTCTTTGGCATCGGTGGCGCGATCTTGGCGCTGGTGATTCTAACCCTGGTGATCCGTTGGATAGGGACATCGGTAGCACGGAGGCAGGCCAGCGGCCTCGTGCTATTTCTGGCCATCTTTACTCTATGGAATATGTGTTTCAGCCCGATGTACCCATCCGTGCCGACCATGGCACTGGCGGTCGGCCTCATTCTGTCGAGAAGGTCAGAGGCCCAGGGCCGCCCCGTCAGCGGTGGTTCCGCAGCCGCGTCCCGGGGTTTCGTGCTGTCCATGGACGGAAACCTGCCAAAGTAGCCCGGTTTACCGAACGACGGACCTCAACTCGGCTCGAATGCGCGCGCCGTAGCTTTCCGAACTGTGCCGGTCGAAGGCTTTAACTGCGTCGGACTGCGCATGATCCCGGTAGCTCGCCCAGTCGTCGATTACGCGCTCAATGGCCCCGGCCAGCGCCGCTGCGTCGCCGGGGGGAACCATCTGGGCGCTCGGGTAGTTGCCGGCCGCTTCGCGAAGACCGGACGTGTCACTGACAATGACCGGCCGGGCGGCGAGCAGGGCTTCAACGGCAGTATTTCCAAATGGTTCATCGAGTCTGGATGGCACGAGGACAATGTCGGCCCGCGCGATGCAGGGCCAGATGTCAGGCGCGAATCCATGGAAGGTCACGGCCTCTTCTAGGCCAAGGTCTTCCACGTGTTGGCGTAATTCGCTCTCGTACCACTCATAGCCAGGAAAAACACCCCCAACGATACTGAGGGAAGCCTTCACACTTTGCCTGTTGACAACACTCAGGGCGCTGATAGCCACGTCCACTCCCTTGCGCCACGAAAGTCGTCCCACGTAGAGAAGCCGAACAGGCTGCGTGAGTTCTGTGCGCGGCGTATCAGGGCAGGGTGGTCCCGGGACCCCGTTGTATACCACCGCGGTACGAACAGACAGCCGACGAACAGCAGACGTCAGTACCGAGGCACTGTATTTGCTGTTGGCAATGATCGATGTGGAAAGTAGGAGGGGCGCCGCCAGCAGAAACTTGAGGGCCCTGGGCGCAGAGCCTTCCGCTTCATGCACATGAGTGAGAACCGGCTTCCCGGACAGCCTCGCGAGGACGGACCATAGTGGAATCGTAACGGTGTTGACGTAGACGACGTCAGGGTTGCAGCTTCTCATCAAGCGCAGGCCGGCCGACATTCCCTTGGCACTCTGGACGACGAACAAGGCGAAGCCCCTTGGCTTCAAGATGCTTTTGCGCAGAACAGGGGTTGGGCAGATGGCCACGGTGGCCCCGCTCGCTTCGATCTTCTGCATCAGCGGGCCAGCCGAGGGTAATGCCACCGTCACTACGATTCCGCCGGCCACAAGCGCTTTGACACTTTCGAGTAAGACTCGGTCTGAACCGTAGAGTTCAGGACTCGGGTGGGCCACCAAAACGCTGCGGACGCGGCGGCCCGCAGATGACTCCTGTGCCCGGCGCGCTCCGAACGCGGTGAGGAAAGCGGAATTCACCCGTACTCCGATCGTCGGGAATTGATATGCCGTAACACCCGATGCCTTAGCGGGGGGGCGAGTACGATACACCCTATACAACTTCAGCCTCGCATCCCAGAGCCGGCGAACACGTTTGACCGGCACGCCCGAATGGTAGCGGCCGAAGCGGTTGATTACATGGCAGATAACAATCGAGAGGTGATGTGTTGGCCAAGAGTCCAGCCCGCCGCATGCCCATGACAGGTAGATTCGCAGCTGCTTCACGCCGGGAATTCCTGCTTTTGTCGACAGCGTCCCTCGCGCTTACTGCCTGCAGCGAACAACCGCCCAGCCCTGCTCCCATCAGGAAATACACTATTGAGAGCCTGCTTGGAACCACTCCTTTTTACATTGCGCATCGCGGATCCGGAGATAACTGGCCAGAACATACCGCCCTGGCATATTCGTCGGCGATTGCCTTCGGTGTCAAGGCCATCGAAATTTCGGTGTGCGCGACGGCGGACGGCGTTCTGGTCTGCCATCATGACACCAACACTCTGGAGTTGACCGGGCACGATCTGGAAATTTCGAAGCAGACGTATGCGACGCTCTCAGGACTCCGCAATGACGCCAGGCAGTGGCTGGGACCGGCCTCACAGCCGCAGCCTATTCCTCGGCTGAAGGATGTCCTTGATGCTCATGCTGCCACGCATGTTATTTTCATCGAGGACAAACAGGCGACCAATACCAAGGCGTTGCTAGACCTTATGGATAGCTACCCGGATTCCAAAAATCATTTTGTCTGGAAACAGCCAGCCTCGTCCAAAACTCGTGTGGAGGCCGCCGCCCGCGGGTACAAGACATGGGGATATTTCATGGACGGAAGCAGCGCCACCTACGACAAATACGCGCCGAATCTCGATTTCCTAGGCGTGTATCAAGCGGCGACCGACGCCGAAGTGACCGCATTGATGGTGTACGGAAAGCCAGTCATTGCCTGGGAAGTCCACACACGGTGGATGCGAGACCGGCTGCAGGCCTTGGGCGTCCGGGGACTTATGTGTTCAAACGTTCCGTACGTCACTAACGACGTGGCGCTACTTACCTCTGACACCTTTGCCTCCGGCAACCGGAGCGCCGGTGACCTGCCTTGGACCATTGGCTGGGACTTACAGCCAAAGCTGCTGGCAGGCGCCGGGTCCATCGAGCTGGATGACGGATCGGACTTCAGCTATTCCATGGGGTCGCTTTGTCCGGTTCCCTCGGACAACTATTCAATCACCTTCGATGTGCGGTGGCCGGGCCGTGTCCCGCCGGGTGAAGCACAAGCAGGCATCGCCTTCGGCCTTCACGACGACCGGCCGTACCGCCCCAATGTTCCCGGGACATCGGGTGGCTATCACCTGCTGATCAACGACGCCGGAAAGCTTGAGCTATACCGGCGCAGCGCGAACGGCGCCACCTCAGAGGTGGTCGCCGCATTGAACACAGCCGCACCCCAGGGAGGGCAATGGCTCAAGTTTTCCGTGACCGTGACCCCGGAGGAGATTCGGTGCTCGCGTCTGGACAGCGGAGGACAATCCCTATCGGCCGCCGACAACACCTACAGGGGTGGCTACCTGATGCTGTGCAAGGCCTATGACGGCGAGGACGCGGTGGAGTTCCGGTCGGTCTCCGTTACGGCCTGAGCTTGTAGCCCGGACCAGCCCAAGGTCTGGAACGCCCGCGGCCGGACGCGGCACGGCAACAGTTCGCGGAGCGTCATGGCCGTCGGGGCGCGCAGACCTCTATAGCCTAGATCCATGACTGTTCTCCCCAGGGAAGGCCGACGGTGGTAGAAGACCCAGCGCCGCCACTCGACGCCGAGCTGGATGCCGAGCCTGCCACCGGAAGCGCCGTTCCCCGGTTGACCCCGCGGCACCAGCAGCTAATCGTCACGATCTACGGCCTGTACGGGCGCTCCAACGGCGGCGCCCTGCCCGTCTCGGTGCTTATTTCCATGCTGGATGACCTTGGCGTCGAGTCTTCCGGGGTGCGCTCTTCCGTGTCCCGGCTCAAGCGCCGCGGTGTGCTGGAGAGTGTCAAGCTGGGCGGCGTGGCCGCCTACCGGCTGGCCCCCAACCTGGAGGATGTCTTCCAGGAGGGCGACCGCCGCATCTTTTCGCCCCGGCGTGCGACGGCGGCGGACCGCTGGCTCCTCATCGCCTTCTCCGTCCCGGAATCGCAGCGCCACCTTCGCCACCAGCTGCGCAGCATGCTGACCCGTATGGGCTTCGGTTCTGTGACCCCGGGGCTCTGGATTGCCCCGGGCAACACCTATGAGGACATCAGGCACCAGCTCGAGCGGACAGGGCTGACGGAATACGTGGAGTTCTTCAAGGCGGAGCACCTGACCGCCGAGGACGTCAAGGACAAAGTTTCCCGATGGTGGGACCTGCCGGCCCTGGAATCGCTTTACGCGGAATTCATCGAACGCTTCGCTCCGGTGCTGGAACGCTGGGAATCCGCGGCCGCGTCGGCGTCCGGGCCCGACGCCGACCGGGCGGCCTTCGCGGACTACGTCCAGCTCCTCACCCAGTGGCGCCGGCTGCCCTATCTGGATCCCGGCCTGCCCGAGGAGTTCCTGCCGCCAGGCTGGCACGGGTTGACCGCGGAGCGGATCTTCGCGGAACTGCACCGTCTCCTGAACGGCCCGGCCCGGCAGCATTCCGAGCGGCTGCTGGGGACCTCCGGGAGTTCCGGGACTGCCCAGTAGTCCTAGCCCTGGCCCGACACGACGGCGATGGCCTGGATCTCGATCAGCGCCTCGTCCTGCCAGAGCCGTGTGACGCCGACGCCGGCCATCGCGGGATAGTCGGTGCCCGCCATCTCGCGCCAGATCCGCCCGATTTCGCGGCCGTTCTTCTGGTAGTCCTCGACGTCGGTCAGGTAGATGGTGACGTTGACCAGGTCCGAGGGCATGCCCCCGGCCTCGGCCAGCGTGGTGAGGACGTTGGAGAAGCACTGGCGGAACTGCTCCACGATGCCGCCGGGAACAATCTTGCCGTTGCTGTCCATGGCCGTCTGGCCGCCCAAGTACACGGTGTTGCCGGCCAGGATGCCGTGGGCGAAGCCGGAGGGCTTGGCCAGGGCTGCGGGGTTGATGACCTTGTGGTTCATGGTGGCTCCTCATTGAGTCGGCGGTGCTTTGGTGAATGCGAGCGTAACTGCGGGCCGGTCGGCGTCGGACGGGCGTCGGGCCGGTGGCCGGATTCGGAGCAGCGGCCGGGTCTACCCAAACCGGTGAATCCGTGTTAACTTGAGCATATGTGACGACCGTAAAAATGTCGACATACCCGCTGGGGGATGGCGCACTGGACACGTCACCGGAATCGGCAAAGGCGCCGGTTTCGCCGTCGAACCGGAAGTGAAGAAACATGCGCCTTGCGACCGTTATTACGGCAGTCCGCGACGCCAAGGGCGGTCCTGCCACCCGCGCCGCCGTGCAGTCGGGGGACCGGTTTGTGCTGCTGGCCGCACAGGACCTCAGCGAACTGCTGGGAAGCGCCGGCTGGCGGGAGGAGGCAGCCGCTGCCGTTGCCGCCGCGGAAACCGCTGGCGGCATCCCGGGCGACTCCATCCCCGTAGACGCCGCCCGGTTCGGCACCGTGCTGCCGCGCCCGTCCAAGGTCATCTGCTGTGGCCTGAACTACGCGGACCACATTGCGGAAATGGGCCGGGAGCTGCCCGAATACCCCACCCTGTTCGCCAAGTACGCGGACACCCTGATCGGCGACGGCGACGTCATCGACGCCGCGGGGCACGGCGCCCGGCTGGACTGGGAGGCGGAACTGGCGGTCGTCGTTGGCGCCCAGCTCAAGAATGCCTCGCCGGAGGAAGCCTCCGCCGCGATCGCCGGCTACACCGTGGCGAACGATATCTCCATGCGCGACTGGCAGAGCCGCACCCTGCAGTGGTTCCAGGGCAAGGCCTTCGACCGCACCACCCCGCTGGGACCCGTGCTTGTGACTCCGGACGAATGTGACCCCGAAGCCGGCGTTCGGGTCCGTTGCCTGGTCAACGGCGAGGAGGTCCAGAACGGCAGCACCAAGACACTCGTCTTCACCGCGGCCGCCCTGCTGTCCTATATCTCCACCTTCACCAGGCTGAGCCCCGGCGACGTCGTCCTCACCGGCACCCCCGGCGGCGTCGGCATGGGCGCCATTCCGCCGCGCTTCCTGCGCGACGGCGACGTCGTCAGCACCGAGGTCGAGGGCATCGGCACGCTCACCAACACGGTCCGTCTCTGACGCCTCCGGCTCCCACCCAACACCACCCCGCGGCGGCAACCCAGGCTGCCGCCGACAGAGAGGAAACACCATGACCGAACAGATTGCCGATCAGCTGACAGAGCAGGTTGTCCCCGTCGTGACCCGCAAGGGTGCTGAGCACCGCGACACCGGCCAGTCCGGCGGAGCCGTCCGGATCTCCGGCGTCAGCCCGCAGCACACCCCTGCTACGAAGATTTGGTACGGCCAGGTCAGCAACGAACCCGGCTACCGCTCCTTCCCGCACCACCACGGCGAGGCCGAGACCGGCGGCTACGTGCTGCGCGGCCACGGCCGGATCTACTTCGGCGAGGACTACAAGGAGTTCATCGACATGACCGAGGGCGACTGGGTTTTTGTCCCGCCGTACATGCCGCACGTGGAAGCCAACATGAGCATCACCGAGGAACTCGTCTGGCTCACGGCGCGCACCCCGGAGAACATTGTGGTGAACCTCGACGACGTCGACGATTCCGTCCTCGCTGGGTACCGCCGGGCATGACCCCGACGTCGGAGATCCTGCTGTCCGCCCTCGAGCTGACGCCTGTGGAGCCGGACTTCCTCGACGAGGCCTACACCGCCACGACGCAGTACGTGCCGTGGCCCAAGGCTTACGGCGGCGACATGGTGGCCCAGGCCGCGGCCGCAGCAATGCGCTCGGTGGGGGATGACCGCTCGCTGCACTCGATGCACAGCTACTTCATGCGGCCGGCGGACATCGGCGCCGAGGTCCGCTATGAGGTGGAGCGGCTCCGCGACGGAAGGGGCTACTCCACCAGGCAGGTCCGCGCCTACCAGGGCGGCAAGACCGTCTACGTGGCCATGGCCTCCTTCCACGCGGAGGAATCCGGCGAGGAATTCGCCCGTGCCATGCCGGCGGCGATCCCGGATCCGGAGTCGCTGCCGTCCTCCGCCGACGTGCTTGACGGCGTCGAGGGCGATGCCGCGGCCTACTGGTCCGGCGGCCGCAGCTTCGACATGCGGCATGTGCCGGGCGCCGTCTACCTCAGTGTTGAGGGGGAGCAGGTGCCGCACCAGGCAGTCTGGGTGAAGGCCTTCGACCGGCTGCCGGATGACCCGGACCTGCAACGGGCGGCGCTGGCCTACGTCTGCGACTACACCATCCTGGAACCGGTGCTCCGGGTGCACGGCTACGCCTGGGGCGACCCGGGCCTGGTCACGGCCAGCCTGGACCACGCCATGTGGTTCCACCGTGAAGGCCGGGTGGACGACTGGTTGCTGTACGTCCAGGAAGCTGTCTCCGCCCAGGCCAGCCGCGGCCTGGCGCAGGGTCACTTCTACGACCGGCAGGGCCGGCTCCTGGCCACCGTGGTCCAGGAAGGCATGATCCGGATGTCGACTGCTCCATAACTGCCCTTTAGCGTCGCCATAACGGCCGTTACGGAGCAATCGATGAGCCGTTCCACCTCTTATGAATGACCTCTTACCAGTGACCTCTTATCAAGGACGATACGAAAGGTTTGCAATGGAACTGACGCCCTCGGCGCACCAGGACACCTTTGCGCGTGACAATCTGCCGCCGGCGGAGCAGTGGCCCGCGCTGGAGTTCATCCTCCCGGAACTGCAGTACCCGCAGCAGCTCAACGCCGCCACCGTGCTGATTGACGACGCCGTCCGCAGCTTTGGTGCCGAGCGGCCGGCCCTGCTCACCCCGGACGGCAACGCCTGGAGCTACGGTGAGCTGCAGCGCCACGCCAACCAGGTGGCCCAGGTCTTGGTCGAGGACTTGGGGGTGGTCCCCGGGAACCGCGTGATGCTGCGCTCGCCGAACAACCCGTGGCTCGTCGCGGCGTGGCTCGGCGTGCTCAAGGCCGGCGCCGTGGTGGTCACGATCATGCCGGCACTGCGCGCCAACGAGATCCGGGCCCTGCTGGAGCTGACCCGACCGGCCGCCGCCCTGTGCGACAGCCGGTTCCTGGACGACCTGGCCGAGGCAGCCGGAAACGACGTGCCGGTGCTGGCCATGGGGGGCAGCACCGGCACGGACCTCGTGGCCCGCTGTGCTGCCAAGAGCGGCGAGTTCAGCGCCGTCCCGACGGCGGCGGACGACGTCGCGCTGCTCGGCCCGACGTCGGGCACCACCGGGACGCCGAAGATCACAATGCACTTCCACCGCGACATTCTCGCCAACGCGGACACCTTCGCCCGGCACATCCTCCAGCCGACGCCGGAAGACGTCTTCGCGGGGTCCCCGCCGCTGGCCTTCACCTTCGGGCTGGGCGGCCTTGTGGTCTTCCCGTTGCGTTTCGGGGCCGCCGCGCTGCTGACCGAACGCGCCACGCCGCTCGAACTGGCGCAGGCCGTGCACGCAGCGAAGGCCACCATCCTGTTCACCGCACCCACGGCCTACAAGGCGATCCTCAAGGAAGGCGCCGAAGGGCTCCTCGCCACGCTGCGCACGGCCGTCTCGGCCGGCGAGCACCTGCCGGCCGAAACCTGGCGCGCGGTCCATGAACGCACCGGCCTGAAGCTGGTCAACGGCATCGGTGCCACCGAAATGCTGCACGTCTTCATCTCCGCGGCGGGGGAGGACATCCGCGCCGGCGCCACCGGCACGGCCGTCCCCGGTTACCGCGCCACGATCCTGGACGATGACGGCCGGGAACTCGGCCCGAACGCCGTCGGACGCCTTGCCGTCATCGGCCCCACCGGCTGCCGCTACCTCAACGATTCGCGCCAGCTGGACTACGTCGTCAACGGCTGGAACGTCACCGGCGACACCTTCCGCCGTGACGACGACGGCTACTTCTACTACCAGGCCCGCTCCGACAACATGATCGTGTCCTCCGGCTACAACATCGGCGCCCCGGAGGTCGAAGCCGCGATTGACCAGCACCCGGACGTGATGGAAAACGCCGTCGTCGGCAAGCCCGACCCGGACCGGGGCAGCGTTGTCTGCGCCTTCATCGTGCTGCGCGAGGGCGTCGGGGCCGATGACGCGAAGCGCAAGGAAATCCAGGACTTCGTCAAGCGGACCATCGCCCCGTACAAGTACCCGCGCCAGGTGCACTTCGTTGACGGCCTGCCCCGCAATCCCAGCGGCAAACTCCAGCACTTCCGGCTGCGCGAGCAGCTGGCCGCTGACACCGCCACCCCCGAACACCAGAACGCTTGAGAGGCACCACATGAAAATCGCAATCATCGGCGGCGGCCCGGGCGGACTGTACTTCGCCGCCCTCATGAAACAGCTGGACCAGAAACACGAGGTCACCGTCTGGGAACGCAACGCCGCGAGCGACACGTTCGGCTTCGGCGTCGTCTTCAGCGACGAGACGCTCGGCGGAATCGGCAACGCGGACACCGTGATCGCGGAGTACATGTCCGAGCGCTTCGCCCGCTGGACCGACATCGACATCCACTTCAAGGGTGGGCAGCACACTGTCGGCGGGCAGGGCTTCGCCGCCATGAGCCGGAAAGAGCTGCTCGAGCTGCTGCAGCGCCGCTGCGCCGAACTCGGCGTCGACCTGCGCTTCAGCACGCTGGCGCCGGATGTTGAGGAACTCAGCCGGGACTACGACCTGGTCCTCGCCGCGGACGGCCTGAACTCCGCCGTCCGCTCCCGTTTCGCCGAGGTGTTCCGGCCCAGCCTGGACGTCCGCCAGTCCAAGTACATGTGGCTGGGCACCGACCTCGTCTTTGAGGCGTTCAAGTTCTTCGTCAAGGACACCGAGCACGGCGTCATGCAGATCCACGGCTACCCGTACTCGGACGAGGGCAGCACCTTCATCGTCGAAATGCACGAGGACGTCTGGCGCAACGCCGGATTCGACGCCACTGAGGACCAGGCCTTCCGGCCCGGCGAAAGCGACGAGGCGGCGGTAGAGGCGATCCGTGCCATCTTCGCCGAGGAGCTTGAGGGCCATGAAGTCTTGGTCAACAACTCCAAGTGGATTAACTTCACCACGGTCCGCAACGAGTCCTGGCGGCACGGCAACATCGTGCTCCTCGGCGATGCCGCCCACACAGCGCACTTCTCCATCGGCTCCGGCACCAAACTGGCCATGGAGGACTCCCTCGCCCTGGCGGCCTGCCTGCACGAGCACGCCGAGCTCGGGGCCGCCCTGGAAGCCTACGAAACCGAGCGCCGCCCCGTGGTCGAATCCACCCAGCGCGCCGCCCAGGCGTCGCTGGAATGGTTCGAGAACATCGGCATGTACAAGGACCAGAACCCGGTACAGTTCTGCTTTAACCTGCTCACCCGCAGCCGCCGGATCACCTACGACAACCTCAAGCTGCGCGATCCCGAGTTCGCGGCCCGGGTGGACGAGGAATTCGCCCGCACGCAGGGCATCGCGGGCAGTGCCCCTGCCATGTTCCAGCCGTACCGGATCGGCGGGCTGGAGCTGAAGAACCGGATCGTCGTTTCACCGATGGACATGTACTCCGCGACAGACGGCGTCCCGGGCAACTTCCACTTGGTCCACCTCGGCGGCAAGGCCCTCGGCGGCGCCGGCCTGGTCATGACCGAGATGGTCTGCGTCTCCGAGACCGGCCGCATCACGCCCGGTTGCAGCGGCCTCTACAACGAGGCCCAGCAGGAGAGCTGGCGCGCGATCGTCGAGTTCGTGCACCACCGCTCGACGGCGGCCATCGGCGTCCAGCTTGGCCATTCCGGCCGTAAGGGCTCCACCAAACTCATGTGGGAAGGCATCGACGAGCCGCTCCCCGAGGGCGGCTGGGAGCCGGTGGGCCCCTCGGCCATCCCGTACGGCTCCGGCAACCCGGCGCCGCGAGAAATTGGCCGCGCTGAAATGGACCAGGTCCGGGACGAGTTCGTCGCCGCGACAGTCCGTGCGGCCGCTTCGGGCTTCGACCTCTTGGAGCTGCACTGCGCGCACGGCTACCTGCTCTCCTCCTTCCTCTCGCCGCTGGCCAACCGGCGCAGCGACGAATACGGCGGATCACTGGAGAGCCGGCTGCGCTACCCGCTGGAGGTGTTCGACGCCGTCCGCGCCGCCTGGCCGGCGGACAAGCCACTGACCGTGCGGCTTTCGGCGACGGACTGGGCCCCGGGAGGCAACGACGAGCACGACGCCGTCGCGATTGCCCGGGCCTTCGTGGAGCACGGCGCCGACGGGGTGGACGTCTCCTCCGGCCAGGTGGTCAAGGAGGAGACGCCAGCCTACGGCCGCAGCTACCAGACGCCGTTCGCGGACCGGATCCGGCAGGAAGTGGCGCACAAGGCAGGCGTCGCCGTAATCGCGGTGGGGGCGGTGTCCTCCTACGACGACGTCAACTCAATCCTGCTGGCAGGCCGCGCGGACCTCTGCGCCCTCGGCCGCACGCACCTGTTTGATCCGCAGTGGACCCTGCATGCGGCGATCGAGCAGGACTACCGGGGGCCCGGCGCCGACTGGCCGCAGCAGTTCCGGGCCGGCAGCCGGAAGCCGCCGGCGGCCCGCACCGACGCGGTCCGGCCCCGGCTGGCGCTCGTGCGGGAGCCGGAGGCCGCCGAACTGCCGACGCACCTGCGCTGGACGCCGGCCAAAGTACCGGCGTCGGTCTAGCGCTGGACGGCGCGGTGCCGGGCGGGGCTAGACCCGCCCGGCGCCCTCGCGGCCGGTGACCTTGGCCGTCAGCTCCGCCGGCCACGGGGTGGCGGCCGTGCCGCCCTGGGCCACATGAGCGGTGACAAAGGATCCGTAGGCGGCTAGGGCGCGGGGTTCGCCGCGGAACTCCTCGCCCCACACCTCAAAGCTGAATGTCATGGACGTGCGGCCGATTTTCTCCACCACGACGGTGGTGGTGACCGGCTGGCCGAAGTACAACTTCGCCCGGTAGTTGAGCTCGTGGCGAACCCGCGGGGCCGTCGGGAAATACTCCGGCAGATCCAGGTCCCGGAACAACTTGGCCTCGCAGGCCTCAACAAAGCGGAGCACGGCCGAATTGTGCTGGTGCCCCGCGGCGTCCGTATCCACCCATTCAATGGTCCGTTCCAGAGTCGCCGTCGTGGCCGTGCAGGGAAGGGACTGGGTGGGGTTCATGGAGGCCGCCTGGAAGTTCGAAGAACTGGAAGAGTGCATTACTTAGGGGGAGGTAAGTCCATGCTAGTAGCTTCACAAGATTCGCCCGGCACGCTTGCGCAGCCGCTCGATGACCCGCAGCAAGCGGCCGGAACAGTAGCCCAGCTGGTCGGCCGGACCCTGGCGGAGCTCGGCGTCGGGCATGTCTTCGGCGTCGTCGGCAGCGGCAATTTCGAGGTGACCAACGCCCTGCGCCTGGCCGGGGTGCCCTTCACCGCCGCCCGGCACGAGGGCGGCGCTGCCACAATGGCCGACGCCTACGCCCGGATGTCCGGCCGGGTGGGCGTCGTGAGCACACACCAGGGCTGCGGGCTGAGCAATGCCGTCACCGGGATCGGGGAAGCCGCCAAGAGCCGCACGCCGTTGATCGTGCTGACGGCCGACACCCAGGCCTCCGCGGTCCGCTCCAACTTCAAAATCGACCAGGATGCGCTCGCCCGCAGCGTCGGAGCCGTGAGCGAACGGATCCATTCGCCGGCCACTGCTGTCGCGGACACCCTCCGGGCCTTCCGCACGGCCCGGAACGAACGCCGCACCGTGGTGCTGAGCCTCCCCCTCGACGTCCAGTCCGCCCCGGCCCCTGCAACCGCACAGGCTGCGGCCGCGCACCCGGCCGCTGTCGCCGAAGCCCAGCCGGTCCGCCCCGCCGCCCCCAGCGTCCGGCGCCTGGCACACCTGATCAACGCCGCGGAGCGCCCCGTCTTTGTGGCAGGCCGCGGGGCCAGGCATGCGCGGGAGGAACTGCTCAGTCTTGCCGCCCACGCCGGTGCCCTCGTGGCCACCTCCGCGGTGGCGAGCGGGTTGTTCCATGACGAAGAGTTCGCCCTCGGGATCTCGGGCGGATTCTCGTCACCACTCAGCGCCGAGCTGATCCAGGGCGCCGACCTGATCGTCGGCTGGGGCTGCGCCCTGAACATGTGGACCATGCGCCACGGCCGCCTGATCTCGGACGGGACCGCCGTGGTCCAGGTCGATGTCGAGGACTCCGCGCTTGGTGCCAACCGGCCTATCGGCCTGGGCGTGGTGGGGGATGCCGCGCTGACGGCATCGGATGTCCTCACCGAGCTGCGGACGCTCCAGCCGGCCCCCGCCCAAAGGTACCGCACCGCGCGGAACGCGACGGCCATCGCAGAACGCTCGCGCTGGAACGACGTCGAAACGCCGGACCTCTCCGGTGGCGGACGGATCGATCCGCGGGTGCTGAGCCGCGAACTGGACGCCATCCTGCCGCCGGAGAGAATCGTCTCGATCGACTCCGGCAACTTCATGGGCTATCCCAGCACCTATTTGAAGGTCCCGGACGAGTTCGGCTTCTGCTTCACTCAGGCCTTCCAGTCGATCGGCCTCGGGCTCTCCACTGCGATCGGGGCTGCGCTGGCCCGGCCGGACCGGCTGCCCGTGCTCGGCGCCGGGGACGGCGGCTTCCTGATGGGCATCAGCGAACTGGAGACCGCTGTCCGGCTGGAGCTGCCGCTCGTCTGCATCATCTACAACGACGCCGGCTACGGGGCGGAAGTCCACCACTTCGGCGCGGGAGCTGCGGACGGCGCCGGTCCCGCCGTCGACCCCGCCGTTGATCTCAGTACCGTTACCTTCCCGGATACGGACATCGCCGCGATCGCCCGGGGCTTCGGCGCCGACGCAGTGACGGTCCGCAGCGTGGCGGATCTTGAGGGGGTCCGCACCTGGGTGCGCGAGCGGCCCTCCCGCCCGCTGGTCATCGATGCCAAGATCGCGTCCGACGGCGGCGCCTGGTGGCTCGCCGAGGCGTTCAAGGGACACTGACACCGTCCGTACAATGCCTGACGATCGTTACGCAAACGATATATGCTGATTTGTTTACTGTCGGAATATAAGCGTGACACAGTGGGCACAGCATGTGAGCCACCGCACAAATCTCCTACGAAATCTCAACGAGAGGTACATCCATGACGCAGTCAATGTCGACTGAGTTGCGCAACGAGGCCACAACCCACTGGAAGGGCCACGCCGTCCTCATCCTGTGTTTCCTGGCCATCGTCTTTGATGGCTACGACCTGGTGGTCTACGGATCCACCGTCCCCACGATCCTGAAATTCCAGGAATGGGGTGTCACTCCCGCGCAGGCCGGCCTGATCGGCAGCCTCGCCCTGGTCGGCATGCTGGTCGGCACGCTCTCGGTCGGCATCCTGACAGACAAGCTGGGTCGCCGCCGCATCATGCTCGCCTGCATCGCGTGGTTCTCCATCTGCATGCTGCTCACGGCCTTCGCGCCGTCCGCCGAGGTCTTCGGCTTCCTGCGGTTCCTGACAGGCCTCGGCCTGGGTGGCATCGTGCCGACCTGCATTGCGCTGACGGTCGAATACGCCCGCAAGGAGCGCCGCCAGATCGCCAACGCCGTGATGTTCAGCGGGTACTCGGTGGGCGGCGTCGGCGCCGCGCTGCTCGCCATCAACCTCCTGCAGCACATCGACTTCCGCTGGATGTACGCCATCGGCGCCCTGCCTCTGGTCACACTGCTCCCCATCGCCTGGAAGGTCCTGCCCGAATCGGTGGCGTACCTGGCCCGCAAACAGCGGATCGAAGAAGCGAAGGCCACCGCGGACCGCTACGGCCTGGTCTACTCGGACATCGTCACTGCCGAGGACGTCAAGACTGGCGCCGAGGCGCCGAAATCGGCCATGAAGACCCTGTTCACCCGCAAGTGGGTCCGCTCCACCGTCCTGTTTGCGCTCGCGAACTTCTGCGGACTGCTGCTGGTCTACGGGCTGAACACCTGGCTCCCGCAGATCATGCGCCAGGCCGGGTTCCAGCTCGGGGATGCCCTGACGTTCCTGCTGGTCCTCAACGCCGGCGCGATAGTCGGCTCCATCAGCGCCTCCGTGCTGGCGGACAAGATCGGCATCCGCAAGGTGGTCACCGGGTCCTTCATCCTGGCCTTCGTGGCGATCCTCATGCTGAGCCTCCAGCTGCCGCTGGCGATGCTGCTCGTGATTGTCGCGTTCGCCGGCCTCGGCTCGGTGGGCACCCAGATCCTCGTGGGCGGCTACTGTGCCACCCACTACCCGCAGTCCCTGAGTGCCACCGCACTGAGCTGGTCTCTGGGAATCGGACGCATCGGCGCCATCTGCGGGCCGCTGATCGGCGGGCTGATTGCCGGAATGGCCTTCGGCTGGCAGCTCAACTTCTACATGTTCGCGGCCTTCGCCGTGATCGGGGCGATCGTAGTGTTCTCGGTGCCGAAGCTGACCGAAATAGCCCCTGCGAAGTAGCCACGGAGCAGCACACACCTCGGAGAGGCCCATACCTCTTCGGCAAAGGCCCGTCCCGCAGCAGCGCGGGGCGGGCCCCGCTGTCTCGACGCCCCGTGGCCGCGGACTTCGAAGACATCTAAGCCCGGACGGGGGAAGAGATCCACGAAGATATGCTCGCCGCGGAATGGACGGCCGAGTGAAGTCACACTCGGTGGCTGCGCCCGTCCGTGCAGCCCGGCAGGGCGCTGTGGGGTACTTTTGAACCTGTGCTGATCTCTGACCGCGACATTCGAACCGAAATCGACTCCGAGCGGATTGTCCTGGAACCGTTCGATCCCGCCATGGTCCAGCCGTCCTCCGTGGACGTCAGGATCGACAAGTTCTTTCGGCTGTTCGACAACCACAAATACGCCCACATTGACCCGGCCGAGGAGCAGCCCGAGCTGACCCGCCTGGTGGAAGTGGAGTCCGGCGAACCGTTTATCCTGCACCCGGGGGAGTTTGTTCTTGGCTCCACCTACGAGACAGTGACGCTGCCGGATGACATCGCGGCCCGCCTTGAGGGCAAGTCCTCACTTGGCCGGCTCGGCCTGCTGACGCACTCGACGGCGGGCTTCATCGATCCCGGATTCTCCGGCCACGTCACGCTGGAACTTTCCAACATGGCCACGCTGCCCATCAAGCTGTGGCCCGGCATGAAGATCGGCCAGCTGTGCTTCTTCCGGCTGTCCTCGGCCGCGGAGCACCCCTACGGTTCGGGGGAGTACGGCAACCGCTACCAGGGCCAGCGCGGCCCCACTGCCAGCCGCAGCCACCTGAATTTCCACCTCACCGACATCTAGCCCGGATAGCTAGCGCAGACATCTGGCGCCGCGATTCTCGTACCGGCGGCAGCCTTACGCCGGGCCGGAGGTCCGGAAAGCGGGCCCTCTCACGGGACGGCGCAGGAGCCGGACGATCGGCTCCACGAAGCGGGCGGCCAGTGGCCCCGCGATCGCCATGATCAGAACATAGGCGGTGGCGAGGGCTGCCAGCTCCGAGGGCACCACGCCGGAGGCAACGGCGAGGCCGGCGATGACAATCGAGAACTCGCCGCGCGCGATCAGGGCGGCCCCCGCACGGTAACGGCCGGGAATGCCAATCCCGGCCCGTTTGGCCGCCCAGAACCCGGTGATCATCTTGGTGGCTGCCGTCACAACGGCCAGCAACAGGGCCCAGCCAAGGACCGGAGGGATGGACCGGGGGTCGGTGTTGAGGCCAAAAACAACGAAGAAGATCGCCGCGAAGAGGTCGCGGAGCGGTTCCAGGACGCGGGTGGCGCTGTGGGCCGTGGCGCCGGAAATCGCGATGCCGAGCATGAACGCTCCAACGGCCGCAGAAACCTGCATGGCGGCGGCGAGCCCGGCCACAAGAAGCGCCGCGCCCAGCAGGTTCAGCAGGAAGACTTCGGAGTTCTCGCTGTGCACGGCCTTGGACACGTGGTGGCCGTGCCGCAGGGCTACCACCAGGACCAGGGTGACGACGGCCAGGGAGATGCCCACGGTCTGCAGGCCCATCAGCAGGCTGACGCCGGCCAGGGTGGCGGTCAGGACCGGCAGGTACACGGCCATGGCCAGGTCCTCGAAGACCAGGATGGAAAGGACCACCGGGGTTTCCCGGTTGCCGATCCGGCCGAGATCGGTGATCACCTTGGCCGCGATCCCGGAGGAAGAAATATAGGTGACGCCGCCCATCACCATCGCCCCCACGACGCCCCATCCCAGCATCACCGCGAGCCCTGCGCCGGGCAGGAAATTGAGCAGCAGATCCAGGATGCCGGCTTGCCAAGACCTGCGCAGCCCGGTGACGAGCTCGGCCGCCGTATATTCCAGTCCGAGCATAAGCAGGAGGAGGATCACGCCGATCTCGGCGGAAAGATGGGCAAACTCGTGCATGCCTTCGAGTTTGACGAGGCCGCCAGCCCCGAAGAACAGCCCGCCCACCAGATAGAGCGGGATGGGGGACATGCCGATCCGCCCGGCCAGCCGGGCCAGCAGGCCGAGACAGAAGACGACGGCCCCCAGCTCGATCAGGGTCAGGGCGAGCGGATCCATGCCGCTTATCCGTTGCGCAGGATGCCGGCCGCCGTGTCCAGGCCTTCTTGCGTTCCCACCGCAACCAGGAGGTCACCGGGGTGAAGGACGACGTCGGGTCCCGGGGAGGGCACGACCTCGCCTTCGCGCATGATGGCCACGATCGAGACCCCGCTGCGGGTCCGGATGCACGCCTTGCCCATCGGCTGGTTCTGGAAGGGGGACTCGGCGCTGATCGAAAACTGGCGCGTGACGATGCCGGGAATTTCCCGGTGGGCTTCCGAGAGTTTCATGGCAAGGCGCTGGCCGCCCAGGAGGTTGCCCAGAGTGGCGGCCTCGTCCGCGGTCAGCGGGATGGAGGCCTGGCAGGTGTCAGGATCGTCCCAGGTCGAGACGATGAGTTCCGTCTGGCCCTCCCGGTATTCGACTACGCCGATCCGGCGTCCGGAGGCAGTCATGAAGTCCTTGCGCCGGCCGAGGCCGGGGAGGTCCGTCTCATCCACGTTCATATCATCAGCCTAGTGCGCGAACCGGCTTTTGGGCCGTCTCAGGCCTCCGGGACCACCGCGATTGCTGTCTGGTCGGGGGCCTTGACCGGCAGGAGCACGAGCAGGCCCACGAGCAGCACCACCATGATGCCGAGGATGCCCCAGCGCTGGGCCTCACCGGTCGCCACGAAGGGGGTGGCGACGGTGATGCACAGGGTGAAAAGGGCGGGGGCGAGGAAGCTCACGGCCCGGCCCGTGGTGGCGTAGAGGCCGAAGAGCTCGCCGGATTCGCCGTGCGGGGCGAGCCGGGCGAGGTAGGCGCGGGAGGACGACTGGGCCGGTCCCACGAAGAGGCACAGCAGCAGGCCGAAAATCCAGAATGTGGTGGTCCCGGCCCAGGCCATGCCGAAGAACTCGTAGCTTCCGTTGCCGAGGACCAGGATTGCGGTGCCCGCAACCAGCAGGCCGGCGAGGGACGTGATGATCACGGCCTTCGGCCCGATCTTGTCATCCAGGAAGCCGCCGAGGATGGCGCCGACGGCGGCCACGACATTTCCGAAGATCGCGAAGAAGATGACGTCCTTGAGTTCGAAGCCAAAGGTGCCGGCCGCGATCACCCCGCCAAAGGTGAAAACTGCGGCCAGCCCGTCCCGGAAGATGGCGCTCGCGAGGAGGAAGTAGATGGTGTGCGGGCTGGTCCGGTAGATCGCCTTGATACGCCGGACGAGCAGGCCGTAGGACGCGAGGAACCCAATCCCCGCGTCCCGCTCGGAGCGTGGCAGCTCCGGCACCGCGAACAGCACGGGCAAGGCAAAGATGAAGAACCACAGGGCCGAGAACACTGCCACCAGCCGGATGTTCAGGCTGTCCACGGTGGTGGCGCCGAACCAGTCAAAGCCGGGCTGGACAAAGAGCTGGAGCACAATCAGCAGGGCCACGATGCCGCCGAGATACCCCATTCCCCAGCCGAAGCCGCTGACCTTGCCGATGTTCCGCGGGGTGGAGATCTGGGTGAGCATGGCGTTGTAGTTGACCCCGGCAAATTCGAAGAAGACGTTGCCCAGTGCTATCAGCGTGACGCCGAGGATCAGGAAGTCCGGCCGCGGGAAGACGAAGAAGCACAGCCCGGTCAGGAGTGCGACGGCGGCCGTGTTGACCCCCAGCCACAGCTTGCGCCTGCCGCCGGCGTCCGAGCGCTGCCCGGTGACCGGGGCCAGGAGGGCGACGGCCAGGCCAGCGACGGCCAGCGCGGCGCCCAGGACCGCCGAGGCCTGGTCTTCCCCGCCGAATGCCTTGGAGGTCAGGTAGACGGTGAAAACAAATGTTGTCATGACGGCGTTGAAGGCTGCCGAACCCCAGTCCCACGCGGCCCAGGCGAGGACCCGGCCCCTGTGCGTGACGGGACGTCCCGATTCCAGTTCCGAGGGGCGCATGGCCTCGGGGGCGGCGGCAGTGTTCATAGCCTGAATGGTAGCCGCCCAGGGTGTTCTCCGAGGTGAGCGTACGGAGTCTCCGGCGGGTTTTGCCGGGCATGGTCTAACTCCGGCGTTGCTTTGGCGTCGAAATGCGCAGCGGCCGGCGTCCCCGCCAAAAGAATTTGTACACGCTTGGTAAACTGTCGGCACCGAACCTAACAAATGACCCGCCTGCTCCAACTTGCTGACAATCGACTTTCTGACGTTGCGGAGACACCAGTGATCACAGTCCTTGCCGTGCACTTTGCGGTGGCTGCTGTGGCCCCGCTGCTGTTCCGAAAGTTTGGCAGGAATTCGTTCTTCGCACTGGCCGCGGTCCCCGCGGCCTCGTTTATCTGGCTGCTGCTGCAGCACGACGCAGTCTATTCGTCCGGGGCGATCACCGAAGTGGTGCCCTGGATTCCCGGGCTGCAGCTCGACCTCGCGTTCCGAATGGATGCCCTGGCCTGGGTCATGTCCCTGCTGGTGCTGGGGGTCGGTGCGCTGGTGCTGGTTTATTGCGCCCGCTACTTCGAGAACAAGGACGACTACCTCGGCGGTTTCGGCGCGCAGCTCCTGGCCTTCGCCGGTGCGATGTTCGGCCTCGTTACCGCTGATGACCTCCTGCTGATGTTCATCTTCTGGGAACTGACTACGGTGCTGTCCTACCTGCTGATCGGCTACGCCCGCACCCGGCTGTCCGCGCGTCGCTCGGCGCTGCAGGCGCTGGTGGTGACCACCGCCGGCGGGCTGGCCATGCTTGTGGGGCTCATCATCCTCGGTTCGACGGCCGGAACCTACCGGATCCAGGCCATCGTGGAGCTGGCCCCCGCCCTGATTGCCGGTCCCGCGGGCGGGGCCGTGAGTGCCGCCGTCGTCCTGATCCTGGTCGGTGCGATCACCAAATCCGCTCTGGTGCCGTTCCACTTCTGGCTCCCCGGCGCGATGGCTGCCCCCACACCCGTGAGCGCCTACCTGCACGCCGCGGCCATGGTGAAGGCAGGGATCTACCTGGTGGCCCGGCTGGCCCCCGGATTCGCGGAAACCGCGCCGTGGCTGCCGATCGTGCTCGGCCTGGGCCTGGCCACCATGCTGGTGGGCGGCTACCGGGCCCTGCGGCAGACCGACATCAAGCTCATCCTCGCCTACGGCACCGTGAGCCAGTTGGGCTTCATGACCATGGTGGTGGGCCTGGGCACCCCCGAGGCGGCGCTCGCCGGACTAGCCTTCCTCCTGGCGCACGGACTGTTCAAGGCCACGCTCTTCCTGGTGGTGGGCATCATTGACCACCAGGCCGGGACCCGGGACATCCGCGAGCTCTCCGGCGTCTACGGCTCGGCCCGGGCACTGGCGATCGTAGCGGCGATCGGCGCGGCCTCGATGGCAGGCGTACCGCCGCTGGCCGGCTACGTCGCCAAGGAATCGGTGTTCGAGGCCTTCATCCAGTACAGCTCGGAGTCCGGGACCGGGCCCTGGCTGCTGGGAGGCGTGGTCCTCGGCTCCGTCCTGACCTTCGCCTACAGCGCCCGCTTCATGTGGGGCGCCTTCGCCGTCAAGCCCGGCGTGGAGCCCACCGCCTTCAAGCCGGTCAAACCCGCCTTCCTTGCCGCGCCGGCGATCCTGAGCCTCCTCACGGTCCTTTACGGACTATGGCCCGCCCCCGTTGACGGCTGGATCCAGCCGTATGCGGAGCTCTTTGTGGACGGCCCCGAGTCCTCGCCCGGGCACCTGACACTGTGGCACGGCATTACCCCGGCCCTGGGGCTGACCGCGGTGACGTTCGTCCTGGGCCTGGCCATGTTCTACGGCCGCAACGCCGTGGCCCGGCTTCAGGCACTGGTGCCGGGCTGGATCGACAGCGACCGCGCCTACCAGTACACGATCGGCGCCCTGGACGACACCGCCGTCTGGATTACCGGCCGGACCCAGCGAGGCTCGCTGTTCTTCTACCTCTCCGTCATCCTGACCGTTGCGTTCGTCCTGCCGCTGACGGCGCTGCTGCTGGCCAACAAGCCGCTGCCGGAGGGTCTTTACTTCATAGATCCCGGTGCGCCGCTGCAACTGGTGGCCGGCGCCGGGATCGTGATCGGGGCGCTGGCCGCGGTGCGCGCCAATAAACGGTTCCTGGCCGTCCTGATGGTGTCCGTCACCGGTTACGGGATTGCCCTCATGTTCGCGCTGCAGGGGGCCCCCGACCTTGCCCTGACCCAGATGCTGGTCGAAACCATCATCCTGGTGGCGTTCGTGCTGGCCATGCGGAGCCTTCCGCCGGGGCTGCGGGACCGCACCGGCGGCAAATACCGGGTCATCCGCGTGGTGATCGGGCTGGCCTTCGGCGTCACGATGATTTTCGTGGCCATCTACGCCCTCGGCGCCCGGGTGGCACCGCCGGTCTCCCTGCAGTTCCCGCAACTGGCCTATGAGGGCGGCGGCGGCCTCAACGTCGTCAACGTGACCCTGGTGGACATCCGGGCCTGGGACACCTTTGGCGAGATTTCCGTCCTGGCCCTGGCCGCCACCGGCGTGGCCAGCCTCATCTTCGTCCGGGGCCGCGGCGACCGCATCCGGACGTCCGCGACTGTCGCGGAAGGGACCGTGGGCCGGCGGACCGGGGCCAGGGGCAGCACCAGGGATGATGCCGCCCTGGCGATGAACCGTCGGTTCGCTGCCGCCACGCGCGACGCCTGGCTGGTGGCCGGCCGGACCCTTGCGCCGGAACGCCGCTCGATCATCTTCGAGGTGGTCACCCGCCTGATCTTCCACTCGATCATCGTGTTCTCCCTCTATCTGCTCCTCGCCGGCCACAATCTGCCCGGTGGAGGCTTCGCCGGTGGCCTCACCGCCGGCCTCGCCCTGACCATCCGCTACCTGGCCGGTGGCCGCTTCGAACTCCGCGAAGCCACACCCGTCGGCGCCGGCACCCTGCTGGGGATCGGCCTGGCCACGGCGGCGGCCGCCGGAATGACGCCGCTGCTGCTGGGCGGCGAGGTGTTCCAGAGCGCCATCGTGGAGCTGTGGCTGCCGGTCTTCGGCGACATCAAGTTCGTCACCTCGACCATCTTCGACATCGGTGTGTACATCGTGGTGGTCGGACTGGCACTGGACGTGCTGCGCAGCCTCGGTGCGGAAATCGACGAGCACTTCGAAGAGCCCGCCGAACCCCCGGAAGACGAGGAGAGTGGCGGAGCCCCAGCCGAGGCCCCCGTCGAGGCCGCCGACGCGGAAACCACTTCCAAGGGGAGAACATGAGCGTCAACCTGACCCTGCTGACGGTCATGGGCGCCCTTTACGCCTGTGGCATCTACCTGATCCTTGAGCGCAGCCTCACCCGGGTCCTGCTGGGCCTGATGCTGCTGGCCAACGCCACTAACCTGCTGATCCTCGCCACCGGCGGCTACGCCGGGCTGGCGCCGATCTTTGACAAGGACACCCCGGCGGTGGACTACAACGACCCCCTGCCGCAGGCCCTGATCCTGACCTCGATCGTGATCTCCTTCGCCGTCACGGCGTTCATGCTTGGCATCATCTACCGCACCTGGGTCCTGGCCCGCCAGGATGAAATCCAGGACGACGCAGAGGACCGCCGCGTCGCAGAAACGCCGAGCTTCGATGCCGAGGACGACTCCGTGATACCGGTCGAGACTTCAGAGTTCCCGCTGGCCATGGTCGGCTCCGACGGCCCCGTACCCACAGGCACAGCCGCGGTCATGTCCGGTGGCCGCCCCGTGCGGGCCGACAAGGCCGCCTCTGAAGAACAGCCCGGTTCCCTGAACGTTGACCCCAGAAAGGAAGGAGGCGGAAAGTGAACATCACCAGCTTTGCCCCGCTCGCCGTCGTACTCCCCATCCTGGGCGCCGCCCTGACGTTCCTGCTCATCCATTACCCCCGGGCCCAGCGCGCGATCAGCATCGCCGTCCTGACCCTGACCCTGCTGCTGGAATGCTGGCTGTTGGCCTCCGTCTGGGAAGGCGGGACGGCCGCGGTGGACATCGGCGGCTGGCTGCCGCCCTGGGGCATCGTGCTGGTAGTGGATCAGTTCTCCTCGCTCATGCTCGTGGTGTCCTCGGCCGTGAGCCTTGCGGTGCTGATCTACGCAACGGGACAGGGCATGGCCGACGGCGACCGCGACGCGCCGGTCTCGATCTTCCACCCGACCTACCTAATCCTGGTTGCCGGGGTGTCCAACGCGTTCCTCTCCGGAGACCTCTTCAACCTCTACGTCGGCTTCGAGATCCTGCTGACGGCCAGCTACGTGCTCATCACCCTCGGCGGGACTGGCCCGCGCATCCGGGCCGGCGTGACCTACGTGGTGGTTTCCGTCGTGTCCTCGGTGCTGTTCCTGATCGCGATCGCCATGATCTACGGCGCCACCGGAACCATCAACATGGCGGACCTCGCCATCAAGCTCGGGGACCTTGACCAGGGCACCCGGACGCTGTTGCACGTCATGCTGCTGGTGGCCTTCGGCATCAAGGCCGCCGTCTTCCCGCTGTCCTTCTGGCTCCCTGACTCCTACCCCACTGCACCGGCCCCGGTCACCGCGGTGTTTGCCGGCCTGCTGACCAAGGTGGGCGTCTATGCGATGGTCCGCACGGAGACGCTGCTCTTCCCGGGGGATGCGCTCAACGCCCCTCTCATGGTCGCGGCGCTGCTGACCATGGTGGTGGGCATCCTCGGCGCCCTGGCCCAAAGCGACATCAAGAGGCTCTTGTCCTTCACCCTGGTCAGCCACATTGGCTACATGGTGTTCGGCCTGGCCATGTCCACGGTGGCCGGCCTGGGCGCCGCGGTGTTCTACGTGGCCCACCACATCACCATCCAGACCAGCCTGTTCCTGGTGACCGGCCTGATTGAGCGCCGCGGCGGCAGCTCGTCCATGGACCGCGTGGCCGGGCTGGCCAAACTCTCCCCGGTTTTGGGGGTCCTGTTCTTCGTTCCCGCCATGAACCTGGCCGGAATCCCGCCGTTCTCGGGTTTCCTGGGCAAGCTGGGGCTGCTTCAGGCAGGTGTAGAACTGGGCACGCCGCTGGCCTACGCCCTGGTGATCGGCGGAGTGCTGACCAGCCTGCTGACCCTGCTGGCGATCGCGAGGGTCTGGAACCGGGCGTTCTGGCGCAAGCCCGAGGACGCTGAGCACCCCGATCCGGTGCTCCTGGCGGCACCGGAGGACTCCGCCACCGGGGACCGGGCCGGGAGGACGAACGTGACCCTGCTGCCCCGCACCATGGTGGGCTCCACCCTGGGCCTGGTGGTCTTCGGCGTGGCCCTGACGGTCTTCGCCGGGCCGCTGTTCAGGGTGGCTGACCAGTCCGCCGAGGAGATGCTGGACAGGTCCCCCTACATCCACGCCGTGCTTGGCGAGGACGTGCCGGTGCCGCCGGTACCGCCAGCGGCCCAGACCGGGCCGCGCCAGCAGCAGGGCCAGCCGCAGGGCCAGCCGCAGGGCGGCGGCAAATGAACCGGAAAAGGATCTCGCTGCGTCAGGAACTGCCGCTGTTGGTGTGGCTCGTTTTTGTCTGGGGCGCGTTGTGGCAGAACTTCAGCGCAGGCAACCTCCTGTTCGGGGCCATCATCGCGGTGCTCGTGGCGCGCATTTTCTATCTGCCCCCGGTGGAGCTCGGCGGCCGCTTCAACGTGCTCCGTGCCGTGCCCTTCGCCCTCAGCTTCCTCGGAAAAGTCGTCGCGGCAAGCTTCCAGGTCCTGTACCTCGCCGTGGTCCGCGGGCCCAGCGTGGTCAGTGCAATTGTCGCCGTGCCGCTCCGGAGCCATTCCGACCTCCTGGTCACGGCCACCGGGCATGTGATCTCGCTGATTCCGGGATCCCTCGTGGTGGAGGTGGACAGGTCAACGTCCACGCTCTACATCCACGGCATCAACGTCCGCAATCCAGAGGACGCGGCCAAGCTGCGCAAGGAGGTCCGGGACACCGAGGCCGGGCTGATCAGAATCATGGGGACCAAAGACGAACTGTCCGCCCTGACACAGGAGATCGCCGCATGATGCAGACCGTCCTGACGGTGACCGCCGTCGTACTTTCCCTGGCCGCCGCGGGAGCGATCGTCCGGATCGGGCGGGGCCCCTCGCTGCTGGACCGGGTTCTCGCCGCCGACGTGCTGCTGGCCATTTTCGGTGCGGCCCTCTGCATCGACATGGCCGTGAACCGGCACCTCAACAACCTGATGCTGCTCGTTGCGATTTCCCTCATCGGCTTCGTCGGCTCGGTCACCGTGGCCCGGTTCGTGGCTGAGCGGAGGGAGAGCGTCCGTGAATCCTGAAACAGTGATCGACGCCGTCTCCGCCGTGTTCATGGTGACGGGCGCGCTCATGTCCCTCGCCGCCGCCGTCGGGCTGTTGCGGTTCCCGGACCTCATGAGCAGGATGCACGCCGCCACCAAACCGCAGGTCCTCGGCCTGTTCCTGCTGCTGGCGGCCCTTGGCCTGCAGATGCGCACCTGGTGGGTGTGGCCCGTCCTGGTGGTGGCCTGGCTCTTCCAGCTGCTCACCGTCCCAGTGTCGGCCCACATGGTGGGCCGGGCCGGCTACCGGACCAAGCACCTGCATCCGGAGCTGCTGAGCTCCGACGAGCTCGAGGCCGTAGTTCAACAGGCAGCGGGCCAGCAGGCGGCCAAGCACGGAGTGGACGACGACGAAGCCGGCCGCTGAGCGCGTTAGGTGCACTGCCCGGCGACCGGCGCCTCGACCGGCGCCGCGGCTAGTCGAGTCCGGTCAGACGATGTCCTGGGTCTTGGCGAAGCGGGTGATCGCGCGCTGGGTGCCCCGGTTGGCGAGCACCTGGATGATGGCGCTGACCGATGCGGAGATCAGGGCGAACGTCAGGGCCGAGCGCAGCGTGGTGGGGACGTCGTCCTCCTGGCCCTTGGGCGGCTTGTTGCCCGTGGACTTTTCCCACATGGTGTCCACGAGCTTGGTGCCGGCAAAGCCGGCCAGGAGGCTGATGCCGGTGCCGAGCAGCTTGATGAGGATGTTCATTCTTCGGTCTCCTTGGGACGGGAACGGGGTCTCTCCCTAGCCTAGCGTTCCGGGGTGAGGACCATTCGCAGGGCCTCGACCACGAGTTCGTGGTCGGCCTTCTGGGGCAGGCCCGAGACGGTGACGACGGCGACGGCGCCTGTGCCGCGCACGTAAATGGGGAACGCCCCGCCGTGGGCGGCGAACTCCATCTGATCCCACCAAGCGTTGTCCTCGACCCTTCCGCCGGCTGCCCGGGCCCGGAGACCCACCAGCAGGGACGGGACCTCGTACCGCACGGCGGTGCGCTTCTTGGCGTTGATCCAGCGCTCGTTGTCCGGTGTGGCGCCGTCGAGAGCGGCGTGGAAGAGCACCTGCTCGCCTTTGGTTATATCGACGGCAATGGGCAGCGAGCGTTGCCTGCCCAGCTCGACAAGGAGCAGTCCGAGGTCCAGGGCGTCGTCCTTGCTGAACGACGCGAACTGGAGCGCATCCATCTCGGCCAGCACGCGGCCGATGAGCGCCGCCAGGGATCCCTGCGGCTGCGGCTCGCTCGAGTCGGGGTCGTACTCCCCGGAGGGATCCTGTGTAGCCGGTGTGTGCGTCAAAATAATCCAGCTTTCCGGTGGGTGACGAGGCCGCCGGCTGGCGGGTCCAGGTGTCCGACACGTCGACTCTACCAAGGGGCTGTTCCCGGCCGCGGTGGCCGTCTCTGCCCGGTCCCGGATTGTGACGGCCCACCACTGAAAACCCGGCCGCCCGGGTGTAAACTGAGCCAGCCCACAAGGGCGAAACAATTTACGACAGGGGAGCGCCGCCGTCGGGCATCGCCGGAAAATCCGGGGACACCTTTGGTGGGCGCTGAGAGTGCGGACAGCCGCAGACCCTCGAACCTGATCCGGTTAGTACCGGCGCAAGGGAGTCGAGTTCTCAGGGTGCGCGGAGGGCGGCGGAAGCCGAGCCCGGCCGGAGCACCCTCCCCTCCTGTTCCTCAGGAGGACGACATGACAGATATTTCAGCACAGCATGGTTCCGCCAGCCGATCATCGGCCCGGCGCAACTACAACTGGCGTGTGGTGGACATTGTGGTGGCCGCGTTGATCGCCGTTGCCGGCGGCGTCATTTTCTGGGCCTGGTCCCAGGGCGCGAACCTTGTTTACGTCCCGCTGAACGCGCTCTACCCGCCGCTGACCGGACTCTACGCCGGCGGCTGGATGATCCCGGCGGTGCTGGGCATGCTCATCATCCGCAAGCCGGGCGCGGCGCTCTTCTGCGAAACCGTCGCGGCCACGGGCGAGCTCATCATGGGGTCGCAGTACGGCACCACGGTGCTGATCTCCGGTGTCCTGCAGGGCCTCGGCGCGGAACTCGTCTTCGCGGCCTTCCTCTACAAGAAGTTCAACCTGCCGGTGTCCCTGCTGGCCGGAGCCGGCGCGGGCCTCTTCTGCGGCCTCAACGATTCCTTCCTGCCGTGGGGCTGGAACATCGCCTACGCAGCCGGCGACAAGCTCGCCTACATCGTCTTCACCACGATCTCCGGCGCGGTGATTGCCGGCGGACTGGCCTGGCTCGCCACCCGCGGCCTGGCCAAGACCGGAGTGCTGGGTTCCTTTGCCTCCCGCAAGGCCGCGACGGAGCCCGTCTTCTCCTGAACCTTCTTATCCTGAATCCCGCAGAGAACCCATGAGATCTTCAACAGGCGTCCGGCCGGCCGCCGTCACGGCCCGCGGCTGGGGCTGGCGGCACGCCGGAAGGCCCCGGCCCGCGCTCAGTGGCCTGGACCTGGACATCCAGCCGGGGGAGCGCGTGCTCCTGCTGGGCCCCTCCGGCGCCGGCAAATCGACGCTGCTCCACGCCTTGGCCGGCGTGCTGGGCGACGGCGCGGCCGGCGCCTCGGGGCCAGCCGGCGACGCCGGCGACACGGAAGATACTGACGAGACCGGAAGCCTGCTGATCGACGGTGCCCCGCCACGGGCGCAGCGCGGCCGCGCCGGGCTTGTGCAGCAGGACCCGGAAACCCAGGTGGTGCTTTCCCGCCTCGGCGACGACGTCGCCTTCGGAGCGGAGAACCTGGCGGTACCGGCGGCGGAGATCTGGCCGCGCGTGCGCGAGGCGCTCGACGACGTCGGGCTGGGCCGGCTGCCGCTGGACCACCCCACGTCGGCCCTCTCCGGCGGACAAAAGCAGCGTCTGGCGCTCGCAGGGATCCTCGCGATGCGGCCCGGGCTGCTGCTGCTCGACGAGCCGACCGCCAACCTCGACCCCGCGGGCGTCCTGGAGGTCCGTGACGCCGTGGGCCGCTGCCTGGACAAGACCGGCGCAACCCTGGTGGTCGTGGAGCACCGGGTGGGGGTCTGGAAAGACCTGGTGGACAGGATCGTGGTGCTGCAGCCCGGATCCGCCACGGACTCCGCCGTATTGAACTCTGCGGTACTGATCGACGGGCCGCCGGACCGGGTCCTGGCCGAGGCGCGGGACATGCTCATCGGCGCGGGAGTCTGGGTGCCGGGCTACGTCCCGGCGACCCGGACGCGGCTGCCGGCACGGGACGCAGGGCAGCTCCTGCTCGCGGCCGACGGCCTCGCGGTGTCCCGCGAGCGGCCGCGGCGGGCCGGGCTGCGCGACGGCTTCCGCACGATCGCGCCGCGTCCGGTCCAGTCCGGGGTTTCGGTCCAGGTCCGCGCAGGCGAGGCCCTGACCATCACCGGACCGAACGGAGCGGGGAAGTCCGCCCTGGCGCTGACGCTGGCCGGTCTCCTGCGGCCCGTTGCCGGAACGGTCTCGGCCGCGCCGGCGCTCAGCGGTGGCGCCAGTGGTGGCGCCATAGGACACGGAAGCGGGGACGCCGGAACCGATCCGTACCGGTGGAAGGCCCAGCAGCTGATCGCCCGGATAGGCACCGTGTTCCAGGAACCCGAGCACCAGTTCGTCACCGGCAGGGTCCTGGACGAGCTCATGTTCGGCCCCCGCCACCTCGGCTATGGCGAGGACCGCGTGGACGAGCTGCTGGAGCGGCTGCGGCTGACGGAGCTCGTGGACGCCAACCCCTACACGCTCTCCGGCGGCGAGAAGCGCCGCCTTTCGGTAGCCACCGTGCTGGCGGCGCACCCGCAGGTGCTGGTCCTGGACGAGCCAACCTTCGGCCAGGATGCCAATACCTGGGCAGAACTCGCGTCGTTCCTGTCCGAACTCCTCGACGCCGGCACCGCCGTCGTCTCCGTGACGCACGACGCCGAATTCAGCGCCGTCCTCGGCGGCACCGAACTCCGCCTCCGGCCACTGGAAACGGCTGCCGCGGATGCTCCCGGCCCGGACCTTGAACTGCCGGAGGGGGCCTCACCATGAGGGACGCACTGAGCCTGCGCGGCAACCATGCGCTGCTGACCCGCGCCAACCCGCTCGCCAAGTTCACGGCGGTCACCCTGATCACGCTGGTCCTGGCGCTGTCGATTGACTGGGTCTCGGCGTCGGTGGCGCTGGCCCTCGAACTGCTGCTCCTGCCGCTGGCCGGCCTGACCCTGGCCTTGCTGTGGCAGCGCGGCTGGCCGCTGATCCTCGCGGCGGCGCTGGGCGGCTGGAGCACCGCCATCCTGGCCCCCGACGCCGGCCCCGTCCTGCTCGACGCCGGGATCTGGTCCATCAGCGCCGGCTCCCTGCAGTTGGGGATCGGCTTCATGCTCCGCGGGCTCGCGATCGCACTGCCTGCGGTGCTGCTGATGAGCTGCACTGACCCCACAGACCTGGCCGACGCCCTGGCCCAGAACGCAAAACTGCCGCACCGGTTCGTCCTGGGCACCCTGGCCGCTATGCGGCTGGTCGGGATCATGGCCGAGCAATGGCAGACAATTGGCATGGCCCGGCGGGCCCGCGGAGTGGGCTCAAGCGGCAACCCCTATCAGCGGTTCCGCGCCACACTGGGCCAGAGTTTCGGCCTGCTGGTGCAGGCGATCCGGAGCGCGTCGCGGCTTGCGGTGACCATGGAGGCCCGCGGGTTCGGCGGCGCGGCGCGGACCTGGGCCCGGCCGTCCACGTTCAGCGGAATCGACGCCTGGGTGCTGCTGGGCGGACTCGGCATCGCGGCAGCCGCCGTCGCCGCGGCCCTCGGCGCGGGCACCTGGAACCTCGTCTTCCTCACGCGCCAGTAGACGGCGCCCCAGCGCGCCGCTGGCCGGTATTTATCGCATGGTGCGGGTATCCCTGTGAGATTAACGGCATTCCGGCCGGAATGCCGGGGGTTAATAAATCATCCGTGATATTTTCGGGACATGACTCAACCGACTGCTGAACACGTAGGCCTCCTGCTCCGCGAAGCCCGCGGGGGGAAGGGTTGGACCCAGGGGCAACTCGCCGCCGAGCTTGGCACCAGCCAGAGCGCCATCGCCCGGATGGAACAGGGCAAGCAGAACCTGAGCCTGAAGATGATCCAGCGCCTCGAGACGATCGTCGGGCACAGCATCGTCAAGGTAGGCCGGCCCCAGATGACCCACCTCCGTGTCGAAGGCGGACGCACGCTCGCCGGCGCGGTGGACGTCAACAGCAGCAAGAATGCCGGCGTCGCGCTGTTGTGCGCCAGCCTCATCAACCGCGGCACCACCATCCTGCGCCGGCTGGCCAGGATCGAGGAAGTCAACCGAATCGTGGAGGTGCTGACCAGCATCGGCGTCGAGTGCACCTGGCTCAACGCGAACGACCTCCAGATCCGCCGCCCCGCGGTTCTGGACCTGGCGTCCATGGATGTGGAGGCGGCCCGCCGCACCCGCAGCGTGATCATGCTACTGGGACCGCTGCTGGACGAGGCGGAAACCTACCGGCTGCCCTACGCCGGCGGCTGCGACCTCGGCACCCGCACGGTGCAGCCGCACATGCAGGCACTGCACCAGTTCGGCCTGAGTGTGGAGGCGAAATCCGGGTTCTACGCGGTGCAGGCGCCGCCGTCGGACGGTCATGACCGCTCCTTCGTTCTGAGCGAACGCGGCGACACCGTCACCGAGAACGCCATCATGGCCGCAGCCCACCGCCGTGGCACCACCATCATCCGCAACGCCAGCCCCAACTACATGGTGCAGGATCTCTGCTTCTACCTGCAGATGCTCGGCGTGGAAATCGCTGGGGTTGGCACCACCACGCTGAAGATCACCGGCCGCCCGTCGATCGACGCCGACGTCGAATACTTCCCGTCCGAGGACCCGATCGAGGCGATGAGCCTCATCACCGCCGGCATCGTGACGAACTCGGAAGTCACCATCCGCCGCGTCCCGATCGAGTTCATGGAAATCGAACTCGCGACGCTCGAGCAGATGGGCCAGCGGCTTGAGGTCTCCGGGGAATACTTTGCCCGCAACGGCCGCACCCGCCTGGTGGACGTCACCACCAAGCCTTCGGAGCTGCGGGCGCCGGAGGACAAGATCCACCCCATGCCCTTCCCCGGCCTGAACATCGACAACCTGCCCTTCTTCGCGGTGATCGCCGCCAACGCTCACGGCCAGACCATGATCCATGACTGGGTCTACGAGAACCGGGCCATCTACCTGACCGAGCTCAACAAACTGGGCGCCCAGGTGCAGCTGCTCGATCCCCACCGTATTTACGTCAACGGGCCCACCAAGTGGCGTGCCGCCGAGGTGGGCTGCCCGCCGGCCCTCCGTCCCGCCGCCTGCCTGCTGCTGGCCATGCTGGCGGCCCGTGGCGTCTCGGAGCTGCGGAACATCTATGTCATTGAGCGCGGCTATGAGGATCTGGCCGAAAGGCTCAACACCATCGGCGCGAAGATCGAGTATTTCCAAGACTAATCCCAAGCAACGCGGGGCAGACCGCGCCCACCCGAAGGGGTGACGTGGGCGCGGAGTGACCCCGCGTTGGTGTAGGGGCGTTTCTGCGGATCCTGACGCACAATAGATTCATGCGCACGTTCGGCGTGGAGGAAGAACTGCTGATAGTGGACCCCGAATCGGGGATGCTGCTTGCCCTAGCCGACCTGATGCTGCCCAGCCTGGTTCCGCCGAAGCAGCAGGACGCCACCAGGGTTCCCGCGGCAGGGAAACCGGTCCACGAGGGCGCCGACTTCAGCTACGAGCTCAAGCTCGAACAGATCGAGACCCAGACGCATCCGTGCCTTGAGTACACGGAACTGCTCCGGCAGCTCAGGCATGGCCGGGGCCGCGCGGACCAGGCCGCCCGGGCCCACGGCGGCCGCGTCGCAGCCCTGGCCACGTCGCCCCAAGGCTCCGCCACACACCTGACGCCGAATCCGCGCTATATGACCATGCAGCAACGCTTCGGGCTCACCGTCCGGAACCAACTGACCTGCGGCCTCCACGTCCACACCTTTGTGGAGTCCCCGGAGGAGGGCGTGGCCGTGATGGACCGGATCCGCGACAAGCTTGCCGTGCTGATAGCCCTCAGCGCGAATTCCCCGTACTGGAACGGGGCCGAGACCGGATTCGAAAGCTACCGCACCCAGGCGTGGAACCGCTGGCCGGGGTCAGGTCCCACGATGATCTTCGGGAGCCTGCCAATCTACCGCCGGGTGGTGACCCGACTGGTGGAAAGCAGCGTCCTGATGGATGAGGGGATGGTCTATTTCGACGCGCGGCTGAGCCGGCTGCATCCCACCGTGGAGATCCGGGTCGCCGATGTCTGCCTGCGGGCCGAGGATTCTGCCCTGATTGCCGTGCTGGTGCGCGCCCTCGTGGAGTCGGCGGCGCGGGAGTGGAACGACGGCGTCGACCCCGCCCCGGTGCCCACGCTGCTGCTGCGGATGGCCGCCTGGCAGGCCAGCAACTGCGGGCTGCGCGGGGAGCTCCTGGACTTTGGAACCTTTACCCCTGCCCCGGCCGCGGACGTGGTCAGGGCGCTGGTGGGTTTCGTGGCCCCGGTGCTTGAGGAGCAGGGCGAGCTGGAGCTGGTGCGCGAGGGCGTCGAACGGATCCTGGCCGAGGGCACTGGTTCGCAACTGCAGCGCGGGCCGTTCCGGGCGGGCGGGCTGCCCGCCGTCGTCGAACGGGCCGTCGAACTGACGACTCATGGGTCCGTCACCGAGGGACGGGCCGACGACGGTTCGCCCCTGGGCAGGGTGCGCGGGGCCTGACTGGGAGCCGGCAGCCCCAGCTTGGGCGCTAGACCTGCTTGAGCGCTTGGCCGAGGTCGCGGATCAGGTCCTCGACGTCCTCCAGGCCCACCGAAAGCCGGACCACGCCGTCGCTGAGCCCGATCGCCGCGCGGCCTTCCGGGCCCATCGCGCGGTGCGTGGTGGTGGCCGGGTGCGTGATGAGCGTCTTGGCATCGCCAAGGTTGTTGGAGATGTCGATGATTCGCAGCGCGTCCAGGAGCGCGAAGGCGGCCTGCTTCGCAGTGCGTCCCGGCGAGGGCGAAAGCTCCAGCGTGAGTACAGTCCCGCCGGCCTTCATCTGCTTTGCCGCGAGTGGGTACTGCGGGTGGGACGGCAGCAGCGGGTACAAAACCGTGCTGACCGCGGGCTGCGCCTCGAGCCATTCGGCCAGCCGCAGGGCGGAGGCCGAGGAATGGTTGACGCGCAGGGCCATGGTCTCCAGGCCCTTGGTGAGCACCCACGCGTTGAACGCCGAGAGCGCCGGGCCGGTGTGGCGCATGAGTTGCTTGACGGGCCCGTCAATGAATTCCTTGGTGCCCAGGATGGCCCCGCCCAGGACCCGGCCCTGGCCGTCGATGTGCTTGGTGCCGGAGTAGACGATCACGTCGGCGCCGAGGTCTCCGCAGCGCTGCAGCAGCGGGGTGGCAAAGACGTTGTCGACCACCACCGTGGCGCCGGCCGCATGCGCCAGTTCGCTCACGGCGGCGATGTCCACGATTTCCTGCATGGGGTTCGACGGCGACTCGAAGAAGACCGCCGTCGTGGGTTCCGAGAGCGCAGACCGCCACTGCTCCAGATCCGGGCCGTCCACGAAGACCGTCTCGACACCCCAGCGCGGCAGGATCTCGTTGAGGATCACAAAGCACGAGCCGAACAGCGAGCGGGCCGCGACCACGCGGTCGCCGGCAGCCAACAGCGCGCCAAGGGCGGTGAAGACGGCGGACATGCCGGACGCCGTCGCAAAACACGCCTCGGTTCCCTCGAGCAGCCGGAGCCGCTCCTGGAAGGTCGCGACGGAGGGGTTGCCGTAGCGGGAGTAGACGAAGCGCTCGTCCTCCCCGGTGAAGGCGCGCTCTGCGGCGGCCGCGGACTCGTAGACGAATCCTGAGTTGAGGAAGATCGGCTCGGTGGTTTCCTGGAAGCCCGTGCGGTCCAGTCCGCCACGGACGGCCTGGGTGTCCGGGCTCCAGCCGGCGGCGTCGGGATTGAAAGTCACTTAGATCTTTCCGAGGTTGGTGGGCAGGCCGCGGTTCTTCCAGCCGTTGACGGTGCGTCCGCCAAAGCGGTCGGTCTCGCCTTCGAAGCCCTCAAGAACGTTGTACGAGGTGTAGCCGGCCTGCGTCGCGGCGGTCGCGGCGGCGATCGACCGGGCACCGGAGCGGCAAAGGAACACCAGTTCGACGGCTGTGTCCTCCGGGGCCTGCCGCGTTAGCTGTTCCACGAAGTGCGGGTTCGGCGCGCCGCCGGCGAGGTTCCATTGGATGAAGAGCGGATCGTTTCGCCGTTCGCCCGCGGACGTCGTGTCCGGGATGCCGATGTGGGCCCATTCGCCCTCGGTGCGGACATCCACCAGAATGGCTCCCGCCTCCAGCTTGGCCCACGCCTCATTGGGGCTGAGGTCTCCGGCGTAGCTCATGCGTGGCCCTCGAATGCCCCGTCAGCGCCAAACTCGTCGGCGTCGAGCTCATCAACGGCATTGGCCACGGCGGCGTCCGCGCTCGCAATCGCGGCCGGCAGGACCAGCGCCTGCGCCACGATCACGGTGCTGCCGTTGAAGCTGGCGGCGGGGCTTCCGTGCAGGACATAGCCTTCGGCCAGGGCGGCGGACACGCGCTCACAAAAGGCGCGGTCATCCGCGCCTGTGAACAGGCGGTAGGCCAGCTTTTCCTCGCCGACGGGTGGTGTACTGGTCGCCGCACTGAGGGGTGCTGTGGTGCTGAGTTTTTCGGGTATCGCGGGTGTTGACGTGTGGGGCACGACGGATCTCCTCTTTCACGCTTGCAGCTCGAATTTTCGATTGCCGAGTATTCACCTGAGGCACCCCGCCGCGAAAAGGGAGGGTTGCCGACCGGCCAGTCAGGGCTTGGCACCGGTTCTCATTACTCCCCAAAAACGTAACACCTACGACGCCGGCCCGCACCGCCGCCGTCGTCATGTTCCGTAACGGGGCCACGCGCAGCGGCCGGTGCGGGCTGGTGGATCTTAAGTGGGCATCTCAGACAAGTAGTAGCGGGCTCCACTTTCAGGTACTGCCCACTCGTGTGTGCGCGGGCGTTTCGCCGTCTACTGGGGGAGAGGTCCTACGTCTCGGCCGGAGTTGCAGCTGATTCAAGCAGTCCCTGATTAGAGCAGTTTGTGAATCGAGCAGTCCGTAGATCGAGTCGCCTGTCCATCAACAAGTTATCTGTGAATCGATGGCCGGAACCGTCGGAGCCGCAGCCGCGGCCCGGCCGGTGACGGCGGAATGGAGCAATTGTGGGTCCGCGCATACTGGTTACCGGGATTGCAAGCGCCGCCGGCCGGACTGTCGCGGCCCAACTCGGAGCCCGCGGCCTCCCGTATCTCGGCTCCGACGCCCGCGCCGACACCCGTCAGGCGCAGGACGCTCCCGCCGCGGCCGCGGTCACGCTCCTGCCGGTGACGGACCCGGACATGATCCTGGACCTTCGCCGGCTGGTGGATCGTGAAGCCATCAACGTCATCATTCCGACCCTGACTGTGGAACTTCCGGTCCTGGCCGCGGCCCGTGCCGGATTCGCCCAGGACGTGCGGATCATCGTGGGTGACCCTGCCGCAGTGGCCGTCGCCAACGATCACCTGTTCACCACCTGGGCGTTGCATGCAGCCGGAATTCCGGTGCCCCGGTTCGCGGTTCCGGGCGATCTCGCCGCCGCGCCGGCATCCCTCGCCGGCCTCAGCGGCCCCGTGGTAGTCAAGCCGCGGGTCTTCAAAGGCTCCCATGGTGTCCACGTGCTGGCCGGAACCGACTCCGTTAGCTGGAAGAACATGCCGGCGGGGCAACTTGTCCAGGAGTTTATCCCGGGCGCCGACTATGTGTGCTTGGTGTTTGGCACCCCGGCACGCAACGCGATGGCGCCAGTGGCGGTGGTCCTCGAGAAGACCAGGACTCCGTATGGACGCGCCGGCAGCGACGAAGTCAGCCGCCGGGTGCCAGCGAGCCAGGCCGGGGACGTGCGGAAGCTGGGCCTGGCCGCCGTCCGCACGCTCGGGCTGACCGGGCCGGTCCAGGTCCAGATCCGCCGCCGCGCGGACGGAACCCCCGTGGTGCTGGGCGTCTGTGCGACCCTGGGCGAGAACAGCACGTGGGCCCCGGAAATCCTCGACGCCGTGCTGGCCACCTTCATGCTCCCGGCGTTCAACCCGGCTTCCTTCCGGCGGTGCCCGGCGGTTCCCGCGGACGCCCTGGGGTGAGGTGCCGGCCCGCACAACCATTCGCCCGGCATAACTATTCGCCCGGCATAACTATTCGATGGTGGCGAACAGGGCGTTGAGTTCGGCTGTGAGCTGGCGTCGCAGTTCCGGGGTACCGATTTCCTGCCCGTCGATGTGGTTCACCGGGGCCAGGAGCCGGATGCTGGAGATCAGCCAGACGGCGTCGGCGTCCAGCAGGTCCTTCGGCTCCAGCGGGCCGTAGCCCAACTCCCAGCCGGCGGCCTTGGCGGCGGTGAACAGGGCGCCCTGTGAAGTGCCCGGCAGGATGCCGCTGTCCAGCTGGGGCGTAATGAGCCGTCGGATGGTGCGTACGCCGCCGGCGCCGTCGTCCGAAGTTTCCAGGTGGGCCAGCAGAACGGTCGACGTCGGGCCCTCCAGGACCCGGCCGTCCGCGGACGTGAAGATGACGTCGTCCGCGCCGTGCCGGTGGGCGTACCGCAGCGCTGCCATGTTCACGGCATAGGAGAGGGTCTTGGCGCCGAGCAGCAGCCAAGGGGCGCGCTCGCCGACTTCGCTGTCGTAGCCGCGGTCCAGCAGGATGACGTCGATTCCGGTCTCGCGCTGCCGCCGACCCGCCGCCGCCGGGCCCGAGGCCTGGACCCAGCAGGTGGGGGCCGAGGCGCCCTCCGGCCCGCGGGTGACGAGCAGCTTCACCACAACCTCGTCCTCTGCCGTGCCGCCGGCTGCCGTCACGGCGGGATCCTGGTGCCTGTACTCGCCGATGGCGGTTTCCACCGCCCGCCGCCAGGCGTCCTCGGCCGGAATGTCCAGCTCCAGCAGCCGGGCCGACCCGGCCAGCCGGGTCAGGTGCGCCTGGATCTTGCGGGGCCGGCCGCCGACGGCGAGCAGCGATTCGAAAACGTCGTCACCGCGGGTGGCGCCAAGGTCGGTGGCCATCAGTTGCGGCTGCGACGCGTCGGCAACGCGGCCACCGTCGAACGCCGGGTCGAGGAAGACCAGCACGGTTGCGGGCGCAGGAACAGAGGCAGGAGGGGTCATGGTTACAGCTTAGTCTCGGGGGTCCCGGGATAGGATTTGCACACTGCCCGTTCCGGAACTGTTCCGCGGGCTTGTACTTTGAGGGGTTCGCCTGTGCTTTGGCCATTTCCGCTGGCGGAGACGTTACCGTCCTGGGCGATTCTGATCCTGACCCTGCTCGACTTCGCCATCCGCGTGCTGGCACTGGGCATCATCCCCGGGAATAGGCGGCCCACCACCGCGATGGCCTGGCTGCTGTGCATCTTCATTGTGCCCACCCTGGGCCTGCTCTTGTTCGTGCTGTTCGGCAACTTCCGGCTCTCCCGCCGACGCCGTGCCCAGCAGGACGCCGTCAACACCCGGATCCGGGCCGGGACGTCGGAGCTGGAAGAGATGGAAAGCCGTTACGACGGACCCGAATGGGTGGCGTCCGCCGCTGAACTGAACAAAACGCTGGGGTCGCTGCCGATGGTGGACGGCAACAGCGTGGAGTTGCTGCCCGGCTACCCCGACTCTATTAAGGCGATGGCCGAGGCCGTCCGCGGCGCCAAATCCTTCGTCAATGCCGAGTTCTACATCATGAGTACGGACCACGTCACGGACGATCTGTTGACCGCCATGGAGGAGGCGGCCGAGCGCGGCGTCGAGGTCCGCGTCCTGTTCGACCACCTCGGCAGCCTACGCATCAAGGGTTACAAGAACCTCAAGGCCCGGCTCAACGCCAGCAAGATCCGCTGGCGCCCCATGCTGCCGCTGAACCCGTTGCACGGGCAGTGGCGGCGGCCGGATCTGCGCAACCACCGCAAGATCATGGTGATCGACGGCGAGATCGCCTTCACGGGATCCCAGAACCTGATCGAGCCGTCCTACAACAACCCCAGGCACCGCAAAGTGGGCCGCGAATGGGTGGAGCTCATGGCCTGCATGCGCGGGCCGATTGTCACCACTCTGAACGTTGCCTTCGCGACCGACTGGCTCAGCGAAACCGACGAATCCCTTGAACGGCAGCTTGAACATCGGCCCGAGCCCCACCCCGGCAATGTCACCGCCCAGGTGGTACCCAGCGGCCCGGGTTTTGTCACCGAGAACAACCTGCGGCTGTTCAACACCCTCATTTACTCGGCGCAGCACAGGATCTCCCTCTGCAGCCCCTACTTCGTCCCGGACGACTCGCTGCTCTATGCGGTGACCACGGCGGCGCAGCGCGGCGTCGAAGTGGAGCTCTTCGTCTCGGAAAAGGGCGACCAGTTCCTCGTCCACCACGCACAGCAGTCGTACTACAAGGCGCTGCTCGAGGCCGGCGTGCGGATCTACCTTTACAAGGCGCCGTTCGTGCTGCACGCCAAGCACTTCACGATCGACAACGAGGTTGCCGTGCTGGGCTCCAGCAACATGGACATGCGCTCCTTCTCCCTGAACCTCGAGGTGTCCGTGATGCTCCTCGGCGAGGACATCGTGCAGCGGATCCGTGCCGTGGAGGACACCTACCGCGACATTTCGCACGAACTCCTGCTGGAGGACTGGATGAAACGGCCCATGAAGGTCAAGTACGTGGACAATGTCGCGAGGCTGACGGCAGTCCTGCAGTAGCCCCGGAGTAGCCCGGCCGCCGGCGGGACAATCGTCGGGAACGTCAGCCTTTGGGAAACTCAGCGCCGAGCGCCGAGAGGACGCCGAACGCTTTGGCCCGGACTTCCTCGTACTCCTCCTGCGGAGACGAATCGGCGGTGACGGCACCGCCGACGCCGAGACTGAGGTTCGCGGTGCCGTCGTCCAGGCTGATCACGAGGGTCCGGATCGCCACGGAAAGGTCGGCAGCCCCGTTCAGGGAGAAGTAGCCGATCGCCCCGGAGTACACGCCACGCGGCGCGGCCTCCAGCCGGTCCAGGATGGCCATGGTGCTGACCTTCGGGGCCCCGGTCATCGAGCCGGCGGGGAAGCAGGCGGCGACCGCCTCGGCCCGCGGAAGTCCGGGCCGCAGCCGGGCGTCGATGGTGCTCACCATTTGGTGCACGGTGGCGTAGCTCTCGATCGCACACAGCCGGCTGACAGCCAGCGAGCCCGGGACGGCGAAATGGCTGAGGTCATTGCGCAGCAGGTCCACGATCATGATGTTTTCCGCGCGGTCCTTGGCCGAAGACGCCAGTTCCTCCCGCAGGGCGGCGTCCGCGCCCGGTTCCGTATCCCGTCGGCGCGTGCCCTTGATCGGTTCGGCCCGCATCCTGCCGTCCGCGGCAATCTGCAGGAAGCGTTCCGGCGACGTGCTCGCCACGGCGAGCTCGCCGAAGCGCAGATAGCTGGCGAAGGGAGCCGGGTTGCGGCGCCGCAGGTCCACGTACGTCGGCCACGGATCCATGCCCCGAGGGCCCGCAGGCGAGGCGGCGGTCAGCGCCGTGGTCAGGCAGACCTCGTACGTGTTGCCTTCCGCAATCTCACGCTGGGCCTCCGTGACCTTTGCCTTGTAGCCGGCTTCCGTGTCCTTTGCGGTGAAATGCGGGGCGGCCGGTTGCCGGGCAGTGAAGGCCCGCGGCGCGGACCCGGGCGCCGAGGTGGCCGTGGCGACGGCGGCGCGGGCCGCCTCGAGCCAGGCCCCGGCGTCGGGCGCGTCCAGCGTCAGCAGCCAGACTGTGCCCTCGGCATGGTCAAGGACTACAGCGCGGCCGGCGAAGATCAGGCAGGCGTCCGGGGTGGCTGCGGCCACGTCGTTGCCGCCGGTTTCGCGTTTGAGCTCATAGCCGAGGTACCCGAGCCAGCCCAGGGTGAATTCGCACGGGTAGGCCTCGGGCGCACGGAGCGCCCGGCGCCCCCAAACGCCGTCGAGCCAGCGGAAGAACGGGCCGTCGGTGGTCACCGTGGCCCGGCCCGTACTGACAAGGGTCCGTCCGGAACTGTGCTGGACGGCCTGGCCGAAGCGGCCGCCGTCATCGGCCAGGATGCTGAAGCGGCAGCGCTCCGCGGCCTCCGGGGAGAGGCCTGCCGGGTCCAGCGAGGAGTCGAGCCACACCGCGTTGGTTGAACCGCCGAAGAGCGCCGCAAACAGCTGCTCGGCCTCGGGTTGGGCGTCGATCCGTTCTGCCAGCAACTGCAGGCCGCGCCGGGCGGCGAGTTCGGGCACCAGGGCGGGGGCGACGGCTGGGACGTACTGAAGGGCCTGCAGGACGTCGTCGGGGGCGGTGCCGTCCGCACGGTTGAGCACATGCACATCCGCGCGGGCCGGGACGTCGTCGGCCGCCAGCCACTCCGCTTCCTGGGCGGCCCACTGGTCCCAAAACGGTTCGTAGGTGCCACCGTCCCGGGCCAGCGCCCTGGCCCGACGATCGGCGTCGGAGGAGTCGGCCCAGATCACGGCGTCCAACAGGGGGAATGCTGCCGCTGCGGCGGCGCCGACGCCCTCCACCAGGACGATTTCGGCAGGGCGTGTGGTGCGGGCGTCGCCGTCGTAGTGCCGCTCCCAGTCCCAGCTGACCCACTCCGCGTTCTCCCCGCGCCGCAAGGGCGAAAGCACTGTGGTGACGTAGCGTTCAATTCCGGCCGCAAGCCCGTTCCAGCCGGGATAGATGTCCTCGAGGTGGAAGAGAGAGACTTTGTGGTGCTCCCTGAGCCGCGCCGCCAGTTCGATGGCCAGGGTGGTCTTGCCGGAGCCGGACCGTCCGTCGATTGCGATGATGACGGGTGCGGGGCTCATGAAATAGAGCGTACCCGCTGACCTTCGCTGCCGTGACGTTGTCCGTCCTGCCGCAGAAGCTCCGTGCGCACGTGCTGCACAATCCCCGGAACTGAGGCCCGGATGAGGTTCCAGGTGGTGTCGAAATCGGTGTGGCCGCCGTACCACGGGTCCTCGATGCCCTGCTCCAGCGGGTCCTTGTCCGCCACCGCGGGGTCGAAGCTGCGGAGCATGCGGATCTTGGCCAGGGATTCCCGGTCCGGTGCCGCCTGCCGGAGCCAGCCGTAGTGGTCGACGTCGAGGGCCAGGATCAGATCCCGGCTGGCGAACCATTCCGGCCGCCATTCGCGCGCCACGTGGCGGTTCGATGCGATGTTGTGGGCTGTGAGCTTCCGCGCGGCCCGGGGATCGATCGGCCGGCCGGACTCATACGCGGTGGTGCCGGCGGAATCGACCACGGCCCCGGTGAGGCCCTCGGCGCGGAATGCCTCCGCCAGCATGAGTTCGGCCATCGGAGACCGGCAGATATTTCCGGTGCAGACCGCGATGATCCGGTACTGGCTCGACATTGAGGTCATAGCTAAGCATGAACGATCACGGGCCTCTTGGCTAGCTGGCCCCCGCGAAGTATTACAAAAAATGTCAACCGACATTCAGTTTCTGTCACGCCGGTTCCCGTCGGCAGGCGCGTCGCGTGTTGCCGGGCCCAGCCCCAGGTGCCGGAGCAGCGCGTCGAGGACCGGCAGCTGGCCCTTGACCAGCCTGGACCGGGCTTCGGGCTCGGCGGTCCACTCGGCGCGGTCGATCTCGGGGAAACTGCTGATCGTGCCGGATCCTCTTGGCCACTCCAGTGTGAAGGTGTTGCTCACGATTCGTTCGGGCTGAAAGTCCGATTCGGCCGTGAAGACCGTAATGATCTTGCCGGAGGGCTGGCGGAAGTCGCCGAGCCGGTGGTAGTCGGCGGCAGGTGCTGGCGTGCCGATTTCCTCCGCGAATTCGCGGTGCGCAGCCGCCAGCGGTTCCTCGCCGGCCGGGTATTCACCCTTGGGGATGGACCAGCCTTGAGCGTCCTTGCGGGCCCAGAAGGGTCCGCCCATGTGGGCTATCCAGACCTCAAGCTGCGGTGCGCCGGCGGGGTGGGGCGCACCGCTGGGCGGGAATGCACTCCTTATCCGGTACAGCAGAATGCCGGCGCTCCGAACGGTCATGGCTCCTCCTGCCCCAAGGCTATTCCTCTTGCCCCGCAGCCGGCCCGGAACCAGGCCGGCTGGTGCCCGCCTGGTGTGGCCGGCGCCCGCCCGCCGCGCTTAGTGGATCGCGGCCAGAAGGATGCCGACGCCGACAAAGAGGCCGCCGAATGTCCGGTTCAGCACCTTCTGTCCGCCGGCGTCGCGGGTGAAGCGCTGGAAGGACCGGGCCGCGGCCGCGAAGAAGAACCACATGACCAGGACGTCGATCACGATCACGGTGGCGGCCAGGACCACGTACTGCGGCAGCAGCGGCTGCTCCGGCCGGATGAACTGGGGCATGAAGGCCAGGAAGAAGACCACGGCTTTGGGGTTGAGCAGATTGACCCAGAGGCCGCGCCGGAACATGGAGAGTCCCGCTTCGTTGCGCAGGGCGGCGGCCTTCTCCTGGTCCAGGTCCGGCTTGTGCAGGAACTGCCGGATGCCCAGGTAGACCAGGTAGGCGGCGCCGGCGTAGCGGATCACGTTGAAGGCGACCGGTGAGCTCGCCACGAGCACCCCGACGCCGAGGGCCACGATCAGGATGTGCACCACGAGGGCGGCCTGCTGGCCCAGGATGCCCCAAAGGGAACGGCGGAATCCCGAGTTCAGGGAGTTGCTCATGGTGTTGATGGCGCCCGCGCCGGGAGTGAAGCTGATCAGGACGCCGGCGCCGGCCAGGGCCAGCCAAAGTGAGGGTTGCACCCGCCAAGTTTACGGTCCCGGCCGCCGTTGACCTGATTGATGACGGGAGTCAGTCGCCACGGAGTCCGTAGCTGAGAATCATGTTGCCTTTGCTGGTCTGCTGGGACGACTGCAGCTCCAGCCGGGTGAGGGGATCCCCGTCATTGAACAGCCGCCGACCGCTGCCCGCGACCACGGGATGGACGATCAGCATCAAAGTGTCGAGCAGCCCGGCGAACAGCAGCTGGCGGACCAGCGAAATGCTGCTGAAGATCCCTATTTCGCCGCCGTCGCTGTCCTTCAGGCCCGCAACGAAGTCCTCCAGCGGGCCCTCGATCAGGCGCGAATTCTGCCACTCCAGCTCCCCGGCCAGGGTCCGGGACGCGACAAACTTCGGCAGCGGATTGATGAACCCCGCGAAGTCGGCGTCGCTTTCGGCGTTGGGCCAGTACTCTGCCCACTGCTGGTACCCGATGCGGCCCAGGAGCGCGGTATCGATCCGGCCCATCATCTCGCCCATCCCGGCGCCCAGCTCTTCGTCGAAGCTATCGAATTGCCACAGGAACGGGTCTTCAACCACGCCGTCCACAGAGCAGAAAAGGCCGGCCGTCAATTTGCGCATGAGGGTTCTCCTTGCCGTGGGTCTCGAGTGCACCGTGGATTTCCATACGTGGATATCCATACGTGGGTCTCCAGTGAAGGTCTCCAATGCACCCTATCCGCAGACCCCGAAACAGGGAATGGCTGACGGTAACTCGCTGGTAAACGCCCCCGGATGCCAGCTGTGCGGCCGGGATCGCAGGCCTTGGGCGTGCCCCGGGGCGCGCCCAAGGCCCGCTAAGGGTTAGCCGATGGACGTGTAGCCGTCCATGGCTGCGCCGCCAGGGCCGCCATGGCCGCCCTGACCTTCCTGGGTTGCGGTCACGGTGAAGTTCGCATCCAGCAGGACGGTGGCGCGCGTGCCGTCCGCCTTCGTGATGTGGGCTTCGTAGGTGGCGCCGTCGGCGTCGGTCTCCATCCTTTCGATCGTCGCGTCCGGCTGGGCGGCCTTTACCGCCGCCTCGACCTTCGTGGCGGTGTCGCCGGTGAGGACCTCCTCCGTCTTCCCGTTGGCCTGGTGCGGGCCCCGCTGGCCGCCGGTGCCGTAGCCATCGGTGGCCTGGGTCGAGGACGAGCTGCCGGTGGAATCGGCAGCCATCGCGGGGATGGCCGACGCGCCGATGGCGCCACCGCCGATCACCGCAGCGAGCATGATGCCCGCGGTGGTCTTGTTGATTCTTGCCATGGTGTTACTCCTTTGCTGGGGCCCGGATGCCGGGCCGGCCGAGTTTTCGGCCTGTACCCAGCCTCAGCGCGGCAGGTATGGCAGCACTTAGGCGGTGCTGTGCCGGCGCTGTGAGTGCAAACGCGTTTAGCCGCATTTGCCCAGCTTCGAATGAGCCCAGTGGACCATGGTCCTGGGAAGGTCATCGTGATTCGGATATTGGTCAAAATAGGAGAGCGCGCGGGCAGACATATAGCCCGTTTCGTCGATGGCGAAGTGGCCGATCAGCTGCATGCCCCGTTCCGCTGCCTTCGATTCCAATGCGCCTGCCTCGTCCATGATTGGTTCCGAGAAGTCGTATTCGCTGAATCTGCCAGGGTGGGCGATCGCAAAGTACTTGGTGAATTCCGGATTCAGCGCCGCTAGGACAGCATCGTGGAAAGGGGTCAGGGAACCAGCAAAATCTTCGGCCATGACCTCGACGGTGTCCAAACGCATTTCCTCGTCCACACATATCAGCACCAGCTTTGGCATGAGCTTGCCGCCCTGGACGATATACGGGCGGGCGAGATCCTGGAAGTCATAACCTGCTTGGATGATCATTCTTTGATGCTAGAGAGCGGACGTCTGCGGCCCCAGAGCCAGACACGCCTATGTGGAAAAGGCCTGCGCCTCAGGCCCGGGCGATGACCTCGCCGTTGGGAATCAGGAACCAGCCGTCGTCGGTGGAGCCCCACCGGTGCCAGCCCGCGGAAATCCGGGCCAAGTCCGCCTCGCTGGCGAAGCCGTACTCGAGCGCCTGGTCGGCAAAGGAGGAGTGCAGCACCCGTTCGCCCCACACCCGGGCCTGCCAGCGCCGCTCATGCCCGGTGGCGTAGAGCCAGTTGCTGCTGGACGGCGCCACGTCCGTGAACCCCGCGGCCTGCGCCCAGGACACGAGCCGGCGGCCGGCGTCAGGCTCGGCGCCGTTGCGGCGGGCGATCCGCTGGTACAACTCCATCCAGTCGTCGAGCTCGGGGATGGCCGGGTACCAGCTCATGCCGTGGAAATCGGCGTCGCGCACCGCCACAATCCCGCCGGCCTTGGCCGCCCGGCGCATCTCCCGCAGGGCCGCGACAGGGTCCGTGAGGTGCTGGAGGACCTGATGGGCGTGGACAACGTCGAACGACTCCTCCGGAAAGTCGAGGTCGTAGATGTTGCCGGTGGCAAAGTCGACATTGTCCACGCCTCGCTCGACGGCGAGGGTCCCGGCCTGGGCGACGATGTCGGGGGAGCGGTCCAGGCCTGTGACCCTGCCCGGAGCCACCAGTTCGGCGAAGTCGCACGTGATGCTGCCCGGCCCGCAGCCGACGTCGAGGACGGACACCCCCGGCGTGAGATGCGGGATCACGAACGCCGCCGAGTTTTCCGCCGTGCGGGAGGCATGGGCACGGACCACCGACTCGTGGTGGCCGTGCGTGTACACGTCGTCAGGCTGCTGCGCACTCATAATGGAACGCTACCCTCCTGCGGTCGGAAAAGTGCAGACCCTCCCAGGGTGCTCGCCTTTTCGGTCGCCGCGCGCGGGAAGGCAGTTTTTTGCGGCTGGCCGTCAGTTTTGCCGCTTCCGGCGCCGGAGATTCTGCGGATGAATGGAGGAGTGGAAATCAACAACAATAGTGACGGCAACGGACTGGGCCTGTTCCGGGCCACCGGAATCTATGTGGGGGCGATTCTGGGCTCGGGCGTCCTGGTGCTTCCCGCCATCGCAGCCAAGGAGGCCGGCCCGGCATCGCTCCTGGCATGGGCCGTGCTGCTGGTGTTCTGCATTCCTGTCGCCTTCAGCTTCGCCGAAATGAGCCGCCAGCAGCCCGACGCCGGAGGGATCGCCCACTTCGTCAAGCGTGCCTTTGGGCGCCGCGCTTCGGTGGTGGCCGGGTACCTCTTCTACTTTTCTATCCCCTTCGGCGCCCCGGCAACGGCCGTGATCGGCGGCAATTACATCGCCCACGCCGTCGGTGGAGGCCGGGAAACCGCGGTCCTCGCGGCGGCGGTGATCCTGCTGGCCGCCTTCGCGAGCAACGCCGTCGGCATCAGGGTTTCCAGTCGCATGCAGCTCGCGCTCATGGTCCTGCTGGTGGCACTGCTCGCGCTCGCCGTCGTGCTCGCAGCGCCCCAGGCCAAGGCGGAAAATTTCCAGCCCTTTGCCCCGCACGGCTACTGGGCGGTCGGCGGCGCCGCCAGCCTGCTGTTCTTCTGCTTCGCCGGCTGGGAAGCGGTCTCCCACCTGGCCGGGGAGTTCCGGAATCCCGGGCGCGATCTCCGGCGGGCCACGTGGCTCACCCTGATTGTGGTGGGCGCGGTCTACATCGGCGTTGTCGCCGCCTCGGTGGCGGTCCTCGGCCCGGAGCTGCCGGCAACGGCCGTGCCCGTCGCGGCGTTGCTGGAGAAGGGGTTGGGCTCACTGGCGGCCCCGCTCACCGCCGTCGCCGCCGCCGTGCTGACTTTCGGCCCCATCAACACCTTCGTTGCCGGCGCCAGCCGGCTCGGGGCCTCCCTGGCGTCCGACGGCGTGCTGCCGCCCGCCCTTGCCCGCGGCGCCGGGCGGGGACAGGTGCCCGTCGGAAGCCTGGCAACCCTGGCCGTCCTGACGCTGCTGTCGTTCGCCGCGGCCATTGCCGGACTCACCGACATGCAGTTCCAGATCGGGGCCGCCTCGGCGTGCTTCACGGCCGTCACCGCGTTTGGCCTGGCTGCCGGCATCCGGCTGCTGCAGCCGCGGACCGTCGCCTGGTACGGCGTGATCGTGGCGGCGGCCGTCATGGTGGCCGTCCTGCTCTTTAGTGGCTGGGCGCTCGCGGTCCCGCTGGCGCTGGCAGCGGCCGCCGTCGGCGTCGGCAGGCACTTCGGCCGGAGCCCGGCGCCCGAAGCGGCGCTTCCTCGCCCGCCCAAGGCAGCTGCGCGCCTGTGACGGCGCGCGCTGCGCATCAGCCGGGGCGGTGCTCCGGCGCGGGGCCGCGGGCGGCTTCTTCGCCGGCCCGAACGGTGGCATCGATCATTGAGTTCATGAACCGGGTAACAATCTCCAGTTCCTCCGGCGTGAAGCTTTCCATCGCCGCGCCCATGTGGCGGGCCAGTGGGAGGAACATGGCGCCGCCGTCGCGGAAGGCCTTGGGGGTCATGCGCAGCTGCACCTGGCGACGGTCCGCGCCCTCGCGCTCGCGGACCACGTGGCCGGAACTGTGGAGCCGATCGATCAGTGCGGTGGTGGCAGGGGAGCTGAGGTTCAGCTCTTTCCGGAGCACTCCCGGAGTGACAATCTGGTCCCTCGCCGTGTGCCGCATGATCACGGCGAGGGCGTTGAGATCCGTTCGGTGCATGTCATTGCGGCCGCCGGCGGAGTCCACATAGCGGTTGGCTTCGAGGGTGAATTCCTGCAGGAGCCGGACCAGGGGCGGCGGCCCGGCCGCTTCGGACGGGCCTGCGCCTTCGGCCGGGCCCGCATTTGCGGATGGGCCTGCCTTTTCGGTTGGGACTTGGGATTCGGCTGACACGGCGGACCTCCTTCATCCCTTGATGTGGCCGTGGCGGCCTGGCCCCGGCGGGTCGGCGCTGCCGACGGCCTCTTTGGGAGTTTACTTCAGGTCCACTGCAGCGGCCTGACGCCGGGTGTCCTTCAATTCTCCTCCGGCACTTCGCACCATCGCCTTATCTCTATGATGGAGATAGTCTACTATGGAGTTGTTCCTGGCATCACTCCGAAGCGCCCCCAGAAGGACACATGAAAACGACTTCGCCCACCACGCGCGTCCCGTTCTGGTTGCGGTGGCTGGTTCCCGCAGTGCTCGTGGCCTGGCTGGCGATCGCCGGCGTCGGTGGCCCGACATTCGGCCGCTTGAGCGAGGTGTCATCCAACGATCAGGCATCATTCCTTCCCGCCGGGGCGGAGGCCACCGGGGCCGCGGACTGGCAGGCCAAGTTCCGGGACTCCAAGGAAATTCCCGCCGTGATCGTGGTCGAGAGCGACTCCGCCTTCACTCCGGCCCAGCTCCGCGAGGCCGCGGCACTCAAGGACAGACTGGAGGCCCTCCAGGCCGGGAGTACGGTGATCGGCCCCATCCCCTCCGGGGACGCCAAGGCGGTCCAGTTCGTGGTGCCCATTCCTTCCTCGGCGGAAGTGAAGACGGTGGTCAAGGAACTGCGCAACGAGGTTCAGGGGTCCGCGCCGGCAGGAATGCAGACCTTCGTTACCGGACCGGCCGGGCTTACGGCAGACCTGGTGAGTGCCTTTGCGGGAATTGACGGCATCCTGCTGCTGGTCGCCCTCGGAGCCGTGTTCCTGATCCTGCTGATCGTCTACCGTTCCCTGCTGCTGCCTGTCATGGTGCTGTTCACGTCCGTGTTCGCGCTGTGCGCCGCGATCCTGCTGGTGTTCGGCATGGCCAAGGCCGGCTGGATCCAGCTGAACGGCCAAAGCCAGGGCATCCTGTCCATCCTGGTGATCGGCGCGGCCACCGACTATGCCCTGCTCTATGTGGCACGGTTCCGCGAAGCCCTGACCCACACCACCGACCGGACGGCCGCCGCCCTCACCGCGTGGAAGGCGGCCTGGGAGCCGATCCTGGCCTCCGGCGCCACCGTGATCATCGCACTGCTCTGCCTGCTCTTCTCCGACCTCAACTCCAACAAGGCGCTCGGCCCCGTGGCGGCGGCGGGCATTCTCTGCGCGCTGTTCGCGGCACTGACCCTGCTGCCGGCCCTGATGGCGCTGCTGGGCAGGGCGGCGTTCTGGCCGTTCCGGCCCAAGCTGCTGCCGGAAACCCAGCGGGAACCGGAACTGGTTACCGGGCTGGAAGGCCAGAAGGGACTGTGGCGGGCCACCGGTTCGCTGGTTGCCCGCCGGCCGCGCACGGTCTGGGTTGCCTCGGTGCTGCTGCTCCTTGTGGCCGGTGCCGGCATCCTGCAGCTCAAGGCCAACGGCGTGGCCCAGACTGACGTCATCCTCACCGCCTCCAACGCCGTCGACGGACAAGATGCCCTGGGCCGGCACTTCGACGCCGGGTCCGGCAGCCCGGCGGTGATCGTGGCCGACCAGGCAAAGGCCCAAGAGGTGCTGGATCGGGTCCAGGCGAGCAACGGCGTCGGGGACGCCTATCTGCTGGCCGATGGCGGCGTCCCCATCATGACCGGCGCCGCGGCCAACCCCAGTGCTCCCACGGCACCGGCGGCCCGGGACGGGAAGGTTCTTATCAACGCGACGCTGAACTACGCCGCGGACTCCACCGAAGCCGAAAACGCCGTGGTGTCGCTCCGCCAGGAACTGAAGAAGATTGACGGCGGCGTGTTGGTCGGTGGTGTGACGGCGACCGCCCTGGACACGAACACCACGGCCCAGCGTGACCTCGTCACCATCATCCCGGTGGTTCTGGGCGTGATTCTGGTGATCCTCATGCTGCTGCTGCGATCGGTGCTCGCGCCGGTCCTGCTGGTCGTCTCCGTGGTCCTGTCCTACGCAGCGGCGATGGGCGTCTCAGCCTTCGTGTTCAACAACGTCTTCGGCTTCCCGGGGGCGGATGCAACGGTGCCTCTGTTCGGCTTTGTCTTCCTCGTGGCGCTGGGCGTTGACTACAACATCTTCCTGATGAGCCGGGTCCGGGAGGAGTCCCTCAAGCACGGCACCCGGCCCGGCATCCTGCGCGGCCTCAGCGTGACAGGCGGGGTGATCACCTCGGCCGGGGTGGTCCTCGCGGCCACCTTCGCGGCCCTGGGCGTTATTCCGATCATGTTCCTGGTGCAGCTCGCTTTCATCGTCGCGTTTGGCGTCCTGCTGGACACGGTGCTGGTCCGCTCCCTGCTGGTGCCCGCGCTGGCCTACGACATCGGCCCGCGGCTCTGGTGGCCCGGCAGGCTAGGCCGGCCCGGGAACGATGCCGCGGGCCGCGACGCGCTGTCCTCCCGGCGGGCGTCCTCCCGGCCGACGGAAAACGAGGACGCCGGAGTCCGCTAGGCGGAACCGAATGCCGCAGCCGCCGTCACTGTCCCCCAGTCACCGTCCACCGTCCCCCCACCAGGCCACGGTGGCGGCGGCTGCTTCGTGCAGCGGGGTCGGCGTCAGCCCCAGGGCGGTCTGGCTTGCGGCGGACTCCATCACGAACGGTCGCTGGAACTGGTACAGCGTCTCGGCCAGTTCCCGCATGTCGGGGGAAAACATACCCATCGCCCGCAGCGCCCAGCCGGGTACCGCCGTGACACGCGGCGCCCGGGCGCCGGCCGCCTTGGCGAATGCCCCCGCAATCTCGCGTTGGGTCAGGGCAGGCCCGGTGGGTGCATGCCACATCCGGTTCCACACCTGCGGCCTGTCCGCCGCAGCAATCATGGCGGCCGCGAGGTCCGGAACGTACGTGAAGGAATGCGGCTGGTCTGCCCGGCCGATCACCTGCATCCGCCGTCCGGCCGTGACGGGACGGACCATGCGCTCGCCGGCGTGCGAATTACGGACCCTGGGGCCAAAGAAATCGCTCGCCACCACGCTCACTGTGTCCGTTGTGGATGCCGCGCGGGCCTTCAGAAGTGCCGTCCGGACGCCGCGCTTGCCGCCCTGCGCTTCCCGCGGGCCCTCCTCGGTCATCGGCCGTTCCGGTGCACTGTAGGAGTACAGGCTTTCCGGAAAGACCACGACGGCGTCCGCCGCGCCCGCCGCGGCGAGGACGTTCTGCTCGGCGGCCGGCAGTTCCCTGGCCCACACGTCGGCGTTGTACCGCGAGCCGTGGATGCAGTGGAAAACCGCCGTGGCGCCGTGGAAGGCCTCGCCGAGCCGGGAGGGCTCCGAAACATCGATCGACAGTCGTTCGACCAAAGGGTGGGCGGGCCCGCTGCCGGACCTCGTCAGGACGCGCACGCGGTGGCCCGCCGCAGCCAGTTGTTCCGCGACGGTCCAGCCCACCGGGCCGGCACCTGTGACGACATAAAGCCTGGACGATGGGCGTCCGGAGGCAACAGGTTCGGACATTTCAATCTCCTTTGAAGTAATGAGAGCAGTGCTCTCTCATTCAGGATGCGCCGTCGGGATGCGGCAAGTCAAGAGCGGTGCTCGCATTTGTTGACAGTGCTCTTGTTTGTGAAAAGCTGGTCTCATGCCAGAAGACAGGATTGAAGCCGGGATCGAAGCTGACGTTGATGCTCTTTCGGCGGCCGCGGCTTCCCGGCCCCGCACCCCGCGCGAGCGTGCCCGGGCCCAGACCGTCGCCGATATTGTCCGGCTGGGCCGGGAACACCTGGCGCTGCACGGCGCTGCCGCGCTGTCCCTCCGGGCCGTGGCCCGCGATCTCGGCGTCGTCTCCTCGGCGGTCTACCGCTACGTGGAGAACCGGGAGGAGCTGCTGACCCTTCTCCTGATTGATGCGTACAACGAGCTTGGCGATGAGGTGGATGCCGCCGTCGGCGCGGTGCCGGAAGCCGATTTCGACGGCCGCTTTGCGGCGCTGGGCCGCGCGGTGCGGGAGTGGGCGCTGCGCGAACCCTCCCGTTACGCCCTGCTCTTCGGCAGTCCAGTGCCCGGTTACCGGGCCCCCGCCGAGCGGACCACCGGTCCCGGCACCAGGGTGATTATTGCCCTCATTGGAATCCTCGACGGCGCCTTCCGGGCCGGGCGGCTTGCCGCGACCGGTCGGCGGAGTCCTGCCGTGGCCGCCGGGCTGGCCGGGGACCTGGCGAAAATTCGGGCGGAGTTCGGCCTGGCGGTGCCGGATGACCTCCTGGCCCGCGGCACCCTGGCCTGGACCTCACTCTTCGGCGCCGTCAGCTTCGAAGTCTTTGGCCAGTACGGCCCGGACACTTTCACTGCCCGGGAGGAGCTCTTTGCTCACCACCTTGCTGTGCTGGCGGACGTCGCCGGACTGCCGGCGGCCGGCGCTGCCGTGTGAACCAGGATCCCCTGTTGCCCCGCGGTGGCGCTCGATAGACTGCCCATGCGCCCGCACGGGCGCGCCCGATGCGTCCAGGAAGGATCCATCCATGTCTGAAGAGAACAGGCCTGAAGATAGCAGGCCTGAAGAGAACATGTCTGAAGAGAACGTGTCCGGAAAGGCGGCGTCCCAAAACGCCAATGCGGGTCCCATTGAGGGTGAAGCGGAGGCCGCCGCGCCAGAGGGGCAGTACGCCGAGGGCGACTACGGCTCCGCCGGCACGGAAGGCGAAGTCCCGCCCACGGCCGTCGAGGGGGAGTACGCGACCGGGGACTACGGCAGCGCCGGCGTGGCCGGAGCGGCCGTCGTCGGCGAGGTGGAAGGCGACTATGCCGAGGGCGACTACGGCGAGGGCGGGGTCGCCGGTGAGCCCGCCGGCATCGCCGAGGAGGGGGAGTATCCCGAAGGTGACTACGGGACCGCCGGAACGTCCCATCCCGAGCGCCCCGGCCGGCCGGCCGCGGGAGAGTCTGCCGACGACGACGCCGCTCGGGGCGACAACTAGAGCGAAGGAAGCTGGCGGAACCAGCCGGCGCTGACGCCGGCTGGTCTGCGGCGCGGCCTGTGCGCGGGTGGTCAGTGCACGGGCGGTTCGTGCACAGGTTCGCGCAGGGCGAAACACTGCCCGGGAAGTGCCGGAGGGGCTGGAATCTAGGCGGCGATGAGCGGCCGCGGGCCGGACGCGGAGCAAAGTTGAGTCGATGTCGCTCAACTTTGAATTGACTTATGAACGCGTCTGCGTAAAGTTGAGTGTAGATCGCTCAATAACGGTCGGATCCTTTGCGGTTAGAAGCATTGTGGTCCGCGGCCATCTCCGCAAGATTCCAAGGAAAGTAAGGAAGCAATCCATGTCACGTGCAGTAGGTATTGACCTCGGAACCACTAACTCCGTCGTCTCCGTTCTCGAAGGTGGCGAGCCCACCGTCATTGCCAACGCCGAGGGTGGCCGCACCACGCCGTCGGTTGTTGCCTTCTCCAAATCCGGCGAGGTCCTGGTCGGCGAGATCGCCAAGCGCCAGGCCGTCAACAACATTGACCGCACCATCGCGTCCGTCAAGCGCCACATGGGCACTGACTGGTCGGTCGCCATTGACGACAAGAAGTATACGGCGCAGGAAATTTCCGCCCGTATCCTCATGAAGCTCAAGAACGACGCCGAGTCCTACCTCGGCGAAAAGGTCACCGACGCCGTCGTCACCGTGCCGGCCTACTTCAACGACGCCCAGCGCCAGGCTACCAAGGAGGCCGGAGAAATCGCCGGCCTGAACGTCCTGCGCATCGTCAACGAGCCCACGGCGGCCGCCCTGGCCTACGGCCTGGACAAGGGCAAGGAAGATGAGCTCATCCTGGTCTTCGACCTCGGCGGCGGAACGTTCGACGTCTCCCTTCTTGAGGTCGGCAAGGACGAGGACAACTTCTCCACCATCCAGGTCCGCGCCACCGCCGGTGACAACCACCTCGGCGGCGACGACTGGGACCAGCGTGTCGTGGAATACCTGCTGAACCAGCTCAAGGTCAAGGGCATCGACCTCACGAAGGACAAGATTGCCCTGCAGCGTCTCCGCGAAGCAGCGGAGCAGGCCAAGAAGGAACTCTCCTCCTCCTCGAGCACCAACGTTTCCCTCCAGTACCTCTCCGTCACCCCGGACGGCCCGGTTCACCTGGACGAGCAGCTGACCCGCGCCAAGTTCCAGGACCTCACCAAGGACCTGCTGGACCGCACCAAGAAGCCGTTCCAGGACGTCATCAAGGAAGCCGGCATCAAGCTCTCCGAGATCGACCACATCGTGCTAGTCGGCGGTTCCACCCGCATGCCGGCCGTCTACGACCTCGTCAAGGAATTGGCCGGAGGCAAGGAGCCGAACAAGGGCGTCAACCCCGATGAGGTAGTCGCCGTCGGCGCAGCCCTGCAGGCCGGCGTCCTCAAGGGTGAGCGCAAGGACGTGCTGCTGATCGACGTCACCCCGTTGTCCCTTGGCATCGAAACCAAGGGCGGCATCATGACGCACCTGATCGAGCGCAACACCGCCATCCCCACCAAGCGGAGCGAGACCTTCACCACGGCGGATGACAACCAGCCGTCCGTGGCCATCCAGGTCTTCCAGGGCGAGCGTGAGTTCACCCGCGACAACAAGCCGCTGGGCACGTTCGAGCTGACCGGCATCGCTCCGGCTCCCCGCGGCGTTCCGCAGGTCGAGGTCACCTTCGACATCGACGCCAACGGCATCGTGCACGTTTCGGCGAAGGACAAGGGCACCGGCAAGGAACAGTCCATGACCATCACCGGCGGCACCGCGCTGTCCAAGGAAGACATCGACCGCATGGTCCACGACGCCGAAGAGCACGCAGCCGAGGACAAGGCCCGCCGCGAGGCAACCGACACCCGCAACACGGCCGAGCAGCTCGCCTACTCCGTGGACAAGCTGATCGCCGACAACGCCGACAAGCTGCCCGAAGAGGTCAAGACCGAGGTCAAGGCCGACGTCGACGCCCTCAAGAAGGCCCTCGAGGGCACCGATGACGCCGCCGTGAAGACCGCGTTTGAGAAGCTGCAGGCTTCCCAGGGCAAGCTCGGCGAAGCCATCTACGCCCAGGCCGGTTCCCCCGACGGCCACACCGGTTCCCCCGACGGCCACGCCGGTGCGCAGGGTGCCCCCGCAGGCGAGCATGCGGCCGGCTCTGACGAGGACATCGTCGACGCCGAAATCGTTGACGAAGACGAGAAGAAGTAATCATGCCGCACCACGGTAACGAAGAAGAGCACGGTTCTTCCGAGGACCGGCGCCACGCTGAACAGCAGGAGAACGAGCCGCAGAAGCCGGTGATCCACGATCACCGCAAGGTTGATCCGAAGACCGGCCAGGCCCGCCACCCCGGCCAGGAGCACGCCGCCGCCGCGGACTCCGGTGCTGAGGACTCCCGTTCCGGGGATGCCCTGTCGCAAGCCGAGGACATCCTCAACAGTGTCGAGGTGCCCGCCGAGGAGTCGGTGGCGCAGGGCGTTGACGCGGCCGCGGCGGAGGAGCTCAGGAATGACCTCCGCCGGCTGCAGGCCGAGTACGTCAACTACCGCAAGCGCGTCGAACGCGACCGCGCCGTGGCAGGGGAAATGGCCGTGATCGGCGTCCTGAACTCCCTTCTCCCGGTGCTGGACGACGTCGACGCCGCCCGCCAGCATGGCGACCTCGCGGACGGCCCTTTCGCCGCGATCGCCGCCAAGCTGGAGGCTGCGCTGAAGACGTACGGACTGGTCCGCATCGATGAGACCGGCGTGGAGTTCGATCCGACCATCCACGAGGCCCTCATCCAGCAGCCCGGCACGGACATCGAAATCGACACCGTCAGCCAGGTGCTGCGCTCGGGCTACAAGTCCGGCGAACGCGTCCTCCGCGCGGCCCAGGTGATCGTGGCGGTTCCGGCGTAGGGTTGCGCCCACGCCTTCGCGGATGAGGGGGCCCCGCCCCTACGCGTGGAGGCAAAGTCCTGACGGACTTTGCCTCCACGCTCCGGCAGGCCCGATGCCACTCCCGGGCCCCCTCATCCGCTACGGCGTTCAGCGGTAATCTCGCCTTAACTGTTTGAACTTTTGAAAGGAAACGCCATTGGCTAGCCAGGACTGGGTGGACAAGGACTTTTACAAGATCCTTGGTGTCGCCAAGGACGCTTCCGACGCCGACATCAAGAAGGCCTACCGCAAGCTTGCCCGGCAGCACCACCCGGACACCAACGCGGGGGATGTTGCATCGGAGAAGAAGTTCAAGGACATCTCCGAGGCCTATTCTGTGCTCTCGGATCCCGATGAGCGCCAGCAGTACGATGCCATCCGGGCCATGGGGGGCGGCGCACGCTTCGCCCCCGGCGGAAGCGGCGGGGCCACCGGCGGAGCTGGCTTCGAGGACCTCTTCGGCGGGCTCTTCACCGGCGGCGGTGGGCGCCATTCCGGCAGTTACAGCACGGCCGGCGGCATTCCGCCCGAGTTCGCAGATCTCTTCGGCGGCGGCGGATTCGGCGGCGGGGGCCAGTCCTTCCAGCGGGCTCCGCAGAAGGGCGCGGACCGCACCGCGTCCACCTCGATCTCGTTTGCCGGGTCAATCCGCGGCACCACGATCGGCCTGCGCGAACCGGACGGCGAGGTCATCGACGTCCGTATCCCGGCAGGGATCAAGGACGGACAAAAGGTCCGCGTCCGCGGCAAGGGACAGTACGCCGCCGCCGGCAACGGCGACCTCATGGTCACCGTCTCGGTGAAGCCCCACGAGTTCTACGTCCGCGACGGCGACAACCTCCGGATCCACGTCCCGGTCACCTTCCCGGAGGCGGCGCTGGGGGCGGATATCGAGGTTCCGACGATCGACGGCGACAAAGTCAAGGTCAGGGTTCCCGCAGGGACGCCCTCGGGCCGCACGCTGCGCGTCAAGGGCCGCGGCGTCAAGCACGCCAAAGCCACCGGCGATCTGCTGGTGACAATCGACGTCGCTGTTCCGCGGAAGCTGAACAAGCAAGCTGAGGAGGCCGTGAAGGCCTTCGCCGCTGCGACCGCCGATGAGGACGTCCGCACGGGCCTGGCAGCCAAGGCCCGGCTCTAGGAACGGGATCCAGCCATGGCCATTGACTTCGATCAGCCGATCTTCGTCATCTCCGTTGCCGCGGAACTGGCGGACATGCACCCGCAGACGCTTCGCCAGTACGACCGGATGGGCATCGTCTCGCCCAGCCGCGCCCCGGGCAAGTCGAGGCGCTACTCGCAGCGGGATGTGAACATGCTCCGCGAGGTCCAGCGGCTCTCCCAGGAGGGGGTTTCGCTGGAAGGCATCAAGCGGATCCTGCAGTTGGAGAACCAGGTGGCCGCCCTGCAGCGCCGGGTCAGCGAACTGACGCAGGAGCTGGGCCAGCGTCGTCAGGCCGCCGATTCGCGGATCTTCGCCGCCGGAACTGCCGGCGACGTCGTCAGCCTGGCCCGTGGCAAGCGCCCGCAGGCGAGGTCGCAGGCGCTGGTGGTGTGGCGGCCGCGGGGCATCGACAAGGACAGGCTCTAGGAAAAACACCAGGAAAACAACTGTGCCCGGGACCAATGGTCCCGGGCACAGCTGTTGGTGCGTGCAGCGGGGGTGCCGGGCTTACTTGCCGGCTGCGATGAGCTGGTCGACGGCGGCGCGTTCGCGCTTTCCCCAGGTTTCCCGGGTGACCAGGGCCGCGATGAGTCCGATGGCTCCGCATGCCATGTAGACGATTGCCACGCCGCTCCAGCCCCAGGCGGCTGCCGTGGCTGCTGCGATGAGGGGGATGAAGCCGGAGATGGCGGCCGAGAACTGGTATCCAATGGATGCCCCGGAGGTCCTGGTGTTGGCGGGGAACAGCTCGGAGAACCAGGCGCCCTGGGAACCCGCGAGCATGTCGTGGAGGATCGGCAACCCGATGATATACACGAGGATAACTAGGAACGGGACGCCGGTGTTGACCATGAGGAACATCGGGAAGCCGAAGAGAATAATGCCGGCAGTGCCGATGATGTAGAGCTTGCGGCGTCCAATCGTGTCCGTAAGCCGGCCCCAGAGGATTGTGGTCACCACGCCCAGTGCTGCGGCGAGCACCAGGCCGGTCAGGCCCGTCTGGCGGTCGACGAGCTTGTTGGCGACGATGTAGGACAGCAGGTACGTGACGATGACGTAGAAGCCACCGGATTCTGCCAGCCGAAGACCGATGACCCGCAGAATCGTGCGCCAGTCATTCTTGATGACGGTCAGGAGCGGATTCTTGACGAGTTCGCCTTTGGCTTTCGTTTCCTCGAACTCGGGGGATTCGCTGACCTTCATTCGGATGATGATGCCGGCAATGATCAGGACGGAGCTGGCGAGGAACGGCACGCGCCAGGACCATTCGTTGTTCCAGCCGGTGGTGGCAAGGAAGACGAGGTTGGCCAGCAGCAGGCCAAGCGGGACACCGGCCTGCGGGATGCCGGTGTAGCGGCCGCGCTGTCGCCACGGAGCATGCTCAAAGGTCATCATGATGGCGCCGCCCCATTCGGCGCCGAAGGCCAGGCCCTGGATGATGCGGATCGCGACGAGCAGGATCGGTGCCAGGACGCCCACCTGCTGATAGGTGGGCAGGACGCCGATCAGGAAGGTCGCGGCACCCATCACCAGCAGCGCGCCGACCAGGACTGGTTTGCGGCCGTACTTGTCGCCGAGGTAGCCGCCGATCAGTCCGCCCAGCGGCCGCATGGCAAAGCCCACGGCGAGGGTGGCGAATGCCAGCAGGGTGGCAGCGACGGGGTCTTGGCCGGGAAAGAATGCGGTGCCGAAATAAAGCGCGGCGGCCGTGCCGTAGGCGAGAAAGTCGTAGTTTTCGATCGTCGTGCCGACGGCACTTCCGATTGCGACCTTGAGCTTGTCCGGTGAACCATGTTCAGCCTGGTGGGTCTGTGTTTGCGTGAGCGTGCTCATCAGCGTCCCTATCTCCTTCGATATGGGACGGGGGATTTTTCCCCCTGTCCCGGGTGGCGAGGGTCCTGCACCCGGCGACGCCGTCAGCCGGCGTCAGTGCGGGTGGTTCAGTCCCTCGATGTTTCCAATGTTGTAAAAGCTGCGGATGTGATCCCCCACAGCGCGCCTGGACTCATTCGCGTCCCCCCGCCGGATGGAATCGAGAATGTGGCGGTGTTCGCTGCGAACGACTGTGGCGGTTTTCTTCCAGTCCTCCAGCCGCGCGTAGGCCTCGATCATCTGGCGGTTGATTGCGGTCCGAAGCGAGCCCATCAAGTGGGAGGAAAGCGTGTTGCCTGTTGATTCGGCAATCCGGACGTGGAATGCGGCGTCCAGTCGGTTGAACTCTGCGGTTGAAATGTCGGGGTCATCCATCGCATCCAGGATCAGTCCCAGTTCGTGGTGGTCCTCTTCGCTGGCCCGCGCCGCGGCTTCCTCACAGCACCAGGTTTCCAGTGCGATCCGCGTTTCGAGTACCTCGTTCTGGTCGAATTGACCCAGTGCGAGTTGGAGCTTGAGCAGGTTGACGAATCCGGATCCCGGCTCGCCGACCAGCACTGCCCCGCCCTCGGCGCCCCCGCCGGGACGGATATCCACGATGCCCAAGGCCTCCAGGACCCTGAGTGATTCCCGGAGCGATGGCCGGGAAACTCCAAGAAGTGCCGAGAGGTCCCGTTCGCTGGGCAGCTTGTCCCCAGCCTTGAGTCTGCCGTCCAGGATCCTGTCCTCGATCTGGGACATCACCTGTTCGTAGGTCCGGACCCGTTGGACCGGTTCCCATGCTTCTGCGCTCATACTCGACCACCTCGTTGATTGCCATGCCGCCGGCCGATCGCCGGCGGCATCTCCATCGTAGTCGCGGCCTGAAGGTCTGACCTATGCGTGCGTCAGCATCTCGGCCCTGAATTCCGTCTCCAGCTGCCGCCGGATCTGGACCGCCAAGAGGGTTTCGTCGGCGTCGACGTCGTCCCATGAGACGGTGCCGTCCTTGGGGACGTCGCGCTTGAGTTTCATGCCGTGCGCGAGGCCCAGCGGCAGGGCGTTGCGTTCCAAGGAGATCCGGGCCGGGGCCAGCTTGCCGAACGCCGTGTAGCCGCCCTCGCCGTCCAGGATTTCGCCTGCTTTGAGGTCCTTCTTGGCCGTCGTCATGACGTCGCCGCGGAAGCCGGTCGGTGAACCGGTGGCTTCCCCGCGCAGTACGGCCGAGGCGATACTGACCCCCAGTTCGAGTCCGATCATGTGGTACGGACGGTACAGCGAGCCGTAGCGTCCGGTCGAGTCGGTTTTCACGCCGTACTCGGCAAAGCACTGCGCGGCGTAGTCGGTCTTGGCCTCGAACGTGACATAGACGCCCCAGCGGAGATCGCGCTCCACTTCGGTGCCGTCCCGGTTCAGGCTGGAGGCGATCTCCACGGTGCCGCGCCGGGTCAGGATCCCGCCGACGGACTTCTCGCGGTAGATGTTCGGTAGGTCTTCCACGCCGGCCGGCGGGAAGAAGAGCCCTTCATCCTGCGGGGTGAGCCCCGTGCCGTTGGCGACTGCTGCCATTTCGATGGCCGACTTGGTGCCGTCCAGGAAGGAGTTGAACATCTTGGGGTTGAAGTCACCGGAGGCAAGCTGTTCGTCACTGAAGCCGTAGTAGTTCCACACGGTGTCCGGGGTGGAGTAGTTGTACTCCGGGAGGTATTTGGTGCCCTTGCCGGCGGCGACGATGTCGAAGCCGACCGTGCGGCACCAGTCGACCATTTCGCATATCAAGGCGGGCTGGTCGCCGTAGGCCATGGAGTAGACCACGCCGGCGGCTTCGGCGCGGCGCTGGAGGATCGGGCCCACCATGCAGTCGGCCTCGACGTTGACCATGATGATGTGCTTGCCGTTGTCGATGCTCTGCACGGCATGGGCGGTGCCGACGATCGGGTTTCCGGTCACCTCCAGGATGACCTCAACCTCCGGGAGCCGGATGAGGTCAGCGGAACTTTCCGTGACGAAGGTAGTGCCGTTGCGAAGGGCCTCGGCGAAGTTCCTGGCGGCGTAGCGCTCGGCCGGCCAGCCCGTGCGCTGGAGTGCGCCCCTGGCCTTGGGGACGTCGATGTCGGCGACGCCGACAACGTGGATCCCCTCAGTGTTGAGTGCCTGCGTGAGGAACATCGAGGCGAACTTACCGGCGCCAATGACGCCGACCCTGATGGGCCCCTGCGTGGCGGTTCGCTTCTGCATAAGCGAGTAGAGATTCATGTGGCTACTTCCTCGTAGTATCGCTGCGAGTCATTCGGTCTATTGGTCAGACCATCTGGTGTTACAACCATGACATGAATATCTTTGATGTGTCAACGGTCACTTTTCGCTGTTACCTCGGGATGCCTGGGCAAGTAGGCGCAACGACGAAACTGAGTACACCGGAACGCCAGCAGGTAATCGGGCATCCGATAGTCGGGTACCTGATTTGCGTGACTTGAGGCCCGTGCCGCGCGTTGAATTGGAGTGTCAGAAAAGGCTGGCGTGACACGCTCACAGCTCCTACGGGAAGCCCGGGCAGAGCCAGCGCAGGAGCAGCGTAGACGCCGGGGGGCATCGCATGCATGATTCAGCCGAGTTTGATCCGTCCATTGTCGATCCGCCCAGGTTTGATTCGCCCCCCGGGCTGCAGCCGGCAACATTGACGGGCACACCGTGAGCCCGGGACTCCCGGCGGCCGTCCTGTTTGCCGGCTCCCTGCCGGGGCACATCCTGATGTCCCTGGGGCAGGCCCTCGTCGTCGTCTGCTTGTGCTTCGACTTCGTCCGCGCGGTGTCCGTGCCGCGGTCGCACCGCCGGTACGTGGCCAACACCGTTTTCCGGACACTTGCCCTGCCTTCCATCCTGGTCATGGCGTTTAGTGTGCTCATCGATGCCGCCTCCGGCTCCTGGCAGGGCGTCGGCGCCGGGGTCTTCGTCCTGGTCGCCGTGATCTTCCGGTGGCACCATGACACCGACGAAGACAGTTGGTGGAAGGGCAAAGGCAAGGCACTGGGACGATGGCTCCGGAACCGGGCGGCCTCCGGGTCCATGGTCGCCCCGGCCACGGCCTGAAAAAGCCCTTGCTGTCCGGGCGTCCCAGGGTGTCCAATCCTTAACACAAGGCCCTGCAGGGCACGAGTGGATGCGACGCCGGGAGGTTCTCATGCCGTCGAAAGGCGCCAAGACCCCGTCAAGGGGCCCGGTCCGGGGTACGTCTGACCTCCGGCGGGCCGACGCCACCGGCGTCGCGCCGCCGGAGCAGCCGGACAAGATCCGCAATGTGGCACTCGTGGGGCACTCCGGTTCCGGGAAAACAATGCTCACCGAGGCCTTGCTTGCCGCCACCGGAGCCATCACACGCAAAGGCTCGATCGCCGAGGGCACTACGGTGAGCGACTCGGATCCTTCCGCCATCGCGCAGCAGCGCTCCGTGGCCCTGGCGGTGGTGCCGGTGACGGTGGGGGAGATCAAGGTGAACCTGCTGGACACTCCTGGGTATACGGATTTCATCGGCGAGCTGCGGGCAGGCCTTCGTGCGGCGGATGCTGTGCTGTTCGTCGTCTCGGCCACCGACGATGTCGACGCCGCGACCACCGCACTCTGGAGCGAGTGCCAACGGCTCGGAATGCCGCGGGCCGTGGCCATCAGCCGGCTGGACCATCCGCGCGCGGATTTCGACGCCGCAGTCGCCCGCTGCCGTCTGGCATTCGGCGACGCCATCGTTCCGCTCTACCTGCCGGTCCGCGCGGACGGTGCTGTCACAGGGTTGCTGGGGCTGCTGACCGGGACCGTTTCCGAGCACGGTCCGGCGGAACCCGCGCCGGCCACCCGGGCCGCGACCGGCGTCGAGCTTGCCGCGGCGGAGTCCGCTCGCGGCGCGCTGATCGAGGGGATCATTGCCGAGAGCGAGGACGAGACGCTCATGGACCGCTACCTCGGAGGTGAAGAAATCCCTCCCGATGTCCTGATCGCCGATCTGGAGACGGCCGTGGCCCGCGGGTCCTTTCACCCGGTGCTGCCGACGTCAGCGGAATCCGGACTCGGCCTGGCGGAGCTCCTCGAGGTCCTGGTGCGCGCATTTCCGACGCCGGCGGAACACGGCGTTCCCGCAGCGACGGACCTGGACGGGGTGCCCGCCGGCCCGCTCGGCTGCGACCCCGACGGCCCGCTGCTCGGTGAAGTGGTCCGCACGACGATCGACCCGTTCCTCGGCCGGGTCTGCCTGGTGCGTGTCTTCTCCGGCGTTGTGCGGGAGGACGCCGCCATCCATGTGGGCGGCCGCGGAATGGCGGACCGCGGGCACGAGGACCACGACAGCGACGACCGGGTCACACGCCTGTACTCGCCGCTGGGATCGGGACTGCGGCCCGTGCCGTTCTGCGTCGCCGGGGATATCTGCGCCCTGACCAAACTGGGCACCGCCGAGACCGGCGACACGATTTCGGCCAAGGAGCTGCCGCTGCTGGTGGCCCCCTGGGACATGCCGGACCCCCTCATGCCGGTTGCCATCGAAGCTGCCACGCACGGTGACGAGGACGCCCTGGCCAGGAACCTGGGGAAAGTCACCGCCGGGGACCCGACGCTGCGGGTGGAACGCAACTCCGAAACCCACCAACTGATCCTGTGGTGCATGGGCGAGGCGCACGCCGATGTCGTCCTGGGCAGGCTTCGGGACCAGGGCGTGAACCTGCAGACCGTCCCGGTGATCACGCCACTGCGGGAGACGTTTGCCGCGCCGGCGGCCGGGCATGGGCGCTATGTCAAACAATCCGGCGGCCACGGACAGTACGCCGTCTGCGACATCGAGGTAGAACCCCTCGACCGCGGCGCCGGTTTCGAGTTTGTCGACAAAACTGTGGGCGGAGTGATTCCCGGGCCCTTCGTCACCTCGGTGGAAAAGGGCGTGCGGGCCCAGATGCAGAAAGGCGTCTCCGCCGGGTTCCCCGTGGTGGACATCAAGGTCACGCTGATCGGCGGCAAGACGCACAGCGTGGATTCCTCCGACGCGGCGTTCCAGGCTGCCGGCGCGCTGGCCCTCCGGGAAGCGGCGGCGGCAACCCGCATTCAGTTCCTGGAACCGGTCTCGTCCGTGACTATCAGCGTCTCGGAGGACCACGTGGGCGCTGTGATGAGCGACTTGTCCGCCAGACGGGCACGCCTGACCGGAACGATCTCCTCCGGGGCGGACGGCACCGAGATCAGCGCCGAGGTTCCGGACCAGGAACTGTTGAGGTACTCGGTGGAGCTGCGGGCCCTGACCGCCGGCAGCGGCCGGTTCCGGCGCAGCTACCTGCGGCACGAACCCGTGCCGCAGGCGCTGCAATGAATGCCCCTAATAAGAGCGGTGTCAGCCGTTGATGACCTGTGGAACGCCGAGGGCTTTGAGGCCTTCGACGCCGAATTCGAGTCCGTAGCCGGACTGCTTGGCACCGCCGAAGGGGACGCGGGGGTCCACGGCGCCGTGCTTGTTGATCCAGACGGTGCCGGCCTCGATCCGGCCCGCCACCTTCCGGGCTGCGGCTGGGTCGGCGGACCAGACGGAGGCGCCGAGCCCGACGTCGAGGGCGTTGGCCATGGCGACCGCCTCGTCTACGTTGCTGTAGCGGATGATCGGCAGGGCGGGGCCGAACTGTTCCTCGGCGACGAGCGGGTTGCTGTTGTCGATATCGGCAACGAGCGTGGCGGGGTAGAAGTGGCCGGGCTGGTCCGGGGCCGGGTTGCCGCCCAGCAGAATCCTTGCCCCGGAGTCGCGGGCGGCTTCAACCAGCGCCGCGACGATCTCGAACTGCTGGCGGTTCTGCAGTGGGCCCAGGACGTTGGCCTCGTCCAGGCCGTTACCCATCGGCATGGAACGCGCCACGCTGGTGAGTTCCTCGCAGACGGCGTCGTAAATGGCGTCGTGCACGTAGAGGCGCTTGAGCGCCGCGCAGGTCTGGCCGGTGTTGATGAAGGCGCCCCAGAACAGGCCCTCGGCGATCGCTTTCGGGTCGGCGTCGGGCAGCACGATGCCGGCGTCGTTGCCGCCGAGCTCCAGGGTGAGTCGTTTGACGGTGTCCGCGGAGGACTTGATGATGGCCTTGCCGGTGGCGGTGGAGCCGGTGAACATGATCTTGCCGATCGCGGGGTGTTCGGCCAGCCGGGCGCCGACTTCCCGGCCGCCGGAGACCGCCGTGAGAAGGCCCTCCGGGAGTTCCTGGTTGAGGATTTCGACGAGGGCCAGGACGGACAGCGGGGTGAATTCCGACGGTTTGACCACCACGGCGTTCCCCATCCGCAGGGCCGGCGCAACCTGCCAGACGGTGATCATCATGGGCCAGTTCCAGGGCCCGATCGCGCCGACGACGCCGATGGGCTTGTAGTGCAGTTCGGCGCGGGTTTCGCCGTCGTCCACCACGGTTTCCGGTTCCAGCGCAGTGGCGGCGGCGGCGCGGAGCCACGCGGCGCAGGCGCCGACTTCGAAGCGGGCGTTGGGCCCGTTCAAGGGTTTGCCCTGCTCGCGGGAGAGCAGCCGGGCGAGTTCCTCGGCGGAGCGTTCGACGGCGTCGGCGGCCTTGAGCAGCGCGGCGCTGCGGGCGTCGTGGCCCAGGGCGGCCCAGGCCGGCTGTGCTGCCTGGGCTGCGGCGATGGCCTCTTCGAGGTCCTGGACGGTGTGGACCGGGGCTTCGCCGACCGGTTGCCCGGTGGCGGGGTCCAGGATCGTGCGGGTCTCACCGGACACCGGGGTGATCGAGGCGAGGAGGGCGTCGTAGGTTTCCATGGGTACTCCACATCGAGTAGTTGAGGCGCAGGATGGTTCCAGCGGCCGTACTGTCATGTCCGAGTGTCCACCGGCGCCGGACGCGCAGTCTTGCCTTTGCGCGAACTGCAGTTGATCCATGGCGAACGATCGCCTGGCGCTGGACGCCATTGCGCTGAGGAACAACAACCGATCGCTAATCGACAATAGAGTGACGGGCGTCACCTGCCATGCTGGTTTGCACGGTGCATCTCACCTCCCATTTCTGAGACCGCCATTCCCCAGACTCATGACCGTTAAGAAGGATCCGATGAGTATTTCAAATCCCGAGTCCCGGACCGCAGAAACCAGTCCCCGCACGGAGCACTCCACCGCGCTGCGCGCCGGCAGCGTCGGCGTCATGGGCATTCTCTTCTTTGTCTTGTCCGCCCAGGCGCCCTTGACCGGAATCGTCGGCGCATCACCGCTAGCCGCGGCCCTCGGGAACGGTGCCGGGGCGCCCGGGGCGTATCTGGTGGTGGGTATCGTCATCGTGATCTTCGCCGTCGGGTTCGTTGCGATGAGCCGCAAGATCCAGGCCAATGGCGCCTTCTACGCCTACGTGACCGCCGCCTTTGGGCGAAAGACCGGCGCGGGTGCCGCGTGGCTCGCGCTCCTCGCGTACAGCACGGTCCAGGCCGCGATGTACGGGCTGTACGGTGCGGCCTTCTCGGGGCTCCTAGGATCCGCCGGCATCGAGGTCCCCTGGTGGCTGCTGGCCGTAATCACCATGGCGGGCGTACAGGTGCTGGGATCCCTCAACATCGAACTCGGGGCACGGGTTCTGTCGCTGCTCGTCGGCCTGGAGGTCGCGATCCTGCTCATGTTCGGGTTCACCGTGCTGTTCCGTGGCGGCGGACCGGAAGGAATCAGCCTGGCAGCGTCCTTCTCGCCCGAGGCAATCGCCACCGGAGCCCCGGGCGTGGCCATCATGTTCGCTGTCGCGTCCATGTTCGGCTTCGAATCCACGGCCATCTACTCGGCCGAGGCCAAAGACGCCCACCGCACGGTGGCCCGCGCCACGTACCTGTCGGTCGTGGTCATCGCGGTGTTCTTCTCCTTCATTTCGTGGATGCTGGTCAGCTACTACGGCCCCTCCCGCGTTATGGATGCCGCGGGCGCGGCCCTCGAATCGGGGGACTCCACCTCGTTCGTTCTGACGCCGATGGTGGAGCTGTTCGGGCCGTGGGCCGGAACAGTCACCGGCATCCTGCTCGTGACATCCCTGCTGGCCGGCATCATCGCCTTCCACAACGGCATCAACCGCTACCTCCATTCGCTGGCCCTGCGCGGGTCGCTGCCCGGCGCCTTGGCCCGGACCAACCGGCACCGCGCCCCCGCCGTGGCCGCGCGGGTCCAGACCGCGATCGCGCTCCTGCTAGTGGCGCCCTTCGCCCTGCTGTCCCTGGATCCTGTCCTGACCCTTTTTTCCTGGTTCAGCGGGCTGGCCGTGGCGGCACTGCTGGCGCTCTACATGCTCTCGTCCCTGGCCGTCGTCGCGTACTTCCGCCGGGAACGGGTGGCAGGGCAGATCTGGCAGACGGCGGTGGCGCCGATCCTCGCCACCTTGCTGCTGGGCTGGGTCCTGTTCCTCGTGGTCAGCAACTTCACGGCACTGATCGGCGGCAGCGCCGAAACGGCCGTTGGCCTGCTGATCGCAGTCCCCGTGGTCTTTGCGGCCGGCGTGCTGGTGGAGGTCGGAGTCGAACGCAGGGCCGCTCTCGCGGGGCTCCCCGTCTAAGGACCGGTCCGAGAAGCAGCAGGGGCGGTGCCGGACAGATCCGGCACCGCCCCCTGTGCGTCCCGGCTGGCTGGTCCTGTCAAGACGACGGGCGCTGTCAGCCGCCGGGGAAGGTCATGCTCAGGCGCCGCGCCGCCAGTCGCTGGGGGATTCGCCGAAGGCGTCGCGGAAAGAGCGGCTGAAATGCGCCGCGTCCAGAAAGCCCCAGCGGGCGGCGACTGCCCCCACGGAGGTGCCGTTGTGCAGCGGGTCCCTCAAGTCGCGGCGGATTCGTTCCAGCCGGTGGGTCCGGATCCAACTCGCCACGGTGGTTCCGGACTCGTGGAAGACGTTGTGGAGGTGCCGCGTGGAGATGAAATGGGCCGCCGCGATGGAGGCCGGTGACAGCAGCGGATCGGCCAGATGGGCGTCGATGTACTCGCGGACTGATGCCGCCAGGAGTGCCTGCGGTTTCATCCGGTCCGGTGACATGTCCAGTTCCGAATGCAGCATCGTGGACACGAGGTCGACGGCGTTCGCGGCCAAGCGGGACCCGCTGGGGCCGCTCAGCACGTCCAGGTTCTCCGCGAGGTGGGCGATGAACGGCCCGACGATCGCGGCGAGGCCGCCGTCGGCGGCCATCCGCACGGCTGAAAGCTGCGCGATGCACTCCGGCGGCAGGGACAGCGCATCCCAGGGAAACATGACCACCATGAGGCGGGCGTCTCCCTCGAACGCAAGCGTGTAGGGGCGGCTGGTGTCGTAGATGGAGAGGTCGCCCGGGCGCAGGAGTGCCTCACGGTTGTCCTGGATGAGGAGCCCGGTGCCTTGCAGTTGGAGGTTGAGCTTGAAATAGCGCTGGTTGGACTGCGCAATCAGCGCCGGCGTGCGGTGGACCTCATGGCCCGTGGAGGAGACCGCGACGATCGCCACGCGGTCCAGACGGCGGGCCCGCATGCGGCCGCGGAAGTTGTCAGGATTTCCGGTCGAGGCGGCCAGCGGAACGAAAGATTCCGCGACGAGATGCCTCCAGTGCTCGAACGAGGCGGCCGTGCTGGTGCGGACGTCTTGTCCGGCGGGACTGGCGACCGGGCGGGCTGCAACTGCGGTCATAAAAGATCCTGACGCCGTCGTATATCTGGGACCGTGTCGTGGGACACAGTCCTTTCAGGGTAGCGGCGCAGCCGGCCGATGTCATCTTTTTTCGACAACCGGCGAAAAAAGAATGCCCGACGCCTAGGTGCCCAATAGTGTCAGGAACCCCTCCAGCTGCTCGTTCAGCCCGAGCTCCACCTGGCCCTCGGGGGCGAGTGCCGCCGTGATCTGCGCGCCGAGGAGGAAGTTGAGCAGCTGCCCGGCCAGCGCGGGGTCGGCGACGGCCGTGGTGACGGCGCCGGATTGCCGCGCCTCGGCAAGATGCTGACTCATTGCCGCAATCCACTGCTGCATCGAATCCCGGTGGATCCGGGCCTTGCCGGGATCGTTGATGGCTTTTTGCCAGAAAGGAATGACAATCCGCGCCTCGTTGATCCGCTCCTCATCCAGGGGCAGCACCTCAACGCAAAACGACCTCAAGGCTACGAGTCCGGACTGCCCGGCGGTGACCTCCGCGATGCGTTCGTTGGTGCGGTTGAAGACGTGCCCGAACGCAAACGTCAGCAGATCATCCTTTGTGGGGAAGTATGGCTTGAGGGCCCCGTTCGCGAAGCCGGCCTCGAGGGCGATTTCGCGCATGGTGGCGCTTTCAATGCCGAGCCGGGCGATGGTCCGCCACGTCGCGTCGACGAGTTCAAGCCGTCGTTGGTCGTGGTCGACAATCTTTGGCACCGGGCAGCTCCCCAAAATATTTTGCGTCGGACTCTTGTGGCACATCTTACGGTTCCGTATTCTCTACAACTATAGAAAATAAAGTTCTGACCCGCCAAGGTCCCCGAACGAAGGCCCCAAGATGCCCGTACAAACTGACACTCACACACCGTATAGCCCGTACAGTCTGGCCTCGGGCACCGAAATCACCGCGGTCCAAGGCATCCTGCGTGCCGCGGGCCTGCTGGGTGAGACGCAGCGCATCGCGTACCTCGGTCTGGTGGACCCCGCCAGGAACGCGTCGGCCGAAAGCGAGGACCGCCGGTTCCGGGTCTTCCTGCACGACGTCTCCGGAGGAAGGCCCGCCGACGTGACCGTCTCGGTTTCCAGCGGCGCGGTGGTTTCCGCCGTCGAGCTGGACACGGCGGTGATCGGCGAGCTTCCTGTCCTGGAGGAGGAGTTCGAAGTCGTCGAACAGCTCCTGGCCACGGACGAGCGGTGGCTCCAGGCGCTGGCCAGCCGGGGCCTGGACGTCAGCAAGGTCCGCGTTGCCCCGCTGTCCGCCGGGGTATTCGAGTACCCGGAGGAAAAGGGCCGCCGGATCCTGCGTGGCCTGGCGTTCGTCCAGGATTTCCCCGAGGACAGCGCCTGGGCGCACCCCGTGGACGGCCTCGTGGCGTACGTCGACGTCGTCAGCCAGGAGGTCACGCAGGTCCTGGACACCGGGGCCGTTCCGATTCCCGCCGAACACGGAAACTACACCGATCCGAAGCTCACTGGCCCGCTGCGCACCACGCAGAAACCCATCAACATCACCCAGCCGGACGGACCCAGCTTCACCGTCACCGGCGGCAACCACGTCGAATGGGAAAAATGGAGTGTCGACGTCGGTTTCGACGTTCGCGAAGGCGTGGTGCTGCACAATCTTGCCTTCCAGGACGGCGACCGCAAGCGGCCCATCATCCACCGCGGATCCATCGCCGAGATGGTGGTTCCCTACGGGGACCCGTCACCGATCCGGTCCTGGCAGAACTACTTCGACACCGGCGAATACCTCGTGGGCCAGTACGCCAACTCGCTGGAACTGGGCTGCGACTGCCTCGGCGAGATCACCTACCTCAGTCCCGTCATCAGCGACGCCTTCGGCAACCCCCGGGAAATCCGCAACGGCATCTGCATGCATGAGGAAGACTGGGGAATCCTGGCCAAGCACAGCGACCTCTGGACCGGAATCAACTACACCCGCCGCAACCGCCGCCTGGTGATCTCCTTCTTTACCACCATCGGCAACTACGACTACGGCTTCTACTGGTACCTCTACCTCGACGGGACCATCGAGTTCGAGGCCAAAGCCACCGGCGTCGTCTTCACCTCCGCTTACCCGGAAGGCGGCTCGGCCAACATCTCCCAGCTCGCCCCGGGTCTGGGCGCCCCGTACCACCAGCACCTGTTCAGCGCCCGCCTCGACATGGCGATCGATGGCTTCACCAACCGGGTCGAGGAAGAGGACGTGGTCCGCCAGGCCATGGGCGAAGGCAACGAACGCGGCAATGCCTTCTCCCGGAATCGCACAGTCATCACCCGCGAATCCGAGGGTGCGCGCGAGGCCGATCCCCGCAGCGGCCGGACCTGGGTCATCTCCAACCCGCAGTCACGGAACCGCATGGGCGAAGCCGTGGGATACAAGCTCCATGCCGCGGGCCAGCCCACGCTGCTGGCGGACCCGGAGTCGTCCATTGCCCGGCGGGCCGCCTTTGCCACAAGGGATCTGTGGGTGACCCGGTTCGCGGAGGAGGAGCGGTACCCCACCGGCGATTTCGTGAACCAGCACGCCGGGGGAGCCGGGCTGCCGCAGTATGTGGCACAGGACAGGGAGTTGGACGGACAGGACATCGTTCTGTGGCACACCTTCGGCCTGACCCACTTCCCGCGTCCCGAGGACTGGCCCATCATGCCGGTGGACACGGTCGGCTTCAAGCTCCGGCCCGAGGGATTCTTTGACCGCAGCCCCGTGCTGGATGTGCCGGCGAGTGCACAGCCGGCCGGCGGCCACTGCCACGGCTAGTCCGGCGCCGTGAGCGTCGCGGCCGGTGCGGGCCGCCGGGCCGGCATGGCCAGCACCGTCTTCCATTCGCGGATCTGCGCTGCGGTGACGGCGGCGTCCTGCCTCATGCACCTGGGGCTTGCCGCCGGGAACCAGCACGGGACCTGGCTGAACCTGCTCATGCTCGCGATGGTGGCAGTGTGCCTGCCGTGCGCCGTGCACATCTGGCGCCACGGTACGGCCCGCGCCCTTCGCCAAGTGATGGCCGCGGCGCTGGCGATGATCGCGGTGCACGCGGTCCTGCTTCTCGGCACGGGATCCGGCGGCGCGGGCCACGGCCACCATGGACCCGCAGCTGCCGCTGCAGCCGGCGCGGCGCCCGCAGGCTCCGGGGCGCTGCTGGTGGTCATTGCGGTGGAAATGACGACGGCGCTGCTCGCCGCGACGCTCCTGGCCAGGCTCCGCGCGCAGCCGCGCGGCTGACGCAATCCTGCTGACACAGTCCGGTCAAACAGAGTCGGTCGTTGAACAGCCCCGCCCTCGCGAGGATTCCCGCCTAACGGCTGGCCCCGGCTCCGGGACACTGACCTGCTCCGAATGTCTTATTTCGACACGATAATCCTCATTGCCGCACTCCGGTCCGTAACATTGGGGCCAATACCGGTTTCGGCTTGCCAAGTTCACCGGAAAGGACTAAGACGCTTTGTCACTAGAATCATTGCCCGTCCTGGACTTCTCTCGATTGAGTGCAGGACCGGAGGAAGCCTCCCGGTTTCGGGACGACCTGCGCAACGCCATGCATGAAGTCGGGTTCCTCTACCTGGCCGGTCATGGCATCCCGCAGGAGCTCACTGACGCCATGCTCGACGTCTCCCGCCGCTTCTTCGAGCTGCCCGACGAACAGAAACTCGCGGTCGAGAACGTCCACAGCCCGCAGTTCCGCGGCTACACGCGCATCGGCGGCGAACTCACGGACGGAGCAGTCGACTGGCGTGAACAGATCGACATAGGCGTCGAGCGTGGCGCTGTGGAGCCGGTCGCCGGCGTCGCTGACTACTGGCGCCTCGAGGGGCCCAACCTCTGGCCAGACGGACTGCCCGAGATGCGGGCGATCGTCTCCGAGTGGACCGAGCGCCTGAGCGCCATTTCCCTCACCCTGCTGCGGGCGCTGGCGGTGTCCCTCGGGGCGCCCGAGGACACGTTCGACGCCGCGTTCGCCGAGCGGGCGTTCCCCCTGCTCAAGATTGTGCGTTATCCGGGGGAATCCAACCCGGAACCCAAGCAGGGCGTCGGATCCCACCGCGACGGCGGTGTGCTGACGCTCCTCCTCGTTGAACCCGGAAAGGGCGGACTCCAAGTCGAGTACCAGGGGAGCTGGATCGACGCGCCTCAGGTGCCCGGAACATTCGTGGTCAACATCGGCGAGATGCTCGAGCTGGCCACTAATGGCTACCTTAAAGCGACTCTGCACCGCGTGATCTCGCCCCTTCGCGGCACCGACAGGATCTCTCTTCCGTTTTTCTATAATCCGGCGCTGGACGCGACCATGCCCCAGCTCGCGGTGAGCCCGGAGTTTCAGGCCAAGGCCCGTGGGTTGTCGGTTGACCCGACCAACAGCCCGATTCTGGAAACCTACGGGGATAACGCCCTTCGCTACCGGCTCCGGGCCCACCCGAACGTCGCCGCAGTTCACCACGCGGATCTGATGACGAACTGACTCCGGTGCTCACTCCTGAAGCCGGCCGGGGCGCGGTTGGAGGGCGTCAGTCGTTGAACAGCCCCGCAAGGTCCTCCGCCGTCAGCGCGGAACCGGTGAGCGCGTCGCCTTCCATGACGTCGGCGAAGAGCTGGGATTTCTTGGCCTTGAGCGCCATGACCTTCTCCTCGATCGTGTCCTTGGCGACGAGCCGGTAGACCATGACGTTCCGGGCCTGGCCGATCCGGTGGGTCCGGTCCACGGCCTGGGCCTCCGACGCCGGATTCCACCACGGGTCCAGCAGGAACACGTAGTCGGCCTCGGTCAGGTTCAGGCCGAAGCCGCCGGCCTTGAGGCTGATGAGGAACACCGGCGCGGCGCCGTTCTTGAACTCGTTCACGACTTCGGTGCGGTTGCGTGTGCCGCCGTCGAGGTAGCAGAACTCGATGTTTTCCTCGACCAGCCGCTCCCGGACCTTGCCCAGGAAGCCGGTGAACTGGCTGAAGATCAGGGCGCGGTGTCCTTCTGCCACAAGGTCCGCGAGCTGCTCGAACAGGACATCGAGCTTGCTGGAGCGCACCCCGGACAGTGAAGGATCGATCAGCGAGGGGTCCAGGCTCAGCTGCCGGAGCAGGGTCAGCGACTGGAAGATGGTGAACCTGTTCTTGTTGACGTCCTCGATCAGGCCCAGGATCTTTTGGCGCTCCCGCTGCAGGTGCGTCTGATACACCTTCTGGTGCCGCGGATTCAGCACGACTTCCAGGATCTGCTCCTGCTTGGGCGGCAGATCCCGGATGACCTGCTCCTTGGTGCGCCGCATCATGAGCGGCCGGACCCGCCGCCGGAGCTTGTCCAGCTGCCCCTTGTCGCCGTTCTTTTCCACGGGCTTCTGGTAGTACTCGGCGAACCGTTTGGGGCTGGCAAAGAGCCCGGGGGCAACGATCGAGGTCAGCGCCCAAAACTCCATCAGGTTGTTCTCCAGCGGGGTGCCCGTGATGGCGAGTTTGAAGGCGGCAGGCAGTTTGCGGGCGCACTGGTAGGCCTTGGACTGGTGGTTCTTGACGAACTGCGCCTCGTCCAGGACCAGTCCGGCCCAGGTTTGGGAGGCGTAGGCCTCGTAGTCGATCCGGAACAGGGCGTAGGAGGTGATGATGATGTCCGCGCCGGCCATCGCCTCGGCCGGGTGCGAGCCGCTCTTGGCGAAGGTTTCGCCGATGGCGCGCACGCTCAGCCCCGGCGCGAACCGTGCCGTCTCCGCCTCCCAGTTGCCCACCACACTGGTGGGGGCGACGACGAGGAACGGGGCGGCCCCGGCCGCGGGCTCCTCCGCGGATGGGACGGCAGAGGGTGCCGCGGATGGGGCCGTGGGTGCAGCGGTCTCGCCAGCGGCGGCTTTTGCGGCGCAGATCAGCGCCAGGGCCTGCACGGTCTTGCCCAGGCCCATGTCGTCGGCCAGCACACCGCCGAGGCCGTGGCGGTACAGGAAGCTCAGCCAGTTGAAGCCCTCCAGCTGGTACGGGCGCAGCTCGGCGTTCAGGGTCCCGGGCAGGGGAAGGCCCTTGATGCCGCCTTCGAGCAGGCCGCCCACGGACTCGCGCCACGCGGCCGCCTGTTCGTCCACGATGCCGAGGTGCGCGAGCTCGTCCCACAGCCCGGCCTGGAAGCGGCTGATCTGCAGCGGCGCGTCCTTGTCGCCGGGGTTGTCCTGCAGGGAGCGGGCCTCGTCGATCAGCGCCCGCAGCTGGTGCAGCTCCGGCAGGTCCAGCGAGAAGTACGCCCCGCTGGGCAGCAGCATGCGGGTCTGGCCGGCGGCGAGGGCGGAAAACAGCGCCGCGAAGGAGACGGGCTGGCCCTCCAGGGTGATGACGATGCCCAGATCGAACCAGTCGCGGCTGTCCGTCGCTTTCGTGGAGATCGCCACCACCGGGGCTTCTTCGGCTTCGCGGTAGTCCGCAATCTCGCCGGAGGTATCCACGGAGACGTCGGGGAGGTCGCGGAGCCGGGGCAGCACGTCCTCGGTGAAGGCGAGCGTGTCCAGTCCGGACAGTTCCGCCGTGGCTGCCAGGCGCGGCGTGCCCCAGCCGCCGGTCGCGGATTCGCCCAGGGCAGGCACCACGTCCCAGGGCTGCCCGACCCCCTCAAGGATGCGCGCCTCGGCGGGGTCGTCCCGGTAGCCGTGATCGCCCGGATGCCGCCACAGCGGCTGCGCTGTGACGAGGTTCCCGGACGTGTAGTGCCATTCCCAATGCAGCCGGACCCGGTGGTCCGCCCCGTAGTTGGCCAGCAGGGACAGGGTGGGGACCGCCAGCGTGGGCAGTTCCACGGACTCGTCGGAGGCGGTAACCCGGGCCGTCTGCTTGAGCTTGGGGTAAAAGCCGGTCAGGAAGCGGCTTTCGTCCCGTGCGGGGATGTGCAGGGTGGTCCCGCCCGTGACGAACGTCAGCAATTCCTCGCTGAGACCGCTTTCCAGCGGCGCAAGGGTGATGACGGGGTCGGTGGGGGCGATGCCGGGCAGGGCGCCGCCGTCGGAGGCCAGGAAGATCCCGTGCGCCGGGCGGCCGATGGTCCCGACCGACGCCGGATCCACCACCTCGCCTTCGACCGTGATGGTCGGCGCGAGCTCGAGTCCGCCGTCGTCCCCGCCGGCGCCGAACCGCGCCAGGTTCAGCCCGACGGCGGCAGGCTGCTCGACCAGCCGCACCGGCTCGTCGCCGCGGCTGTGCACCAGGGCGACGCCGATCTTCTTGGCCTGGGACAGCAGGCTCCACAGGTTCTTGCCTGCGTAGGTGTTCAGCCCCAGCCACAATCCGGTGCCGGAATGCTGGCGGTTCGCCATGGCTGTGTGCGAGGCGAGGAATTCCTGCATCCACTCCACATGCGCCTCGTTGCATTCGCGCCGGTAGTTCAGGTAGCTCAGCGTGCTCCAGGAGACGTCGCCGCGGATCCACTTGCCCTTGGCCCCCATGATGACGGGGCGGGCCTTGAGCTGGCGGACGCTGCGGAGCGGATCGCGGCGGCCCGTGTAAGAGAAGTGCGGGGCGGGTTCCTCGACGTCGAACTGGAGCGCCAGCGGAGTGCCGTTGGCGGACGGCGTGATCCCCGGGTGGGCGATCAGCGGGCCAAGGGCCTGCTCCCAGTCGGCCAATTCCGGCGGCGCGCTCTGGCGGGACAGCCGGGTGGCCTCGGCGGGGGCCAGCAGCTGCAGCCGGGTGGCCGGGTTGTCCTCGGCCGCGAAGAGCAGGGCCGCCACGTGCTTGCAGTCCTTGCGGACCGGGCAGCTGCAGACGCCCACCGTACAGCTCCAGCCGCCCGCCTTGCGGACAAGCTTCGCCGTCGTGGAATAGGGCACGTCGGAACCGCCCCGCACCTTGCCCAGCAACAGGCCTGTGGCGGCATCGAAGGAGATCCCGGAAACGCGGCTCCCCATGGCGTAAGCGAGCCCGGCCGCGAGGGAGCGGTCGTTGATCGCGGGAGTCTGTATTGCCAGTGCCGCACTCTCGTCCGGATGGGATGGCATGTGCGCGCTACTTTCGGCAGGTAATCATCTGATCCATCTTACCGAGCCTTCGCAGGCCCCGGAACTTCGCCGGTGGCCGCGGAACCGCCGCTCAAACTTCGCCTGACGTTCAACTGGGGCTTGGCTGCCCGCCGTGAAGACCGACCTACCGTGGAGAGGTCCGGAGTATCAGCAGCGCCAGCAGTAAGGATTCCCCATGACCAACGGTGAGCCCACCATCCAGTCCGCCCACAGCTACCCGACCGTGCTGACCACGGAAAGCATCAAAGGCGGAAATGAGGACGTTGTCGACGCGAACGTCAACGTGGTCAACGCCATGTTCGAGGAGTTGCTGGATGCGGACGAGATCTCCCCGGCCGCGCTGCGCAGCTACTACGTGGACTTTTACCTGACGCAGGCGCTGGCCGGCGGCTTCGCGCAGTACGTGTTCACAGCGCCCGAACGCGAGGAAGTCGATCCCTACGTCCGGGAAGGTCTGGCGGCCATGGGAGCCGCCGCGCACCTGGATCTCTTCAACCGCACGGTGGCCGCCTTCGGCGCCCTGACCGACAGCGACGTCGACAGTTACCTCGACGGCGGCAGCGGCTGGGCCGCCGAAGGCGACACCGAGAGCGACGAACCGGGGGACGGAGTCTCCGACGCCGTTCGCCGCCTTGAAGAACTGGACGGGGAATTCGAATCGGTCCTGGCAACAGAGGACATCGCGGGACTGAACGCCGCCTGGCTGCGTGGCCAGGCGGACCTGCTGGTCCTTGCCGACGACGACCTCGACGCCCACATCGCCGGCCGGGTGGCGCGGATTCCCAACCTCGCGGAGCGCCAGGCGGCAGCGGCCGAGGAAGCCCTTCTGGACGCGCCGGAGTTCGAACAGATCATCCGGGAGCTGTGCGACATTGCCGGCCACAGCCTGGAGCGGATCAGCATGGGCGATCCCAACTATGAGCACAACGGCGAAACCACCCTGGCCTGGCACTTCACCACGGAACAGGGCGAATTCCTCATGCTGGAAGACGACGACGAGGCCTTCATGCTCAACCCCCGGACCCAGGAAATCCTCGCGGCCGTGGAGTTCGAAGAGACAGTGGAGTTCGACGAGTCAGTGCAGTCTGGGCCTACGGCACGGGCGGTGCGGTGATCATCTCCCCGGAGGGTGCCACGAGGTACCAGACCCCGCCGACGCCCTGGCCCGTGATGTCTCCCGCGGTCTGGTCCTTGGAGTAGTAGTAGATCGGCATCCCGTTGATGGTCACCTGCATCTTTCCGTCAGCCGTTGGGATGGTTCCGACCTTGCCGGTGACGCCATTAACGGTGGGAGTCGCCGTCGTCGAGGTGACCGGGGGCCACGACGTCAGGCACGCGCCGGTGCAGGCGCTATTCCCGGAGTCCGCCGAGTTCTTGGTGAAGTAATAGACGCTCAGTCCTTGGCCGGCCACCACGATCTGGCCCGCCTTGGACTGGCCCACCGAGAGAACCGCAGCGGACGTGGACGCCGGCGCCGAACCAGCCGGCGCGCTGGTGGAGGACTCTGCGGGCGCGGAGGTGGCTGGCGCCGCCGACGTCGGCGTCGTTGTGGTCGCTCCGCCGCCGCAGCCGGACAGTAGCGCGGCAAGGGCGAATGCGGACAAGCCAATGCTGAGGTGCTTCTTCATTGCTGCTCCTAGGCTCGAGCCGGCCCAACTCGCCAGGCCGGCGCTACCCGATACGACGCTATGGAGCGCGGAATGGTTCATGGCGGACCGGACATGTTGGTGTCGGGCTGTCCTGGGGCACACTGAACTATTGGGTCCGCCCGTACGTCATACAGGGGCAGAACAAGAACTCCCGGGAGGTGGGAAATGCCGCTGGACGAAGACGTCGTGGCTGCGATTTACCGCGACCACGGGACCGCGTTGAAGCGCTTCGTCCTCAGCGCCTGCCGGGATCCGCAGCTCGCCGACGACGTCGTCCAGGAGACCGTGCTGCGGGTCTGGCAGCAGGCGCCGCAAATCACCGGCAGCCTGCGCAGTTACCTGTTCCGGACGGCCCGCAACATCATGATCGACAACTACCGCAAGGCCCAGCGGCGTCCGCAGGAAGCTGGCGAACGCGATGTCTCGGCCCTCCCGGACGGCGCCGACGGCGCCGGACGCATCGATGACCTGCTCAACAAGGTCCTGATGGAGGAGGCGCTGCTGCGGCTCAGCGCGGAGCACCGCGAAGTCCTTGTTGCGCTCCACTACCGCCGTTACACAGTCCAGGAGGCATCCGCCCAATTGAAGATCCCCAGCGGCACGGTGAAGTCCCGGGCGTTCTACGCCGTGCGGGCCCTTCGGGCGATCCTCGACGAAATGGGGGTACAGCGGTGAACGGGACCGAACGGCATCAACTCCTCGGCGCGTATTTGCTCGGCGGGCTGGAGCCGGCCGAGGCCGCATCCTTCGACCAGCACCTTGCCGTGTGTGCCGAGTGCCGCCAGGAGTTGGACGATCTCGCCAGCCTCCCCGCGCTGCTCGACGCGATCCCGGTGTCCGACGCCGTCGCGCTCACCGCGGCGGCTGCGGCCGCCCGCGAGCGGACGCTTGTTCCGCCGGAACCAGTACCCGTCCCGCCCCGGCTCCTGGACGAGCTCGCCGCCCGCCGCCGGAAAGTGCGGCGGCGGTGGGCGGCGGCGGTCGCCGCGGCCGCCGCCGCATGCCTGGCGCTGGGGATCATGGCCGGTCCGTTGCTGAACCAACCCGCCAAACCTGACGCAAGCTATTCCGTCGCGGCCAGCAGCGGGCTGGAGGTCACGGTGGGGCTCGTCAAGAAAACCTGGGGCACCGAGCTGGCGGTGGACGCCCGCAGCCTGCCCGTCGCCGGCACCCTCTCGCTCTGGGTGAAGGACCGTGACGGCGGCGAGGACCGCGCCTGCTCGTGGACGGCCACTCCCACCGGCAGGGTCCGGATTACCGGGGCGACGCCGGTGCAGCTGACCAGGATCGCCAGTGTCGCGCTGCGCGACGCGCAGCAAAAGACCGTGGCTGTTATCGCCGTGCCTCAGGGTTAGCCCACTCCTAGCGGCCGGCGGACGTGTCGGTCCGGCCCCTGGAATCCCCGCGAGCAGTCCGCGCGTGCCTACATCTTCGCGAGCTTGGCCCGCACTGCCATGTAGATGCCGTAGCAGATCAGCCCGACACCGACGGCGGCCAGCAAGTACACGCCGAACGGCTGCTCGCGCAGGGCCTTCAGGCTGCCGTCGAGCCCGGTTGACTCTTCGGGGTGTGCCGTCACGGTGGCGATGATGATGAGCAGGCCCACCAGCAGCAGGGCGAAGCCTTTGGCGACGTAGCCCACCATGCCGATGACCGTCACCGCGGTGCGCGCGTGCGGCTGGGACGGCATGCGCAGGTACTTGAGGAAGGACTTCTTGAAGCCGCGGATCGCGTAGACGATCCCCGTGACGGCTACCGCGACGCCGATGACTATGAGGAGCGCAACGCCGCCCGGTGCCTTCATGAGGTTTACGGTCATATCGGAAGTTGACTCGCGGTTGTCGGAGCCGGCCCCGGTGGCGACCGACGCGAGCGTCAGTGCGAACGCGGCGTACACCACGGCCTGCAGGGCTGCCTTGAGCTTCTTGCCGACCTTTTTCTTGGTCGGCAGATGCTGGAAGTCGAAGATGGCGTCGGACGTCTGCCAGATGGCCAGCGCAACGCAGGCGGCAAAGGAGGTCCAGAGCAGCAACGGCCCGGCCGGCTGCTTGGCGAGCTCTTCCACCGCGCCACTGACATCGGCCTGGCCCCGGCCACCCATGGCGAGCCGGATCGCGACCAGCCCGATGAGGAAGTGCAGCAGCCCCGACACGGCGAAACCGGCCCGTGCTGCGATTTCGAGGGGCTTCGAATTGGTGACGTCCTCGGCGACGTCAGCGGCGTCCTTCATTTCTCGTTTGATGATCGTTCCTTAGTCCTGCCCAGCGCGGTTCGTTCCGTAATCGTGCCACGCCAAGCCGCTCAGGAACAGATGCGCGCGGACCCGGCGTGCCTAAATTCGACGGTAGCTGAGGTCGAAGATCAGCCGCCCGGCTTCGTGCGCCTTGTTCTCGAAACTGGTCAAAATCCGGCCCTCAAACCGCGGCGCCCAGCCGCCGGTCCCGTCGACGCCCTCGTTGGGTCCGGTGTGCTCGGTGCTGACCGGCGCCCGGCCCTCCTTGACGGGTGCGCCGCCCACGCGGGACTCGACGCCGGATTCCCACACCTGGGTCAGGGGGCTGTCCGTTCCGGCGCGCTCGCCTTCGTGGAGGTTCTCGAACTCCGCGGAGCCTGCCATGACCTCGCGGACGTGAACGGCGTAGTTGGACCAGTCGGTCGCGATTCGGAAGATGCCGCCGGGCTTGATGGCCCGGGCCGCGAGATCCACGAAGTCCGGCTGAATGAGGCGGCGCTTGTGGTGCCGGGACTTGTGCCACGGATCCGGGAAGAACACCCATAGTTCCGTGACGGAGCCGGCCGGGAGCATGGTCGCGAGCACCTCGGGGGCGTTCGCCTCCACTACCCGCACGTTGCTCAGTTTGCGGCTGTTGATCTTGATCAAAGTGTTGGCCAGGCCCGGGGTGTAAACCTCCACGGCCAGGAAGTCCTTGTCCGGGTTTGCCTCCGCGGCGTGGCACACGGCGTCGCCCAGTCCGGAGCCGATCTCCACAACCAGCGGAGCCGTCCGGCCGAATTCGGCCTCCGCGTCGAACACGTAGTCCGGGTGTACGGAGGTGTTGGCGACATGGCGGGGGACCTCAACCGCCCAGCGGTCCGCGTGCTCCTCCCAGGCGGCCTGGCGGCGGCCCTGCAGGCGCGTGCCGCGGCGCACGAAGCTCACCGGACGGCCTCCGTACGTGCCGAACGAGGCCTGGCTGCCCGGGGTCACGGGGCGCGGCAGCCGGTTCTCGTCGGGGGCGCCGGACTCCGGGGCTGCCGGCGTGCCGGGGGATTCTGGGGATTCGCTCATCCCTTCCAGAATAGTTGAGTTTGCAGGGCCATAGCGCCCTGCGTCGTCGGCGGCTGACCCTCTCAAACACAATGCGCTGGCAGGTATGGCTGTTCTGAGCTTTCAGAACAGCCATACCTGCCAGCGCATCCGGCCGACCCTGATTCAGAGGGTGAGGTCCTTGCCCTTCGTTTCCGGAATGGTGAAGACGAACACCGCGGAGATGGCGAGAAGGATCACGGCGTACACGTTGAACAGCTGCGGCATCTGCACGGTGGTGCCGAGCCACTGCTGGAGATAGGGCGCGGTTCCGCCGAAGACTGCCACGCAGATGGAGTAGGGCACTCCGACGCCCACGGTGCGGATGCTCGTGGGGAACAGTTCGGCGTACACGGCCGGAACGATCGCCGCGCTGGCGGCGATGAAGATCAGCATGACGGACATGCTGACGGCCAGTTGCCAGGCGGAATCCTTGAGCAGGGCGGTCATCGGAAAGTGCATGACGCCTGCGCCGATCGCACCGGACCACAGCACCTTCTTGCGGCCGATCCGGTCGGACAGCTTGCCCCAGAAGGGCAGTGCCGCGATGAACACGATGTTGCCGATCACGCCGGCCCACAGGGCCTCGCCGCGGTCGATCTTCAGGGCGGTGGTGGCGTAGCTGGGGGCGACGACGCCCCAGATGTAGTAGATGACGGTCAGGCCGACGGTCAGGCCGATCACCTGGAGGGCCTGCTTGCGGTGGCGGACGATCTGCGGCCAGATCGGAGCGCGCTTCTCGGTCGTGGCTTCGCCCTCGAAGACGTCCGTTTCGTGCAGCCGGGACCGCATGATCAGCGCGTATAGGCCCATGGCCGCGCCGATCAGGAACGGGATGCGCCAGCCCCACGCGTTCATGACTTCGGTGCTCAGGGTCATGTTCAGCACGGCACCCAGCAGGGTTCCGAACAGGATGCCCACAGTGCCGGAGGTGTAGATCAGGGTGGCCCAGAAGCCGCGGTGTTCCTTCGGTGCCATTTCGGACAGGTAGGTCTGCGACGACGGCAGCTCACCGCCATGTGCCAGGCCCTGGATCAGGCGCGCCACCAGGAGCGTGAGCGACGCCCACACGCCTACCGCCGCGAAGGTCGGCGCGATGCCGATCATTAGGCTGCCCACCGACGCGAGTCCCACGGCCAGGGTCATGGACGCCTTCCGGCCGATCCGGTCACCGATCCAGCCGAACAGGAAGCCGCCGAAAGGGCGGGCAACGAAGCCGACGGCGAAAATGGCCAGCGTGGACAGCACCGCCGACGCCGGATCCGACTTGCTGAAAAGCTGGCTGGCGATGAACGGGGTGAACGTGGCGTAGATGGCCCAGTCGTACCATTCGACGGCGTTGCCGATGCCGGTGCCGATGAGCGTTTTGCGGGTGGATGTTCGGGTTGCCGCTGGTGTAATCGCGGTTGCTGTCATGGTTTTCTCTCTCGGGGGTGGCGGCTAGGAAAGGGTGGTGGCGGCAGCGGTGGCCGCGGCGGGAGCGTCGGCTGCGGCAAGCGCGGCCAGCCTCGAAATGGCGAGCTCCGCGTAGAGCGCGGCGCCGTCAGCCAGCACGCCGTCGTCGAAGGTGGCGTACGGGGAGTGATTGAACGCGGATGTGGCGTGGTCGGCGTCCCGGGGGACGGCGCTCAGCCCGATGAACGTGCCGGGGACCTCGGCGAGAACCCTCGAGAAGTCTTCGGAGCCGCTGAGCGGGGTGGCCCAGCGGGAGAGCCGGGAATCGCCGAACAGGCCCTCAATGACATTTTCCGCGGTGTGCGTTTCGTCCTCGTCCGTGATGGTGAGCGGATACTCCTGCTGGTAGTCGACGTCGACGTCGAGGCCGTGCGCCGCCGCGATTCCCTTCAGCAGGCGCGGCACGGCCTCCATCATTTTCTGCCGGGCTTCCTCGGAGAAGGTCCTGATGGTGGCTTCGATGCGTGCGGTTTCCGGGATGATGTTGCGCTTGGTGCCGGCCTGGAGGACCCCCACGGAGAGGACTACGGGATCGAACATGTTGAACTGGCGGGTGACCATGACCTGGAGGGCGGTGACCATTTCGGCGGCCGCCGTCACGGGGTCCTTGGCAGAGTGCGGGGCCGATCCGTGGCCGCCGGCGCCGAGCACGGTGACCATCAGGCCGTCGGAAGAGCTGAGCATGACGCCGGGCTTGGTGCAGAACGTGCCGTGCGGTTCCAGGGCGGAAAACACGTGCATGCCGTAGGCGGCGTCGACCCGCCGGCCGGCGGCATCCAGCACGCCTTCGCGGATCATGTGGCTGGCACCGTCGAAGCCTTCCTCGCCGGGCTGGAACATCAGGACGACGTCGCCGGCCAGCCGGTGCCGGCGCTCAGCCAGGAGCGTGGCGGCTCCTGCCAGCATGGAAGTGTGCAGGTCGTGGCCGCAGGCGTGCATGGCGCCGTCGATCCGGGATGTGTAGTCCACGCCTGTTTTCTCCTGCACCGGCAGGCCGTCCATGTCCGCGCGCAGCAGCACGGCCGGGCGGGAGCCCGCGCCGGTTCCGGATGCCTCGCCGCGCAGTACCGCGGTGACCGAGGTCGTGTCCTTGCCCAGGGTGATCTCATAGGGGAGCCCGTCTAGGGCTTTGAGCACCTTTTCCTGGGTGCGGGGCAGCGCCAGGCCGATCTCGGGTTCACGATGCAGTTCATGGCGGAACCGGGCAAGGTCCGCCTGCAGTTCCCGGGCGTCTGCGGTGATCGGCACGTGTTCTCCTTGGTTGTCGAAATCGCTGGGCTGTCACATTGGCTTGGTTCGCGTCCGATGGGGACACCTGCGTCTATTCTCAAGTGACATGGTTCACATGCGGTCCAAGACCAGAAAAAATGCAAAAAGAGGCCATCGCCGCAGGTTTCGTGCATGAACGAGGGGAAGAAAGATGGAACTCAGCGAGGACGACCTCGCCCTGATCAACGTCCTGCAGATTGCCCCGCGCCTGAGCTGGGCGGATGCGGCGGAGGTGCTGGGCGTTCATGCCACCACGCTCGCCGCCCGTTGGGAGCGGCTGCTGGCCTCCGGCGTTTCCTGGATCACCGCCCACCTGATCGGCGACCCTCAGCAGATGTGCCTGGCGTTCGTCGCCGTGGACTGCGAAATGCACCGGCGCGAGGAAGTCACCGCCAGGCTCGCGCAGATGCCGGAAATCGTGACGGTGGAGGAGGCGGCCAGCAACCGGGACCTCATGCTGACCGTCATTACGCCCTCCCTGGACGATTTCAGCCTGAAAGTCATCTCGCGGCTGAAGGAGATCGACGGCCTCCTCAAATACCAGACCGCCCTGTGCACCAGGTTGCACGCGAGCGGCGGCTCCTGGCGGCTCAATGTGTTGAGCCGGGCACAGCAGGCCGCTGTGCGGGCACTGGCCGGCCCCGAGGCCACCGGGGTTGCCCAGGCTGCCGCCCGGGAAGCGTTGCCGGAAAGCCACCTTGCGCTCCTGCCGTTCCTGGCCAGGGACGGACGGGCCACGGCGGCGGACATTGCCCGCGGGCTGGGCAGGCACCCTGCCACCGTCCAGCGCCAGCTCAACCGCGTGCTCGCCAGCGGCATCCTGTCATTCCGGTGCGAGGTGGCACAGAAGTTCTCGGCCTTCCCCGTGACCTGCCAATGGTTCGTCAACGTCCCCGCCGGGCGGCACGAGGCGGCCGCCGCCGAGCTGAGGACCATGCGGAACGTGCGGCTGAGCGCCTCCACCACGGGGCCTACAAACTTCGTGATCATCATGTGGCTGCAGTCCCTGGCGGACGTCATGAACATCGAGCTGGCGCTGCAGCAGAAGGTGCCCGGGATCGTGCTCGTGGAAAGCGTCGTCATGCTGAGCACCGTGAAGCGCGTGGGCTGGATGCTGAACCCGGACTCCAGGGCCAGCGGCGCCGTCGTAGTTCCGGCCCAAACGTTGGACGCGGCCGGCTGACGGCGGCGGGGTGGAATCTGACAAATCATCCGGCAGGCGGAACACGGCGTGCCCCGGTTGTAAGCTGTGGCACGTGCCACGAACCGACCCACCCGCCCGTCCGACATCCGTCCCGGAATCCGCCGGCATTTTCCACCGCGGCTACCTGCTGGTGACGCTCGGCGCCTGCGCTCTGGTGTTCCTGGCGGCCTTCGAGTCCCTGGCGGTGACCACCATCATGCCGCTCGTCAGCCGGGAACTGGACGGCGCAAGCCTCTACGCCTTGGCCTTCGCCGGCCCGCTCGCCACCGGGGTGATCGGCATGGTGGCCGCAGGCAGTTGGTCGGACCGCAAGGGACCCGTGGCGCCGCTCCTGGCCGCAGTGGGCATGTTCGTGGTCGGCCTGCTCATCGCCGGTACCGCCGGAACCATGCCGGTCCTCGTGTCCGGACGGCTCGTGCAGGGGCTCGGCGGAGGCGGGCTCACCGTGGCCCTGTACGTGGTCATTGCCCGGGTCTACCCGCCGGTCCTGCATCCGAAAATCTTCGCCGCCTTCTCCGCGGCCTGGGTGATCCCGTCCCTCGTGGGTCCGTTCGCGGCCGGCGCCGTGGCGCAACTGGCCGGCTGGCAGTGGGTCTTTCTCGGCGTGGTCGGACTCGTGGTGCCTGCCCTGCTCCTGACGGCCCCGGCCCTGCGCGGCCTGAACGGAAGCCCCGGCGCCGCCGCCGGAGATCCCCCGGCAAACGTCGAGACTGCAGCGGGCGGCCGTGCGCCGGGCGGCCTTGCCAAGTTGGCGCTGGCGGCGCTGGCAGCGCTCGCCGTGCTGGGCCTGAACCTGTCCGCCGCAGTACCGGGAGCCGGCGCGGTGCTGGCGGCGGCCGCCGTCGCCGTCGCGCTCCTGGCCGTCCGCCCCCTCATGCCGCGCGGAACGCTGACCGCCCGGCGCGGCCTGCCGAGCGTGATCCTCACCCGCGGGCTCGCGTCCGCAGCTTTCTTCGGCGCCGAGGTCTACCTGCCGTACCTGCTCGTGGAACGTTACGCCTTCGCCCCGACGTTTGCGGGCCTCACGCTCACCGGCGGCGCCATCGCCTGGGCGGCGGCGTCGGCCATCCAGGGCAGGCTGGGGACCCGCTTGGAGCACCGGAAGGCAGTGCGGATCGGCTCGGCCCTCGTCTTTGGCGCCGTCGTCCTGGCCTTCGTGACAACGGTGTTGGCCTGGCCGGCCGCCGTCGCGATCGCGGGATGGATTTTCGCCGGGGGCGGCATGGGCCTGATGTATCCGCGCCTGAGCGTCATGACCCTGGCCCTCTCCACCAAGGACACCGAGGGCTTCAACAGCTCGGCGATGTCCATTTCGGATTCCCTCGGCGGCGCCCTGGCCCTCGCCGGCACCGGGATCGTGTTCGCCGCGTTCGCGACGGCGACTCCGACGGCGTCGTTTGCCGGAGTCTTCGCGCTGACGGCGGTGATCGGACTCGCCGCCGTGGCCGTCGCGCCGCGCGTCGCCGTCGTCCCGGCCGCCGTCAGGACACCCGCGTAAGGGCACAGCACGGCAAAGGAGCCCCGGCCGGATGATCCGGCCGGGGCTCCCCTTGCATCAGCGCTCCTATGTATCAGGGCTCCTTTGCATCACGTCCAAGGATCAGGCAGCCGCGCGGGCTTCCTCCTGTGAGCGGACGGCCTTCCATTCCACAATCCGGGCCTGCTGCAGCGGGGTCTTCCGGTTGAAGTGCCAGGCCGCACCCAGCAGCAGGAACCACACGGGTGTCACGAAGAGTGCCAGGCGGGTGTCATCGGCCTGTGCCAGCGCCACCAGCATGAAGACGAAGAACGCGAGCACCACGTACGGCATGAAGGCGGAGCCGGGCATCTTGAAGGCCGAAGCTTCGTGCAGGGCCGGCCGCCGGCGGCGGAAGGCGATGTAGCTGATCAGGATCATGGACCACACAAACATGGTCAGCACGGAGGCCACGGAAGTGACGATCGTGAACGCGCCGATTACGGAGTCGCCGGCATAGAGCAGGACAAGACCGGCCAGCAGGAAGATGCAGGAGAACAGCAGTGCGTTCTGCGGTACCTTACGGACGCTGAGCTTTCCGAATGCCTTGGGCGCGTTCCCGTCCTGGGCGAGGCCGTAAACCATCCGGGACGTTGAGTAGATTCCGGAGTTGGCGCTGGAGGCGGCGGAGGTCAGGACCACCAGGTTGATGACCACTGCGGCGATCCCCAGCCCGGCCAGCGTGAACATGCCGATGAAAGGGCTGCTCGCGGGATCGATGGTGCGCCACGGATTGACCGCCATGATGACCACCAGGGCGCCCACGTAGAAGAGGAGGACACGGACCGGGATCGAGTTGATGGCCCGCGGCAGGTTCTTCTCCGGGTCCTTGGTTTCGGCGGCGGCGGTGCCCACCAGTTCGATCCCGGCGAAGGCGAAGATGGCGATCTGGAAGCCGAGGACGAAGCCGAACATGCCGTGCGGGAACATGCCGCCGTCGTTCCACATGTTGGCGAGGTTGGCTTCCGCGCCGTTCGGGGACGTGAAGTGCGTGGCGATCATGACCGCGCCGGTGATGATCAGGGCCACGATGGCGACCACCTTGATGATGGCAAACCAGAACTCGGCTTCACCGAATGCCTTCACGGTGGGGAGGTTCAGGAGGATCAAGACCACGGGCGTGAGCAGGGCCGGGATCCACAGGGGCGTGCCGGGTGCGAGCTTGTCCACGTATCCGGCGATGGCGACGATGTCGGCCACCCCGGTGACCACCCAGAAGAACCAGTAGGACCAGCCGGTGAAGAAGCTGGCCCAGGGGCCGAGCAGGTCGCCGGCGAAGTCACTGAAGGATTTGTAGTTCAGGTTGGAGAGCAGGATCTCGCCCATCGCACGCATCACGAAAAACAGCATGAAGCCGATGATCATGTAGACGAAGATGACGGACGGCCCGGCGAGCGAGATGGTCTTTCCGGACCCCATGAACAGGCCGGTGCCAATTGCGCCGCCGATGGCGAGCAATTGGATGTGGCGGTTGCCGAGCGCACGGGCGAGATGCGGCTCGCGGCTCCCGGCGCCGGAGTCACCGTTGGCGGAGGTGGCAGTGTCAGATTCTGAAATGGCCGGAGCGGCCGAGGTGGTGCGTTCAGACATGAGGCTTCTTCCTTGTCACAGGCAGCCGCAGCGGGCGGGGGTTCCGCAGTGCGGGCCGCACGGATCCGTCAGAGTGTGACGGAGGTAACAGTTTTGGCGGGTAAATCAAGGTTAGGGCCGGTATTTGGTCGTTCCTGTTGTCGCGACGGCCCGCGCAGGTAGCCCGGCCGGCCGATGATGTGCCGCGGCGCTCCCGGCGGAACGGACCTCCCGGAAGGCGGGGGAACGGGCCCGGAGCCCGCATCCTTCGCGGGCTCTAGGGGAAAATGCGACGCCGGCACGGCCCGCCCACTGCCGGCTCCGGTATCGCGTGTCCGCGAATCGGCCGCCCGCGGGCACGTTCGACAACTGTCGACCATCTTAGCTTCAGTCGTCGTCCGCTGTCTTTTGTCACATTTTGCACAACGGAACGGCCCCGCCTTGGGCGGGGCCGTTCGGGTGGGCGGTTCACTTGCTGCGGCCGCTACTCCTTGGCGAAGGCGTCGTTGACCTGTTCGCCGGCCTCCTGCAGCTTGGCCTGGGCCTGCTCACGCTGGCCTTCGCGCTGGAGGTCCTCATTGCCCGTCATCTTCCCGGTGCCTTCTTTGGCTGCACCGATGTGGTGGATGACGGTGAGGTTACCCTTGTCGTCGATTCCCATGATGTTCCCTTCCCATGATTACTAGCTCATGCGGTGTTGCTGTACGTCCCCCGGGCCAACGGGCGCGGTCGGTCCAGTCACATTGGCCCGGTGCCACTGGCGATTCGGACCAGATCCGGAAGTGGATGGCCCGGCAATGTATCGATTCCGAGGGCGGGTTCGGCGGCGGCGTCCGCGATCCCCGGGGACGTTCCCTCGGACGCTTGCCTGGTGCCTACTGGGCGGCCAGTCGCGTGGCCCGCAGCACGGCATCTCTGAGGGACACCGCCTCGCCCTCGGGCCCGATGGCGTTGCGTTGCCGGCTGTCCAGGACCTCGACGCGCCACAGCGGCTCCTCGATCCGGAGCTCCCGGGCAAGGTCCTCGGCGGTGAAGAACTTCTCCGGCGTATGGTGAGCGCCCCACGGAGGCAGGCCGTCGGGGTGATGGCCGACGATCAGCAGCGTTCCGCCGGCCCGCACGGCCGCCGCGGCGAGCTGCAACGCCTGCTGCCACGGCATTTGGGTGGAATGCAGGAACTGGGCCGTGACGAGGTCGAACAACCGGTCCGGGACCCACGAGGCAAGGTCCTGTTGCACCCACTCGATGGTGGCGTCCTGGCCCCGTTCCCGGGCGTGGGCGGCCGCACGCTCCAGGGCGACGGCGGAAACGTCCAGGCCGGTCACGGTCCAGCCGCGGGCAGCGAGCCAAATGGCGTCCGCACCCTCGCCGCACCCCAGATCCAGAGCCTCGCCGGGACGCAGGTCCGCCACTTCCGCGACGAGTTGCGGGTTCGGATCCCCGCTCCACATCTTGGCGCGGCTGCTGTATTTTTCATCCCACATCCGGGCCGCGGTGCCGGGCGCCGCATGCTCGGCGGCGTCGTGCTCGTGGCTGTGGCTGTGGGTGGGGCTGCGTTTTGTCATGGTTTCCCCTCATCTCGGTAGTCCGACGGGTCTGGCTGCATGTTTTCCTGCGGGCCGTGGCCGGCGGCGGGCGCCACGACGTCGGGCGTCACGACGGCGGTGACGAACCCGGCCGGCGCGGATCGCCGTCGGGTCTCCCGGCCGAAATTCCTGTGCTCCTCAAGGGCCAGCCCGAAGGACCCAACAAAGTCCGCGGCGCTCTTCCGGGCCGGGGGAGTGTTGTCGATGCCGAAGGTCAGAGGCTCGCCGACGAATCTCGCCGTAGCCCGGGCGTACCGCATGTAGGGCGACCGCGAGGCGATGGTTTCCCGGGCGAAGTAGTCAAAGGCCACGACGCTGCCCGGGGCGGTGCCGGCGATCCCGCGCAGTGTTGCCTCGACTGAATCGCGGTCCAAATACATGGTTACCCCTTCCCAGAGGAAAAACGCGGGCCTTGCGGGATCGAAACCCGACGCCATCAGTTTTTCCATCCAGTTCTCGGTCTCGAAATCGGCGGACACGTAAGTGGCCAGGCGGGTCGACAGGCCTGCTTTCTCGAGCATCGCGAGTTTGTGGGCCTGCGTCCGGGGCAGGTCGATTTCAAAGCAGCGCACACGGTCCTCCGATGACAGCCTGAACGCCCGGGTGTCGAATCCCGCCCCGAGGACCACGAGCTGGTCAACGCCGGCAAGATGCCGCTGGAGGGCAGCATCGTAGTAGCTGGTCCGTGCCGTCGCCTGATGCCGCATCGGGGCCCGTCCCTCGTACGGATAGCGATAGATCCTGGGAACGAAGCCCGTCAGCAGGTGTCCCACGAGCGTGGGGGCGGTCTCCAGCCGGAACCCCTCCTGGGAGACATTCGGCATGACCGCCATGAGCCGGGCGGCAGGCTCATCCGGCCTCGTCCCCAGCCGGTGCTGCATGTAGCGGGTATAGAGCGAGGCGAACACTGTGGCCGAAACGCCCGCGCGCCGGCTGTAGTTCAGCAGCCGGGGGACCGCCGCGACGTAGCCGGCCGCCCCGATGGGCAACAGCGCCACTTGGATGAACCGAAAGAAGCCAGCGCCGACCATTCCCGGCATCGTGCCCCGTCTCCTCTCGTCGCCTTGCCCGCCCACCATGCTCCTCCGGGACGCAATGGTGGTCAAGACACGTTCTGGGCTTCCCTTGGAGCGCCGCGAAGGTGGGGGCCGGGGGCCACGGATACGGGACCCGGCCCTGCCAGGTGGTAGGCTACTAGTACTTGATGTGCAGTGATGCCCACTCTTGATTCGGTTGACCGGCTTCGGTCCATCAACCGGATCCCTGCCAGATTCCCTCGGGAATCCGCACGCAGGGAGTGGGATTTTTTCATGTGAGAGGCACATCCTGCGTCGATGAACGCGTTCCATTTGGTCCCGGCGGCCGCTTGCTGAAGTTTGGCAACAGCCCGGTTGATCACCTGACTTTTCTTCGGCGAACCCTTGAGCCAACCGGCATCGGGGGCCGATATCCGCACGGATACCGCCTGAAAGACTTTGAAACACATGACTACATTTGCTGCCCTCGGCACGCCCAAAGCACTTGCCGACACCCTGACCGCCCAGGGCATCGTGGAGCCCTTCCCGATCCAGGTCAAGACACTCCCCGACACCCTTTCCGGACGCGACGTCCTGGGCCGCGGCCGCACCGGCTCCGGCAAGACCATCGCATTCGCCATCCCGCTTGTGGCACGACTCGCCGAGCGGGAAGCCAAGCACTTCCGCAAGCCCGGCCGCCCGATGGGCCTGGTCCTGGCTCCGACCCGCGAGCTGGCCACGCAGATCAACGCGACCATCGAGCCGATGGCCAAGGCCATGGGCCTGACCACCACTGTGATCTACGGCGGCATCTCCCAGGCCCGCCAGGAAAAGGCCCTGCGCGCCGGCGTCGACATCGTCATCGCCTGCCCGGGCCGCCTGGAGGACCTGATCCGCCAGCGCATCCTGACCCTCGAGGCAGTCGAGATCACCGTCCTGGACGAGGCCGACCACATGGCCGACCTCGGCTTCCTCCCGGTGGTCAAGAAGCTCATGGACATGACCCCCACCCAGGGCCAGCGCCTGCTGTTCTCCGCCACCCTGGACAACGGCGTGGACAAGATCGTCCAGCGCTACCTGTCCAACCCGCTGACCCACTCCGTGGACGACCCGCAGGCCGCGGTGACCACCATGGAACACCACGTGCTGGTGGTCAACGACCAGACCGTCAAGAAGCAGCTGATCGTCGAGCTCGCCTCCGGTGCCGGCCGCCGCGTGCTCTTCATGCGCACCAAGCACCACGCCCGCAAGCTGGCCAAGACCCTGACCGACGCCGGCATCCCCGCCGTCGATCTCCACGGCAACCTCTCGCAGAACGCCCGTGACCGCAACCTGGCCGAGTTCTCCTCCGGTGACGTCCGCGTCCTGGTGGCCACCGACGTCGCGGCCCGCGGCGTCCACGTCGACGACGTCGAACTGGTCATCCACGTGGATCCGCCCACGGAGCACAAGGCGTACCTGCACCGCTCAGGCCGTACCGCCCGCGCCGGTTCCGATGGCACCGTGGTCACGCTGACCCTGCCCGAGCAGCAGTCCGACGTCAAGAAGCTGATGAAGGCTGCCGGCGTCGAGGTCAACTTCGAGCGCGTCACCGCCAACTCGCCGCTGGTTGCTGAACTGGTCGGCGAAATGGCCGACAAGATCGATCCGCGTACCCGCGCCGCGCTGCTGGCCGCCAAGGCCGCACAGCATGGCGGCGGCACCTCCACCGGTGCCAACGCCGAGCGCAAGCGCGCCCGCCGCACCACCCAGGCTGCACCCACCGCGGGTGGCCGGGGCGGACGTGGCGGACGCGGACGCGTCGGGGCCGAGGCTCCCCGGACCGATCTGCCGCGCGCCGAGCGCCGCGCCGTCGCCTACGAAGGCAAAGCTGCTGCTCGCAACGCCGCCGACCGTGTTGCCGAGCAGAACCAGGACCGTGCGGATGCCGAGCGCGCCGAGCGACGGAATGCGCGTGGCCGTGGCCGCGTGACTGCTTACGGGCACCACAACGATGTTCCGGCTGCCGGCGGCCGTGCCGCGGCCGGCCGCGGTTCGGACGGACGCGCCGCCGAGGGCCGCAGCGATGCCCGGGGCGCTTCGGCTCCCCGCAGCGGAGCTCCCCGCAGTGGCGCACCCCGCACGGGCGGCGCTCCCCGCGCCGGCGCTTCGGCCGGCGGCCAGCGCAGCGGACGTCCGGCCACCGGCCAGCGTGCCGCTGCCGGAGCCAAGTCCGCTGGGAGCAAATCCGGCGGCAGCGCGGCTGTCTGGTCCTCCAACACCGGCGGCACCTCCGGCGGATCCTACGCCGGCGGCGGCAGCGGCCGCTCCAGTGAAGGACGTCCGGCCCGCAGCGCCGGCCCGCGCCGCGCGTCGGCTCCGGCCTCGAACGAACGCCGCAGCCGCTAAGGTTCCGGTTTTCCGCAGGACAAAATAGCTGGCGCTACGCAAACGGACGGCCGCTACGGGTATACCCGTAGCGGCCGTCCGAAAGCGCGGCGGTTGTCCGTAGACGCCGCGAAAAGCTGATACCTACCAGCCGCGGGCGCGCCACTCTTCCAGGTGCGGGCGTTCGGCACCGAGCGTGGTGGGCTTGCCGTGGCCCGGGTGCACCACGGTGTCGTCCGGATACACGTCGAACAAACGCTCGCTGACATCGGTGATCAGCTGGGCAAACCGCGCCGGATCCTTCTGCGTGTTGCCTACTCCGCCCGGGAACAGCGAATCGCCCGAAAAGATGTGTGCCGGCCCCGCGGGGTCCTGGTACACGAGGGCGATCGAACCCGGTGTGTGGCCACGCAGATGCACAGCCGTCACGTCGAAGCCGTCGAAGTTGCCGACGTCCCCGTGATTCAGCAGTACATCCACCGGCACCGGAAGCTCCGGGGCATCCTCTGTGCCGGCCGCCGTTTTCACACCCGTGGCTTCCACCAGGTCCGGCAGCGCCCGGACGTGGTCCCAGTGCTGGTGGGTGGTGGCAATCAGCGCCAGCTTCGGCGTCGCGGAAGTATCCGCGGCGGAGTCCGCGAGCAGCCCCTGGATGGCAGCCAGATCATCGGCCGCATCGATCAGGAGCTGCGCGCCGGACGCCTTGGCCGTGAGCAGGTACACGTTGTTGTCCATCTCGCCGACCGAAATCCGGCGGATGGTGATGTCACGTAAAGAGTGAATAAGCGAGTCCATGGGCTTCAGTCTACGGAGGCGTTATTCACGGCCCTGGGACACCCAGTTGGGGTCCGCGGAGCGGGAGCCGACGACGGCGTCCGCGGCGGCGTCGAGCGTCTTCAGTTGCGCTGCGGTGAAGTCGAGCGCCAGGGCGCCCAGGTTTTCGTCGATCCGGTCCGCCTTGCGCGTACCGGGGATGGGGACCACAGGCAGCCCCAGTTTCCGGCCCTGCGCGAGCAGCCAGGCCAATGCCACCTGGGCGGGAGTTGCAGCCTGCCCGGCAACGCTCAGTTCCGCGGCGACCGCCCGTACGGCGGCCACCACACCCTGGTTTGCGCCGGCAGCGTCCGCGGCGAAGCGGGGGATGTTGCGGCGGAAGTCGTTGCTGCCCAGCGTCGAGGCGTCCACGGTGCCGGTGAGGAATCCCCGGCCCAACGGCGAATAGGGCACAAAACCCACCCCGAGTTCGGCGGCGGCGGGGACCACGTTGCGTTCCACGTCGCGGCTCCAGATGGACCATTCGCTCTGGACTGCGGCGATCGGGTGGATGCTGTTGGCCTCGCGCAGCTCCTCGGCCGTCACCTCTGACAGGCCCAGATGCCGCACCTTGCCGGCCTGCACCAGCCCCGCCATGGCCTCCACGGTTTCCACTATCGGAACGCGGAGGTCACGGCGGTGCATGTAGTACAGGTCGATGGAGTCGGTGCCCAGCCGTTGCAGGCTGCGGTCCACCGCCTGCTTCACATAGGCGGCGTCGCCGCGGATATCCGTGTAGCCGGTTCCCGGTGTCCCCACGAGGCCGAACTTGGTGGCCAGCTGGACTTCGCCGCGGCGTTCCTTGAGCAGCCGGGCAATCAGCTCCTCGTTGCTGCCGCCGCCGTAGATGTCCGCCGTGTCGATGAAGCTGACGCCGGCATCCACCGCGTGATGCAGGGTCCGCAAGGCCTCGGCCGGGTCCACCTCGCCGTACACCGGGGTCAGTGCCATGCCACCGAACCCCAAGGGGCTGACCCTCAGGCCGTCGCCGAGCTGGACTGTTGCTGCCGTCATCTGGATCTCCATTCGCGCACTGAATAGTTCCGGAGTAGTTCCGTCCCTGCCAAGAACCCCGGGGCGCGCGCGGCTATTCCTGCCCCAGATCGTTGGCCCGGCGGAAGATTTTCCCCACCTTTGATTCTTGCGCGGCCGGTACGACGGCGCGCCCGCGGGGACACGCCGTTGCACTGCCTCAAACGTGGGGAGTTTCCGCGGGGGAGCGCGGCTCCTGTGCCTCCGGTGCCGCCCTCGCCGGCTCAGTGGCCGCTTCGGTCGCTGGTTCGGTCGCCGGCAGCAGCTTCAGGCCCGCCGCGCAGCCCACGATTCCGGCGATTCGCGGCCCGGGCCCCGGACTAACCGGGTGGGAGCGTCGGTGTACCCTCGGTATCCCCGGCCGGCAGCAGCTTCAGCCCCGCCGCGCAGCCCACGATTCCGGCGATGAACAGCACTTTGAGCGGGCTGGCCGGTTCGACGTGGGTGGCCATCGCCCAGCCGACCGTCAGTGCGGCGCCGATCCCCACCCAGACGGCGTAGGCGGTGCCGAGCGGAATGCGTTTCACGGCCATGCCCAGCCCCACCATGCTGAGGGTGGCCGTCACGGCGAACACGAGGGTCGGCAGCGGGCGGGAGAACCCGTCGGACAGGCCCAGGGCCGTGGCCCAGACCGCCTCCAGCACAGCCGAAGCGAGCAGGATCGTCCATGACATTGCAGCTGAGTTCGCCATCGTCACGCCACCAGCTTCAGGCCGACGACGCTCGCGGCGATCCCGCCGAGCAGCAGGATCCGCGCCGCCGTCGCGCGCTCAACTTTGGCGACAATCGCGTAGCCGGACGTCAGGACGACGCCGACCCCCACCCATACGGCGTAGGCCGTTCCGGTGGGGATGGACTGCATGGCGACGGCGAGGCCCCCGGTGCTGGCGAGGACGGAAGCGAGGAAAACGAGGGCCGGGACCAGCCGGCGGCGGCCGGAGGCCTGGGCGGTCCGGTGCAGGGCGGCGGCCCAGACGGCCTCCAGCGCCCCGGAAAGAATGAGTATTAGCCACGACATGACAGCTCCTGTGGCCAGTCTTGTCGCGTGCCGGGTACTGAACCGTCGTCCGGAGGCCCGGAAGAGTGGGCCTTGGCCTCCAATTCTAGCAAGGCCGCGTCACAGCCCCGCGTCACAGCCCTGTGTCACAGTCCGGTGGCGTCGCTCCAGAGTGTGAATGTGCGCCCCACGGGGTAGTGCGCGCACGGCTCGGCCGGTGAGATAAGGTCTCCGGCGTCGATATCGGGCGCCGCCGACACCACGGCCCGGCCGTCGGGGTTGGCCAGGGTGGCCCGGCCGCCGATCCGCCGCAGGGCCGGCATGGCCCCGCGTTCCACGCGCTGAACCGTGACGTCGATGCCCACGATTCCCGCGACCGGGCCGTCCGGACGGGTGAAAACCGGGTGCGTGAAGGTCAGAACGTACTCGTCGGTGCAGAGGAAATCCACGTAGGGCCCGGTGACATGCGCCCGGCCCGTTTCCACGGGGATCCGGAACCACTCGGCCTTGACGTACCGGCTGATGGAGTTGGGGCTGAAGTTGGCCAGTGCGTCGACGTGTTCCAGGTCCGGGCCCTGCCACCAGGCGATATAGCTGCGCTCGGGCCCGAGCAGCCCCGCGTTGGCGATGAACCCTGCGCCGGCCGCGTAGCCGCCGGGCAGCTGCACCAGTTCCTCGACCATCGGCCGGATGAGCTTGTCCACGGCCGTGCCCGTGACTTTGCCGGACATGGCGGCCAGGGCCGCTCCGGTGTCAGCGGCCCACGCCGCCAGGTGGTGCTCGATGCCGGCGATGGTGGCGTCGAGTTCGGCGGCGGCCAGCTCGGCAGGGCCGGGTTCGGCCCGCTCGGCAGGGCCGGGTTCGGCCTGGCCCGCGGACGGGCCTGCGGTGGAGGTGGTGTCGGACATGGTTGCCGCCTTAGCTCGAAGGTGCCGGGACATTTTGCGGTCAAAGTTGGGGGTCCAAGTTGGGCGGTCAAGATCGTGGCTCAAAGGTGCGGGCGCGGTCAATAGCGTTTGGCCTGCTCGGTCAGCAGCCAGTCGGTAGTGGCGGAGATGTGGGCCTTGATCCCCGTTTCGGCGGCCCCTGGATCGTGGGCCTCGATGGCGGCTGCCACGTCCTCGAGAATCACGGTGGTGCGCCCGCGGTAGCCGGCGTCGGCGCAGGGCAGCAGCGTGAGGGTGCCAAGATCGGCCTGTAGCCGGATGAGCTCCCGTGCCAGCCGGGCGGAGCGGGCAATGGCCGCGACTTCCAGCAGGAACTCCGAGAGGGCCAAACGCCAGCTCAGGGAGTCATCGTCGGCTGAGGGGATGAACGAGCGCAGCGTGGCGATGTCGGCGGCGTCGGAGCGCCGGGCCGCCACCCCCGCGCAGGCCGCGGCGATTGCCTGGTAGTGCAGTGCGAGGTCCCTGATCTGCAGCCGGCTCAACTCATGCAGTTGCGCCAGTGCCCGTTCCCTGGAGGGGAGCACGTTGTCGGCGATGAAGCTTCCGCCGCTGCGGCCGCGTGCGGTCCGGATGATTCCCGAGGCACGCAGTTGGGAAAGGGCCTCCCGTGCCGTTACCGCGGACACTCCGAGGGCCGCGGCCAGCTCGGTTTCGTTCGGCAGCCGCTGGCCGCTGGTCAGCAGCCCGGTCTCCACCGCCTGTTCGATCCGGCCGCACACTTCGTCGACGAGCCCGCGTGATTTGATCGGCGTGAACACCGCCGCCAGGCTCCGGGAGGCGCCATTCGGCGACAACAACATCTGGGCCTCCCTTCCCTCCGGCGGTATCCGGCCGCCCCGTCCGGGGCATTCAGGCAGCGTCCCGCGGGGCGGCGTCGCCGCACGTCGCCCGGGCTGTTGTCATCCTAGTCCGGGCTTTGCTGGAGGGTCTATACATAAAACCTATGAAGTAATAGCATTTGGCCCAGCAGCCCAGTATGAACTGGATCACATGCCGCTGCGTGGCTCTCTCGTGGACGATCCGGCAACGGAGTTAGGCGAACCCCATGACCGAAACACTGGCCGCCGGCACTTCGACCGGAACCGAAGAGATTCCGGCGATCCGTCTGCGCAAGCTCACCAAGGTCTTCGGGGATACCGTCGCGGTAAATGGCGTGGACCTGGACATCCGCCACGGGGAGTTCTTCTCCATGCTCGGCCCGTCCGGCTCCGGCAAGACCACGGTCCTGCGCTTGATCGCCGGCTTCGAGCTGCCGACTTCCGGAAGTATCGAACTCGAGGGCAAGGACGTCACGGGGATGGCGCCCTTCCAGCGGGACGTCAACACCGTCTTTCAGGACTACGCGCTGTTCCCGCACATGTCCCTCGTGGACAACGTCGCCTACGGGCTCCGGGTGCGCGGCATGCCCGGGAACCAGCGGCGCGAGCGGGCCAGGGACGCCCTGGACCGCGTCCAGCTCGGGAAGTTCCTCGGCCGCAAACCCGCCCAGCTCTCCGGCGGCCAGCGGCAGCGGGTTGCCCTGGCCCGGGCGCTCGTGGTGGAGCCGAAGGTCCTCCTGCTGGACGAGCCGCTCGGTGCCCTGGACCTCAAGCTCCGGCAGCAGATGCAGGTCGAACTCAAGGAATTGCAGCGCTCGCTGGGCATCACCTTCATCTTCGTCACCCACGACCAGGAGGAGGCCCTGACCATGAGCGACAGGATCGGCGTCTTCAACAACGGCGGCATCGAACAGATCGGCACCGCGCACGAAATCTACGAGCGCCCCGGCGGCATCTTCGTGGCCAATTTCGTCGGCACGTCCAACATTTTCGACGCCGGCCAGGCCCAGTCGGTCTATGGCCGGGCGGAGCCCTTCTGCATCCGTCCCGAGCGGCTGCGCGTCGCCTGGACCGGAGAACCCGAGCACCGTCCCGGCACCACCTCCCGGCCAGGAACGGTGACGTCGTCCGTCTACGTCGGGCACGCCACCCAGGTGCGGGTGCAACTCGACGGCGGACCTGCCGTCGTCGCGCTCGTGCCGGAAAAGCTTCCCGGCAGGGATGCGGAGCTGGTCAACCGGCCCGTCACGGTCAGCTGGGACGACGACGCCGTCGTTTGGCTTCCGGCCCGCGGCACCTGACGCCGGGCCAGGCCGGGCGGACCTTCCCCCGGGCCGCGGCGTTCCCAGTCCAGAGATTTTCTCCACAGCGAAAGGCAAGGATCATGGCACCAAGAACGAAGGCCTCCCTCGTGGTCGGGGTGGTTGCGGCGGCAGCACTCATGCTGTCCGGCTGCGGCACCAGCGGCGGGCCGGGTTCCTCAGGGTCGGCGCAGCCGACCAAGACCGAGATCGGCACCGGTGAAGGCCAGCTGTCCATCCTCGGTTGGCCCGGGTATGCGGAGGACGGCAGCAACGACCCGGCGGTCGACTGGGTGCATCCATTCGAAAAAGAGACCGGGTGCAAGGTCAGCTTCAAGCCGTTCGGCACCTCGGACGAAGCCGTGACGCTGATGCGCACCGGACAGTACGACGTCGTCTCGGCCTCCGGAGATGCCTCGCTGCGCTTGGTCGCCGGCCGCGATGTGCAGCCTGTCAACATGAGCCTGCTGAAGAACTACCCGGACATCTATCCGTTCCTGAAGGACAAGGCCTGGAACACCGTCAACGGTGTGAACTACGGAATGCCGCACGGCTGGGGCGCGAACGTGCTGATGTACACCACGGACAAGGTCACCCCGGCACCGACCTCCTGGAGCGCGGTGTTTGACGATGCTGCCAAGAACACCGGCAAGGTCACGGCCTATGATTCGCCGATCTACATCGCCGATGCCGCCATGTACCTCATGGCCCACAAGCCGGAGCTTGGCATCAAGAACCCCTACGCGCTCGACAAGGACCAACTGGCCGCCGCCGTCGACCTGCTCAAGCAGCAGCGCACGCACGTCGGCGAGTACTGGAGCGACGTCCTCAAGGAGGTCCAGGCCTTCACGTCCGGGAGTACCGTGGTCGGCACCACCTGGCAGGTGGGGGCCAACATCGCGACGACCGACGGCGCCAAGGTCGCAACGCTTGTCCCTGACGAGGGTGCCACAGGCTGGTCGGACACTTGGATGATCGGGTCCAAGACCAAGAACCCGAACTGCGCCTACAAGTGGCTCGACTACATAGCCAGCCCCAAGCCGAATGCCGAGGTGGCGGAGTACTTTGGCGAATCCCCGGCGAACGCCAAGTCCTGCGAACTGACCAAGGACCCCAAGCACTGCGAGACGTACCACTCCGGTGATACCGCCTACGCCGAAAAGATCTGGTACTGGACCACCCCGGTGGCCGAGTGCCTCGATGGCCGCAAGGACGTCAAGTGCACCGACTATTCGGAATGGACCAAGGCCTGGACGGAAATCAAGGGCTGATGCCGGACACCGGGCCGCATTGGATCCGGATAGAACAGCCGGCCTCGAGGGCTGGCAGAAACTAGGGCGAGATGGCACAACAGATGCAACAGCTTCCGCCCGGCCCACCCAAGAGTGCCGGGGCTGTACCCCGCGCGAAAGCCAATTCCTTCTCGGCGGTGCTGCACCGTTCGCCCCGGCTGCGGCTTGCCGGGCTGCTCACGGCTCCGGCGCTCTGGCTTATCCTCGTCTATGTCGCAGCCCTGGCGGCACTGCTGGTCACGGCGTTCTGGACCGTGGACACCTTCACCGGAGAGGTGTCCACGGAGTGGACCACGGAGAACATCGTCACGGTCCTGACGGACCCGGTGTACCAGCGGATCACGCTGCGGACTTTGTGGATCGCGGTGGCGGTCACCGTGATCGACATGATCCTGGCCCTGCCCATCGCGTTCTTCATCGCCAAGGTGGCTCCGGCCCGCTGGGAGAAACTGCTGGTGGTGGCCGTGCTGATGCCGCTGTGGGCAAGCTACCTCGTCAAGGCCTACGCCTGGCGGAATGTCCTTGCCGAGGGTGGCCTGCTGGAGTGGCTGGGCGCGCCGATCGGCCTGTCGTCGCCGGGCTACGGCGAGACGGCCGTCATCCTGACGCTGTCCTACATCTGGCTGCCGTACATGATCCTGCCGATCTACGCGGGCTTTGACCGGGTACCCGACTCCCTGCTGGAGGCCTCCGGGGACCTGGGCGCGAAGCCGCTGACCACCATGCGCCTTGTCATGCTTCCGCTGCTGGTTCCCTCCATCATCGCGGGCACGATCTTCACGTTCTCCCTGTCCCTGGGCGACTACATCACCGCGCAGATCGTCGGCGGGACCACTCAGATGCTGGGCACCGTTGTTTACGCGAACGTCGGGGCGGCCAACAACCTGCCGTTCGCCGCCGCGGTCTCGCTGGTTCCGATCGCCATCATCATGTTCTACCTCTTCATCGTTCGCCGCACCGGCGCCCTGAACAACCTGTAGCGAAAGGCGCAGCATGAGACTTTCCCGTAGCGCCAAAGTGGTCCTGGGCGTCATCACCGTGCTGGTGCTGTTGTTCATCTACGTTCCGCTGATGCTGGTGGTGGTGAACTCGTTTAACGCAGACCGGACGTTCGGCTGGCCGCCCAAGGGCTTCACGCTGGAATGGTGGGGTAAGGCTTTTGACTCACCCGGCGTCCGGGACGCTGTCCTGTCCTCCGTGTGGGTGGCAGTGGTTGCGACCATCATCTCGCTGGTGCTGGGGACGTTGCTGGCGCTGTCATTGCAGCGTTACAAGTTCTTCGGCCGCGACGTCATCAGTCTCCTGGTGATCCTGCCGATCGCACTGCCAGGCGTTGTCACCGGCATTGCCCTGAACAACATGTTCACCACCATTCTGGGCGTCCCGCTGAGCCTGTGGACGGTGGTGATCGCCCACGCAACGTTCTGCATGGTGACCGTGTTCAACAACGTCATCGCGCGGCTCCGGCGAACGAGTCCAGGCCTGGAGGAAGCTTCCGCCGACCTTGGCGCCGGTGTCTTCACCACCTTCAACCTGGTGACATTCCCCCAATTGCGTTCCGCCCTGCTGGCTGGCGGCCTGCTGGCCTTCGCGCTGAGCTTCGACGAGATCATCGTCACCACGTTCACGATCGGGGCCGGCGAGACCACGCTGCCGATCTGGATCCTGCAGAACCTCTTCCGGCCGAACCAGGCGCCCGTGGTCAACGTCGTGGCGGTCGTGCTGATCGTGGTCTCGATCGTTCCGATCTGGCTCGCGCAAAAGCTGTCCGGGGACTCCGTGCGTGTCAGCGGCGCCCGTGCGAAAGCGGACGAGCGCTAAACCGTGCCGGGTTCCGTGGGATCGATGGACACGACCGCCAGGAATCCGCGGCCCACGATTTCCGGCGTCGCGATATCAGCGCCAACGACGGCGTCGTAGCGGTTCAGCTCGACGCGCTCCGGTTCCGGGGCGACGGCGGCCGCGGGTGCGGTGGACCCGGCGGCCGCGGCGCCGCCCGCAGTCCCGGGGCTGACGGTCCCCTGACCCTGCAGGAGGATGCCGAACTGGCCCTCGAACACCGGATGGGCGCGTTTCTTGGACAGCTCGATGATGGACGTGTAGCCCTTGAAGGCACCGTTGCGGGTGATGACGTTCAAGTCCCGGATGTCGCCGGTGGGCAGCGCCCCCGCCGAGGCCGCGTCGCCGGAGAACCGGAACGGCCGGTACTTCTCGAGCGGGTGCTCGGCGCCGTCCACGCTCAGGAGCAACAAGTCGCCGTCAACCACCGTCAGCACCGGGTCCATCCCGGCGAAGGCGGAGAAGGGGCCGGCCTTGGATACCTCGGCAATGCTGACGCGCCAGTCCCATGCGTTCTCCTGCGCTGTGTCTTGCGGGGCGGTCTGCAGAGCGGTTTGCACGGACGGTGTCCGGGGATGGCGTGCCACTTCGCGCGTCACCCCGCCGCCGTTGCGCCAGGGGTGGGCTTTGAGCTCGGCGTAGCGGATGATCTCCATGGTCTCAGCCTATCGGCCCGTCCCGGGGCACCTGCCGCCGGCCGGGCTGGCGACGCAAAGTCGGCGGCGGCGGTGCGGTGTTGCTAACGTCAGAGGCAGGAAGCGTGCAGAAGGGAGCCCGAATGTTTGTCAAAGTGTGCGGCCTGAGTACCCCGGATGCGGTCCGCGTCGCGGCCGGTGCCGGCGCGGACGCCGTCGGCTTCGTCCTGACCCGCAGCCCCCGGGAGGTCACGCCGGAACAGGTCAGGAACCTCCTCGCCCACGTCCCGTACGCGTTGCCCGCGGTGGGGGTGTTCCGGCACGAACCGGCTGCCGACGCCGTCGCCGTCGCCCGCGAGGCGGGCCTGGCCTGGGTTCAGCTCCACGGGGACCGCTCACCGGCGGACGTGCGGACGGTGCACGACGCCGGGATGAAGCTGATCCGGGCCGTCACCATGGCCGCCGCCGCGGAAGCCTTCGAAAACTGGGGTGAAGAGCTGCTCCTGATCGACGCCGCTGTCCCCGGCTCCGGCGAAGCCTGGGACTACGGTTCCGTCCGGGCCAAGGCTCTGGCTGGACGCAAGTGGCTGCTCGCGGGCGGCCTGGATCCCGCCAACGTCGCCCGGGCAGCGGCGGAGGCCGGGGCGTGGGGCGTCGATGTGTCCTCCGGCGTGGAGTCGGCACGCGGCATCAAGGACCTGGCCAAGATCGGGGACTTCGTGCGGGCGGCCAAGGGGCCGGAATGAGCCGGGCCGCCCGCGGACTATGGCAAGGGAGCTAGGAGCGTTTGATGACGATGTCATCGATGTATTCGTCGCCCTTTTGCCGGTTGTGCTCGGCCCCGAGCTGAACTTTGCTCAGGCTGCTCCCCAGCATATTGACGCTCGTGCTGCTGTATCGCTGCACGCCGTCGAACCACACCTGGATTGTTGTCGCGCTGCCGTTGGCGGTCACCCGCATGGCCACGCGGTGCCACGCGCTCAGGGTGATGCTGCTGGCGATCAGCTTGGTGTAGACAAAGGTGCCGTTCGGTGCGGTGACCCGGAGCCACAGCTGCCCGTTGCTGTTGTAGCGGTAGATGTCCGCGACGCGGGTGGACCCGGAGAAGAAGCGGAAGTACGGGACGTCATTGCCGGAAACGCCGGCCACAGTGATATTGAACCAGCCATCTGCGTACGAGGTCTTGGTTCCCGAGGTGAATGCCGAGGTAGAAAGGTTTGCGAGCGAGCCGGAATCCGTGGTCACGTGCAGCTTGGTCGAATGGGTACCGGTATGCGCCCGTGAACTGGAAATCGTTGCCGTGCCGGTGCCCGACACCTGGGGGATGAGGCCGCAAAAGCCGCCCGACTCAAGACTTGTGGCCAGCACAATGGTCCCAGGATAGGAGTTTGTTGTTGCGGGGGCGCAGGTTGCAGCGGTGGCCGCCGAGGCGGGACCGAAGACAAGGGAACCGGCTACGAGCATTCCGAGGGTCCCCGCCGTACTGAGTGCTTTGAGTTTTCTCATTGAAGATACTTTCCGTGAGTGGTTCGACTTGTTGAGGTGTGCCTGTGCCGCGACACCGCGCGGCCGGCTTCTGTCATGCCAGCTGCGCGAGATGCACGAACTGGACGACCGCCGCGACGCCGACTATGGCCAGAAGGGCTGCAGTGACGATCACCACGGCGCGCGGCAGTGCCTTATCCGGATTCAACACGCGCAGCACATCGCAGCTCACGAGTGCTGTCACTGTGGCCAGTCCTGTCAGGAAAATGATCATTTCGCACGCACCAGGGCCCGCTTTGGCCTCGTGAGCTCAAGGCCCAGGAAGGCGAGGGTCATGATCGACAGGACGCATATGCCCGCCGGCGGTGACCACAGCCGTGCGTAGATCATCGCCGTCGCCACGAGGGTGGACATCGTGAGGCTGAAGGCAATTGCGATGGCGATGCTGAGGGGGAGTGCGCCAGTGGCCTGGGCCGAGCGCGGGTGGTCGAAGCGGAGGAGCAGCACCAGCGCTGTTCCGGGCCCGGCCAGCATCAGCAGGCCGATCACCGCCAGGCGCAGGCCCTCGGGGCCGACAAACGAGAGCGGTATGGCGGCTAGGGCGACGGCTGCCGTCGCATAGCTCATGTAGCTGCGTTCACTTGCCATTGCTAACTCCTTTGATGTGAAAAATCACGCCGCCGGCGTTTTCATAAACCTTCGTCCAGCCGGGACTGGTGGCGCAGGTGGCGGTAAAACGTTGAAGATCGCCGGTGGGAGTCGAACCGCGAAGTTCGGCCGCCTCCTGCTGGCTTTGGGTAACGATGAGGTACGCGCCCGCATTGTGGGCGATCTGGTTGGCCGCGTCACAGCTGAGTGGCGCGGCGTTGGGAATGGGCTCGGCAGCAACGAGCGCCCGGTAGTCATAGTCCGCGTAGTGCTGGTATCTCCACGGGGTGTTGCGAACCGCCTCAATGAGGATGGCGCCGGTGGGCGCAGTCGAATAGAGGCGGTTCACTAAGGCGATTTCGTCGTCGTTGAAGCTCTCCATGCCGTCATTTCCGTATCGGGAAACGACCGTGGCCGTGGCCAGTACCGCACCCATGAGCAGCAGTCCAAGGGCTCGGCGTAGGCTCAGCCCGGCAGTATTGTCAGACATCAGCGGCAGCACCGCCAGGCACACCGCAAACGGAAGGCTGAAGAGATACAGGCGCAGAAGCAGTTCGCCGCCATATGGCTGGAGGGGAACCAGGACCAGCGGCGCAAGCGCCGCGGCCGCGGCCGCCAACCACGGTACCTTCCGCCGGTAGCCCACTATGGCGCCGGCAACGGCGAGAATCCAGATCAGCGCGACCTCGGCGAGGCGCGTGTAGACGACCAGCACATGGGCATCGCTGCCTGAGACCCTGGTGCTCAGCGCACCGAGGCTGTTCGCGCCGATGTCACCGAAGGAGCCGACCAGTTGGCCAAAGTGCCCCGCCAAGAATGTTGAAGCCGCAAAGAGCAGCCAGCCTACGGGCAGGACGACGGCCAGGACCGGGAAGAAGCGCAGCCGGAGACGGCCGGTCAGAAGCAGCGCGGCCACGATGGGGATCACGGCGAAGGGGCTGAGCTGATGTGAAGCCGTCATGGCAAGCAGGAAGAGCGCGCAGACCACCACTAGCACCGCCGTGTCCGCCCGGTGCGGCTCGATGGCGCCATACCCGGGCGCTGAGCTGTCAAGCTTGCTGACAGTGCGGGCAAGCCGCCGGGAGAACCTGGTGCGCTCCGTGGGCCAGGCCCAACCGCCAAAGACGCTGAGCAGGCAGGCAACCAGGGTGAGCAGGAGGACAAACGAATGCGCCTGCGGCGACAGATAGTCCTGCCCAATCCAGCTGGCCATGTAGAAGATCCAGACAGCCGCCCAGGCCTGGCGAGGGTTTGCCGTCAACCGCCGTGCCAGGGCCAGCAGTGGTGCGAGCAGGAGGAGGTTGATTCCCACGGGCGCCCAGGTTGCGATGCCGAAAAGGTCCTTGACGCCTGTCGCCCCAGAGAGCATTCCCAGCATGCTGAAGAATCCGGGCCAGTCGAAGTACGCGTCCAGGGTCGGATCGAGCTGGCCCGATTGGCCGATGTTGTCGGCAATACCCAGATGACGGAAGGTGGCCTCGAGGCGGGGAAGGCCGTGGATGATGGGGTCAGCTCCATGGAGGACAACCACTGCAACCAGAAGCTGCCAGGTTAGAAGTGCCGGAACCAGGCGGCGGAGGCTCAACGAGGCGACAAATCCGACCAGGCTGAGCCCGAGCGCAACGAAATAGGCAGGCGGGAGGACGCCAATGAGTCCGGCCCCGCCGATCAGAAGGGGATCGACCTGGGTCATGCTCCAGACCCCGAGGGCGAGGGCGACCGCGGCTGTTGCGGCCAAGGCGCCGATGTGCCACGACGGCGTCAGTCCGAGGTTGCGGTGGGTGGGCGGTTTGGCACCGCCGACATGCGCGTGCGCCTCATGCCGGTGGGCGGTGCCCACGGGATGGCTTGTTGCCGTTTCGTGTGTCATCATTCCTCGATTCAGGTCGGCTGGTGGCGCGCTGAAGGAAACTCGCCTGCGGTGGGGGCGGGGTTCACTCGGGTCAGGGTGATCAGGCGCCAAGCGGCAATCAGCGAAGCCGTCGCCTGGGCAACGGCCCAGAGGACGGAGACGCCGGTGAGGCCATATTGCTGGGCCACGGCCGCGGCGGGTGCCACGACCAGGATGGCGGCCAGGGTGGCGACTGCCGTGGATTCGAAAAGCCGCCCTTGGGCCCGGCACAGCCCGTAGTAGACCTGGGTCACGCAACTCAGGAGGAGTGCCGGAACGAGTACAGGAAGAAGGACCGACGCGGACGCGTACTGCGGCCCGAGGATGCCCAGAAGCAGTGGCCCGGCCAGCATTAATATCAACCCGGCCACAAGTGTCAACAGGAAGCTGGCCCTTAGGGCGGAACCGAGGAGACCCGGCCTCGCCCGCGTTCCCGCCAGGGCCGTTTGCAGCGTAAAGCCCGCGGACTGCGGCACGAAGAACACCGCCGAGGCCATCATCCACACCACGAACCAAGCGGCAGTCGGGGCGGGGCCCAGAGTCGCTGCAACGATGAGCGGAAGCAGGTAGCCGGGCGCGCGGTCGGCGAGCATGAGGGCGTGGTTGGGAAGCCCCGGTTTCAGGAGTTTTAGGGCCGGGCGCGGCCGGAGGCCGTGCTTCCAATCGGGGGACACGTGCGCCCGGCCAAGCTGGCGCAGGCCCACGAGGTCGCTGGCCAGCGCGCCGGCGGCAACGGCGGCCACAATCACCGCCAGGTCACGGAGCCCGACGGCGAACGCGGCGGCCAGGAAGGCCAGCTGCACGAGGCTCTGCACGAGGCTTCTGACCAGCGTTCGGTCGGCCCGTTCCTGGGCCACCCCCACGTGGTCAAGCTGGTAGGCGCTGGCGGCGAGGAGTGCCGTTGCCAGGAAAAGGACGGTGACCAGCGGGTCGGTCCAGGCCTCGCCCACACCTGTGCCGAGCCAATTTGTGACGACAACCAGCAGGCTCGCGCCCAGCAGGGTGAATGTGGTGACGGCAAGCAGGCTGGCGGCGATGAGGCGCCGGCCGCCGTCAGTTTCCGCGGGAAGGAGCGTCAGCGTCGCGGGCCCGACGCCGAGCGTCCCCAGCTGCACCGTCAGGAGGGCGGCCGCCACCACCGCGGAGCCGAGACCTAATTGCTCGGGCGGGAGCACGAGGGCCGCGAGCGCCCAGAACAGGAAACCCGTCACCATGGGGGCGATCCTTGCGGCGGCCAGCCAGGCCGCGTTCCCTCCCACCGAGATGGGCCTGTGGGCCGGCCGCAGGAGTTCGCCGGCCATGGCGCGGTAGTTGTAGAGGAGGAAACCCATCCAATAAGGCAGGAAGCGGGGGGCGCGGACCAGGGACAGGCCCATGCCCCGCACCGTGGCCAGCAGGGGCAGCATCACCAGCCAGCCGGCGCGGCCCGTGTGCTTGCGGACGGTCCGGGCCATCCCGGCCCCGTCCTGGAGCCACTGGTCGCGGGCGTAATCGAACGTGTCGTCGAACCGGTGCCTAACCACTACGGAGTCGGAGACGCCGAGCCGGTACCCTGCCTGCTCCAGCCGGATCCTGAGCTCAACGTCCTCCCCGGAGCGGAAGTCGTCGTCGAACCCGACGTCGAGCAGCACGTCGCGGCGCATCAGCGTGGCGCTGACGCCGAACCACTTGCGCACCCGGCTGTGGTTATGGTGCCAGGCCAGCGCGGCCCCCCAGTACCCGGGGCCGTCGGCTTCACTGGCCAGCCCGAATTGCAGGCCGTCGTAACCGCCGGACTCGAATTCGGTCAGCAGCCGGGGCAAGCTCTTCGTCGGAAGGACGACGTCGGCGTCGATCAGGGCGACTACCTCACCGGTGGCACTTCGGGCGCCGAGCATTCGTGCGGCCGGCAGGCCACGTCCCTCATCGGAGATGACGGTTGCCCCGCAGTCGCGGGCGATTGCGGCAGTGTCATCCGTGGAGCAGCCATCGACCACGATCATTTCGTGCGGGTGTTGGCTGCGGATCGACTCCAGGCACTCGCCCAGCCACGCTGCGGCATTGCGCGCCGGAACGACAACCGACACCTTCAGATCGCTCACGTGGCCTCGCCTCACTCATCCAGTTTTGAACGAACCAGGTTGGCGATGAAGTCAGAGGCCTGGTCCGCTGACCAGGCGGCGGGCAGCCGGAGCAGCCAGCAGGGAACGTCCTCCAGCGCCCGGCGCACCACGGCCGCCTTCTGGCCGAAATGCTCCTCGAGGGGGACAAGGCCGGTGGCGCCGAGGGCCTCGACGAGCCGCCGCGACACCATGGGCAGTTCCGAATGGAAGTTGCCGACGATCCGCGACGTCATCCACTCCGCACTTCGGGCCTCCAGTCGCGTGTCCGCCCCGTCGAAGCGCTCGAGGAAGATGGCCAGCTGTGCCGGCGCCGCGGACGATATCCGCTGCGCCCCGAAGACATGCTCCGGCTGCACCATGCGGTGCTCGGGGGACCAGCGCCGGGTGAATGCCGCTGTTTTCGGATAGCGGACAATGACCGGATGGACCGCCGTGGCCAGATGGGCCACGGGCGTCGTCAGCCATCCGGGGGCCAGGGGCTTGCGCGTCCCCCGGAACATGTCCGGGTAGATGTCTCGGTGGTGGGGTTTGATGAACATCGGTTTGGCGTAGCCCAGGAGCATTCCGCCGGCGCCCATGAAGGCCCAGTCGTCTGCCATGAACCGCACGTCGCGCATTGCTACCAGCTTCGCCACCGTGCTGGTCTTTCCGACCCCTCCCCAGGCCGGCAGGAGCACCCCGGAGCCGCGGAAGTCCACCACAGCGGCATGGATCATCGCCGTCTCCTCCTGGACACACAGCCGGTCCAACAGCGGAATAACAGAAGTCAGGAGCTCGCCGGCGCCTTCGATCCGGTACCCGTCCTTCGTCTCGATAATCTGGACGCGGTCCGCCGGAAGGTAGAGGGACTCCCCAGTGAACCGGTAGGCATCCTCCGCGTGGGATTGGCTGGAAATCGGGGATATCTTGGCGCCGATGGTGATCCGCCGTGGCGCGCCGGAGTTCCCAAGGAATGGGGCGAGCATGTCCCTCAGCTGCGGTTCTCCTGGCGTCCCTGCCTCCACGTCGATGCCGACGATCCCGTGGACATCGAAGGAGGCTCCGGCAGAGGCGCCAATCGGCTGTTTCACGTCGCGTTCAGGTTGGCTCATGATCCAGGCTTTCTGGGGTCGGGTTCCTGCGACCGGGAGGTTCCGGGTGCAGCGGCTGCACTGGGCGTTTCACAGGGCGGTATATGGGGACGGGCACGTTAGCTGCGCGGTTCACTGGACTTCCCTCCAAGGCTCTTCCCCCGACACCGCGGCCGTTTTCTGCGGCGAGGGCGCGGAAGGCAGGCGCCGGCCGCGTAGATAGCCGGTCGCGGTGGCCGCGAGCACGGCGAGGATGGTTGCCGCCCGGCCGAGCCCGGCACGGTCCCCGCCGCCGAGCCAGCCTCGGATTCCGGCAAACACTGCACGTGGCAGGACCTGACGGACATAGCGCCGTTCGGGACCCAGTGCCCGTTTGTGGCCGACCACCCGGCTGACCTGCGCCTTGGAAATCCCTTCGCCCCAGGAACGGGCAAGCATGTAGCGCAGGGTGCCGCGCTCGACGGGAACGTGGTGGTGCACCAGGGCCGCGGGCTCATAGACCACACGGGATCCGGGCGCTCCGATCACGGCACGGATGCACAGCTCGGTCTCTTCGCAGCCCAGCGGGACGCCGTCCTGGCGTCCCAGGGCTGTGTTGAAACCGCCGACCCGGTCCAGGACTTCGGCGCGGAAGGACATGTTCGCGCCAATGACATTGCGGACTTCGGCGGCGACTTTGGGCATTCCCCGGTACGTGCAGCCGACAATCCAGTCGAGCTCGTTGGCGAAGTGTCCCGGGCGCCCGGCTTCCCAGAGCGGCTCCACCCGGCCGCCCACAGCCAGAACGTTGGGGTCGTCGTACATGGCCGCGAGCCGCTCCAGCCAATCCGGCTCGGCTTCGGCATCGTCATCGAGGAAGGCCACGATCTCCGCCTTGGCGATGCCCGCTCCAGTGTTGCGGGCGCCGGAGAGGCCCTTGGGCCCGGTGTTCTCGACAATTACGGCGTCCGGGACAGTGAAGATCAGGCGCTTGTACAAGTCCACGTTGTAGTCGACGACGACGATCGTCTGCTTGGGCGGGACGGTCTGGGTGCGGACCGAGTCCAAGGCGCCCCTCAGCCTGTCCCACCGGGCTTCCGAGTAGGAGCAAATGACCACGGACACTGCCGGCAAGCTGGAGTCCTCGGACATCCTATTCGCCTGCCCGTGCGCCCAGAACGCTGCTGGGATCGGTGGGAACGTGCGGGAATACTTCGCTGGGGTACTTGTACTTGACTCGACGCAGGGCTTCGGGACGGGCTCCGGCGGTCGGAGCCTCCCAGCTAACGCGCTCGCGGGCAAGGGTGCGGAGGACCCGCCAGCCGTCCCGGAACGTGTGCAGATTCGACTGGCCCGAGATGCGGGACAGTTCATGGCTGGGAACCTCGGCAATGCGGAGGCCGGCCCGTGAGGCCCGCACAATCAGTTCAGTTTCGATTTCGAACCCGTCAGACTTCAGCTCCAGAATGTCGACGCATTCGCGGCGCAGGGCGATGTAGCCGTAGCAAAGGTCGGAGTAGTCACTGTGGAGGACTGCGTTGGCGAGCCGGGTGAGCATCTTGTTTCCACCGCTGCGCAGCCATGTGAGATCGTCCGAGCCGCCGCCCGTCACATAGCGGGAACCTTTGACGAAGTCGTATTCATGCTGGAGCGGAGTCACCAGCCAACCGATCTCCTGGGGGTCCATGCTGCCGTCGCCGTCCAGCATGACGATGATGTCCCCGGAGGCCGCCGCAAATCCGGCCCGTACGGCGTTTCCTTTGCCGGGGCGGGGTTCTGCCACCACCACGACGTCCAGGCGCAAGGCCCGGGCCACATCGACTGTGCCGTCCAGGGAACGGCCATCAACAATTACCACCTCATCCACATAGGAGGGCATGCGCCGCAGCACCCACGGCAGGTTCATTGCCTCGTTCAAGGTGGGGATCACCACACTGACTGAGGGGTTTGCCGGCGGGGGCGTCGTTTGGGGGCGCACGTTTGGCTTGAGATTCGGGATGGACACTGGCCTCACCACTCAATAACGTTTTCTGCTCGTCTCAACTGCAGCGCTTTCCGACTCCCCAGCCGGAAAATAGACCCAAGGCTGACGCTGATCGGTTGTCGACAACTAATTGACATACCCCAGGGTTAAAGTCTGGTCATTCCACCTTGCATTAACCTTGGATTAACTTGAAAATTCAACTAAAAATAGAGGAAAGCTGTTGAGGCTCGCTGGCCTCCATGCGACACTGGCCGGATGCGGACACGCGTTATAAGGGGGCGCGTGCCGGGAAGCCGCCGGCATCTCCTCACCTTCCGATTCATGGCGGTTCCCGCCATGGTCCTGGGCCCAGTCCTGGCCCTGGCGGCATGCGGCGCGGATGGTGCTCCCCGGAGCGATCGGCCGCTCTTCACGTCCATTTCGGCATCGCCGGCCGGACCGTCAGGCTCCCCGGACACTGGCACCACGGGTGCTGGCACCACGCCGGGAGCGCCGGAAAGTGGTGCCGCGACTGGGTTTGCCCCGGCGCAGGGGATTCCGCCCGCGCCCCAATCGGCACCGCTTCCAGTCCGGACCACGGATGTGACAATGACCGGTGACCTCCTTGGCTGGAAGCAGGTCTTTGTCGAGGACTTCTCCGCAGGCGACGTCGCGCTGGGCCGCTTCCCCGGCCCGCTCTACAGTGCGCGGTGGAGCGCCGGCTACAAAGACGGGACGCCGGACACCGCCGGACAACGCAGCGGTGGAAAGTCCGGCTACTACCCGTCCAAGGTGCTTAGTGTCCGCAATGGCTCGCTGGATTGGTACTTGCACTCGGAGAACGGGATCTCGATGGGGGCGGCGCCGACGCCCAGGATCCCCAACGCCAGCTCCAACCCGCCGCGTGCCAACAGTCTCCTCCATGGCCGGTACTCGGTCCGCTACCGGGCTGACGCGCTGCCGGGATTCAAGACGGCATGGCTGCTGTGGCCGGACAGCGGCGTCTGGCCCCGGGATGGCGAGGTGGACTTCCCCGAAGGGGATCTGGCCGGAGTCATTGTCGGCTACGCCCACTATTCCCGGAACGGCGCGGACGCCTTCGAGGGATTCAATTCCGGCCAGTCCTCAACCTCGTGGCATGTGGCCACGATGGAATGGAGTCCCGGGCGGATCGAGTTCTTCCTTGACGGACGATCCCTGGGCGTCAGCACCAAGGCGCCGACGTCGCCCATGCATTTGATCCTGCAGACCGAGTCGTGCCTGCCCCGGTGCCCGGCCCCGGCGACCCGGGGCCACGTCTCGCTCGACTGGATCAGCATCTGGGTGCCGGCCTGACGCCCTAGGAAGGCCCCGGCGGTTTACACGGCGGATTAGACAGCGGATTGCCGGCGCCGGAGGATTTACAGCGGATCACTTGCGCCGGAGCGTGAAGGAATCCGAGAAGGTGTAGCCGTCTGCGGGAACGAACCGGGCGGCAAGTTGGTCCATCGTGGCCGTGACGTCCAGGGTGCCAAAGGCCGGTTCCTGGTTCTTGCCGGATGTGCTGGCGAAATAAGGCATTTCCGGGTCATCGGATCTCACGTTGTAGAGCCCCACGCCGCCAACGCCGACGGTGGCGAACACGGTCCCCGAGCCCTGGACCATGGCGCCGTCGGTATCGGCCAGGCACCCGTTGGTGAAGCTGGCGGGAACGACTTCCGCGCAGCTGCCGCCCGTGGCCAGTTGATGCGTCCGCTGATAGACGTGGTCGTGGCCGGACAGGACCAGGTCCACCTCCTTTTCGATCAGCATGTTCGTGAAGTCCTGCCCCGCCTGGCAGTCATAGTTGCCGACGCTGAGGCACGGGGTGTGCATGCCCACCACGGTCCAGGGGATGTTCTGCGATTTGGCCTCGTCGATGGCGTTCGCGGTCCAGCGCCAGCGCTCGCTGCCCCTGGAGTAGTCCAGCGGCTCCCCGCCCCGGAAGTCGATGCCGGGGGAGACCAGAATGAACCGGACAACGGGATTCTGCTCGGGGACATCGACCCGCCACTGGATGCCGTATTGGCCTTGGAGGCCGGGCAGCTTGTTGGGCAGGCACTGGACATACTTCTCGATGTCGCCGTCTTCGCCGTCACTCTCGTGGTTGCCGGTCACGAGTTGGTAGGGGAAGTCCTCGCCGAGGCGGGCGGTGACCATGTCGCAGAACTGCTGTTCGAGCCCGGCCTTGTAGGCGAAGTCGCCGAGGGTGAGGTTTAGGTGGGGATTGAGGCCGGCAACGACGTCGAGCACCTTTTCGGCGTTTGAGCCGACACCGATGTCCCCCTGGGCGGTGAAGTGCACGGGCTCGCCGGCCGACGGCGCGGCAGACGACGACGGCGGTGCAGAAGACGGCGGGGCTGACGACGGCGTGCCCGGGCTCGGGCGCGGTGCGGGTTCCGGCGGGCCGGGCTGGCAGGCCGAAAGCAACAGAGCCATGTTCAGCAAGAAAGCCCCGATGCCCGCCTTGCCACGTTTTCCCAGGGACCCGGCCACGATTCCTCACATCACTTGGTTGATCAGGACTGTGCGAATAGCTCTGCGGAATTTGGTGATTGTCCGGTATTTATAGGCCAGAGTAGCCCGGCCGTGAAGCGATGGCCAGAGAATGCGTCGGCCTCGGATAGCGGAACCCGCCGTCGGAAATCCGGAAGTCGCAAGCCAGCGTGTCCGCTGGCATGTCTCGTGCCGCGGCTCCCGCGTCAAGGGCCGGCGGGACCTAGCCCGGGACGGGCTTCCTCGTTAGCATGCAGAGTGGGGAACACCCCGATCGCCCCCCGGCGGTACAGGCCCGCTACCCCCCGAAGGAGACCGTTGTGACTCTGCCCGAAGGTTTGACCCCTGGAGTGTGGACTCTGGACATGTCCCACAGCGAAATCGGCTTCAGCGTCCGCCATGCGGGCATCAGCAAGGTCCGCGGCCGGTTCAACGAGGCCTCCGCCGAGGCCCGGGTGCGTGAGTCGCTGGCGGACGCCAGCCTGCACGCCACGGTCAAGACGGCCAGTTTCGATTCGGGGGACGCCAACCGTGATGGCCACGTCCGGGGCCCCGACTTCTTCGATGTCGAGACGTACCCCGACATGACTTTTCGGGCCACCGGGATCCGGGGTGACGGGGACGACTACGTGCTGACCGGCGAGCTCACCATCCGCGGCGTCACTAAGCCCGTGGAACTCGAAGTCGAGTACACCGGCGTGGCGGTGGACCCCTTCGGCGCCACCCGGGCCGGATTCGGTGCGGAGGCGGACATCAGCCGGAAGGAATTCGGCCTGACCTGGAATGCCGCCCTCGAAGCTGGCGGGCTGCTGGTCAGCGACAAGGTCAAGATCAATGTTGAGGCCGCCATGGTGAAGCAAGCCGACGTCGAGCAGGCCGATACCTAAGCGCCGAAGCGGCGGAGCCCAACCCGGTGCCGGCCCCGGGAATCCGGTCGCCAAGTGCCGGACACAGGACGGGCGCGAAAGTCAGGGATTTTTCCGGGTGAACCACTGATCCGAATGTCACTCCTACGGGCGAGAATGAATCCATGAAGACACTCCTGAACATCATTTGGCTGCTCTTTGGCGGCCTGTGGCTTGCTCTTGGATATTTCCTGGCCGGCGTCGTCTGCTGCGTGCTGATCGTCACCATTCCGTGGGGGCTGGCCTCGTTCCGCATCGCGTCCTACGCACTGTGGCCGTTCGGGCGCATGGTGGTGGACAAACCCGGCGGAAGCGGCATATTTGCCTTGCTGGGAAACGTCGTCTGGCTGCTTGTCGCAGGCATCTGGATCGCGATCGCGCATGTCGTCACGGCCTTCGCCATGGCCATCACGATTGTCGGCATCCCGCTGGCGATCGCCAACCTCAAGCTCATCCCCATCTCGCTGATGCCGCTCGGCAAACAGATCGTTCCGAGCCATTCGCGTTATGTGATCGCCTACAGCCCCAGCCGACACTAGGGCGGCAGCGCGGCCAGCGGGGGCCGAGGGGCGCTTCCCTGTCAGTCCAAGCAATCCGAGGGAGAGGACCATGAGCGAACCGGCGTCCAGGGACACGGACCTCATGCTGGTCATTGTCCGCGAGTTCAGGGCCCCGATCCTGGGTGTGTGGTCCGCGTTGACGGACCCGGACCAGGCCCCGCAGTGGTGGGGCCCGCGCGGCTTCCATGTCCCACGTGAGAGCGTCGACGCGGACCTCGAAGTCGGCGGCCTGTACCGCGCCTGCATGATCCAGGACAGCACCGGGCAGCAATTCTGGTGGAGCGGGGTGCATACCGATGTTGAGCCGCCGCACCTGTTCATGTTCACCCATGCCTGGGACAGGCCGGACGGCACCCGCGGGTTCGAGACCGAGGTGACGATCCGGTTGGAGGAGATCGACGGCGGCACGCAGATGACGTTCACCCAGGGGCCGTTTGACTCCGCGGCCAGCCGCGACCGCCACGGCGAAGGGTGGCGCGAGTCGTTCGATCGGCTCGCGAATCACCTCAGCGTTTCCGCCTGAGCCTCCCGGCTGCCGGTGGGCCCACGGGTGGGCTGCCGGCGGGCTGCCGGTGGGCCCTTGGGGCTGCCGGGACACTGTCAGGCGAGTTCGCCCTGCAGATTCCGGCGGGCCGGCTCCAGCCACAGACCGCGGGCGCGGTCAGTGTGGAAGAGCGGATCAAGCCGCAGCAGCCGGCGGACGACGGCGGCGCGGCCGGAGGCGAAGTCGGCGTCGCCGATATGCGCGAAGTCTTCCCGGACGGCGGCGAGGTAGCGGGCATAGGCCTCCGGATCCCCGCCGAGGACGGAGAGATCGGCGTCGCTGAGCAAGGCGCCGCCGTCGTCCCCGGGCTCCGGACAGTGGTCTGCCGTCAGCAGCACCAGGCGCACCACTTCGTCCACCTCGGCGGCCGGAAGACCGGCATGCCGGAGCCGGTCTTCGGCCAGCCGCGCCGATTCTTCCTCGTCCTGTCCCGCCACGCCGCGGTAGACGGCGTCGTGGAACCAGGCGGCCAGCACCACGGTCCGGGGCGGGTCGGCCGGATGGCACAGCAGGTCCAGGGCCTCCAGCACCGCCAGCAGATGGGTGCGGCCGTGGTATTTCCGGTGCTCCTCGCCCCAACGGTCCATCAGGTCCAGGAAGAGGGCGTCGTGGCCGGGCAGGGCGCCATTCCAACGGTTCAGGAGCGGAACCCGGAGGGCCTTTCCGCGCCGGCGGGCCGGGATCCGCAACCCGCTGGCGATCAGTTTGCGGACGAGGACCCGGCCCTCCACCGGAAGGGCGCCGGCCTCCACCAGGGCCTCGTACCGGGCCTCGGCGACGTCGTAGTGGTCGCCGTCGAACGCTCGCTCAGGGATGCCGGAGGCCGCGGCGAAGGCGTGCAGCTCCGCGAGCGAAGTGTCCGAAATCAGGTGGGAAAAGCGGGTTCCGTGGGCAGGCCAGAGCGGCGGATCGACGTAGACGGCCATGGTGGCAGTCTAGCCCCGTCCGCGGGCACCGGCCCGGGCGCGGGCCGGCGTCGGACCTGCGCGGGCGGTGCCCCGACCGGCGGCGGACACGCGCGGGCCGGCGTCGAACATCCGGGAGCCGACCGGCGTCGGACATCCAGGGGGTCACACCGCGACCGCGGGGCGGATGTTCTGGTTGCCGCGGAAAACGTTCCCGGGATCAAACTCGCGTTTCACTTCTGCGAGCCGGTTGTAGTTTTCGTCGCCGTAGGCCGCGCGGATCCGGGCTTGTCCTTCGTCGCCGATGAAGTTCAGCCAGACCCCTCCTGTGGCGTAGGGGGATATGTCCTGGCGGAAGCGTTTGACCCATGCTTTCGCTTCCTGCCCGCCCTGCGGGGTGTCGCCGAGGCCGAACGGGTGGCTCACCCAGCTGGCGCTCCGGTTCAACAGCGGGGTGGCCGCGGCGGCAGGCCCACTCACCGCCCCGCCCCAATGGGCTATCAGCTGCTGGGAACTTGGTCCGGGGAGGTTCCGGGCCGATTCGATGATGACGTTTAAGGCGTCGTCGGAGAGTTCGTCGTGATAGTCAGCGCTCCAGTAGTTGTACTTGCCCGGCGGGTCGTCGAGGGAGCACTGGAAGTCTGCGTAGTCGGTATCCTCCACCAGGTCCACAACAGGACCAAGCTCCCGGTAGGCCTTGGCGTGCTCTTTGCCGTCCTCGACGTCCCCGGCGAACACGTAGACGACATACACCGCCATCCTGCCCACCATGTTCGGGGGCACGAAGGGTTCCGCCGGAGCAATCCCGTAAATGAGGGTGGCGGACTCTTCGTTGGGAGCAGCAGCGGCCAGGTCCCGGTACCCGCGGCTGAGTTCCGGTGCCGCGTCCCCCGGCCACATCAGCACGCCGGCATGTACTTTTGGCCCGAGCTGGTGCAGGCCGAAGGTGAACGACGTGGCGACGCCGAAATTCCCGCCGCCTCCGTGCAGGGCCCAGAACAGCTCGGGATTCTCCCGGGCGCTGGCTGTGACCCGCTCGCCGGCGGCCGTGACCAGATCCACGGAGACGAGGTCGTCGCACGCGAAGCCGAAGGCGCGCTCGAGCCAGCCGGACCCGCCCCCAAGCGTGAAACCGGCGAGACCCGTCGTGGAGACCCGCCCGCCTGTGAGGGCGAGGCCGTGTTCCTGGGTGGCGCGGTCAAACTCGCCGCACGTGAGGCCTGCGCCCACCGTGGCCGTGCGGGCCTCCGGGTCCACCCGGGCGGATTTCATCGGACGAACGTCGATCACAAGACCGCCGTCGTTCATCGACATGCCGGCCACGGAATGGCCGCCGGCGCGGACGGCGACATCGAGGCCGTGTGTCCGCGCATACGCCAACGCCTCGGCCACCCCTTCCGGGTCGACGCACGGGGCAATGACGGCCGGATGGCGGTCGATCATCGCGTTGAAGAGTCTTCGAGTTTCGTCGTATTCCGGGTGACCCGGCCTGACCCACCTCATGGCAGTGCTCCCTCGGTGACCGCGGCTCCGCCCCACTTTCAGAGCTTACGACCGCGCGCCAACGGTGGCTACGGCCGGTTGCTTGGCCAGCCGCACCTCATTGATGACTATGGCGTCTTGGACGCTTCGATGCTCGGGGACCTGGCGTCCTGGCGGGGCGGCGGGCGAGTCGGTCGCGGGCAGGCGGCGGGTTGGCAGCGGGCGGCGGGTTTGGCCGGGTGGCGGGTTAGCCGGGTTAGCCGGGTTAGTCGCGGTCGGCGCGGACTGGGTGCTGACTGACGATGGAAACCCGGTTGAATGCGTTCATCGTGATCGCCAGCCAGCTGACGGCGGAAAATTCGTCGGCCGTCAGGTGCCGCCGGGCCTGTGCGCCCTCGTGGTCGCGGGCATGGGCGTCAGAGATGGTCGTGATGGCCTCGGCCAGGGTCAGGGCTGCGCGTTCCTTTTCGGAGAAAAGAGTGGTGTCTCGCCATGCGGAGAGCACGGCCAGGCGCTGGGCCGACTCGCCGTTCTTGACGGCATCGCCCACGTGCATGTCCAGGCAGTAGGCGCAGCCGTTGATCTGCGAAATGCGGACATTGAGCAACTCGATCAGCGCCCCGTCCAGCCCGGCCTCGGTGGCGGCTTCCTTGGCTTTCAGGCCCAGCCCGTTGAGTGCGCGCCAGGCAGCAGGGTGCGCCTTGTCGAGGAATACATTCCGCTGTTCGGAATTCTGCGGTGCCGCCGTCTCATTCATGGATTCCACAATACCGACGAGCTTCGGCACGGCCCGGAGCGCCGTGTGACAAATATTGTCAAACATGTGACAAGCTTTGGGGGTGGGAGTGTTTGGTTCGGTGGCCGGTTCCTTGGGGGACCCAGCCACCGGACCACTCCTTCCGAACCGCTCCTTCCTAACCGGACCGGGCCGGGCAACGCCCCGCTGGGCTCCGCCAAGCCGAGCCGAGCCGAGCTTCGCCGGAACTTACTGGGGACATGTCCAGCTGCGGGGCCAGCAGAGGACATGTCCCGTGGCCACGTCTAGCAGCCTGGAACATGCCCAGTCATCCAGCCTGGGACTGGGCATAACGGGAGTATGTCCACTGGTGCGGGCCAGTGGAGGGCATGTCCGGTGGCCACATCTAGCAGCGTGGAACATGTCCAGCCCTGGAGCCTGGGAATAGGCACGTGGTCGGTATGCCCACAGATGCGGGCCAGCGGGGGGTATCCCTTGGTCACACCTAGCATCGTGGAACATGTCCAGTGGTCGAGCCTGAGACGGGGCATAAGGGGAATATGTCCACTGGCGCGGCTCAGGGGAGGGCATGTCCGGTGGCCATATCTAGCGGCGGGGGGCATGTCCAGTCTTTGTGCCTGTGAATGGGCTTAACGGGAGCGTGTCCACTGATGCGGGCCAGGGGCGGGCATGTCCGGTCTTCGAGTCCGTCGGCGCCTAGGTCGAGGAGACATGCTCATTGTTCGGGCCCAGGCTGAGGGGGCATGCTCATTCTTGGTGCCCAGGCGGAGGGGACATGTCCAGCCTTGGGCTTGGGCAGTGGACATGTTGGGACTATGTCCAGCCTTTGGGCCCGGGGGAGGGCATGTCCCGGCCTGGCCGCGGCGGCTGCGGGGCATGCTCATTGTTCGTCCCCTCGTCCCCTCGTCCCCGGGTCCTCGGCCCCCCGCGCCGCCCGGCCCCTAGACAGGCGTTTCGCTGTCGGCAAACATGGACTCAGCGTCCCTCGTTGCAAAGTTGAGCGATGTAGACTCAACTCTGACATCAGGACCATTCCGGAAGGAGCCCTCTTTGGACGCCAAATTCACCACCAAGAGCCAGGAGGCTCTCGCTGCCGCCGCCATGAACGCCTCGACCGCGGGAAACCCGCAGCTCGAGCCCGCTCACTTGCTCAAGGCGCTCATGGACCAGCGGGAGGGCGTCGCCGTTGCACTGCTCCGGGCCACCGGCGCAGACCCGGACGCCGTCAGCGTCCAGGCGAGCACCGCCATCAAGGCCCTTCCCTCGACGTCCGGAAGCAGTGTGCAGCAGGCACAGTTGTCCCGGGCCGGGCTACAGGCGATCAAGAATGCCCAGAACGAGGCCGAGCGGCTCGGGGACACCTTCGTCTCCACCGAACACTTGCTGCTGGGGCTCGCCGCCGGGAGCGACGGCGTCGGCAAGCTGATGCGCGACGCCGGCGCCTCCCATGAGGCCCTGCTCGCCGCGTTGCCGGGTGTCCGCGGCGACCGCAAGGTGGACAACGCGGACCCCGAAAACTCCTTCCAGGCGCTGGAGAAGTACGGCACGGACCTCACCGCGATGGCCCGCTCCGGCAAGCTGGACCCGGTAATCGGCCGCGACGCCGAGATCCGCCGCATCATCCAGGTGCTGAGCCGGCGGACCAAGAACAACCCCGTCATCATCGGCGAACCCGGCGTCGGCAAGACCGCCGTCGTCGAGGGACTAGCCCAGCGGATTGTCGCCAACGACGTGCCCGAAAGCCTGCGCGGCAAGACCCTGATCGCCCTGGACCTCGCCTCCATGGTGGCCGGAGCGAAATACCGCGGCGAGTTCGAAGAGCGGCTCAAAGCCGTCCTGGCGGAAATCAAGGGCTCCGAGGGCCAGATCGTCACCTTCATCGACGAACTCCACACCGTGGTGGGGGCCGGCGCCACCGGGGACAGCTCCATGGACGCCGGCAACATGCTCAAGCCCATGCTGGCCCGCGGCGAGCTCCGACTGATCGGTGCGACCACGCTGGACGAGTACCGCGAGAACATCGAAAAGGACCCCGCCCTGGAGCGCCGGTTCCAGCAGGTCTACGTGGGCGAACCCAGCGTGGAGGACACCATCGGCATTCTGCGCGGCCTCAAGGAACGCTACGAGGCGCACCACAAGGTGTCCATCTCCGACTCTGCCCTCGTCGCCGCCGCGACCCTCTCCAACCGCTATATTTCCGGCCGGCAGCTGCCGGACAAGGCGATCGACCTCGTGGATGAGGCGGCGTCCCGGCTGCGGATGGAAATCGATTCCGCTCCGGAGGAAATTGACCAGCTGAGCCGCCAGGTGGACCGCCTGACCATGGAGGAGTTGGCCCTGGCCGGCGAGACCGATCCCGCGTCCGTGGAGCGACTAGCCGCCCTGCGCGCGGACATGGCGGACAAGAAGGAAGAGCTCGCCGGGCTCAATGCCCGCTGGGAGACCGAGAAGGCACAGCTAAACCGGTCCGGTGACCTCCGGGCCAAACTCGATGAACTGCGGTCCAAAGAGGAAAAGGCCGAGCGCGAGGGCGATTTCGAGACGGCGTCCAGGATCCTCTACGGCGAGATACCGGCCCTGGAACGGGAACTGAACGCCGCCGCCGAGGCCGAGGCGGCCGTGCCCGACAAATCGAGGCAGATGGTGGCCGATGAGGTCACCGCCGATGACATCGCCGAGGTGATTTCGGCCTGGACCGGCATCCCCGCCGGGCGCATGCTGCAGGGCGAGAGCCAGAAGCTGCTGGACATGGAGCACGTCCTGGGCGAGCGGCTGATCGGCCAGAAGAAGGCCGTCGCCGCGGTCTCCGACGCCGTACGCCGTGCCCGCGCCGGGATCAGCGACCCCAACCGGCCCACCGGCTCGTTCCTGTTCCTCGGCCCCACCGGCGTGGGCAAGACCGAGCTCGCCAAGTCCCTGGCGGACTTCCTCTTCGACGACGAGCGCGCGATGGTGCGGATCGACATGTCCGAATATTCCGAAAAGCACTCCGTGGCCCGGCTCGTCGGGGCACCCCCCGGGTATGTCGGCTACGAGGAGGGCGGCCAGCTCACCGAGGCCGTGCGGCGGCGCCCGTACTCGGTGCTGCTGCTGGATGAAGTGGAAAAGGCCCACCCGGAGGTCTTCGACATCCTCCTGCAGGTGCTCGACGACGGCCGGCTCACCGACGGTCAGGGCCGCACCGTGGACTTCCGCAACGTGATCCTGGTGCTTACCTCGAACCTGGGCAGCCAGTTCCTCGTGGATCCCAACCTTGACGCCGCGGCCAAGAAGAACGCCGTCATGGCTATGGTGAACGCCTCCTTCAAGCCGGAGTTCCTGAACCGGCTCGATGAGGTGGTGCTCTTCGATCCCTTGAACGTGGAGGAGCTGTCCGAGATCGTGGAACTGCAGGTCAAGGAACTGGGCGAGCGGCTCAAGGGCCGTCGGCTGAACCTGGAAGTTACCGAGGGGGCCCGCGCCTGGCTGGCCGTATCCGGCTTCGATCCCGCGTACGGCGCCCGGCCGCTGCGCCGCCTGGTGCAGCGCGAGATCGGCGACCGGCTGGCAAAAGCCATTCTGGCCGGCGAAATCGCCGACGGCGACACCGTCCTGGTGGACACCGCGCCGGACCTGATGGAACTCACCATGGGCGGGCTGGAGGACAGCGGCCTGCCCGACGGCGGCGCGGCCACCGGCACCGGGCTCTCGGTCCGGCGCAAGGAGTAGACGCCAACTGGCAAGAGCGCGCTAACCGCCGGCAGCCGGGCCCGTCCCGGTTGCCGGCGCGTTAAAGCCGTGCGCTACGCCAGCGAGCTAAACCAGTGCCTTGAAGCTTGGCAAGGCTAGGGCAGCAGGGACTCCTTGATGACGTTTCCGGCATCCGTCACGGCGTAGCAGTCCACGCGACGGTCGCCTTTGTCCCAGCTGTGTGAGCTCGGGTAGGCCAGCTTGTAACTCAGGTCGTAGTCGTGGGCCTTATCCGTCAGCGGCGCGGTCTTGCAGGCGTTGCGCGCTTTCTGCTTGAGCGGTTCCCGGCCGGGGTAGGACTCATCTGCCCCGTACTTTTCCACGGCGACTAATTGTGCCGAGTGGACGGTGGAGCAGTCCACAATGGTCGACTGCTGCGCATTCGGATCGAAGTCCTTGAAGCAGTCCGCCAGTTGGAAGTCCATGGGGCTGACGCCCTCCAGCGGCAAGGCTCCACGGCTGGCCGGGGCCGACGCCGACGAAGCCGCGGGGGCCTGGCTGCCGCTTTCCGCGGGAGGCTGGCCGCCGCCGGCAAATGCCGCCACAGCCCACCAGACCAGGAGCCCCAGCGCGACGAGTACGGCTGCGGCCACGCCGAGCCGCTTTGGCCCCTGCCGTCGGATCCGGCGGACCAGGGGGCGCCCTCGGTGGCCCAGGGTGCGCGCTCGGCGGGCCAGGGGGCGCGCCCGCTGTGAGAGCGCGGCGACGATGCCGGCGAAGGTGAGGCCCGAGGGCCTCGCCGCTGCAGGTGCCGCCGGGCGATTCGTGGCCCGCGGAGGGTCGGCTGTAATGACAGGCAGGGCGGACGTTGGCGGCCTCGAAGGCGGCGGCGGGATGAACCCGGCGTCGTATCTTGGATTCTCTTCAGTCACTGAGAAATTCACCACTTCCGTGCGTCTTTGCCGGGGCTGGAAGCCCGGAGCCGCGGCCCTGTTCTGGGCGCACATCACGAAACTCTATCGAAGATGCGCGGCACGGCGCATGTGCCGGTCGCCGCGGCCACCATTCCGGAAAGTGCCACACCGTCCACAGGGGGCAGGCTGGCGAGCAGTTGACGCCGAAAGCATGTAATCTAGGTGTACGACAAATTGACCAAACATTCCGGGGCCTCACCGATCGCCAAAGGTGACCACCTCCGGTCCAAGTACAAAAGGGGGTCACGCCATGGGGCGCGGCCGTCAAAAGGCAAAAGCTACCAAGCAGGCTCGGGACATCAAGTACTACTCCCCGAACACTGACTATTCGGCCCTTCAGCGCGAGCTCACGGGCCCGGGAAGTCGTGCCACGAGCCACTTCGCGGATGACCCGGTCGAGCCGGATTACTCAGCGTATGTGGATAAGTACGCGGACGATGTGGAAGACGACGACGACGAGGTAGATTCCCGTCGTATAGGTTAGTCGACGCTTCCCTCCGGCAGTTTCTCCGGGGGAAACCTTCCGGCACTGCGGTGCCAGCCAAAGATTTCAGGCCGCCGGCCATACCTGCAACAGGTGTGGCCAGCGGCCTTTTCTTGTGCCCGTAGCATTGCGTCATGGTTTCGAGCGTTGCTCCATGGTTTCGCCGGCGCAGTTGTCACCGGCGGGGCCTCGGGCTAGGTTGTTCGTGCCGGATTTTCCCGGACGCGACTCAGATGCCCGGAAGGACTGCCATGACCATGCGCACAGGATTCGCCGAGGGTGAGCTCTGCTGGACGGACCTCCAGACCAGCGACGTGGAGGCAGCGAAGGCGTTCTACGCGGAGGTTTTCGGCTGGCGTTACGAGGACTTGCCCACCCCGGACGGGCGCAGCTACGCGAAAGCCTTCCTCGGCGATGCCTTGGTCACCGTGCTCGCGCCGCAGACCCCCCAGCAGGAAGCCTCGGGCGGACCGGGCCGGTGGAACGTATATTTCGCGATCGAGGACGCCCGGGACTTGGCCGACGAACTGGCCCATTCCCCCGGGCAGCTTGAATTCGGCCCCGAGGCGATCGGAGACACCGGCGTCATGGTCTTCTTCGCCCCGCCCGGCGGCGGGACCACGGGGGCCTGGCAGGCGGGCAGCCATTTCGGGGCCGGCCGGAGCCAGGAAGCGGGCACCTTGGCCTGGGCCGAGCTGCTCACCCCGGAGCCGCAGGCCGCCGTCGGCTTCTTCCAGCAGCTTTTCGGGCACGAGGTGACCGAATACCCCCAGGACGACGGCGGCACCTACACCACGCTCATGGTGGGCGGCGCCGAAGTGGCCGGCATCGCCCGGGTCCCCGGCGATGCGCAGGACACCCTCGAACCGGGGTGGCAGGTCTATTTCGGTGTCGCCGACGTCGCGGAGGCGGTCCAGGCTGCGGTGGCCGCGGGCGGCGTCGTGCTGATCGAACCGGACGAGGTCGAGGAAGCCGGCACCATCGCCACGCTCAAGGACCCACAGGGTGGCGTCTTCAGCCTGCTGGAGGTTTAGGGCCGCGGCTTAAACACACCGAGTGCTCCGCAACTGCCGTTTTCAGGTCTCAAAACGGCAGTCGGGCCCACGCCGGCAGGGTTCCCTGGCCGAGCTTGCGAGGCGAGGGGGCCGGTGGGGAGCACTCGACGTTGGGTCAGACGGTTCTAGGCGTAGGCGTTGACCAGCCGGACGGCGCCGCCGTCGACGCCCTTGGCGCCCTGGACGTAGTCCGGGCCCGACTTGATGACCGAGTCCGAGTTCTGCTCGACGGTGCCCATGATCCAGGACGGCAGGCCGCGGTCGTTGAGCCGGTTGACGGCGGCGTCGGCCGCTTCCGGGGAAACAATGGCCACCATGCCCACGCCCAGGTTCAGCGTGCGCTCCAGATCGGCCAGCGGGACGTTGCCGAGCTCGGCGACCAGCTTGAAGATGGCCGGGAGTTCCCAGGTGGAGCGGTCCACGGTGGCCAGCAGGCCCTGCGGGAGGACCCGGGCGAGGTTGGCCGCGAGGCCGCCGCCGGTCACGTGGCTGAAGCCGTGGACGGCCTTGCCGGCGGCGGAGCCGTTGACCGGGAAGGTGCGGGCGAGGTCCAGGCAGTCCGCGGCGTAGACGCGGGTGGGCTCGAGGAGCTCCTCGCCAAGGGTGCGGCCGAGTTCGGAGACCTGGCGGTCCAGGGCCCAGCCGGCGTGGTTGATGACGCGGCGGACCAGGGAGTAGCCGTTGGAGTGCAGGCCGGAGGAGGCCATGCCGATCACCACGTCGCCGGCGCGGACACGGTCCGGGCCGAGCAGCGCGTCGGCCTCGACCACCCCGGTGGCGGCACCGGCGACGTCGTACTCGTGCTCACCGAGAAGGCCCGGGTGCTCGGCCGTTTCGCCGCCCACCAGCGCGGTGCCGGCGACCGAGCAGGCGGCCGCGATGCCGCGGACGATGTCGGCGATCCGCTCCGGGACCACCTTGCCGCAGGCGATGTAGTCGGTCATGTAGAGCGGCTCGGCGCCCACGACGACGATGTCGTCCACCACCATGCCGACGAGGTCGAAGCCGATGGTGTCGTGGATGTCCATGGCCTGGGCGATTGCCACCTTGGTGCCGACGCCGTCCGTGGAGGTGGCCAGCAGCGGGCGCTTGTAGGTGAGCAGCCGGGAGACGTCATAGAGGCCTGCAAACCCGCCGACGCCGCCGATCACCGAGGCGTTGTGGGTTGCCTTGACGGCGTCCTTCATGAGTTCGACGGCGCGGTCTCCCGCTTCAACGTCGACGCCGGCGGAGGCGTAGGTGATGCCGGAGTTCTGGGCGGCGTTCATGTCAGCGGCCGGGGAGGCGGAAGTCATACTGGCTCTTTCTTGTCGGCTGTGGTGACGCGGTCGGCATCGGTGAGCAGTTCTTCGAATTCGGAGTCCGGCCCCGGATCGCAACCGGTGGCGCCGGCCTTCTCGGCCGGGTCGTCGGAGATCGCGGTGCCGGGTTCGGCGTCGGACGCCATGGACGCCGCCGCGCCGGAAACAGCCGCGCCGGAACCGGCCCCGCCGGAAAGAGCCGCAGCGGAGGCGGACGGAAGGCCGCCGAGGTCCTTGCGCTCGAGCAGGTTCTTGCCGAGCTTGTCCGCGCCGGGCAGCTCAATCGGGTACTTGCCGGTGAAGCAGGCGGTGCAAAGACGCTCGCGCGGCTGCCGGGTGGCGTCGATCATGCCGTCTTCGGAAATGTAGGCGAGCGAGTCGGCGCCGATGGCCTGGGTGATTTCGTCGATGGTGGCGCCGTTGGCGATCAGTTCCGCCCGGGAGGCGAAGTCGATGCCGTAGAAACAGGGCCACTTGACCGGCGGGGAGGAAATTTTGATGTGGACGCTCGCGGCGCCCGCTTCCCGGAGCATCCGCACGATGGCGCGCTGGGTGTTGCCGCGGACGATCGAGTCGTCCACCACCACAACACGCTTGCCGCGGATCACGGATTCGAGGGCGTTGAGCTTGAGCCGGATGCCGAGCTGGCGCAGTGTCTGTGAGGGCTGGATGAAGGTGCGGCCCACGTAGGAGTTCTTGACAAAGCCGTGCGCGAAGGGGATGCCGGATTCCTCGGCGTAGCCCACCGCGGCGGGGGTGCCCGATTCGGGCACCGGGATGACGATGTCCGCTTCCTGGGTGTTTTCGCGGGCCAGCTGGCGGCCCATTTCCACGCGGGATTCGTACACCGAGCGGCCCGCAATGGAGGCGTCCGGGCGGGCGAGGTAAACGTATTCGAAAACGCAGCCGGCCGGCGTCGCCTCGGCGAAGCGCTCAGAGCGGACGCCGTCCTCGTCGATCGCGATGAACTCGCCTGGTTCGATTTCGCGGATGAAGCTGGCTCCGACGGTGGCGAGGGCGGACTGCTCGGAGGCAACCACCCAGCCGCGTTCGAGCCGGCCCAGGCAGAGCGGGCGGATCCCGTAGGTGTCGCGGGCCGCGTAGAGGGTGCCCTCATCCATGAAGACGAAGCAGAAGCCGCCCTTGATCTTGGGCAGCAGTTCCATGGCGGTCTGCTCAAGGGACTTGCCCTCTTCGCCCTCCAGGAGTGCGGTGACCAGGGCGGTGTCCGAGGTGTTGCCCTGCTTCATCTCGCCGCTGAGGTTTCCGCCGTTGCGGTCCTCGATCATCGCCTTGAGCTCGGCCGTGTTGGTCAGGTTGCCGTTGTGGGCCAGGGCCACGGTGCCCGTGGACGTCGCGCCCAGGGTGGGCTGGGCGTTGGCCCAGTGGCTCGCACCGGTAGTGGAATAGCGGCAGTGGCCGACGGCCAGGTGCCCGGTCAGGGTGTTCAGCGTGGTCTCGTCGAAGACCTGGGAAACGAGTCCCATGTCCTTGTAGACGTTAATCCGCTTGCCGTCGCTGGTTGCAATGCCAGCCGACTCCTGACCGCGGTGCTGCAATGCGTACAGCCCGTAGTAGGTGAGTTTTGCTACTTCTTCACCGGGTGCCCAGACCCCGAAGACGCCGCATGCGTCCTGAGGGCCTTTTTCGCCTGGGAGAAGATCATGAGAAAGTTTTCCATCGCCGCGTGCCACTGGTCGATTATCTCACGATGTGCGCTAAGACTTTTCCGGCGGCCGGTTTGTGACCTGCCGCCCTCAGGTGCGGTTCCCGTCGTCGTCGGCGTCCGGTGCGGACTCGACGACGGCGTGCTCGGCGCGGCGGACGCTCATCCGGTCCAGGACCAGGGCGGCCGCGGCACCCAGGATGACGCCGCCGGCAGCACACAGGACCATGAAGAAGCCGAAGACCGAGCTGGCGTCATAGCTCGCGTCACCGGGAAGGGCATAGGCGATGATGGCCGCGGCGGCCACGCCCACGAGGCCGCCCAGGATCAGGAAGGGCACATATTTCGGCGCCCGGCGGACGGTCACCTCGCGGCGCTCCGGAACGCTGCGCGGAGTGCTGCCCTGGGCCGGTTCCCGCTGGGGATCGCTGCCTGCTGTGCCGGGGGTTTCGTGGGAAGACATGCCATTAAGCCTACTGCCCTTGGACTCATTGCCGGGGCCCGGTTCCCGGAGCAGACTAGGGGTGGGGGAGGGCCAGGTACAGACGAGCTAAGGAACCGCCATGTTAGCCTCGGCCGACCGAGTTCGTGAGGAGCAGCGTTTGCTCTGGGATGAGTTCTCGGCGGGCTGGAAGAAATGGGACGCTGAACTGCTCGGCTGGCAGGCCCCGTTCGGGGACGCCCTGCTCCAGGAGCTCCGGCTTCGCCCCGATTCCGAGGTGCTGGATGTCGCGGCCGGCACCGGGGAACCCGGACTCAACGTGGCCGCGCAGGTGCCCGACGGCCGTGTGGTCCTGACCGACATTTCGGCGGGGATGCTCCGGGTGGCCGAGGAGAAGGCATCCGCCCGGCACCTGACCAACCTGGATTTCGAGGTTTGCGACGCTGCCGCCATGCCCTTCGGGGACAGCACGTTCGACGCCGTGTATTCCCGCTTCGGTTTGATGTTCTTTCCGGTGATGTCCGCGGCGATGGCGGAGATGGCGCGCACCGCCAAGCCAGGCGCCCGCGTGGGCGCCGTCGTCTGGGGGCGCGCGGCGTCAAATCCCTGGGCAAGCCTGATCCTTGGCACGATCGCCCGGCACCGGGAACTGCCCATTCCGCCCGCAGGCACTCCCGGACTGTTCCGCTGCGCACCAACCGGGTTCATGACCCGCATGTTCAAGGATGCCGGGCTGGCAGAAGTGACCGAGCGCCAGGTCAGCACGGACCTGGTGCACGAATCTCCCGAGAGCTACTGGGAGTTCATGACCGACATCGCGACCACCGTGGCGATGGGGCTGGCCAAGGCGGACGAGGATTCGCGAGCTCTGATCCGCCAGGACGTGTTCGCGCTGCTGGGCCGCTACGAGCACGACGGCGCGATCCGGCTCCGGTCGACCGCCACGGTAGTGGCCGGGACCAAGCCGTAGCTCAGGCCGATATTCGCGGCGTTTTCGGACGGGCGTACCGCTTTCGGACAGATGCACCGAGGATCCTCGCTGCATCTGTCCGAATAAGTAGCGGAAGCCCGGTTGCGTGGCAGGATCAGCGCAGACAGGACGGGAGCGGCTGCCGGGGAACACCAGCCGCCGCCAGAAACGCGGCAAATGTTCTGGGATTGGACAGCTCCGACCATGTCCACCGGATCACACGTCGGCCCGTGGCACGAATCCGGTCCTCCCGGCGTTTCTCGTCAGTAAGCGCCTCAGCTGGCGTTCGGCCCTGGAGATACTCCGCCTTGCGGTACTTCACGAGGCCGTCGAACTCTCCGCAAAGCTGTTCATCGGGCCAGTCAAAGTCTGTGAACGCTACCAGCCCCCGGGCATCGCGGATTTCGACCTGAAGCAGGGGAACCTGAAAGCCGAGCCGGTGCATCAGCGCCCGGCTCACCGATTCTCCTGGGGAGCCGGAGGCAGGATCAGCAAACTTCAGGGCGGTCCGGATTCTCCGGGCTGCGGCTCCTGTGTAGTTGCCGTCGATACCGGCGTCGAGTTCCTCGCGGCTGAGCGGTGCCAGGTTGTCCGGCTGCGGGCGGAGGACGTGGTCGAATACCGTGACGCCCTGCTCGAACGATTCGAAGGCTGCCAAGTCCAAGGCCGTCCGCACACGGTCTGTGACCAGGGGCCCGTGACGTTCCTCGATCTGCGCCGAGTCCAAATCCACGAAATGCCGGCGGACCCCGGCGCGCGAGCGTCCGCCGCCGCCGTCGGAAGTGCATGCGTGCACCAGATGGCGGTGGCCCCAGCACCGGCATGCCCCACAGCACAGCTGAGGACTGGCGGCAGAAGACGGTGCGGCTCCTCAGCGTGGAAGCCGCCGCCCGGATGAAAACCGGATACCTGTCCCACGGCGTCAGCGCTTCCCACTCGTCTGCCCGGACGTAAACGCCCTGCCTGATGCGCCGCAGCTGCCCGGACTTCGCCTGCCGCGCAAGGTTCCGCGCGTCCTGGCCCAGTCGTGCGAGATCGCTGCTGAGAATCAACGGAGGTAATTCCATGCCCCGATGGTGGCCCGCGACGCTGCCCCTGACAACCAGCGGCGGGGCGGATGTGGAGAACCTTTTCGCGGCAGTTTCGGGCAGGCGCGCAACTATCGGACGGGCGCGCCGCAGATCCTCGCTGCATGTGTCCGATTCAGCAGCGAGGGTCTGAAACGGCGGCGAAAAGCGCCCCGGCCCACAGGCGGGCGACGACGGGGAATCAGTGGAGCGTCAGACGCCCAGCCGCGCTAGACGCCCAGCGCTTCTTTCAGCGACGCCACGTGGCCCTGGGCCTTGACCTGGTACTGCGTCAGCTTCACCTTGCCCTCGGAGTCCAGCACCACGGTGGAGCGGACTATCCCCTCCGTGACCTCGCCCTGGATCAGCTTCTCGCCCCAGGCGCCGTAGGCCAGGGCGACAGCGTGGTCCTCGTCGGCCAGGAGCGGGAAGGTTAGGGCGAAGTCACCGGTGAAGTGGGCCAAGGCCTCCGGGGCGTCGGGGGAGATGCCCAGGACTTCGTAGCCTGAGCCCTGCAGGGACGCGAGGCTGTCGCGGAAATCGCAGGCCTCGGTGGTGCAGCCCGGGGTCGCGGCCTGCGGGTAGAAGTACACAATGACGTTCTTGCCGCGGTAATCGGCCAGGGATACCGGCCTTCCTTCGGCGTCGGGCAGCGTGAAATCCGGGGCCGGGGTGCCGGGCTGAAGCTTGACGGTCATGTTTGCGCTCATGATGATCCTTCGGGGGAGTGGACAACGGGTCTGTGATGCACAACATCGTGGACCGAGGCTGTATTCCGCCGCCTGAACCCATCAAGGGCCCCTCCGGGGCGGCTCGGCAAGGCTCGGGCCTGACAGCTGTTTCACAGCTCCGGCATAGCTGCCGTGATTAACTTGAAGCCATCATGGAACAGCAAACCCCAAGACAGCGACGATTCGGAGCCCCGCGCGCTCCCGGCCGCGGACCCCGTCGAATGACCGTCCGGCCACGGGCCCTGATGGGTGCGGCCGGTGCCGCCGTGCTCGCCGTTGCGCTGGCCGCAGGTATCTATTCCGCCGCAGAAGCCCGCTCGACGGCGGCGAATCTCACGACGGCGTCGGCTGCTCCGTCTGCCGCGACGACGGCGCAGGCCAGTGCTTCGCCCTCCGCCAGTGTCGATGCGTCGGCCCCGGCGTCCGCCCCGGCTGCGCGAACGGTCGACAAGGCACTCGACGCCCGTATCCAGGCCATTCTCGCTGCCAACAGCCAGTACCAGATCGGCGTGGCGGTGGTCGACCTCTCCCGGGACGCCGGCTCCGCGGACGTCCACGAATATGGGGTCCGGGAGAAGTTCGTGGCCGCGAGTACCGCCAAAGTCCTGGCCGCGGCGGCCTACTACCACCTGGTCGAAACCGGAGCGGCCAGCCTCGATGACCCCTTGGGGAACTACACCGCCGGATTCCAGCTCCGGGAGATGATCCAGCAGAGCGACAACGACTCGTGGTCCCTGATCATGGACGCGGTGGGCCACGAGGAGCTGACTGAGTACGCGGCGTCGCTCGGCGTGAACTATGTCCCGGAAATCAACACGCTGACGCCGGCGGAAATGGCGACCATATTCTCCCGCCTCTACTCCGGGACGCTCCTGAATGCCGGGGACACCGCCCAGCTGTTGTCCTATATGCAGGACACCAACTATGAGACGCTCATTCCCGCCGCAGTGCCGGACGGGATCACGGTCTTCCACAAGTACGGGCTCCTGGCCGGTGAACTGCACGACGCCGGCATCCTCGCCCGGGACGGCACCGCCTACGCCCTGGTGATCTACACCAAGGGCCAGGACCTGAGCGACGTCCCGGAACGCACCGAGGTGATTCATCAGCTGACGCAGGCGGTGGCGGGCGCCCTCTTCTAGGCCTATGGCGCCGCCACCCTCACATTGTCCAGCAGCACGGTAATCGGGGCATTGTTGGCACCGCCGGAGAGATACGTCATCAACCCGACGCTGCCCGCCGCCTGCAGAGCCGCCGTCGTGTCAGTCACGGAGCGCTGCCAGCTCGCCGGTTCGGCCGTCCCCACTTCCCAGACTTTGGCACGGATGGTGGTGGTCCCCGTGCCAGTGACCTGCAGGCGCATTGCCAAGCGATCGCCAACGGCATAGTTCAGGCCGGCGATCGTGAGGCCACTCTGGATGGTGGTTTCGGCGCCGCTGGCCGTCGTCCTGATCAATGACAGGTTCACAGCCCCCGTGGATGTCACCTGGGCCTTGGCACGGTATTCTCCGGATCCCGCAATCCTTCGTCCGGCAACCGAGAGATACAGGCCGGAACCGGAGGCGGGTTTGTCGCTCGCAAGCTCAAGGTAGAAGTCGGTGGCCGAGGAACTGATAGAACCCAGATAGGCGTAATTGCCGGAACCTGCAGTGGCGATACGCAGGCGTCCTGTACCGCTGGCCACGGAATAGTCGCTCGTGCTCCCCGACACGGTCCAGGGTCCACCCGTGTCCGCGGTGCCGAGACCATTACTGACCGTCCTGTTGAACGTGTCTTGGGCAAACGGCGCGGTGCCAGCTGTTGTTGTGACTGTCTGGGTTGCCGCGCCCGTGGCACCGCCGTTGTCAGTGACAGTCAGGGTGACGTTGTAGCTGCCGGGGGTGGCGTAGGGGTGCGACGGCGAAGGGCCGGTGCCGCTGGTGCCGTCGCCGAAGGTCCAGGCATAGCTTGCTATGGTGCCGTCGGGATCTGTGGACGCCGAAGCGTCGAATGCACACGTGAGATTGGAGCAGGACGAGGTGAAGGACGCTGATGGGGGCACGTTGCTCCCCGTCGAAGCGATGCTGAAGGCATCCGTGAACGCGCCGTCGGTGGCGACAAATCCGGCGTCCAACGTGGTGGCGGTGAACTTCATATCCAGCAGGCCGTGACTTGGGTTCCGGTTCAGGCCGGAATAGGCGGCGAAGTACGGTGTTTCCGGATCGGCGGTATCGACGTCGCGCAGGCCCACACCACCCGTCCCGACGGTTGTAAAGACGGAGCCCGCTCCCTTGGCCAGGGAATTGTCCACGTCACGCACGCAGGATGAGTTGTAGACGCCGGGCTGAAGCCCCGGGCATCCGGCTGCTACTGAAAGCTGCTTGCTGCGCTGATAGTGATGTTCATGGCCATTCAGGACAAGGTCCACTTTCTTGCTGAGAAGCAGGTTGGTAATGTCGGTGCCCGCGACGCAGCCGTATACGCCGATCGAAATACAGGGCGCGTGCATGGCCACCACTACCCAGGGAACGGACGCGGACCGGGCTCCGTCGATTGCTGCTGCTGTCCAGTTATAGCGAGGACTGCCGACGGAGAAGTCCCCGGTTCCGTCCGCAAAAGCAAATCCCGGAGCGATAAACACAAAGCGTGCCACTGGATTCTGTTGCGGGACATCGACGTAGTATTGCCGGCCGTAGGTTCCCACCGCCCCGGGAAGCTGGTTAGGCAAGCAAGCGGCAAAATCATTGATGTTTCCGTTCATTCCATTGCTTTCGTGGTTGCCCGATACCAGCTGGAACGGGAACCCAGCGCCGGTGCGGGATGTGACGAAATCGCACCAGGACTGCTCTGCTCCGGTGGCACCGTAGGAAAGGTCGCCCAGGGCCAAGTGCAGGTCCGGTTTGAGCTGTCCGACTCGTGAGAGAACACCGGCGGCTGCGGTTGAGCTGGAATAGTCGCCCGCCGCTGTGACGTGCAGTTCCCCCGGAACGGCGGGGATGACGGCGGCTTCGGCAGCCTCGGTTCCACCGGGCAGCAGTTGGGCCATCACGGGACTTAACGCCACTGAGCCCCCTAAGACAAGGGCAGCGCTCGTAATCGACACTGTGACGAGATGCCAAAACGTGGCGATACGGGGTGCTGCTGGTCTCTTCGTTGCGCTCACGGTACGCTCCTCTATCCGCCGTTCCGAACAGAGAGCAGCTTTGTACCCGATATATTCCGCTCAACGCTCCACACGCCACTTGCGTGCTGGTTGCACGGTAGGCCGGGGCCTCTTCGGGATTCCCGAGTATGCGGTACTCCTTTTTTTCGCCATCTTGCCTGTTCTGCTCGCATTTGTACGTGCTTCTGCCGGCCGCCTGGCTCATACGCCGCCGCGGCGGATCAGCTTGCCGGTCGGAGTCCGGCCGTCGATCAGGGTGCCGCGGAGGTAGGTCTGGCGGACGACGCCGGAAAGCGCCTTCCCGTCATACGGGGTGATGGGATTCTTGTGCTTGAGCTTGGAGGCGTCCACGACGTATGCCTCGTCCGGGGCAAACACGGAGAGGTCGGCGTCGTACCCCGGCGCCAGCCGGCCCTTGTTGCCCAGGCCGGCGAGCTGGGCCGGCCTGGCCGCCATCCACAAGAGAACCTGCTCCAACGGGATGCCGCGGTGCCGGGCCTCGGTCCAGATCAGCGACAGGCCCAGCTGCAACGAGGAGACCCCGCCCCAGGCCACGGCGAAGTCCCCGTTTTCCAGATCCTTCAAGTCCAGGGTGGACGGGGAGTGGTCCGAGACGATGCAGTCGATGGTGCCGTCCTGCAACCCGGCCCACAGCAGTTCGCGGTTGGCGGCTTCGCGGATCGGCGGGCAGCACTTGTAGGCAGTGGCGCCGTTCGGGATTTCCTCGGCCGTCAGCGTCAGGTAGTGCGGGCACGTTTCGACGGTGAGGCGGACGCCGTCGCGCTTGGCGGTGGCGATCATGGGGAGCGCGTCGGAGGAGGACAGGTGCACGATGTGGGCGCGGGCGCCGGTCCGGCGGGCCCGTTCGATGACCTCGGCGATGGCCTTGTTCTCGGCCGCGCGCGGGCGGGACGCAAGGAACGTGGCGTAGCCGTCGCCGCCCGGGTGGGGTGCCTGCTCGATCGTGTGGGAGTCCTCGGCGTGGACGATCATGAGCGAGTCGAAGGACAACAGAGCGGCCATGTCCTCTTCCATCTCGTCGGCTTCCAAATGCGGGAACTCGTCCACACCGGAGTGCAGCAGGAAGCATTTGAAGCCGAAGACTCCCTCGTCGTGCAGCGGCCGAAGTTCGGGCTTGTTGCCCGGGACGGCTCCGCCCCAGAAACCGACGTCCACGAACACCTGGTCCTGGGCCACCTCGCGCTTGAGTAACAGGGCAGCCACCGTAGTGGTGGGCGGGATGCTGTTCAACGGCATGTCGATGATCGTGGTGACGCCGCCGGCCGCCGCCGCCCGGGTGGCGGACGCGAAGCCCTCCCACTCGGTGCGGCCGGGCTCGTTGACGTGCACGTGGGTGTCCACAAGGCCTGGCAGGAGGGTTTCGTCGTCGGCGAGATCGATTACTTCACCGCCGGAAAGGCCGTTGCCCAGCGGCGCGATGGCGACAATCACGCCGTCGCGGACGCCGACTTCCCGCGCGGCCATGCCGGCTGTGGTCAGCACCTGCCGCCCGCGGAAGACGACGTCGTAGGTTTCGTCAGACACGGAGGGTCTCCTTTCCCGGAGCGCTGTGCTGTTTGGCTGGCGCAGGGTCTAGGGGGAGACGCGCTGGCGGGTGGCCCAGCTGAACGCGGTCTCCGAAGGTTCCTTGTATTCCAGGCCGATGGAGCCCTCGTAGCCGAGTGCGCGGCTGCGGGCGATCCATCGGCCGAGCGGAAGCTGCCCGGTTCCGGGGGCCCCGCGGCCGGGGTTGTCGGCGATCTGGATGTGGCCGAAGTCCTTGGCGTGCTTTTCGATGACCGCGGCGACGTCGTCACCGTTCACGGCCAGGTGGTAGAAGTCGGCGAGGAGCTTGATGTTCTCGGCGTCGGATTCCTGCTTGACCCTAACGATGACGTCGAGGGCGTCCTGGGCCTTGCGCAGTGGGTACTTGGGGGCGCCGCTGACGGGTTCCAGGAGGACTGTGCCGCCGATGCGGGCGATTGCGGCGGCCGCCGTCGCGAGGTTTTCGGCGCCAATGGCGTCCTGCTGCTCAGCGGTTTCGCCGTCAATGCGGTTGCCGTACAGGGCGTTGAAGGCCTTGCAGCCGAGGCGCCCACCGATGCCGGCGACGACGTCGATGTTGTCCTGGAATTCGGTGGAGCGCGCCGGCCAGGAGACCAGTCCGCGGTCGCCGCCGGGCATGTCGCCCGCGTTGAAGTTCAGGCCCGTGAGCTGTACGCCGGCGTCGGTGATGGCGTTCTCAAACCGGGCAACCTCGACGTCGGTGGGGACGGAGGTCTCGAAGGGCCACCAGAATTCGACGGCGTCAAAACCGGCGGCTTTCGCCGCGGCCGGGCGTTCCAGCAGGGGGAGCTCCGTCAGGAGGATGGAGCAGTTCACGGTGTACGTCATTGTGGGTTCCTTCCGGTGTGGGCGGGACATCCTCATCCCTTCCTAGGGTCCTTCCGGACCCCCAGGCCCACGAGTGCGCCGAGCCCAACGCCGATCAATAGACCCGTGAACGGCCTGTCGACGGTGGCGGCTCCGATGGCGAAGCCGAGGGCCGCGCCAAGGAGCATTCCGATCCACAGTGATTCGTACTTCACAGCCTCAGGCTAGCAAGCATCGCCGGGGCCACAAGGGCTCCACTGCGTGGACCGGTTTCAGGTCAGGCGGATCTGGCGGTTGACGTCCTTGTACAGCAGGTACCGGAAGTTGCCCGGACCGCCGGCATAGCAGGCCTGGGGGCAGAAGGCACGCAGCCACATGAAGTCCCCGGCCTCCACCTCCACCCAGTCGTCATTGAGCCGGTAGACGGCTTTGCCTTCCAGGACGAAGAGCCCGTGTTCCATGACGTGGGTTTCGGCGAAGGGGATGGAGGCGCCGGGCTTGAGGGTGACGATGTTGACGTGCATGTCGTGGGCGAGGTCCTCCGGGTCCACGAAGCGGGTGGTGGCCCAGGCGCCGCCGGTGTCGGGCATGGCCCGCGGTTCGACGTCCTGGTCGCGGGTCACAAAAGACTTCGCCGTGAAGCCGTCCAGCGGCTCGTAAGCCTTCCGGATCCACTGGAAGCTGGCGATCTCCCCGGACACGTTCGCCACGGACCATTGGGCCCCCGCGGCGAGATAGGCGTAGCCGCCCTCTCCCAGTTGGTGGGTTTCCCCCTCCAGGGTCAGCGCGAGGGCGCCCTTGGTCAGGAAGACGACGCCTTCGACGCCGGCCTCCGGCTCGGGCTTTACCGCCCCGCCGCCCGGTCCCACCTCGACGATCAGCTGCGAGAACGTCGTGGCGAAACCGGCGATGGGCCGGGCAATGATCCAGGAGCGGGTGTTGGTCCAGCCGGGCAGCTTGCTCGTGACGATGTCCCGGAGCACGCCCTTCGGAATGACGGTGTAGGCCTCCTTGACCACGGCCCGGTCGGAGAGGAGCTGGGTCTGCGGCGGAAGCCCGCCCTCAGGGTAGAAGTAGTTGCTCATGGGTGCGTTCCTTTTGCTGAGGGGGTGCAGGTGTTGGCCAACCGGGGATGGGCCAGCACAGTGAGTCGGGGGAGCCCGACGCCGGCCAGCGCCAGGACTTCTTCGGCGCCGACGGCGCCGCACTGGACGCCGCGCAGCACGAAGCCCGCCAGGGCGCGGGCCGTGGCGGGCTCGTCCAGAACGCCGCCGGCGGTTTGTTCCACGTAATTGCGGAGCCGGGCAGCGGCGGCGGGGAGCCCCTGCCGGTAGAAGGCATAGGTCGCGGCGAACCGGCTGGGCAGCTGGGCCGGGTGGAGGTCCCAGCCCTGGTAGTAGCCGCGTTCCAGCGACCGGCGGACCAGCCGGCCGTGGAGCTGCCAGGCCTGCTCCACGTTCTCGCCCACCGGGAGGATGTTGGTGGAGCCGTCGGAGAGCCGGATCCCGGTGCCGGCCACGGCCAGCTGCATGACTTCCTTGGCAAAGTCCGCCACGGGATGTTCCATGGACTGGTATTCGGCGGAGATCTGCAGCGATGCCGAGTAGTCGTAGGTGCCGTAGTGCAGCCCGCTGATCCGGCCGGGCACCGCGTGCGGCAGGCGCGCCACCGGCGAGGTTCCGTCCGGCCCCAGGATGAGCTGCGGCGTTTCCACCTGCACCTCAAAGCGGAGCTGGCCCGCGGGGAGCAAGTGGACTTCCTCCAGGCGGGACACGGCGAAGGCCATGGCCTCCACCTGCGCCACCGTGCTGACCTTGGGCAGGGTGAGGATGAGCCCGTCCGGGAGTTCGCCGGCCGCGGCCAGCTGCGACACGAAGAGATCGAGGGTCCGCAGGCCCCGGGCGCGGGTGGCGGCCTCGAAGCACTTGAAGCGGATCCCGATGAACGGCGGCGCGGTGCCGTCGGCGACGGCGGCGGCCACGGCGGATGCCGCGGCGACAGCGGCGGCGTCCTCGGCGTCGTCGCCCCGGTCCCCGAACCCGTCCTCAAAGTCCAGGCGGAGGTCCTCGATCGGCTCGCGCGACAGCTTGGCCCGGACGCGCGGCGCGACGGCGGCGGCCAGTTCGGGGTCCTGGCCGAGCAGGGTGCCGAGCCGTTCCAGCCCGCCGTGGGCATCGACCGCGGCCAGGGCCTGGGCGCCCCAGTCGGCGGTGAACTCCGGGCTGAAGCGGTCGGCCGGAACGTAGACGGTGTGCACCGGCTGGCGGGAGCCGTCATCGCCCGGGTAGGTGCGCTCCAGCAGCCGGTCGGTGTCGGCGAGCTGCGCATCGATCCGGGCGAGGTCGGCCCCGGAGAGGGCCGGCGTCACCGGACCCCCCTCCGTGGATGGCTCGGTGGATGGCTCCGTGGATGCGGCCTGGCACTGACGGGGGTCGCTGCCATGCCTCAGCCCACCAGCTCGTACGCCGGCGTGGTGAGGAAGTCCGTGTAGTCCTCGGACAGGCAGATTTCGCCGATGAGCTTGCTGGCGGGCAGGTAGTGCTTCGCGAAAGCGTCCTCGCCCACCTCGCCCCGGAGTTTTTCGGTTTCCTCGGCCAGGATCCCGGACACCAGCTCGCGGGTGACGGTCCGGCCGGTGTCGGCGAGCACCGAGTGGTTGCGGATCTGCTGCCAGACCTGGGACCGCGAGATTTCCGCCGTCGCGGCGTCCTCCATCAGGTTGTGGATGGCGACGGCGCCGTTGCCCGAAATCCACACCGCTGTGTAGGCGACGGCGACGTAGAGGTTCAGGCGCAGACCTGCCTCGGTGACCGTGCCCTGGGCGGAGGCGATGTCCAGGAGCTGGTCGGCGGTGACCGAGACTTCCGGGCGCTGCCTGTCCAGCTGGTTCGGCCGCGTTCCCAGAACGGCGTCGAAGACGTCGTGGCAGACCGGCACCAGGTCCGGGTGGGCCACCCAGGAACCGTCAAAGCCGTCGTTCGCCTCGCGGGTCTTGTCCGCGCGCACTTTCTCGAAGGCCTGGGCGGTCACGTCGGGTTCGCGGCGGTTGGGAATGACGGCCGCCATGCCGCCCATGGCGAAGGCGCCGCGGTGGTGGCAGGTCTTGACCAGCAGTTCGGTGTAGGCACGCATGAAGGGCGCGGTCATGGCCACGGTGGCGCGGTCCGGCAGGACAAAGCGCGAGCCGGCGTCGCGGAAGTACTTGATGATGCTGAACAGGTAGTCCCAGCGGCCGGCGTTCAGGCCGGAGGCGTGGTCGCGGAGTTCGTAGAGGATCTCGTCCATTTCGAACGCTGCGGGGATGGTCTCGATCAGGACGGTGGCGCGGACGGTGCCTTGCGGAATGCCGAGGTAGTCCTGCGCGAAGACGAAGATCTCGTTCCACAGCCGGGCCTCGAGGTGGCTCTCCATTTTGGGCAGGTAATAGTACGGGCCATGGCCGTTCTCCAGCAGCTGCCTGGCGGTGTGGAAGAAGTGCAGGCCGAAGTCCACCAGGGCGCCCACGGTGTGTTCGCCGTCGATCAGCAGGTGCCGTTCGCCCATGTGCCAGCCGCGCGGGCGGGCCACAACCACGGCCAGCGGCGCATCGGTCCGGAGCGTATATTCCTTACCTTCGGGCGAGGTGTATTTCAGGGTGCCCGCCGCGGCGTCGCGGAGGTTGAGGATCGATTCGACCACGTTGGACCAGGTGGGGGTGCTGGCGTCCTCGAGGTCCGCGAGCCACACCTTCGCGCCGGAGTTCAGGGCGTTGATGGCCATTTTGGCCGGGGCAGCCGGCCCGGTCATTTCGACCCGGCGGTCCTGCAGGGCCGCGGGCGCCGGAGCCACGCTCCAGTCGGCGTCGCGGATCGCCTGGGTCTCCGGCAGGAAGTCCAGGCGGCCGGTCAGGGCCACGTGCTCGCGCTTGAGGGCGCGGGCCTTGAGCAGAGCGGCGCGGGTTCCGGCAAAACGGAGGTGAAGTTCCTCGATGAAGGCGAGAGCCTCCGGGGTCAGGATTTCCCCGGCCCGGTCGACGGGTTGGGGATCGGTGACGCTGAGAGTCATTTCTGGACCTTTCCTGGGCCGCTCACACTTCTCTTTGGCCGCTCACACTACTCCTAGGCACCGCCGGCGGCTGCGGTCCCCGCGATGCTTGGCGTTAGCAGAAGCCGGCGATCCCGTGCCAGGCGATTTCTGCGGGGCTGGTGTCTTCACGCTGGACCGTGGCCTCAATCAGGCCGTAGGGGCGGTCGGCGGCAAAGAAGACCTCGTTGGGGTTGTCCAGGCCAAAGGGCGAGAGGTCAACGAGGAAGTGGTGCTTGTTGGGCATGGAGAACTTGATCTCGTCGATCTCGGGGTGGACTTCCAGGACCTTGGCGCCCATGTCGAAGAGGGTCTGCTGCAGGGCGTGGGAGTACTTTTCGGTGAAAGCCTCCAGCAGCAGGGCCTTCACGTCCTCGTAGCTTTTGTTGAAGTCGAAGGTGCCGAAGTCGGTGCTGGTCCTGAAACGCCAGCGGGCCGATACGTCCGTGGCGAGGATGCGGTCGGCCGTTTCCGGGAGGGTGGTGTACTTGTCCCGCGGGAAGCCGCTGAACCCGGACTGGGTCGACTTCAGCACGGTGAGGTCCTTCAGCCCGGCGATGAGGTGCTCGGTACCGCCGTCGCGGACAAGGACAGCGGTGCGGACTTCCTGGCCGTTGCGGACGAAGGAGTGGTGGTGCCCGGCGCCGTGGGCCTGGATCCGGTCCCATTTGTAGGACTCGGCCGCCCAGCGGCCACCCGTGACCCAGTCGAAGTTCGAGGTGAAGTGCTTGCCGAGCCGCAGCAGGAAGGCTTCCGGGGAACCGATGCCGTTCCGGGCCAGGGCGTAGATCGTGTTCTTTTGGGTGTCCGTGGCCACCACGTGGCTGTTGTCGCCTTTGAGGTGGGCCGCCGCGAAGTCCCCGCGCAGCTGCGAGGTGACGTTCAGGTCTTCGATCTCATGGCGGCGGGTATCCCTGGTGATCTTGACGACCCGGACTTCGGCTTTTCCGTACTGATTGTGGCCGAGGACGATCTTGTTGCTCATGGTCTGATTCCCAACTCCAGGTATGTGGCATCAAAGTCCCACATAGAAATTAAGCGCTTGTTTCCCGTGCGTTTCTTGTTCCGCCGGTCCACAAAAAAGAGCCGACATCAGTTGATGCCAGCTCATTACGACCCTGCCTGCTGCTCCCAGGTTACGTGACCTGGGCCACGAATTGGGACTAAGCGTAGCCCGGTCCCGGCGGGGTGTACATCACTTTTCAGAAAATCGAGTGCGACCGGACGTCCCGGTGCTACTCTCGAACTTGCCAACGGCGGGCAGCCCGGTCCCGGGAAGCTATCTACCAGGCGCAACCTTCAAGGCACATGCTGAAGACTGGTCACCGTCGCATCCGGCCCTTGCGTACCCGTCACGGTGTACCGGCTTCCGCAGGTAGGGAGTGGCAGCATGACTACAACCGATACGGCCCAGAAGTTCCTGGCGAGATCCATCGAGTTGGCCATGGCCAACGTCCTGAACAGCGGCGGCCCGTTCGGCGCTGTGGTGGTCACTGCGGACGGGCAAGCGTTCGAAGGCGTCAACCGCGTCACCGCCACCAACGATCCCACGGCGCACGCCGAAGTCACGGCCATCCGGCGGGCCTGCAGCGAACTTGGCACCTTCGATCTCAGCGGAGCCACGCTCTACTGCAGCTGCGAGCCGTGCCCCATGTGCCTGGCGTCCGCGCTGTGGGCGCGGGTGTCGCGCGTGGTGTTCGCCGCGGACCGGCACGATGCCGCGTCCGCGGGGTTCGATGACGCCGTCTTCTACGAATACTTCGAAAACGATCAGCGCGACGCGCTCATGCCGGTGGGCAGGCTGGAACTGACAGACCCGCAAGCCCCCGCGGCCCTGGATCCCTTCAACGCCTGGAACTCGCTCGAGTCCAGGACCGACTACTAGCGCCGGGGACCGCGGCCATTTTGGAACCCCAGGAGGCCCCATGGACCTGAACACCATCGAGGCCGTGGTCCGCACCGCGGATCCGGCGCAGTGGCGCCAAGGCGACGCCTGGCTCGCGGGGGGAACCGTGCTTTTCTCCTCCGGGGGTCCCGGCTCCGGACAGGAACCGCTCCGGCGCCTCCTGGACCTCGGCTCCACCGACTGGGCACCCCTGGCGGTCTCGGCGGCCGGCATCGAGCTGGCGGCCACCTGCACCATCGCGCAACTGTATGCATTCCCCGACTCGGACGCCGGCCGGGGACTGGGGGGGAACTGGCCCGGCGTGGAGCTCGTCCGCCCCTGCTGCGAGTCCTTTGTGGCCTCCTTCAAGGTCTGGACCATGTCCACGGTGGGCGGCAACCTGTGCACCTCCCTGCCAGCCGGGCCCATGATCTCGCTCTGCGCGGCGCTCGACGGCACGGCCACCATTTTGGGCCCCGGTGGCGCCCGCCGCACGCTCCCCGTGCTGGAGTTCGTCACGGGCGACGGGACGAACTGCCTCGCTCCCGGCGAGCTCCTGCGCAGCGTGAGCCTGCCGGCGGCGGCCCTGTCCTCCCGGGTGGCCTTCCGCCGGCTGTCGCTGAGCAACCTGGGCAGGTCCGCGGTGCTGCTGATCGGAAGGCTCGACGCCGGCGGCGCCCTCGTCCTGACCGTCACCGCAGCCACCAAACGCCCCGTGCAGCTGCGCCTGAAGCCCTCCGCGGCGGCGCTCGCCGACGCCCTCACTGATGCCCTCTCCGAGGCCCTCTCCGAGGCCCTGGATGCCGCCATCCCCGATGAGCTGTACCACGACGACGTCCACGGCCTGCCCGCCTGGCGCAAGGACATGACATACCGGCTGGCCCATGAAATCCAGGCCGAACTCACCCCCCCGGCAGGCCGTGACCCGTTACGCGTATCCGGTGACTTCTGGCCGCCGCGGGGCAGGCCCCTGAACGCTGGGCCCTTGAACGCTGGGCCCTTGAACGCTGGGCCCCTGCGCACAGAGTCCCCGAGCGCCGGGTCCCGGACGGAAGGGGCCTGAGCATGTCCATCGAGATCAACGGCGTCCCGGCGCAGGCCGAACCCCGGCCCGGCCAGTGCCTGCGGACCTTCCTTCGCGAACAGGGGAACCTGGGCGTCAAGAAGGGCTGCGACGCCGGCGACTGCGGCGCGTGCACGGTGCATGTGGACGGAGTGCCGGTGCACAGCTGCATTTATCCCGCCGTCCGCGCCGAGGGCCGCGCCGTCACCACGGTGGAAGGATTGGCTGCCACCTGTGCCGCCGGCGGACCTGATGACCCCGACGGCGCCGCCCTCCATCCGATGCAGCAGCAGTTCCTGGACCGGCAGGGCTTCCAATGCGGTTTTTGCACGGCCGGCATGGTGATGACGGCCGCGACCTTCGATGACGGGCAGAAGGCGGACCTGCCGCGGAACCTCAAGGGCAACCTGTGCCGGTGCACCGGGTACACGGCCATCGAGGACGCCGTCTGCGGGAGGGGAAGCCACCCGGACATGCCCGGTGCCGACACCTCCGGCACGGGCCCTTCTGATACAGACAAGGCAACCGCCGGGCACGGCCGGCCGGAGCCGCGGCCCGGACAGCTGGGGGACGACGTTCCCGCACCCGCCGGCCTCGCCATCGTCACGGGGCAGGCCCGCTACACCCTGGACGTCCCGGCCGACGAACTGCCCGGGCTGCTGCACGTGAAGCTGCTGCGCTCCCCGCATGCCCACGCCCGGATCCGCTCCATCGACACGGCGGCCGCGCTGGCGACTCCCGGCGTCGCGGCGGTCTTCACCCACGAGGACTCCCCGGCGCAGCTGTTTTCGACCGCGCAGCACGAGCTCTACACCGACGACCCGGACGATACCCGCGTGTTCGACGACGTCGTGCGGTTCATCGGCCAGCGGGTCGCCGCCGTAGTCGCCGGCACGGTCGCGGCGGCGGAGGCAGGCGTGCGGGCCCTGAAGGTCGACTACGAGGTACTGGACGCCGTCCTCACCCCGGAGAACGCCATGCTCCCCGGGGCCCCCGCCCTCCACGGGGACAAGGACGCAGCTACGGCCCGCATCAGCCGGCCGGACCGGAACGTCGTGGCGGAACTGCATTCAGAGCTCGGCGATATGTCGGCCGGTTTCGCCGCGGCGGACTTCATCCACGAACACACATATCGGACTCAACGGGTGCAGCACATGGCGCTCGAAACCCATGCCTCGATCGCCTCCTTCGGCAGCGACGGGCGGCTGCTGATCCGCACGTCCAGCCAGGTCCCGTTCCTGGTGCGGCGGACTCTGGGCCGGGTATTCGGCCTGCCGGAAGAGCAGATCCGGGTGGTGGCGGGACGGGTGGGCGGCGGTTTTGGCGGCAAACAAGAGGTGCTCACCGAGGACGTCGTGGCGCTGGCCGCACTGAAGCTCCACCGCCCCGTGCAGCTTGAATTCACCCGGACCGAACAGTTCACCGCCGCCACCACCAAGCATCCCTTCACCATCCATCTCAAGGCCGGCGCCAGCCGCGACGGCATGCTGACCGCACTCCAGCTGGAGGTGCTGACCAACACGGGCGCCTACGGCAACCACGCGGTCGGGGTCATGTTCCACGGCTGCGGCGAGTCGCTGGCGGTGTACAAGTGCGCCAACAAGAAGGTGGACGCCCACGCCGTGTACACCAACACCGTGCCGTCCGGTGCCTTCCGCGGCTATGGATTGAGCCAGATGATCTTCGCGATCGAATCCGGCATCGACGAGCTCGCGACAGGCATCGGCATGGACCCCCTGGAGTTCCGCCGCCGGAACATGGTCCGGGAAGGCGACGACATGCTTTCCGTCCGCGACGAGCCCCAAGAGGACGTCCGCTACGGCAGCTACGGCCTGGACCAGTGCACAAAGCTGGTGGAGGATGCCCTGGCCCGCGGACTGGAACGCTACCGGGCCGTCGGCCTCGACAGCCTGGGCCCGGACTGGGTGGTCGGGGAGGGGACTGCCCTGTCCATGATCGACACAGTCCCGCCACGCGGCCACTTTGCCCACTCCAGGCTCCGGCTCCTGCCCGACGGGACGTACGCCGCCGACGTCGGGACGGCAGAATTCGGCAACGGCACCACCACCGTCCACGCGCAACTCGCGGCCACTGCGCTGTCCACCTCTGCCGCCCGCGTCACCGTGCGGCAGTCCGACACCGATCTCGTGGAGCACGATTCCGGTGCGTTCGGATCCGCCGGCACCGTAGTGGCGGGCAAAGCGACGCTGGCCGCCGCAGAGGGCCTCGCGCTCCGCATCCGGGCCTTCGCCGCCGGCATCCGCCGGGTGCAGTCCTCCGGCTGCGTGCTGGACGAGGATGCCGTGGTCTGCGAGGGAACCCGGGTGCCCCTGACGGAAATTTACGGCGCCGCGGAGCAGGCCGGCGTCGACCTCGCCGCGGAGGGGCGTTGGGGCGGGACACCGCGTTCAGTGGCGTTCAATGTCCAGGGCTTTCGGGTGGCCGTGAACACCGGGACCGGGGAGTTGCGGATCCTGCAGAGCGTGCAGGCGGCCGATGCCGGCGTGGTGGTCAATCCGCGCCAGTGCCGCGGACAGATCGAAGGCGGGATCGCGCAGGCCCTCGGCTCTGCGCTGTACGAGGAGGTCAAAGTGGACGACGCCGGTCGCGTCACCACCGACGTCCTGCGGCAGTACCACGTCCCCTCCTTCGCCGACGTGCCGCGCAGCGAGGTGTACTTCGCCGACACCAGCGACAAGCTGGGCCCGCTGGGCGCGAAGTCCATGAGCGAGAGTCCGTTCAATCCGGTGGCGCCGGCGCTCGCGAACGCCATCCGGAACGCGACCGGCGTGAGGTTCTCCCAGCTGCCCATCTCCCGGGACAAGATCTATCTGGGCCTGAAGGAAGCAGGGCTGGTCCCCTCACGTTGAGAGTCTCAATCATCGCCCGACGTTAGGCCGCCGGGTACCACACCCGCTTTCCGTCAACGCGCGCGAAGGAAGTCAGAGTGTGGGGTTTGGCGGACTTTTCCGTCATGATGTCCAGCACCCCGATATTCCGGACCAAGAGCGCGTCACCGATCAGCGAGCGGTGGCAGCGCCAGGGGACGGCTTCCGCGCACATGATTGCGGAATCGTTGGTCCGCCCGCGTTCTAGCAGTTGGTCGACGGCCGTGGAGAATTCTTCGGTCTGCATGTAGTCCGCGTATCCCCGGAACGACGCGTTTCGCCAGGCGCCGTTGGGGCTGTCCTTTCGGGCGTGCCGCAGGCCGCCGAGGGATTCCATTCGCCGGTAGGTGATTCCGCTGGCCCGCACGCTCGCCGCCAGCGCGTCCCCGTTGAACTGTGGATTGTGGCGCGACTTCGGGACAGTGCGCACGTCGATCAGCTTCGTGACGCCGTGGGCCTGCAGGATGCCGATGAATTCGCCGATGGGATGAGTGGAGTGCCCCACCGTGAAGATGGTCATGTCCGTCATGCCCCCATGCTAAGGCGGCAGGGACGCCTGTGTCGGGGGTGGAGCGGCCCGGATAGTCTGGGGGACCTACGGGCTGCCAACGAAAAGGGCACGGAATGACTTCATCCTCCATCGATGGCTTTGTTGACCGTCTCGCGGCCGTGGCAACAGGGCCGGGGTGCAACAACTTCTTCGATTTTGCCGTTGCCGCCAATGCCCTGCGCCGCCGAAACCTGGAGCTCTATCTGCAGGAAATGCTGGACCGGCGCCCGGACGTGCTGCTGCTGGGCGAAGCACCGGGATTCCGGGGCATGAGGATCACGGGTATTCCCTTCACCAACCGCACAATGTTCGAAGGCCCCGCCAACGGGTTCGGGCTGTTTGGGCCGGGGAAGGGCTACGTGCTGCCGGCGGATGCTGCGGGAATCGCGGCGGAGCCGACGGCCACGGTGATGTGGGAAGTGCTGGCCGAGCTGGACTTCCTTCCGTTGCTCTGGAGCGCCTGCCCGTGGCATACCCATGTGCCCGGGCGGCCGCTGTCCAACCGCACGCCGAGGGCCTCCGAGGCTGCGCTGGGAACTCCGTTTTGGCAGGCATTGATCGAAGCGTTTGCCATCGAAACCGTGGTGGCCGTGGGCAATGTGGCGCACCGCAGCCTGCAGCGGAGCGGCCTGGACGTGCCAAAAATCAGGCATCCGGCCCATGGAGGCCGGTCCGGTTTCAAGCGCGGGCTGCAGGAGCTTTTGCCCTAATCGAGGGGCATTAATCAAGGAGGTGCAGCTGTTCCGGGGAGTCGAGGTCCTGGCCGCCGGAGAGGTCGCTGCAGTCCACCAGATCAACCAGGTCCGGGTGGGTCTGCAGGAAGACGCGTGCTCCGGCGTCGCCCGTTGCAGTTTCCGCGGCTTCAGCGCGAAGTAAGGCATCGAGCAGCAGCGGGTGTCCCCGCTGCAGCTTCCCCTCCACATCGAAGTAGGCGGCGGCCGTCACCCGGCCGGGCCGGTGGGACGCCAGCAGCCGGGCCACGGTCTCGGTGGTCAGCCCTGGCTGGTCCACCAGCGCGATGAGCACATGGTCCGCTGGGGGCGCCGCGGCAACGCCGGCCCGGAACGAACTGCCCATCCCGGTGTCCCAGACAGGGTTGTCGATGACCCGGTGCCGGCTGAGGTCGGTGGCGGCGCGGACCGTTGCCGCATCAGCGCCGAGCACCGTCACCACTTCCCGGCAGCCGCCCGCGAGCAGCACGTCAGCGATCACTTCGACCAGCGTGCGGCCACGGAAGGGGAGCAACGCCTTGGGCCCGAGCCCCAGCCGCGTCCCGGCTCCGGCGGCCAGCAGCACCGCCGTAGTGCCCGGTGCGCGGCTATCACCCATCTGCCACTAGCTGCCCCGGTAGGTGGAGTAGGCGAAGGGGCTGAGCAGCAGGGGGACGTGGTAGTGGGGCTGCGTTTGGGAGACAGCGAAGACCAGCGTGACTTGGGGAAAGAAGGTCTCGGTCCCGGCGGCGGCGTAATAGGTTCCGGTGTCGAAGCCCAGCCGGTACGTGCCGGAGCCCAGGCTGTCGGGGCCGAGCGATGTGACGCGCCCGTCGTCATCCGTGGCGCCGGCCGCGATCCTGACCCAGCGTTCGCCGTCGAGCATGTCCAAAGTGACGGCGACGCCCGCGGCGGGTTTGCCGGAGCCGGTGTCCAGGACGTGCGTAGTGATGTGGGAAGTGCTCATGCGCTGATCAGTCCTTCGAGTCGGAGTACCGCGATTTCGCGCAGCTGCTGGCCGATGACTTCTAGTTCGTCTTCGGGAGTGTGGGCGAGCCTGGTGTTGATGGCGGCGAGGATCTCCTCCCGGCTGCGGCCGGCCGCCCGGATCAGGAAGACCTGGCCGAATTTCTGTTCATAGTTCCGGTTCCCCTCGGAGATGGCCGCGGCGACGGCCGGATCCGGGGCGCCAAGAGTTGCCTGCTCCGAACGGGAGAGCCGGGCCTCCGTGCTGTTTCCTGCGGGCCGTTCGCCGATGCGGGGATGGTGGGCCAGGGCGGTCTCCACTTCCGCGTCCGTGAAGGGTTCCGCCGCGCGGCGGGCGGCGTCGAGGAGGCTTCCGGTGCTGCCGAAGGGTCGGGAATCGACGATCTCCTCAATCCACCGGCCAATGTCCAGGCAGGGACGCAGGGCGGTGACGGCCTCCGTGCGCCCGGCAGCGTTAAAGTCTTCCAACAGCATGTGTCAGATCCTTTGTATCAAGGCAGGATTCGCGTCCGTCCCGGCTAGCTCGCCAGGAACCGCAGCAGAACCTCGTTGACCTCCGCGGCGTGGGTCCACAGCATGCCGTGCGGGGCGCCGTCGATCTCCACGTACTCGGCACTCGGCAGCGCCTTGGCGAACTGGCGTCCGGTGACGTCGATCGGCAGGATGTTGTCCGCCGTGCCGTGCGCAATGAGGGCCGGGACATCGATCTTGGGGATGTCGGCACGGAAGTCCGTGAGCCAGGTGGGCTGCGCCGCCGCCGACGCCGTGGCCCCGCCACTGGTGGCGAGGTTCCACCCGGCGTTCATGACCTCCTGGCTGAGCCGTGGGGTGCCGAGGAAGGTTTCGCTGTTGTAGAAATTCTTGAAGAATTCAGTGAAGAAGGCGTACCGGTCCGCCGTCACAGCCTCCATCAGCCCGTCGAACACTGACTGCGGAACCCCGCCCGGGTTGTCCTCGGCCTGCAGGACGTACGGCTCAAGCGAGCTCAGGAAAACGGCCTTAGCCACCCGGGCCGAGCCGTAGGTTCCGAGGTACCGGCCCACCTCGCCGGTGCCCATCGAGAAGCCCACCAGCACGGCGTCGTTCAGGTCCAAGGCCGTCAGGACGCTGTTCAGGTCCGCCGCGAAGGTGTCGTAGTCGTAGCCCTCGGTGGGCTTGCTGGACCGCCCGAAGCCGCGGCGGTCGTAGGTGATGACGCGGTAGCCTGCGCCGAGCAGCGCCGTTGTCTGCTTTTCCCAGGACGAGCCGTCCAGCGGGTAGCCATGGATAAGGACCACGGCCTGTCCGGCTCCGTGGTCCTCGTAGTAGAGCTCAACGTCTGTGCTGTTTTCGGTTCCAACCTTGATGTAAGCCATGCCAGCGGTCCTCCCGGTGTCGTGCAGTGCCCTGCGGTGCAGTGCGCTGTGGTTCGGTGTGGGGTGGTTCGATATGGAGTGCAGTCAGTACGTGGGGCCTACTCTAGTGTGCGCGGCACGTTCGTCGAGCACAGCCAGGGCCATCCTCGAGCGCCTCGGCAGGGGGGAACAGGCCAGCCGCAGCCAGGCGCCGTCGGAATAAGCATGGAACCGGTCCGGGCTGACGTGCAGCTCTTCCGCGGCGGCCAGGACCCGGGTGTGGGCCGCCATGTACCGTTCCAGCGACGTGCGGGTGTGGCGGGCATGCAGTTCCAGATGAACGTCCAGGTTGGCCAGATCCAGGGCGGCCTCGGCCTGGGCGGTGTCGTCGAAATCCAGCAGGCCCAGCGGCGAGGAGCCGCCGGCGGTCAGGATTTGCTTGTCATGAAGGTCGCCGTGCGCCCAGACCAGTGGATCCGGTGCCGTCCGGAGCAGGTTCTGCGCCACTTCGTCGGCCCGGGCACTCAGAGCGGCTCCGTGCGCTGCAGCTTCCGGGACGCCATTGTAGTGCCGCAGCCACCGCTTCACCCACCGCCGCAGATCGGCGACCTCCACCTCCGGGGAATGGACGGGGAGGGCGGCCAGGGCTGCGTGCCCGGCGGAGCTGCCCACCTGGGCGGTCCAGGCGAGCTGCCATTGCTCCCAGAGCCGGTCGAGCCCTGCATCGCTGAGACCCGCGTGGTCGTCGGCCAAATCCCCGAGCGTCCGGCCGGGAACGGCGCTGAAGACGATGACGTCCTCAGAGTTCCGCAGCACCCTGGGCGCCGTGAAGGTCTCGGGGTCCAGGAGAAGTTCGGTTTGTGCGCAGCGTTCGGCGGGCACAATCGCACCGCCCGGCAGGAAGACCTTGATGTAGCCGGCCGCCGCCCGGATGACGGCGCGCATGTGCGGCCGGTAGGACACCAGTTCCCCGTGCCGAGCCTCCGCCCGCAGGGACGGCAGCGCCGGATCGTCCGCGGGCAACAGCTCGAACACTCCGGCACGCAACACGCCTCCACGGACGCCGGCCTGCCCCGCCGCAACGACCTCCAGGACGTAGTCGCCGACCGTGCTGTCCGGCCACGCCCGGTGGATCTGCCAGGTTTGCCCGGAAGAGTCGACGGCGGACGGCGGGACCGGCGAGCGCCAGCTCATGCGATCAACTCCAAGGCTCGGCGGATAGGCCAGTCCGGCGGGTCCAGGAAGCGCTCTGCCGCGTGCAGGCATTGTCCCTGCAGCCGTTGTCCCTGCGGGGCAGCGCTCATTTCGGCACCTTGAACAGTTCACCCGGTTCTGCGGTCTGCTGCCGGTGGACCCAGCCGGCAAAGCGGGAGTCCGGATCCGCCAGCAATGACTGCGGCGGCCCATCTTCGAGGATTTCGCCGTCTTCGAGCCAGATCACCCGGTCGCACGATTGGGCCGAGTTGACGTCGTGGGTAATCGTGATGGAGGTCCGGCCCTCGGTGAGTGTGTCCAGGGCGCTGAGGACCGAATCGCGGGATGCCGGATCAAGCCCGGCCGTCGCCTCGTCCAGGATCACGATGGGGGCCTTGCGGAGCATGGCGCGGGCGACGGCGAGCCGTTGACGCTGGCCCCCGGAAAGATCGTTGGCCGCCTCGCCGAGGACGGTTTCGTAGCCCTCGGGCAGTGCACGGATGAAACCGTCGGCCTGGGCAAGGGCAGCCACGGCTTCGATCTCCTCATCCGTGGCATCGAGGCGGCCGAACCTGATGTTCTCCCGGACCGAGGTTCCGAACAGCACAGAGTCCTGGAGCAGGATTGAGACATGGGCACGCACGGAAGCGATCGTCAGGGCCCGCAGGTCCTCCCCTCCGAGGCTGACACTCCCCTCCCAGGGGTCCACCATCCGAAGGATCATGGACGCAAGCGTGGACTTCCCGGCCCCGGAGGGCCCCAGCACGGCGCAGTGCTGACCCGCCGGTATGGTCAGGGTGACCCCCTTGAGTACCGCGGCTCCGTCGAAGTGCCCGGCCCTGACGTGGTCGAACACGATGTCCGGGTGCGGGCTCTTGAGGGCGACCGCGTGCGGTGCCTCGGGCACGTCACTTTGGGCCTCAAGCAGATCTGCCACCCGTTCTCCGGAGGCCGTCGCGCGGGCGATGCGGCTCGTGTACCTGGCCACATCCTTGAGCGGCCTCAGCCCGGTTTTCAGGTAAAACAGGAAAACGACCAGATCTCCGGGGGTCATGGCATGTTGCATCACCCTCCATCCACCGGCAGCCAGGACCACCCCCGTCGCGATTCCCGTCAGGACGTCGGTTTTCCGTTGCAGGCTGGCAGACAGCCGCAGCGTGACCACCCCTGAGCCAAGTGCTGCCTGGTTGCTCTTGCGGAAACCCGAGCTGATGGTGTCCTCGAGTCCATACGCCTGGACTTCGCGCATTGCCCCCAGCGTCTGCGCGGCAGTGGTGGCCAGGGCGCTTTCGCCCTTGCGTGACTTGCGGGCCGCGGTGGTAATCGATCCCGAGCTCTTGCGGGACAACAAGACGAAGATCCCGATGGACAGGAACGTCACCAGCGCGATCAAAGGATCGAGCCAGAGCATGATGATCATCATTAGGATCAGGGACACGATGTTGCCGATGAGCGGGAGCCCCGCCGTGATGGCCACATCCTGCAGCCGGGACACGTCTCCGACTAGCCGCTGGACCGTATCGCCGGTGGAGGCGCGGCTGTGGTGGCGCATCGACAGGCCTTGGAGGTGGCGGAAGGTGCGGGCGCGCAATTCGGAGGAAACGCGGGTACCCACGAGGGCAAACGAGATCGCGGACACGTAGCTTGCCACGGCCCGGATCAGGCTGATGACAATCACCGCGCCGGCGCAGAGAAGCAACACGTCGGCGCTTGCCTCAACGCTGAGCGGGGACCGGCGCAGATTGGCGCCGAGTGAGTGTGAGACGGAGTCGAGGACGATCTTCACCGGCCACGGCTCAAGAAGCCGGAAGAGGATTTCCACGGCCATGGCAATGAATCCCCAGGTGATGAGCAGCCTGTGCCCGCGCAGATGCGGGCGGATGCACCTCAACGTCCGCCGCAACGGTGTGGGTTCGGCCGGTGCGTTGGTGCCGATCCTTCGCCACAGTGTTCGCCAGCTACGGGGGTGCGAATGCCTGGCAGCGGTGGTCATTGCGTTGCCAGCCTGCGTGCAGGCGGCAGGGCCCCCGTGATCCGGGACAGCACACCGCTCCAGCTGAATCTCTGCACGGCGTCGCTGCGGGCCTCAAGCCCGAGCCTCTCCCGCAGGTTCGGGTCGTCGCCGAGCCGGATGAGGGCATTCGCGAGTGCGGCCGGCTCCCCGGGCGGAACGAGGATTCCGGTGCGGCCGTCCTGGATGATGGACGGGATCTGGCCCACGGCGCTCGCGATCACGGGCAGCGCGGCCGCCATGTACTCAAAGACCTTCAGCGGCGAGAAGTAATCGTCCTGGCCGGGGGCGTCCGGGGGATAGGGGGCGGCGGCGGCGTCGAATTCTGCCAGGAGCCCGGGCACGGCTGCCGGCGGAACGGCGCCGGTGAACACCGTCGGCACGCCGAGAGACTCGGCGAGGCGTTCGAGATCCTCCCGGCCGGGGCCGTCACCCACCACCTGGACCTGCCAGCGCAGGCTCGGGTCAACGGTCTGTTGGTTGGCAAGGGCCACACCGTGCAGCAGAGCGGGGACACCGTGCCAGGGCTTCAAGGTTCCGACAAACCCGACCGTGAGGTGGTCCGGATTCCGGCGGCCGGGCCGGCGGGCAGGGATCCGCTCGACGTTCACGCCGTTCGGTGCCAGCACGGTCCTGGCGGTCGGCACCCGGCCCCGCACCCAGCGCACCACGGGATCCGAGACGCAGGCCACGACGTCGGCCGTTGCGGCGTTGCGACGGAACACCGTCTCAGCCTTCTTCACATCCAGCAACTGACGGTACCGCTGCTGCTCCTCGATGAGCGGAGCATTGACCTCAAGCACCGACGGCACGTCCAGGATGCGGGCCACCACGGACAGTGCCGGGCTGAACAGCGAATAGCGCTCGTAGAACAGCCCGCAGCCGTTGCGCAGGACCTCGTCCGCCAAGCCCAGCGCGGCGTCCTGGACCGCCCGCTCCCGCGCGGGAGCGGGGACGGATTCCGGCTTGACTTCGACGACGTCGAGATCGGCAAGATCGCTGGGCCGCTCGGTGCCGAGCCGGGTGCAGTAAACCGTGACGGCGGCGCCGGTCCCGCGCCACGCCCGGACGATTTCCTGGACGTGCACCGAGGAGCCCTTGGTGCCGAAAACAGGCACGCCGGGGTCGGCGCAGAGGTAGGCCACGCGTGTCATGCGACTCTCCTTTCCGAACGGGAGAGGGACCTCAGGAGCTCGGCCTGGCGGTGGACGTCGTAGTCCTCCTCGATCACGGCGCGGGCATTGCGGGATATGGCAAGCCGGTCTGTGACGGGGGAGACGAGCGAACGGATGCCGCGGGCCAGGGCGTGCGGGTTACCCGGCCGGACCAGGATCCCGGTGGAGCCGTTCCGGACCACCTCGGGGATCCCGGTGACGGACGTGCTGACGCAGGGGACGCCGGTGGCCATGGCCTCAAGCAGGACCGTGGGCATGCCGTCCGCGTTGCCGTCGGCGCCGATCACGCAGGGCGCCACGAAGATGTCGGCGGATTGGAGCAGTTCGTGGACCTGGTCCTGGGTCTGGGGGCCGAGGAGGCGGACGTACCCGCCGAGCCGGAGCTGATCGATGCTGGCCTCCAGCTCCTCCGCCATGATCCCGGTCCCGGCGATCCGGAGGTCCATTTTGATCCCTTGGTCCAGCAGTTCGGCGGCCGCGGGCAGCAGATGTTGGAAGCCTTTCTTCTCCACCAGGCGACCGATGCCGGCGATCCGCAGGGTAGGTCCGAGCGGGCGGGGCTCCCGGTAAGGGAAGCGCTCCAGCTCCAGGCCGTTGCGCACCAGGTGGAGCCGGGACGTCGAGCCCGGGAAGCGGCGGCGCAGGTAGCGCATGTTGTACTGGCTGATGGTGACGGCGTGGTGGGCCTGCTCGAGCTTGAGCCGCAGATCGTCGTCGCGGACCGATTCATGGAAGATATCCACCGCGTGGGCCGTAAACGAGAAGGGGATGCCGGTAATGAAGGACGCCAGCCGGGCGACCGTCGTGGCGCCCGAGGCGAAGTGGACGTGCATGTGCCGGATGTTCCGGCCCTGCAAGGCGGTGGCCAGGTTGATGGCCTGGACGGCTTCGTCCGCCGTGGCGGCGGCGAGTTCGGCGAAATTCAGGCCAAGGGCGGCCGTGAGCCCCGCCTCCTCGGCCAGCTGGAGGGACTCCCACAGGGCCACCGTCTTGATGGGGCGGTCAATGTAGGTCACCGGTGCCTGGACCCGGGCGAGCTCGGGGTGGAACCGGGCGTCGTTGGTGGGCAGGAGCGAGAAGATCTCGATCCGGTCCCCCGCCCTTTCGCGGGCCAGGATTTCCGCAACGATGAACGTTTCGGAGAATCGCGGATACATCTTGAGGACGTAGGCGGTCCCCGGTTCAGACGGCGACACGGCTGGCCCCTCCCTTCGCACGGGCGGCTCCGCGTCCGTTGGACCGGAACTGATCTGCACTGATCAGATCGGAATTGGCCTGTTCGGGACTGATCTGATCGGAATCGGCCTGTGGCTGCAGCAGCTCGGCGGCAAGCTGCGGAACCCGGACCAGCCCGTCGAGGACGGCGCGACGGCGGTCCACGGTGGTGCCGAGGCGGGCGGCCAGCCATCCGGCCAGGATCTCGGGGGTCAGCGTGCCGATGGCGTGTTGCTCCAGGTAACCCGCATCGGCCAGGGACTCCGCCCGGATCCGCTGCTCGGCGCGCGACTGAACGCGGGGCACAATCAGCGCGGGGACGGAGGTGCTCAAGATCTCGCACACCGTGTTGTAGCCGCCCATGGCGACGACGGCGCCGGCGTGCCGGATGTGGAACACGGTGTCCTCCACTGCGGAGACCACTTTGACGTTGGGGCGGGCCTGCTGCCGGAGGTCGTTGAACTGCTCGGCGGGCATCTGCGGTCCGGCGACCACCAGGTGTCCCAGCCCGTCCGGGACCGGCGCGGCGACGGCGATACTGGCCAGGGCATAGCCGTCCGAGCCTCCGCCGACCGTCGTCATGCAGTACGGGCCTGGCATGCAGCTGGTGCCGGAAACCGAAGGGCGCCCGTCGGCGAGGTAGCCCGTGTACCGGATGAGCTTTCGGAGGGCGAACGGTATTTCGCCGGCGGCCACGGGATCGTGGATGGCGGGATCGCCGTAGACCCAGATGGCATCGAACAGGGCCTTGACCACGCGGGGGCCGCCCACCTTGGCCCATTCGCTGAGGGCCGCGGCGGGCGAATCAAGGACCTCGCGGAGGCCCAGCACCACGCGCACGGGCCCGGCGGTGCGGGCGCGGCGCAAGGCTGTTTCGAGTTCGCCATGAACGCCCGTGGCGTGCCGGTCCACCACCACCAGATGGGGGGAGAACCCGGCCAGCGTTGCCTGCAGCAGCCTCGCCCGCAACGGCACGAGCTCATTCATAGGCAACGCCAGATTCCGGGCCAGGTAGCCCGCCGACCCCTTCGCCACGCCGGGAAGGAGCACCCAGTCCCACCCCTCGGGCAGCCTGAACGCCGGGGCCAAGGCTGTGCCGGTGATGAGGATTCCGGTGACAGGGCGGCCGATCAGCCCGGGAAGCTGATTGTTCAGCGCATGGGCCAGCGCCAAGTTCCGGCGTACATGTCCCAGGCCCACTGAATCATGTGAGTACAGCACGATCCGCATTGGCTCCACGGTAAATCCTCCCCCGGCCCCCGGTGTTCCCGGACACGGCTGCGATAGCAACAGTGGCCGGGGCCGGCGCTGTCTGATGATAGTCATCAGCCTGCTCCCCAAGAGTGAGGGCGGGATGAGGAGAAGATGAAGGATTTCTCAGCCAAGGCCCGCATTTGCGGATCGGCCGTTAATAAAGGGCAGGCAAGGTAATGCCAGCCGGCGGCCCAGTTCAGACGCGGACGCTGGTGGACTGCAGCGGGATCCGGATCAGGAACGTGGCCCCGTGTCCGTATTCGGATTCCACGGTGGCCACGCCCCCGTGGGCCTGGGCGATTGCGGAAACGATTGCGAGGCCCAGTCCCGAGCCTTGCATGCCGCGGCCCGTGTGCGCCCGGCCGAACCGTTCGAAGATCCGTTGCTGGTCTTGGGCAGCGATGCCTATCCCGTCATCGCGCACCCACAGCACGAGGGTGTCCTGCGTGGGCAGCGGGGTGCTGTCGTCCGCCGTCGGGCGCTCAATCCGGGAACCGAGCGCGATCGTGGAGGACTCCCCGGTGTATTTGACGGCGTTCGCGGCGAGCTGGACCAGGGCCTGGGTGAGGCGCTGCGGATCCGCCTCGACCACGTAGTCGGCCCGCTCATCGATCTGCCAGTGGCGGTCGGCCAGGACGTGCACTTTCTCCATGACCTGATCCAGGAGCTCCGGGATCCGGACGGGTTCCCGCCGGATGAAGCCGGGGTCGCCGGAGTTGGCGAGCAGCAGGAGGTCGTCCACCAGACGCTGCATCCGGTCCACCTCGTCCAGCAGCACGTCCCTGGTGGCAATGACATCGTCCGGATCATCGACCGTTACGAGTTCGAGGTGACCGCGGAGAATCGTCAGCGGGGTCCGCAGTTCATGGCCGGCGTCGTCCAGGAACTGCTGCTGCTGCTGGGCGCCCTCATCGAGCCTTTCCAGCATGGTGTTGAAGGTCTTGGCAAGCAGGGTGACGTCGTCCTCACCCTTGCGCACCTCCACCCGCTGCGTGAGGTCCTCCGGGCCTACCGCCCGGGAAGTCTCGCGCATACGCCGGAGCGGATCGAGCAACCGGCCGGCAACCACACTGCCGATCACCGCGGCCGCCAGGAGCATGCCGAGGGCCACCAGCGCATACGTCCGGACCGAACTGGTGTTGTGCTCGCGCTGGTCGCCGGCGTCCCGGCCCACCAGGAAAAATGTTCCGGGGACGCCCCTCATCGGCAGCACCACAGTCCTGAGCGGGCGGCCGTTCGAGTTCAGCTCGCCGAAGGACGCGCCCGCCGGATTCCTGAGCTGGGCGGCATCGGCGAACATGCTGTTGTCCAGGAGGTGGGCATCACCGTTGCCCTCAACGGTCCATGCCACGCGCCCGTCCACGATCCCGGCCATGACCTCGTTGTTGCGCGGCTCGATATCCTCCGCGGCCTCGTGAAGTGCACTGATGTACGTCCTGTTGGCATAGTCACCGGACGTTTTCTTCTTGGTCTGGACGAGCTTAACCACGGCGTTGGCCCTGTCCAGCAGCGTCTGGTCGATCCTGGCATCGGATTCCTGGAACTGGACCGCGAACGTGACCATCCCCGCGGTGACCACTCCGGCGAGCATCATGCCCAGCATGGCGGCCACCACCCGGAAACGCACCGAGTGGATCTTAGCGCCCCAGCCGGACGGGTCCTGGGTGTCCGCCGCAGGGGAGGCAGCCTCGGCTGCGGCTTGGCCGTCCCCGCTGGGATGTTCATCCAAGGTGGCCACTCGATTCCTTTCCTTTGACGATCAACTGGCCGTGCAGTGTTTCGCAGAGTTTGCCTAGCTGAGGCGGTACCCGGCGCCTCGGGTGGTGAGGATGCGGTCGGCGCCGAGTTTCATCCGCAATTGGCGCACGTACACGTCCACCACGTTGGACGTGCCGTCGAAGTCATAGCCCCAGACGTGGCTGAGCAGTTGCTGCCGGCTCAGGACCTGCCCGGGGTGGAGCAGGAACATTTCCACCAAGGCGAATTCGCGGGCGGAGAGCTCCACCATCCGGCCGTCGACGCTGACCGTGTGGGTGAGCAGGTTCAGCTCCAGTTGCCCGTAGCGCATCACGCTTCCCGCCAAAACATCGCCGGTGTCCCCCTTGCGTATCCGGGCCCGGATGCGGGCCACGAGTTCCTCAAAGTGGAACGGCTTGACGATGTAGTCGTCGGCGCCGCCCTCCAGCGCTGCGACGGTGTCGGTGGACGAACCACGGGCCGTGAGGACAATGACAGGGATGCCCACCTGGCTGCGGCGCAATGCCGCCAGGACGGCGTAGCCGTCCAGGCGGGGGAGGCCGATATCGAGAAGCAGGAGATCGAACTCGCCGCTTGATGCGTAGTCCACGGCTGTGACGCCGTCGCCGACCACGGTGGGCGCGAAGCCGGCGGCACGCAGGCCCTTTTCGATGAAGCGGGAGATGCGTTCTTCGTCTTCTGCGATGAGGATGCGGATCAAGGTGACTCCCTGGAAAAAGCCCGGATCCGGGAGTTCCCCGTGGGCCGCGCGTCGGCGCGGGCCTTATTCGCGGGATCCTGGCTTGCCCCAATACTGCGGCGTCTCCTGCATACGAGCCGGGAGGAAATCCGAGGCCCAGCTGCCTCGATCTGCCCGGAGTGCGGGCGGGTTCCGGGCCCCCCGTGTGGGGCCCGCGGTTTGGGCGGCGCGTTCCGGTCAGGGCGGCGCGGCGGGCCGTGCGGGACCGGAGGTCCCGGCTTCAGCGGGACGGCAGGTTCGTGATTCAGAAGGAATGGACATCTTGTGCTCCTCCAGAGGACCGCCCGTCAGCGTGGGGTACCATCGGGCAGCTGCGGCTGAGACTATTCCCGCTTCTTTCATCCTGCCCCCGTAATGGAGCGGGCGCTACCTTTGATCGGTTGATTTTCAGACTATTAACAGCTGGCAAACAACGGCACACTATTACTGCCTCAGTTACGGCCCGTGTTACCGCCCGAACAGGGCCCCGGTGAGCTGGTGAGTCAGGTCGTGGATGAGGTCCAGGCGGTCCGCGCTGTCGGCGTCGTCCGGGCCCCACGTGTAGATGACCACCGCGTAGGAGCGGTCGCCGGCGCTGAGCAGCGCGGCGTCGTGCACGTAGCCCTGCACCACGCCGTACTTGTGGTGGACCGTGATGCCGGGGGCGAGCGCCGCCGGGATGAGGGCCTCGTCATTGGTGTGCTGCATGTAGCCCAGCAGCTCCGCGGTGTGACCGGGGTTGAGCAGCTTGCCCGTGGCGAGTTGCGTCAGGAGCCGCGCCATGTCCGGCGGCGCGATGAGGTTTTTCTCGGGGTCGTACGTGATGCCGAGCGTGGCGGCGTAGGCGGTGAGGTTGGGGTAGCCGATGTCCTGCATCAGCAGGAGCCACGCGTCGTTGTTGCTGGCGTTGATCATGGCCTTGAGCTGGAACGCGGCGTTGAACGCGCCCAGGGGAGTGTCGAGCGACTTATCGCCGATTTCCACGAGGTGGTAGTACGCGGCGGCGGTCAGGACCTTCGCGGTACTCGCCGCCGTGTACGGTTTCACGTCGCCGTAGCTCTGCAGCTGACCGTCGCGGGTGTCCATCACGGCGACGCCGATCCTGTGGCCGGGGTGTTCGCCGATGATCCCCTGGATCTCGGCGGGGAGGTCGACGGCGGCGGGCGGCGGGGCCGCCGGGGCAGACTCGCGCTGCGCCTGCTGGTGCGCGACGGTCAGGAAGCTATTGGTCAGGAAGTCGCTGGTCCGGCCACCGCCCGCTGACGGGACGGTGCGGATGGCGCCGAGGACCACGACGGCGGCCAGCACCAGCGCGGCGGCGGCCCAGACCAAGGCCAGGTTCCTGCGGTGGGTGGGAGCGGCCGGCCGGGGGCCCGGATTCGTCATATACGTGGGCCTTCCGGACTCGACTGGGTGGTGCCTCCGACGTTAGGCCGGGCCACGGGCAAAATCCACGGAGCGCGCGGGGCGCGCCCAAAGTCGGGCAATAATCCCGCATGCTGGTCAACTACGCTGGCACTCATGAGCCGGAAAATTACCGTCAGCCTGCCGGACGCCTCGTTGCGAAAATACGTTCAGCCGCACCCGGACGTCACCATCCTGGAGTGGGACCTGGCCGGTGCGCCGCCCCTGCCGCGGATCGACATCGTGGTGCCGCCCTACATGGGTGGCCCGCAGGTCCTGCAGGGCCTGGCACAGGTGGACACAGCCCTGGTGCAGAGCCAGTCGATCGGATACGACGGCGTGGCAGAGTTCCTGCCTTCCGGAATGGTCTTCGCCAACGCGTCCGGCGTGCACGAGACCTCCACCGCGGAGCTGGCACTCGCCCTGATCCTGGCCAGCCAGCGCGAATTGCCCCGTCTGATCCAGAACCAGCAGGAGGGCCGCTGGGATCCCAGGCCCACCGCCAGCCTGGCCGATCGCCGCGTCCTGATTGTTGGCTACGGCGGGGTGGGCAAGGCGATCGAGGACCGGCTCCAGCCGTTCGAGATCAGCGTGACCCGGGTGGCCAGCAGGGAACGCACGGATGAGCGCGGCCGTATCCACGGCATTGCGGAACTCCCTGCGCTGCTGCCCGGGCACGACATTGTGGTGGTGGGAGTTCCGCTCAGCGACTCCACCCGGCACCTGATTGATGACGCCTTCCTCGCGGCAATGCCCGACGGCGCTCTGCTGGTGAACGTGTCCCGCGGCCCGGTAGCGGACACCGACGCCCTGGTCCGGCACACTGGCTCCGGACGCATCCGCGCCGCGCTTGACGTCACCGATCCCGAGCCCCTGCCGCAGGATCACCCGCTGTGGCGGACCCGGGGCGTCATCATCAGCCCGCATGTGGGCGGGGCGAGCTCGGCGATGCGCCCCCGGATGGGCCGCCTGCTGCAGCGGCAGATCGAGCTCATGTTGGCAGGCGAGCCGCCGGCCAACGTGGTGCTGAACGGCTGAGGCTGAACGGCCGGGAAGTTGAACGGCCGGCCGGTTGGCAGCGCGGCCGGCTACGAGGGCGCGGGTGAGTCGCCCGTCCCGGCGGTGTCCACCACGCAGAACCTGTTGCCTTCCGGATCGGCGAGGATCACGTAGTCGGCGTCGGCCGGCTGTTTGCTCCATTCCACCCGAGTGGCGCCCAGGGCCAGGAGCCGCTGCACCTCGGCGTCCTGCTGGTCTGTGTACAGGTCCAGATGTAGGCGCGGGGGGATCTGGACGGCCGCGGGGACGCGGTCCAGGGAGATGCACGTACCTTTACCGCCCGGCGGCTGCAGGATGACAAAGTCGCCGTCGGGCGCGTACCGCGGCTCGTAGCCCAGGGCGGCCTGCCAGAAACTCATCTGGCGTTCGAGGTTGTCCACCCGGATCACGATCGAGCCAATGCTCAGCATCCGCCTCAAGCTACACCTCGGTGAACTCTCCGGCAAGCAAGCTCTGCCCGGCAAGCAAGACTCGCTAGTCGCTGTTTACGACCGCCAGGTCGGGGGCCGGGCGGTCGCGAACGCCCAGCTTCGTGAGCGCGAGCGGGCCAAGGACGGTTCCGCTGAGGATGATGCCCGCGAAGATCAAGCACGACAGCTGCCACGATCCGCCGTCGTACAGCAGACCCGCCAGCAACGACCCCGCTGCTGCACCGAGCATCTCGGAGTTGGTCAGCAGGCTCAGGCCGCGGCCAACCCGGTGCCCGTTCACCTCGGCCACGACCGCCCGTTGGATCGGCAGCAAGATTGCCCAAGAGGCACTCGTCAGCACCCACAGCGAGGCGATCACGAGCGGACTGGGCGAGAACGCGAGACCGGTCGCCGTCAGTGCCGACGCGACGGACGCGATGATGTATCCCGTGCGCCGGCCCCGCCGTTCGACGAACCGGTGCAGCACGCGGGGCAGAGTCGTGAGCGCGATGCCTCCGGGCAGGTAGATGAGTGCAATCTGGTAGACCTCGAGCTCGAGCGCCTTCTGCAGGTGCAGCAGCAGAAGCAGCGACACGCCCGCCTCGGCGACTGCGGTCACCATTGCGATCAGCAGCAGCGGGGCGAGGCGCTTTCCATCGCCACGGATCCCACCCGGCGGCTGCTCCTGCGGTGGCTCCAGGAATCTTGGCACCCGGAACAGCAGGACCGCCGCGGCGATGCAGGCAACGGCGAGGGTCCCGAAGACCCCGCTGAAGCCGATCAGCGGCAGGAGCACCATCGCTGGAATCCAGAAGAACCACGATCCGAGTGCTTCGGACGACAACAGCCCGGCCAAGGAGCCGGAGTCGCGATCAAGGGACTCGGCCGCGATCGCCCGGACCGCGATCCAAAAGAATGCGCCGCCCACGCCGCTCACGACCGCAGCGGCGAAGGCAAGGGGGAGCGACGTCGCGAGGGCGTAGCCGATGCAGCTGACCGCGTAAAGCGCGGCTCCGGCCGCAGCCACGTTCGTTCGCACCCGAGTGTCGACCAGCCAGCCGGAAATCGGACGTGCGATCACCGAGACGACGAGCTCGACGGCGACGAGGGCGCCGATCGCGCTTGGTGCGATACCCAGCTCGGTGCCGCCCCAGAGCGGGATAAGGAAGTCCAGCAATTCCGCCGACCCTCCGATCAGCGTCGCGGCAGTGCCAGCTGCTTGCCTTCGATCCGGCTGAGTCCCCATGCCCGGATCCTATGTGAAGATTGGCGAATCACCCGCGCGTTTCCATCCGTCGGGCACGTCGCAACGGCGAATGGAATAACTGAGAGGAACCCAGCCAGCTCCCGGCCGCCGGACGTAGACTGACCTTCATTAGTGCCCGTGACGCGTGAAGTGGAGACCGGATGCTCTGGAAACTGCTCGTCGAATACCTGCGGCCGCAGCGGAGGCTGCTGCTCGCCGTCGTCGTCTTCCAGCTGGCGGCGTCCATCGCCTCGCTCTATCTGCCCACCCTGAATGCCGACATCATCGACCAGGGCGTCGCGCGCGGGGACACCGACTACATCCTGCACATCGGCGGGCTGATGCTCATGGTCACCCTGCTGCAGGTCGCCTGCACCATCGCCGCCGTCTATTTCGGCGCGAAGGCCGCGATGGCGCTGGGCCGGGACGTCCGCGGGGCCATATTCACCCGCGTGGCCGAGTTTTCCGAGCAGGAAGTCACCCGGTTTGGCCCGCCCAGCCTGATCACCCGCTCCACCAACGATGTCCAGCAGGTCCAGCAGCTGGTCCTGATGTCCGCCACGCTCATGGTCACGGCGCCCATGCTCTGCATCGGCGGGGTGATCATGGCCATGCGGCAGGATCTGCAGCTGTCCTGGCTGATCGCGGTCAGCGTGCCTGTGCTGCTGGCCGCGGTGGGCTCGATCATTATCCGGATGGTGCCGCTGTTCCGGCTAATGCAGGCCCGGATCGACACCGTCAACCGGGTGCTGCGCGAACAGCTCACCGGCATCCGCGTGGTGCGGGCCTTCGTCCGGGAGGACGTGGAGACCGCACGTTTTGCCCACGCCAACGAGGACGTCACGGACACCGCGCTGCGCGCCGGCCGGCTCATGGCGCTCGCGTTTCCCACCGTGATGCTGGTGCTCAACGTCTCCAGCGCGGCCGTGATCTGGTTCGGCGCGTTCCGGATCGAGGACGGGTCCATGCAGGTGGGCACCATGATCGCGTTCCTGAGCTACCTCATGCAGATCCTGATGTCCGTCATGATGGCCACGTTCATGGCGATCATGATCCCGCGCGCTGCGGTCTCGGGGGACCGGATCGGCGAGGTGCTCGGGACCGAATCCAGCGTCCGGCCGCCGCTGCGTCCGGTTTCGCGCGCGGCCGGCCGGGCAGCCCGTGGCGAGCTGGAGATGCGCGACGTCGGGTTCGCCTACCCGGGTGCCGAGCAGCCGGTGCTCTCGGACGTGAGCTTCACCGCCCGCGCGGGGCAGACGACGGCGATCATCGGCAGCACCGGCTCCGGCAAGACCACCTTGGTGAACCTGATGCCGCGGCTCTTCGACGCGACCTCCGGGGCCGTCCGGATTGACGGCGTGGACGTCCGGGAGCTCCACCCGGACCTGCTGTGGGGGCACATCGGCCTGGTCCCGCAAAAGCCCTACCTGTTCTCCGGCACGGTGCGCAGCAACCTGCTCTACGGCAAGCCCGACGCCACCGAGGACGAGCTCTGGCGGGCCCTGAGGATTGCCCAGGCGCAGGACTTTGTGGAGGAGCTGGAAGGCGGACTGGATGCACCGATTTCGCAGGGCGGCACCAACGTCTCCGGCGGCCAGCGGCAACGGCTGGCGATCGCCCGGGCGCTCGTGAAACAGCCCGAGCTGTATATCTTTGACGACTCCTTCTCCTCGCTGGACACCGCCACGGACGCCCGCCTGCGGCAGGCACTCAAGCAGCACACCGCCGGGGCCACCATGGTGATCATTGCCCAGCGGGTCTCCAGTATTGTGGACGCGGACCGGATCCTGGTGCTCGAGCGCGGCAGGATCGTCGCCCACGGCACGCACGAGGAACTGCTGGCGACGTCGGAGACGTACCAGGAGATTGTGAACTCCCAGCTCGCAGCGGAGGAGGCAGCATGAGCCGCACCGACAAGGCGCCGCCGCCGGCCCCCGCCGCCGGGGCACCCTCCGCAACCGCTCCTGCCGCCGCGCCCGTGGCGCAGGCGCCGCTGCGGATTCCGCGTCCCGCGGGCGGGCCCGGCCGCGGCGGACCGTTTGCCGGGATGAACATCCCGGCGGAGAAGCCCATGAACTTCGGCCCGTCCGCACGGCGGCTGCTGGGGGAGCTGCGGCCCGAACGGCTGTGGCTGGTGCTGGTGCTGATGCTCGCCGTCGTGAGCGTGACGTTCTCGGTGATCGGGCCCCGGCTCCTGGGCGAGGGCACCAACCTGATCTTCGCCGGCGTCGTGTCCAAGCAGCTGCCCGCCGGTGAGACCCAGGCCCAGGTGATCGCCCAGCTGCGCGCCGCCGGGCAGACCCAGCAGGCGGACATGCTCAGCGCCATGACGCTCACACCCGGCACCGGGATCGACTTCACCGCGCTGGCCACCGTGCTGCTGTGGGCGGTTGCCCTGTACGTGCTGGCCTCGGTGTTCGGCTGGATGCAGGCCTATATCCTCAACGGCGTCGTGCAGCGCACGGTCTTCCGGCTGCGCGAACGGATCGAGGCGAAGATCAACAGGCTGCCGCTGCGCTACTTCGACTCCGTGCAGCGCGGCGAGCTACTCAGCCGGGTGACCAACGACGTCGACAACATCTCCACGAGCCTGCAGCAGTCCATCAGCCAGGCCGTGACCTCGCTGCTGACCGTGGTGGGGGTGCTGGTGATGATGCTCCTGCTCTCGCCCACGCTGGCGCTGATTGCCCTCGTGACCATTCCGCTGACCCTGGTGACGACGGCGATGATCGCCAAGCGCTCCCAGAAGCTGTTCGTCGCGCAGTGGAAGCACACCGGCGAGCTGAACGGGCAGATCGAGGAGACGTACACCGGGCACGCGCTCGTGAAGGTGTTCGGCCGGCAGCGCGAGGTGGAGGAGCGGTTCCGGCAGAAGAACGTGGAGCTGTACCAGGCCAGCTTCGGCGCGCAGTTCATTTCCGGGCTGATCATGCCGGCCATGACGTTCATCGGGAATCTGGTCTATGTGGGGATCGCCGTGGTGGGCGGGCTGCAGGTGGCCTCCGGGGCGATGCAGCTGGGTGACGTGCAGGCGTTCATCCAGTATTCCCGGCAGTTCACCCAGCCGCTGGCGCAGCTGGGCTCCATGGCCAACCTGCTGCAGTCCGGCGTGGCCTCGGCCGAGCGGGTATTTGAGCTCCTGGACACCGAGGAACAGGGCCCGGATCCGGTCCCGGCTGTCGCGCCTAACGGGGGCCGGGGGCGGCTCGTGTTCGAGGACGTTTCCTTCTCCTACTCCCCGGACAAGCCGCTGATCACGGACCTGAGCCTCGTGGCCGAGCCGGGCCAGACCGTCGCCATTGTGGGGCACACCGGCGCGGGCAAGACCACCCTGGTGAACCTGATGATGCGCTTCTACGAACTCGACGCCGGGCGGATCACGCTCGACGGCGTGGACGTCACCGCGATGACCCGCAACGAGCTGCGCTCGCGGATGGGCATGGTGCTGCAGGACACGTGGCTGTTCGGCGGCACCATCCGGGACAACATCGCCTACGGCCGCCCCTCGGCCACGGAGGACGAGATCCTGGAGGCCGCACGGGCTACGTACGTTGACCGGTTTGTCCGGTCCCTGCCGGAGGGCTACGACACCGTGCTCGAGGACGAGGGCGGCAATGTGTCGGCGGGCGAGAAGCAGCTGCTGACTATCGCCCGGGCGTTCCTGGCCCGGCCGTCGGTGCTGATCCTGGACGAGGCGACGAGTTCGGTGGACACCCGTACCGAGGTGCTGGTGCAGAAGGCGATGAGCGCCCTGCGGTCCGACCGGACGAGCTTCGTGATCGCGCACCGCCTGTCCACCATCCGCGACGCCGACCTCATCCTGGTGATGGAATCCGGGCAGATCGTGGAGCAGGGCACGCATGCCCAGCTGCTGGCCGCCGGCGGGGCTTACGCGGCGCTGTACGCGGCGCAGTTCGCGGCCCCGGTGGCGGAGGTTTAGACGTTGGGCGACGGCGGGGGGGGCCGCCTCGACCGAGGCAACGGACGGCGTGTCGGCCGTCTTGTGTCTGCCATTCGATGACCGCTTATGCCCTTCAGGCTGATTGCGGCGCGCCGGGCAGTGCGTCTGGAAAGCCGAACGCCTACAACTGCACCGACTTAGCGGATCACAGGCGATCGAGGGCGTGGTGCTCAGGGAAACCCATGTGTTTCAGCAAATCCTTGTGTTGAGAGAGCAACTGCAGGCAGCGTTCTTCAAAGTCCGATTTTGAACCGGCACGCCGGGTCAAGTAGCTCAGCAACACCAAGGTCTGAAAAATCCTGTAGGTGTCAGTTTCCCCGACACGAATGGAAATCTCATGCGTCGGACTCTTCATCGTGGCCAGCTTCTCAACTACTTGGCGATTCCAGAGTCGGCCGTGATGGGCGCAGATATTGCGTGTGTAGCTCAGATGCCGAACAGCTGTGTTGAAGTAGTCCTGCGGGAGGCCGAAGGTGCCGGCGATCTGCTTGACATACGATTGCTCCTTGAGATTGGACATCATTTTCGAGAGAAGTCCAAAGCTCGCGCACTCAACGACGACCCAAATAGGTGGCTCCATGGCGCTGTATTTGTCGTTGTGATGCTTCATGAAGGGCTCTTTGGACCGTTGGCGTTCCTCATCCAACCGCTGCATGCAATCCTGGTAATCGCCGAACCGTCTGAAGTGGCGCTCCAATGCGTAGCCCGTAGGCGAGAGCTTCTCAGCCAGCTTATAGGCTAGAGCAGCTCGAAACTCGACTTCGAACTCTGCTATGGCAGTGCCGACGAGTAGGCGTAAGTGCTGGTCAAACTCGTAGATGCGGCGCACCTGTATCAAAGATGTTCCTGCCTTGAAGCTGTTGTCGCCAGCAGCAGGGTCCACCTGAAATGGGCGGAGGTACCCGGAGAGACGGAAATAGTTTGTCCTGTGTAGAAAGGCAGCCGCCTGCGTGCGATCGTCGATCTCTAGGCCGCGAGCCAGCAGCGTGTCGCACTGCTCCTCTAATGTGAGGAACGGCTTGGACGACGGTGGAGAGGGTGGCGACGGAGGCGGACCTGGCTTCATAGGGAGAAGCCTATGTGGACCCAGGTTAAAGAAAAAACCCGCCGATGTTGAGGATCTTCGAATGCCAATTGACCAGTTCGTTGTGGTCGACTTGTGATTCCGGAGACTAGCCCTGGCGGGGATTTGTTCCCCAAATCTACGCATGTTTCCGCGAGGGAGCAAATGCGGTCTCCTCGCATTTGGTGCACATCGCGGCAAGGTCTTGTCATTGTTCACACTGCCATCGGTGAACGCCGGGCAGATTGTGGGGCAGGGACGCATGCGGAGCCACTGGCTGCGGCGGAGTGTGATCGGCGCTGCATGCAGCGAAGTTCGCGGCTCCGCTGGCAGGGATTTAACGTTAAACTTCTCGACTGCGAGATGGGACCCGCAAGTGGACGATCCATGGTGAGATAGGACGGTAGCCTCACCGTGAACGTTTACATATGCCCTGTGATCGTCGTCCGCCCACGCGGGACTGGCTGGCTGGCCGCCTGACCTGCTGGCGGATAGCGAGCCTGGTCAGATCCTATCGACTGACTTGCTGGCCGTTTCTGAGGCCGCCGTGCGTCTGATGCGCAATAGGCAAGGTTACAAATCGGCCGTTAGCATCTGGCCGCCGTCAGAAGAGGCTACATTGTTCGATCCTTCTCCCTCGAGAGGCGCTGCTGTCGTGCCCTTGTCATGGATGCTTTCGCCTCCGTCATCCGCTCTAGTCCTCCTGCGGACCCACCCCGTTTCATACTTGGGTCCTTCGGATTCGGGAGGGAAGACAGGCCTAGTGACCCTGACGCTCACGGGCACAGGGAAATCTACGCCCATGAATATGGCCTCTCCGGGCACGAGACCGGGCAAGAGCTTCATGGCCGACATATCCAACTCGGCCGCTGCTTCTTCGACGCGTTGTCGATCCCGTCCGTCGGCGAGTCTATGAACGATAAGCATGCCTACCTGACTGAGGACGGCAGTAGGAAGGTCGCCGGGTCTCTGCGTCGCTAAGCAAACAGTCAGGCCATATTTCCGACCTTCCTTTGCTATCAGATCAAACGCGTCTAAATGAGCTGTTACTTCATCCCCCACGGTCACATTGAAGAATTGATGGGCTTCATCTAGTCCGACGACAATAGGATTTTCCCTGAAGTCGCCGCGTCTCGCCATCAATAGAAGAGTATGCCCAATAACATTGACAAGAATCTCCCTGAGGCTGTGGCTAAAGGTTAAGTTACGAAGCGAAATTCGAAAAATACCCGGTTTGTTACTGTGTATCCATTCCGACAGGACCTTTAGTAAGCTGGGGCTCTGAAGGTCATCGCCGATGACGGACATAATTTCCGGAGTCTGGATCAAGTCGTCAATCCGGCCTACAAGACTGCTGATGTAGCCCTGCGAGTTGTTGTCGACACCGCCAAACTTCTCTGGTGAGTTCTTATCGGTGGGCCAAACACATTCTTCCATCACTTGGTTCGACAGTGCTCTCAAGTCAAATTCCCCGAATGGGTTTTCAATGTGAGTAATGAGCTCACGAGCCACCGTTTCAAATGCTAGGCGGTTCTGGCTGGCTTTTGAAAGCCTCCCCGGGACGGCCATGTGCCCGTGAAGTCCGTTGGCCGCAATCCGGGCCGGGTCAGTAGCAGCGAGGATGCGATGCATCCGAAGTGATCGTACGGCCGCCCGCAGTTTGGGTAACTGCGATCCTCCAGAAGGTGCAATGAATGCATTTCGATCCGTTTCCCGCATGTGCCAATGCGGCAGAGATACGGATGTTGCGTTCGGTTCATTTGCGTTGCCGCCCAGAGCAACGTGCACGGCCGACTTACCTAGACTTCCAAATTCGCCAGTAGCGTCAATCAAGATCATGCGCCCGCCCTGATCCAGGATGCTGGACGCGAGGTGGGCAAGCGTCCAGCTCTTGCCAGAACCTGTGGCTCCCACGACCGCCGTGTGTCGGCCGAAGAGTTTCTGGGTTGAGATACTTACATTAATTCCGTTGCCGACTGCCAGCGTCCCCATATCGATGCCGTAATCCGGCACTCCGGTCGAGTCGCCGGCGATTACGGCCGACACTGTGTCCTCGCTCGCTACAAAGACACGATCGCCAAGGCGCGGATATGCGGCTATGCCGCGCTTCGCATTCCCAGAGTGATCCACAGACGACAGAAGTTGAAGTCGACCCTCGTTGCGTGGCGCGGAACCCTCTATCTGCCCTCGACTCGAGCGTTCGCCGCCAGATCCTATGACCTCAACGAGCCGGCCAAAAATCCCGAGTCCAGCGACCTCCACGACGAGGAATTCTCCGACCTCGCCGAAACCAAGCCTTTGGCCAAAATGAATGCCAGGAAGATCACTTGCCAAGGGGAGGGTGACGTGCACAAAAGAACCTTCGACCCTCGATACAGTCCCTGCGAGTCGGTCTTGGGAGAACATGTGGAGCATTACATGGCTCCAGTTTCGTCCACGCGTGAAATGCGTTCAGCATGCGCCTGTCGCTCGTCGAACTCCGACGCGTCCGGCATTAGTCGCACAAGATCATTAAAGGTCCCATCAATCAGGGTCAACCGATGGTCACCGTCCATAGCAAGCTTCTCAAGCCACGCGATTGACTGACTTCGTTTGGCTTCATTTCTGATTGCAGGATCGACGACTAGCAACCGCAACCCGACGTTGCTTCTGACGGCAGCCTCGATGGGGGCGGCGATATGTTCGTCATTGAATCCGAATCCAACGACGAGGAGGGCAACGTTCGGCAAGCGAAGGGCCATCTGGAACCGGGACATCATCTCGAGGTAGGGCTGGCGAAAGCTCATCTGGTACTTGTTGGCCGCGGGGTAGATGAGCACGGGGTCATTGGGGCGCCCCTCAATCCTTTTTGCTGCGGCACCGTTCCTCTCCCAGTCCACCGATCCGTGCAGCTTGAGGAGATGCAAGACATTTTCTTCCAAAACGAGTCTGTCGTTGGGGCCACGACGAACAAAATCGATATCGAAAGCCGTACCATCAAACTCGCGGTGGGCTGCGAGCCCAAAACCATCGATCAGGTGAAAGCGGGAGCGCGCGGCCGCCACTTCGAATGCCAGGTCGTAGTTGGTGGTGAAAAGCTTCGTGCGCTGCAATCGAGACGACCTGCGGCCGATCTTTCGGAGAAACATCTGGTGCATGTCGAGGGAAGTAGCATCGTCAACAAAACTGCATGCCTCGAGAATGACACTTTCGGCTTCGTTTAGAAATGAGCCGAGGTTTATATTGGCTTCATATACACTCAAGCGAGCCTGAATGTGTGACAAAAGATGCTCAATGTTTTCTGACTCGATGAGGTCACGAGATAGATCTTTTGTTGCGGCCGCAAATGTCGGAAGAGACTGAACCTTTTGCCAAAGGTTCCACATCGTAGGTGCTTTCCGATCCCCAATTTTAGGGATTCCGAGTGATGTTCCCAGTCCAGTTAGGACAACCAACGAGTCGCTGTTGATGGCACGGAGCAATTCAATTTGGAGCTCCTGGCGTTCGGCGGCTGCAGCGATGGCAACTTCTTCGCCTTCGTCCGACATAGTCAGTTCAACCCAATCTCGGCTTTTACCTCGCAATGCTGCACCCGGACCCGATCCGGCATCTTTCGTATCAGCCGCCACGTCCGCGTTCAGCGGCACTTCGGTGGCGCTGCTCGGGTGTTCACCCTGGCTAGGCACGGATTGCCACCTCTGCGACAAGCGGCTTGACCTGCTCAACCAGCAATTCCACGGCTTTCTCCTCAAATCGGGCCTAATTCAGTCGAGAGTGTTGGTCGTTATGGCCTCGTAACAGCCATAAGGATCCACTCGATTACTGTTCGCTCAAAATCTACCTGAGCGCGCGACGGCTACGGAGTTCGCGCGGCCAAGTGCACGCCCTAAGTCAGCTCCACCAGGCATGGCTGCAGCAGTAGAGAACACATCGTTCGTACTTGCCAATGGCAATCACCCTGCCGGTGATGAGGATCCGCATACGGCTCATCGTGAATAGCGGTCCGGCTCCAGCAAAACACACCGCACGTCCCGAGGCTACTCAATTCTGCAGTCGTCTTTCGGGACCTGGAGCCAGTTGGGTTGTGTGGTCCGACGACCTAAGCCTCCGGCACCCGCAGCACCCCCACCGCCGCCACCAAGTACGGCGTCGGGTCCGGGTCCGTTCCCGCGGCCCACTGCATCCAGGCCTCGAACGTCGCGCCGATCAGCGCGGCACACAGGTACCTCGCGACGTCCTCGCTGACCCCGGCCGCAACTAGGTAGGCCCGGGTCCGCTCCCGCTGCGGCGTCAGGGACTCATAGCTCCGGCTGGCGAGCTCGGGGTGTTCGGCGATCAGCCGCAGCCGGCCGCGCGTGACCGCGAGGTCGGGCAAAACGGCAACCCCGGCGACGGCCGCCTCGCGCAGCCCCGCCAGGACGTCGCCGTCGGAAGCACCACCGCGCGCTGAATCCAGCACCCGGCCGGAGGTCTCGACCACCGGCTCCATGCCGCCCCAGACGAGCTCGGCCTTGCTGGAGAAGTAGCGGTACAGGCTCTTGCGCCCGATCCCCGCCTCGCGCGCGATGTCCTCCATGGAGGTCTGCTCATAGCCGCGCTCGGCGAACAGCTGCAGCGCGATGGCGGCCACGGCGTCGGGATCAATCGTCACCGGGCGCCCGGCGGGGCGCGGAACGGCGGTCGTCAAAGCATCCGAAGGCATCCCACCAGTATTCACTCTTCCATAATGACACGGAGTGTCATAAAGTGGGCTGCATCACCGTCAGCAACGTCTGGAAGGACATCATGGGCAACGAAGCTTCATGGCAGGAAGCCACCACCATCGGCCGATTCGCCGGCAAGACCGTCATCGTCACCGGCGCAGCCTCGGGCATCGGCCAGGCCACCGCCCTGCGCATCGCCAAAGAAGGCGGCCGCGTCATCGCCGCCGACATCAGCAAGGAACGCCTGGACGATCTCGTGGCCGAGAACGCCGGGCTGGACCTGGTCCCCGTGGCCGGCGATATCTCCACCGAGGAGACCGTGGCCGCCGTCGTCGCTGCGGCCGGCGGACGCGTCGATGCCCTGGCGAACGTCGCCGGCATCATGGACAACTTCGCCCCGATCCACGAGGTGGACGACGAGCTCTGGGACCGCGTGTTCCGGATCAACGTCACCGCCCTCATGCGCCTCACCCGCGCCGTGGTGCCGCTGATGCTGGACGCCGGAGCCGGCTCCGTGGTCAACGTCGCCTCCGAGGCCGGCCTGCGCGGGTCCGCCGCCGGGGCCGCCTACACCGCGTCCAAGCACGCCGTCGTCGGCCTGACCAAGAACTCGGCCGTGATGTACGGGCCCAAGGGCCTGCGCTTCAACGCCGTGGCCCCCGGCCCCACCATCACCAACATCGTGGCCAACTGGGGATCCCAGCTCGCGGCCGAACGCCTCGGCCCGCTGATGCAGGCCACCGTCCCCACGCCCGCCACCGCGGCGCAGCTCGCCGCGTCCATCAGCTTCCTGCTCAGCGACGACGGCACCAACGTCAACGGCGCCATCCTCGCCTCCGACGGCGGCTGGTCCGCGCTGTAGCGGAGCGGCATCAAACACATACGGACGACGGCGGGGAGCCCCGCCGTCCTCCGCTGGTGTGGAGCGCGAAAGTTGCGTCTTACTTAGTCATCCACGCCAATAGTTCCTGACCGTAAACTCGGGACTGAGCGATGGCGGTCAGAGATAGCCGGCCATGATCGTGTCGCTTTCCCAACTGTCGGGATTCGCAGTCCGTTCCCGGATGATTCGGAGTTTCTCGCTGTAACGGAGACGGGAATGGAAGATCCTGCGAAACACGAACAGAGGCGACAATAAGGCATGCAGACTCGTTCTGACAGCTCACCGCAGCCTAAGAGGCGATGGCTTCCGATGTGGCTGAAAATAGTCCTCATCGTGCTCGCAGTCATCTTTGGCATCCCTGCAATCCTTCAGGTGACCCACGATATTGCGACGGCACCGATGGTTGCGATCGCAGACCGGATGCACCCTGATCCGGGATGGAACGCGGAGGGGGAGAACATTACGGGCGGACCGTTCTGCATCCGCTACGACGTGGACTGTGACAGCATGTGGCGCAGCTACCGGACGGAACAGAAAGTAGCACCCGCTGACGTGCAGCGCATCAGTGACGAAGCTTTGAACGGTGCGAAAGTGAAGGGCGACTGCGAGACTTCTCCGCTGCCGTCAAACGTCACGGGCATGTATGAAGCGTGTTCTGTCTCTGCTGTCGTTGACGGCTATGACGTGGAGGTTCGAGTCCTGAAACTCAGCGAGGACAGCCAGGACAGGATCATACAGTTCAGCCTCAGCAGCGTTAAAAACAGGCGGTAACGCGAGCGGGGCAACTTCTCGTTGGGCCAACGTCACCGCCCTGATGCGCCTCACCCGCGCCGTGGTGCCGCTGATGCTGGACGCCGGCACCGGCTCCGTGGTCAACGTCGCCTTCCTGCTCAGCGACGACGGCACCAACGTCAACGGCGCCATCCTCGCCTCCGACGGCGGCTGGTCCGCGCTGTAGGGAACCGGCACCCAACGCAAGCGGACGACGGCGGGACCGCCCGCCGTCGTCCGCTTGTGTCGCCCGTTCCCCTGTTTCAGGAGGGCAGCGCAACACCCGGTCAAGTCCACCCTCCGGCCCTACCGGGATGATGCTGGACGGCCTATCGTGGTCCCTGCCACAGCCCGAGGGAAAGGAACGACGATGTTCACCCTGCAGATTAGCTATCCGGTCCGGGACTACGAGGCTTTCAAGAAAGTGTTCGACACGGATCCCGCAGGCCGTGCCGCCTCGGGCGCCCGGTCTGTCCGCTTGTTCCGGGATACCGAGGACCAGAACAGCGTGGCCGTGCTCCTTGACTTCGACACCAGGGACGCGGCGACCGGCTTTCTGGAAAAGTTGCGCAGCCAGGTGTGGGACAAGCCCGAGGTGATAGGGCAGCTGATGACGGCAGCGCCGACAGCCAGGATTCTGGAAGAAGTGGCCCGCGAAGGCCAGGGCGCGGGCTGACTGCTGAGAATCCGGGGGTCCTCGTCCGATGAGTCAGCCGCCACAACACAGTCGCCCCGGCCCACCATCACTGCCCCATCACGGCGCGGGTTGCTCGGCCGATCCCGAATCCGAGGACACCGCAGGCGCCGTGGGCTGTTCGGTTGCGGGGGCAGGCTCCGGGCTCTGAACTGTTTCGGGGGCGACGTCCGCCGGCGGGGTGTCGCTTGATTCGCCGGCTCCCGGCTTTGCGGTTCCGGCCGAGCCGGTGACTCCGCCACTGGGGCTGCCGTCCGTAGTCAGGCCACCTTCTTTGTTGGCGCCTTCCTCGACTTTCCCAGGCACTTCCGCCACGTCCTTAGTCGATGCGTCCGTCCCGTCCGGGACAGCCGGATTGCCGCCCAATGCTTTGCCCAGCGTCGTCGTGGGCCCGGTCGCACCGCCCTCGATGCTCGACGTCGACGAGACGAGGCTGGAGATGGGCCGATTGGTTCCGAATTCGACTGCAGTGACGCCGACCATCGCGATGGCGAATGCGGCAGCACTGACCGCCCCGACCTTGATCCAGGTCTTGGGGGTGAACTGCCTCTTCAGCCGTTTGGCTCGAGGTCCGTCGCTCTCGGCCGGAGCGCTGGCGGCCAGCACGTCGCCGTCGTCAGCGGGCAGTCCGCCCCCGCGTCGCTTTGGGATTTTCGTCAATGCCACGGTGGCTGCCGAGCTGAGTGTTCGGGCATACAGAGCGGCACCCACTGTGGCAACGATAGAGCCGAGTGCGGCGCCGATAAGCGTCCCGGCGACGCCTAGAAAGGACCCCACCAAGGCAGAGGTCACCGCGGCCAACGCCGAGCCAATAGTCTGGGTGCCACTCAGCCCGAGGAGCTGTTTCGGCTTGTCTTCTTTAGTGGAGTCTGCAGGCATATTCAAACACATTTCGGTCAGGCAATATTACGAATAGATAACATTACCTGCCTATGGGCGGTTCCCGCCTGCGACCGTGTTTATTTGAGACGCATGTCACAGACAAGAGGAGCGTCATGGTTCGTGCCACCGCGGCCTCCGGCGGAGGTCGAGAAGTATCGATGATCTAGGGACGTCGGGACCGAGGTGCTGTCGCATGGCGGACGCCTGGTCCGGGTTGCAACGGGAGCGAAAGGCCTCCCTGCGCTTCAACGCCGTGGCCCCCGGCCGCCCCACCATCACCAACATCGTGGCCAACTGGGGATCCCAGCTCGCGGCCGAACGCCTCGGCCCGCTGATGCAGGCCGCCGTCCCCACGCCCGCCACCGCGGCGCAGCTCGCCGCGTCCATCACGTTCCTGCTCAGCGACGACGGCACCAATATCAACGGCGCCATCCTCGCCTCCGACGGCGGCTGGTCGGCCCTGTAGGGGAGCGGCACCCAATGCAAGCGGACGACGGCGGGGAGGACCCGCCGTCGTCCGCTTTTCCTGCCCCGGTGGGTCAGGGTATTTCCGGCATGCCCTTCAGCCCTGTAGCGCCCTCCGGCGGCGTGTGCCGCCGGAGCGTGCAGGCGCGCTCATTAAGGAGTCGCCGGACTCACAGGTAGCTCTTTACGCTCGCGCGGAGTGCTTCCGTGTGCTCGTAGATCTCTTCCAGGAGCTTGTGGGCACGCGCGTCTCTTCCTTGTTGTCGTCGAAGATGCCCATGTACTTCTGGGTGCGGCGGTCCTGGGTGACTCCAACCTGGACCGCATCGGCGACCCGCTCTACGAGGCCTTTGTCCCCACCGGCCTCTGGCCGCCGCCCGAGCTGAACACGTCCCCACTACCCGCTCTGGGCTGAATTCCGATTGGTCGGGAGCTAGGCTGAAGCTCAATCAGCAGGCGGCCGCTCTTCCCTGGGTTTGTCAGCGGGCGATGATGACTTTGACGCCGCTGGATTCGAAGGCGGCCTGGTCGGCGGGGGTGATGCCGGCATCGGTGATGAGGTTGCGGAAGTCGAATCCGCTCATGGTGGCGAAGGTTCTCTGGCCGATTTTGGACGAGTCCGCGACCATGTATGCCTCGGACGCGCGCCGGGCCATAAGTGAGTTGACGGTGGCTTCGCCTTCGTCGTTCACCGTCGGCCCTAGTACAGGGTCCACGCCGTTGACGCCGATGAAGGCGAGGTCCAGGGCCACCTTCTGCAGGGTCGCATCCGCGAAGGGTCCCACCAGTTCGTAAGAGCGGGCGTTCACGATTCCGCCGGTCACCATGATTTTGATGTTGGGACGCACAGCGAGCTGGGCGGCGATGTTGATCGCGTTGGTCACCACAGTCAGGGCCGGCCGGTTCGATGGCACGTTCAGGTCCGCTCTCGTCGAGAGGACCTGTGCGATAGCGGTGCTGGTTGTGCCGCCGGTGAGGCCGACGACGGCGCCGCGGGGAATGAGGCTGCTGGCTGCTTGGGCAATGAGCTGTTTCTGCTGAGAATGGTCATCGCGGTTGTAGCGGCCGGGTAGATCGTAGGCCACGGAGCCCTTGACCGCCCCGCCTCGTGTGCGGGACAGCAGCCTTTGGGATGCCAGGCTGTCCAGATCACGCCGGGCCGTGGCAGGTGACACGGCTAGCTTTTCAATGATTTCGTCCACTTCGACCTGTCCGCTTTCGGCCAGCAGGTTCAGGATGGCGTTCAGGCGTTCGGTGCGGTTCATGAGTCTTTCTCCAGAGTGGTGAAGAGGGTCAGCAGTCTGGCGGCCTCGGGCACGAGCGCGTCATGGCCTGCCCGGAAGTACCTGCGTGAGTCGACCAGGGCCGGATCGGTGTCGAGGCAGCGGCGCACGGCGCGGGTGAAGAATCCGTTCAGGTGGGTGGAGACGTTGATCTTGGTCATTCCGGCGGCGATCGCGGCTGCGATGTCATTGTCGGCGACACCCGAGGACCCGTGCAGCACCAGCGGGACATCCAGCCTCCGGTGCAGGCGGTCGATCAGTTGCAGGTCGAGCATGGCGCTGCGTTGGGTCATCGCATGGGAGGATCCGACGGCGACGGCGAGTGCGTCTACTCCGGTTGCGGCCACGAAGTCGGCGGCTTCCGTCGGGTCGGTGCGCACGCCGGGGGCGTGGGCACCGTCCTTGCCGCCGACCTTGCCCAGTTCCGCTTCCACGTATACGCCCATGGCATGAGCATATTCGGTGACGCGCGCCGTTGCCGCGACGTTGGCCTCGTAATCGAGGTGGGCCCCGTCATACATGACGGATCCGAAGCCCAGATCCACGGCCTGCATTGCCAGTTGCTCATCTTCGGCGTGGTCGAGGTGAAGGGCGACGGGCACGCTCGCCCTTCGTGCCAGCGCCAGCGATGCGAGAGCCAGCGGCTCGAGTCCGCCATGATATTTTGCACAGTTTTCGGAGATCTGCAGTATCAGTGGCAGACCGGCCCTCTCTGCGCCTGCGATCAGGCCTTCAACTGTCTCCAGGTGTATGACGTTGAAGGCTCCCTGTCCGATGCCGCGGGCAACAGCGTTGCCCATGAGTTCCGCAGTGGGTGTCAGAGTCATGACCGGTGCCCCTCCCTTGTGACGATGAGTTGCCGTGCCAGTTCGGTATGGCGCGGTGAAATTTCGCCGGCGGCCGTCATGAGCACGGCGGCTGCCGACCAGGCGGTGGCCGCACGAAGGATGGCCTCGGGGTGGCTCTCGCCCGCGGCAAGGGCCACCGCGGCGGCGGCGACGGCCGCATCGCCGGCACCTGTGGCGTTGCCGGTCAGAGGCTGAGGCAGCCGGGCTCTCCAATGAATGTCCGGGGCTTCGGCCGTGAAGGCATACATGCCCTCGGCGCCAGCGCTCACGAGAACCGTCCGGGCGCCCAGGTCCAGGAGTTGGCGCGCCGCCCGGTGCAGGTCGCTCTCCCCTGTGGCTTCCATCAGTTCCTGGTGGTTGGGCTTTAGGAGGTCTGCTCCCGCGCGTGCGGCGTCCAGGATTCCCCTGCCGGAGGTGTCAATGACCGCGGGAGTTCCGTGCCTGTGGGCGAGCCTGACCAGTTCCGGATAGAAGTCTTCGGGGGCGTGCGCGGGGAGACTTCCCGACCCGACCAGTACCGCGCAGCGCGGTGCAGTGCGGTCCGGGCTCCCGTCGTCGGTCTCGGCGAGGGTCTCGGCGACGGCGGCGGCCAGCGACTGCCACTCGGAAGCCAGCAGGGGGTGTCCGTGTTCGTTGAATATGCTGGTCATGTCCTGGGCGGTGTCCACGAACGCGATACTTCGACGGGTGTTTGCGGTGACCGGGATGAGCCTGTGGGGCACTCCGCTGGCCTCGAGCTCCGTGCGGAAGACCGTTGCCGAAGCTCCGCCCGCCGGCGCCACGGCCAGGACGCGGTGGCCCATCTGGTGCGCAACGCGTGCGACATTCAGTCCTTTGCCTCCGGCCCGTTCCAGGGGTGGGGAGACGCGGTGGGTCTGGCCAAGGCGGAGGCCGTTGACGTGGTAGGTCACGTCCACGGCGGGGTTGGGTGTGACGGTGACGATGAGCGCTTGGTGTGCTGACGGGGAGTTCATGAGGCCTCGCTGTCCGATCTGATGGTGTCCAGGAGGTCACGGGCTTTGAGCGCGGAGCCGATCAGTCCGGCGTTTTGGCCCAGCTCGGCGGGAACGATCAGGGGGCGCCGGTGTATGGTCAGGAGATCGTCCACGCGGGTCCGCAGGGGAACCAGCAGCGAGTCGCCGGCCTGGGACAGACCGCCCCCGATGACGATCGTCTGGGACCCCAGGATCGAAATGCAGTGGGCGATGCTGAGTGCAAGCGCGTCGATGGCCTCATCCCAGGCCCGGATAGCGTCTTGGTCTCCGTCTGAGGCGAGGGCCAGGACCTGTTGCGCGCCGTCCACGCTGCGGCCGGTGGCGGCGGCGTAGCGGACGGCTATGGCTCCGGCCGAGCCGACGGCTTCGAGGATGGTCGTTGATCCGGGATGATCGGGGTCCGGTACTGGGGCGTGACCCAGCTCGCCGGCGTATCCGCCGCCGGTCAGGCGCCTGCCGTCGCTGAATACCGCCCCTGCGATGCCGGTTCCGATGACGATGACGACCGCGTCGGCCGTACCTTTGGCAGCCCCGTACCGGAACTCGGCTTCCCCCGCAGCCGCGACGTCATGCCCAAAGGCAACAGGGAGTCCGAGTTCGGCCCGTGCGCGCGCGGCAAAGGGGAAGTCCTTCCATCCCAGGTTCGCTGAGAGGATGCCTGTGCCCGTGGCTTCATCGACGAGGCCGGGGACGATGAGCCCGGCAGCGCTACAGGGATAGTCCGTGTACCGGTCCCGGAAGTCCGCCGCGAGTTCTGCCATCTGGAGAATCACCGCTTCTCCCGTGCCTTCAGGGTGACGGGGGGTGGCCAGCCGCTGCAGGCCGATGATCCGCCCGGAGGGCAGGACAATGCCTGCCTTCATGTCCGTTCCGCCGACGTCGAACGCCAGCACCGCCGGCACGGTGTCGGTGCCGAAGCGTCCGCCGTCATCATTCATTGCTCAGGCGTCCAGAATGACGGATCGGCTCAGGTTCCGCGGCTGATCGGGATCCAGTCCACGGGATCGGGCACGTTCCAGGGCAACTTTCTGGGCGCGCACCAGCTCGGCGAGCGGTGCAGTGCCGCGGTGGATATACAGCCCCCCGGTGCTTGCCATGTCCGCGGCCAGTCCCTGCGGTTCCCCACCGAAGAGCCAGGTGACACGGTTGGGGGCCGCAATGGAAATGGGCCCGTGCCGGTATTCCATGGCGGGGTACGATTCGGTCCAGGACTGGGAGGCTTCGCGCATCTTCAGGGCCGCCTCGTGGGCCAGACCGACTGTCCAGCCGCGCCCCAGGAAGGTGAACTGTTCAGCGTCGATAAGCTCCCGGGCCACCGGCTCCGTCACGGCGGCGCCAGCATCGGTGATCGCCGAATCCACCGAGTAACCCAGCGCGGTCTGCAGGTAAACCAGCGCCGTGGTGGCGAACCGGGTCTGGACGACGGACGTTTCATCAGCGTACGGCAGGCCGATAACGGAGCCGGCGACTCCCGTGATGGGCGAGTCGGTGTCACCGACGAGTACCACCGTGGGGACGGTACTCTGCAGCCGGCCCAGGACTTCAAGGACCTCGGTGGTAGTCCCGGAGCGGGTGATGGCAACGACCGCGTCATAGCCGCGGTCGACAAAGGCCTCGGACGCCGCGAATGCGTCCGTCACCCCACGGCCTGCTGATTCCCTGAGGGCCGCATAGGACTGGGCCATGAACCACGACGTGCCGCACCCGAGGACCGCGATTTTCTGCCCGTCGGCGGGCAGCAGGCTCCGGGCTTCGGCCCGGGCCTGCTCGGAAGCCCTCGCCCAGACCTCGGGCTGGGAAGACAGTTCGGTTTCCATGTGGGCGCCAGGCAGGGAACGGACGGTATGCGGCACAGTCATGGGACAGGCTCCTTCTGGAGAGGGATCAGATATCAGACCATCAGGGACCGTGAAGGCGCGCAACAGGCGGCGACGTTTCAAAATCACCCGACTGAATGATTATTACTGATTGTTTGGCGCATGTAAACATCATCAACACGCGAATGAGGTCCTTGGACTCCAGCCCGTAAGGGAAATGACCGAATAGCGAACCCCGCCGGGCGGCGTGTTGGTCCCGGCGTCCATCAGACGTGACGGCTTCCGCAGCAGTAGCAGCACAAAGGGGTTGACCTGAGAGCTGCATCACGGGAGAATCAACGAGCGTCATGATTACAAGTGATTGTTTTATTGATGCTTACATCATAAATCGTCAAAAACTCGTTCTTCTCACGCTTGCGTAGGCTTTCGTGCTTCAGGCCCGCGGCGGAGGCGGATGACGTCCCTTGAAAGTAAAGGAAGACTATGAAGAAGTCCTTGCACACCGGCGCACTCGCCTCGATCGCGGCAGCGAGCATGCTGCTCTCCGCCTGCGGGTTCGGTGGATCTGGCGGCACCGCCGGCACCGCCGAAAACACCATCAACCTTCTGGTCCCGAGCTATTCCGACGGCACCAAGGGCCGCTGGGAAAGCATCATCAAGGACTTCGAGGCCGGCAACCCGGGCATCAAGGTGAACCTTGAAGTCCAGTCCTGGGACAATATCAACGATGTCGTGAAAACCAAGATCCAGGGAAATCAGGCCCCGGACATCCTCAACATTGATTCTTTCGCGGGCTTCGCCAAGGACCAGCTGCTGTACCCGGCGAAGGACGTTCTCTCGGACTCCACGGCGAAGGACTTCCAGGACACGTTCGTGAAAAACGCCTCCGTATCCGGCACCCAGTACGGCATGCCGCTCATCGCCTCCGCTCGGGCTCTCTTCTACAACAAGGACCTCTTCGAGAAAGCCGGAATCTCCGCTCCCCCGAAGACCTGGGATGAGCTGGAAGCGGATGCCCAGAAGATCACCGCGGCCGGCGTTCCCGGATACGGACTCCCGCTCGGTTCCGAGGAGGCTCAGGGCGAAACCGGCCTCTGGTTCTATGGTGCGGGCGGCGGCTACGGCGATGCCGAGAAGATCAGCGTGGACACTCCGCAGAACCTCGAAGGCGCCAATTTCATGAAGAAACTGGTGGACGGCAAAGTCACGCAGGCCGACGCCGGCGCCACCAACCGCACTCCGCTGATCAACGTCTTCATCCAGGGCCAGCTGGGCATGATCGAGGCCCTGCCACCGACCGTGGGCCAGATCAAGGACAAGAACCCGGCACTGAAATACGGTGTCGCCCCGATCCCCACCAAAGACGGATCGCCTTTCACCCTCGGCGTCGCTGACCACCTGATGGCCTTCAAGAACGACGGCAAAAAGCAGGACGCGATCAGGAAGTTCCTGGACAATTTCTACTCGACCGGCGTTTACACCGAGTGGGTCTCAGCGGAAGGGTTCCTGCCCACCACCAAGTCAGGCTCCGAAAAACTCTCATCCAACCCGGATACGAAACTGTTCCTTGACCTCCTGCCCAACGCCAGGTTCTACCCGTCCACCAACAAGGCCTGGACCGCAACGCAGGGCGCGGTGAAGTCGCTGATAGGCCAGATCGCGCAGGGAACAGACCCGGCATCAGTGCTGAAGGACATCCAGACCAAGGCCGACGCCGCTTCCTAGGCCCCAGGGATGGCCGGTGATTGACGGAAATGTCACCCGCCGGCCATCCCCTGACAGATCCACCCTCTGAAACCCCGGAGAATCTCCCATGAGCACAACAGTCGCCAAGGGCGATACCCAAGACACCCCCGCGGCCAGGCCGGTTGCGCCCCGGCGTCCCAAGACCGGCCGTGGCCGGGACAGCATCTGGAAGGCGCTGCCCTGGATCGCCCCCTGCCTGGTGCTGGTTGTCGGCATCGTCCTGTTCCCCGCCGGCTACATGATCTACAACGCGTTCCGCTCGATCAGCAGTTACGGGACGGACACCGGCTCCGCGGGGCTGACGAATTTTACGCTGGTCTTTGCCGACCCGGCCCTGCCCCGCGTCCTGGCCAACACCGTGGTGTGGGTTGCTGCCGTCGTCATCATCACAGTGGTGCTGTCCCTGGCGCTGGCACAGTTCCTCAACAAGCCCTTCCCCGGGCGGACCCTGGTCCGGATGGCTGTGATTGTGCCCTGGGCGGCCAGCGTGGTCATGACCACTACCGTCTTCGTTTACGGCCTGGACCCCTTCTACGGCATCATCAACAAATTCATGGTGGACCTGCACCTGATCGATGCCCCCTTCGGTTTCACCAAGAGCATGCCCTCCGCGTTCATTGTCGCCATCCTGACCGCAGTCTTTGTCTCCATGCCATTCACCTCCTACACGATCCTCGCCGGCCTGCAGGGCGTACCCGGAGAGGTACTTGAGGCCGCAAAAATGGACGGCGCCAGCCCTGCCCGCACGTATTTCAGTGTGATCCTGCCTCAGCTTCGCGACAGCCTCGCCGTGGCAGTGCTGATCAATATCATCAACGTCTTCAATAACCTCGCGATCCTGAAAATCATCACCGGCTCCCTTCCCGGATACGACGCCGACACCCTCATCACACGCATGTTCAAGTGGATCCAGGTCGACCAGCGGGTGGATGTTGCCAGCGCCATGAGCGTTGTCAACTTCGCCATTGTCCTGGTGATCGTGGCCGCCTACATAAAAATCGTCAAACCCATGAAGGAAGTGGACTAGTGGCACATTCGACGCTCTCGCCGGTGGCCGAGACAACACCGGCCGGTCCCGCCGTCGTCAGCACCGCACGGCGCAAGACGCGCTACGGCAGCGACCAGGCCAGCGGCCCTCGCGTCGCCCTGCGCATGGCGGCGGGCCTGATCATCGCGCTGATCTTCATTTCCCCCTACGTGATCATGGCCATCGGGTCGCTGAAGAGCCGCCCGGAGATCCTTGGCGTCCCCCCGAAATACCTCCCGGCCACGCCCCGCTTCGACAACTACGCCACCATGTGGTCAACGCCGGAGACGCCACTGCCGCAAAACCTGATCTCAACCATCATCATCGCCTCCTGCGCCACCATCCTGGTCCTGCTGGTCGCCACCCCCGCCGCATACTACACGGCCAGGTTCAAGTTCCCCGGAAAAATGGTCTTCATGTTCCTGGTGATCGTGACGCAGATGCTGCAGCCGGCGGTACTGACTGCGGGCCTGTTCCGGGAGATGCTCGCCCTGAACATTATCGACACATGGCTCGCCATGATCCTGGTCAACGCCGCCTTCAACCTCTCTTTCGCGGTGTGGATCATGCACAGCTTCTTCGCCGGCGTGCCCAAGGAAGTCGATGAGGCGGCCCAGATTGACGGGGCCGGAAGATTCAGTGTCCTGTTCAAAATCAACCTCCCCCTGGTCTGGCCGGGCATCGTCACCGCCATCATCTTCACCTTCGTCTCCTGCTGGAACGAGTTCGCGGCCAGCCTCGTGATCCTGCAGACCGCAGGAAACCAGCCGCTCTCCGTCGCGCTGACCAAATTCGTCGGCCAGTATGACTCCGCATGGCAGTACGTCTTCGGTGTCTCCATCGTCGCCGTCGTACCGGTGGTGATCCTCTTCATGCTGATCGAAAAGCGATTGATCGGCGGACTGACCGCCGGCAGCGTGAAGTGAACCACGGCTGAATGCCGCCACATTCCAAGCCATCCGGCGCCGGGAAACCCGGTTGCACGACAGGAACAACGAAACCCACGTGAAAATCATCCAAACTGGCACCTCCGCCCAAGCCGGTATCCGCGGCGCCCGGATCGTGGCCGCCCTGATAAGGGAGAAACCGGATGCGGTCCTGGGGCTGGCCACCGGCTCATCACCACTGCCCCTGTACGAGGCACTCGGCGGGGAGCCTCTCGATCTGAGTGAAATGCGCGGATTCTCCCTCGACGAGTACCTCGGACTGGGCTCCACACACAAACACAGCTACGCCCAGGTCATCCGCCGCGAAGTCATCCACCGGCTGGGTCTGACCCCCGCCCGCATCCACAGCCCGGACGGACAGACCGCGGATGCCGCTCTCGAGGCTTCAGAATTTGAAGCCCGCATCCGCGCTGCCGGGGGCGTCGATATCCAGATCCTCGGCATCGGTTCCAACGGACATCTGGCCTTCAACGAGCCCCCGTCCGCATTCACTTCCCGGACCCGAGTGGTTGAACTGGCCGACAGCACCCGAACAGACAACGCCCGGTTCTTCGACTCGCTGGAGGACGTTCCCACCCACGCCATCACCCAAGGCCTGGGCACGATCTCCGAAGCCCGGCACCTGCTGCTGATCGCCCACGGCCACCGCAAAGCCGAGGCCGCCGCGCTGGCCATCGAAGGGCCCGTCACCGAGCAGTTCCCGGCATCCATGATCCAACTCCACCCGAAGGTCACCGTCATCCTCGACGAGGCCGCCGCAAGTAGACTGCAACGCGTCTGACAAGCCGTAGCCATCTCTCACAGTCTCCCGTCCGCACCCGGGCTCACGAACGAAAGCATCCCGTCATGATCATCGAAGCAGCACGCATATTCAGTGCCGGCCAGTGGATGGAACCGGGGTGGATCGAAATATCCGGGACACTCATCCAAGCCATCGGCCGGGGGGAACCGCCGAGCGAACCCGACATCCGCCTGGACGCGGCCCTCGTTCCGGGATTCATCGACGCCCACGTGCACGGCGGGGGAGGGTACAGCTTCAACGACGCCGACCCGGCCGCTGCACGCCGGATCGCTGAAATCCACCTGCGCCACGGAACAACCTCGATCATGGCAAGCCTGGTCACAGCACCGTTGGAACAGCTCGAAGAACGCGTCCGGACCCTCGCACCAAAAGTCCGAGGCGGCATGCTGGCCGGAATCCATCTCGAAGGCCCCTGGCTCAGCCCGTCACACAAAGGGGCGCACGCGGCGGACCTCCTGCGCGCCCCGGACCCGCGCGAAATCAAGCAGCTCCTGCAGGCGGGCGCCGGAACCGTACGCATGGTGACCCTCGCTCCCGAGCTGGAAGGGGGCCTCGAAGCCCTGCGCCAGATAGTGGACCGCGGAGCTGTCGTTGCCATCGGACACACGGACGCCACCTACGAGCAGACCCGGGAAGCCATCCGTGCAGGAGCCACCGCGGGAACCCATATCTTCAACGGCATGCGGCCCATCCACCACCGGCAACCCGGACCGGCCACAGCGTTGCTGGAAGACCAGGAAACGTTCGTCGAACTGATAGCCGACGGCGTCCACCTCCACCCCGCGATGATCCGCACAATCTTCAACGGCCCGGCGAATCCAGTTCTCGTGACCGACGCCATGGCGGCCGCTGCAGCCCCCGAAGGCAACTACAAGCTCGGCGGCCTGGATGTGTACGTCCACGACGGACAAGCCCGCCTTGCGAGCAACGGCAGCATCGCCGGCAGCACGCTCACCCTGGACGCCGCGCTCCGGTACGCGGTGCAGACGGCCGGAGTGCCCCTCATCGACGCACTAACAGCACTCACCCAGCATCCCGCCGCCATGCTGGGGCTCACTGAAGTGGGCGTGCTGGAACCCGGGAAACGCGCCGACGTCCTCGTACTGGACTCCAACCTCACCGTCCGAGCGGTCATGCGCGCCGGACGGTGGGTCTCCCAACCATCACCGGGCGGCTCATCGGAGCCGCAGGATTCATACGGCGCAACGCGGCAGTCCCTACCGGATGACGCGGGCGGGCTGGCCGGCTTTGAAGTACTCCAGCCAGGCCTCCGGTAGGGCCGGGACCTCGACCGATCCGCCGTCGCCGCGCAGTGACTGGGTGGCCAGCACGCCGGCGGCCACGGACTCGCGGGCGGCAATGGGGGAAGTCGCGGTCTCCCCACCCTCGCGGGCAAAACGCAGGAACTCCGCGATCAGCAGCGGATCGGCGCCGCCGTGGCCGCCGTCGCCGTCCTTGATTTCGATGTCCTGGTCCGGCTGGGCAAAGCCGTGCGAGGTCCGCGTGGTCCAGACCTTGATGGAATCGCCCGGTCCGTCGCCGAAGTTCTCGATCCGCCCCTTGGTGCCGATGACGGTGTAGTTGCGCCAGTAGTCGGGCGTGAAGTGGCACTGCTGATAGGAGGCCAGCACGCCGTTGTCCAGCACCATCTGCATCATGGAAATGTCCTCGACGTCGATGACCTCCGCCAGGTCCGTCTGCTGCGTGGGCGGCCAGTTGTCCAGGGAGAACCAGTCCATCATCCGGCGGTTCGTGTTGTCCCGGCGGCTGGGGACGTCCCCGTACACGGCCAGGTCGCCGATGGCGGAGACGCGGCGGGTGTAGCCGCCGGCCAGCCAGTGAATCACGTCGATGTCGTGGGCGCCCTTTTGCAGCAGCAGCGAGGTGGTGTTGGCTCGCTGGGAGTGCCAGTCCTTGAAGTAGTAGTCCCCGCCGTTGCCCACGAAATGGCGGCACCAGACCGCCTTGACCTCGCCAATGGTGCCGGCCTGGATGAGCTCGCGCATCTGGACGACGACGGGCATGTGGCGCATGTTGTGCCCCACGTACAGCCGGGTGCCTGTCTCGAAGGCGGTGCTCAGGATCTTGTCCGCCGCCTCCAGCGTCACGTCGAGGGGCTTTTCGCAGAACGTGGGGATGCCCGCGCGCAGCGTCTGCACCGCCACGAGGGCGTGCTTGTTGTCCGGGGTCAGCACCAGGACGGCGTCCAGGTCCGCGGCCAGCAGCTCGTCCAGGGAGTCGGTCACCACCGCGCCGGGGATCCTCTCACCCGCATCCGCCCGGCCACGGGCGCTGGTGTCGCACACAATCACGATGGCGGAACCCTCACCGGGGCGGTGGGCGTGTTCCCACAGGCCGGCACGCATGCCAAACCCGACGATTCCAACTTTGAGATCCATGAAAAAACTTTCTGGGGTAAATGAGGCTTGTGGAGCAGCGTGTCGGGCCCGGGGCCGGGCGGTGCGGCCTATTTCAGGCCGGACCGCCCGATCCCGGCCATGACCTTCTTCTGCATGGCAATGAACAGGATCAGGATGGGGGCCATCGCCATCAGCGATGCGGCCATCAGGATCGGGTAGTTGTTGGCGTGCTCCCCCTGCAGGTTCGCCAGGCCAACGCTGAGCGGAGCGGCGTCTTGCGTGGAGGCAATGACCAACGGCCAGAGCAGATCGTTCCAGGACCAGAGGACCGTGATGATGGCCAGGGCCCACAGGCCATTGGCCGCCAGCGGCATCATGATCTTGGAGAAGATCTGGAACGGATTGGCCCCGTCCAGGCGTGCGGCGTCTTCGAGCTCATCCGGCAGCCCCATGAAGAACTGGCGCATCAGGAACACACCGAAGGCGCTGAAGAGGCCGGGGGCCACGATTCCGGCGATGGTGTTCAGCCAACCGAGGTTCTGCACAATCTGGAACTGCGGAATCAGGAACAGCTGCCCGGGCACCATCAGGATGGACAGGATCACAGCGAGGATCGCACCCCGACCGCGGAAACGCATGCGGGCAAAGGCGTATCCTGCCAGCGAGCACAGGATCACCTGGCCCACGACCCGCAGCATCGTGATCAGCACCGACACACGCAGCGAGGAACCGAAGTTCATGACGGTGAAGACATCGGCAAAGTTGTGCCACTGGACCTCGGACGGCCAGAAGGTGGGAGGAATGCTCTGAACTTCCGCGTTGGTGGAGATGGACATGATGACCTGGTAGATCAGCGGCGCGATCATCAAAAGACCACCGCCGCCGAGCACCACGTGGGCGATCGCGTTGCGCCCGCGCTTCACCCGGCGACCGGCTCGAATGGCTGAGTCAGACATAGTTGACCCACTTCCTCTGGACACGGAATTGAACGGCCGTCAGTGCGGCAATGATGAGCAGGATCAGGATGCCGACGGCGGCAGCGTAGCCCTTGTCGTTCTCCAGGAAGGCGTGGTTGTAGAAGATGTACACCAGGCTCTGCGTCTGCGGCATGGCCAGATTGGCCTTGCCCATCATCACGTAGAGTAAGTCGAACAGCTGGAAGCCGCTGATCACCGTCACCACCGAGACAAAGAAGATGCTCGGGGTCAGCAGCGGCACGGTGATGGAGAAGAACTGGCGCAGGCGTGATGCCCCGTCCATCTCGGCAGCCTCGTAGATCTCCTGCGGAATCTCGCGCAGGCCGGCACCGATGATGATCAGGTTGAAGCCAAGCGACATCCACAGGCCCACCGTGGCCACGGCCGCCAGGGCGAATCCCGGTGTCGAGGTCCAGTACGGACCCTCGATGCCTAACAGGCTCAGGAACCAGTTGATGGGTCCGAAGTCGCCGTTGAAGACCAACCGCCAGACAATGCCGACGGCGGCCGGCATGGTGATGTACGGGATGAAGTAGAGCGTTCGGTAGAAGCCGGCAAACTTCAGCCCGGGGCTTTCCATCAGCGCCGACAGCACGACGGCGATCGGAATGCCCATCAGGACGATCAGCGTGTAGATGATCGTGTTGAGCAGCGACTGCGGGATGGAGGAATCGCTGAACAACCGGACATAGTTGTCCAGGCCGATGAACTTCGCACCGCCGAACACGCCCCACTTCGTGAAGCTGTAGTAGAACGTCTGGATGATGGGCCACAGATAGAACACTGTGATGCCGAAAACGGTGGGCAGGATGAAAAGCCACGGCCACGCTCCGTCGCCCCTGGCCACCAGCCGGCGCCGCAGGGGCGCCGGCTTCTCCTCCGGGCCGGCCTCAGGGGCCGCTCTTAGCTCAGTTGTTGGATTGCTCATGCTTCTTGTGACAGCGCTTCGTTCATCTTGGTTGCCAGGTCCTTGGCAATGTCCGCCGCCGGCTTGGTGCCTGCGAACGCCTGCGGGAGCAGCTGGCCTTCCAGGCTGTTCCAGGCCCCGGTGTTCTTGGAAATCGGGTATGGCGATGCGGTCCGGGCGGCGTCCAGGAAGACCTGCAGGCCAGCACCCGGAACGGCGTCGACCCAGGCCTGCTGGGTGTCGTTGAAGGCGGGGATCACGGTGGCGGTCTCGGCCTGGACCTCGGCGGCGACTTTGGTGCCCAGGAAGGCGACAAAGGCGCGGGCGGCATCGGGGTTCTTGGCGTTGGCCGGGATCACGTTGGCCAGACCGTGGATGACACCCTGGTTGCTGGTGGGTCCCTTGGGCAGCGCTACAACTCCCATGTCGTCACCCAGGGCCGCGTGGGTGGGGCCCACGATGTAGGAGGCGTCCATGAGCAGGGCCAGCTTCCGCGAGGTGAACATGTCGGTGGCGAGGGTGTCCGTCAGCTGCTGCATGTTCGGGGAGACACCGGAGTCGATGATGTCGCGCCAGAACTGCAGGCCCGCGATGGAACCGGCCTCGTCGAAGCCGCTCTTCTTGCCGTCGGCGGAGATGATCGATCCACCGGCACCCAGAATGGTGTTGTAGTAGCTGGTCTGGCCGCCGGTCAGATCGCCGGAGAAGCCGTAGACGCCCTTGCCGGCGTAGAACTTGGAGATCTTGTCGCCGCTCGTCTTCAGGTCATCCCAGGTCCACGCCGCCGTGGGCTCGGTCACGCCGGCCTCCCGGAGCAGGGCCTTGTTGTAGAACAGGGCGATGGTGTCAAAGTCCTTCGGGACACCGTAGAGCTTGCCACCCACGGTGTACAGGTCCACCAAGGCCTTGGGGTAGTTGGACGTGTCCACGGCCTTGGCCTCGGCCAGTCCGTCCAGCGGGAGCAGCTGGTTGTTCTCGGCGTAGAGCTTGATCTTGGGCCCGTTCATCCAGAAGACGTCCGGCAGGGAGTCGCTGGAGGCCAGGGTCTGGATCTTGGTCCAGTAGGCCGAGCCCTTGGAGGGGGTCACGTCGATGTTGACCTTGATATTGGGGTACTGGACGTTGAACAGGTCAACGATCTTCTGCATGGCCGGCTTCTGCGCAGCGTCCCAGATGGCGTAGGTCAACGTGGCGCTGATGTCCTTGGCCGGGGCTGTGTAGGCGGCAGCGGCCGCGCCGCCGGTTGCTGCGCCACCGCTGCATGCTGCCAGCGTTGCCGTTGCGGCGCCCAGGGCAGCCAGTGAAAGTATCGAACGTCGAGTCAGGTGGGTCATGGGGAATCCTCCATGGAGTTTCTCGGGCCGCTGGGGGTGCCGGTGAAGCCAAGCGGCGCCCATTCAGCTGTTTGCGGTGAAGGAGATCACATCATGTTAATCGATTAAGTACAAGGTTGGGGCTGATCCTTCTTGAAAAATATTCCGTATTGACCCGTTCCTGTTCCGCGCCGCGGCGCGCGCAGCCAGGGCGCTTGGAAGGACCCGGCGATGCAGGGCAACGCGCCCGAAAAGCCGAGGTCAGGCGGATTGGCGCACAATCAGCTGCCAGGGAAACTCCAGCACGGTGGCCGGTGCTGCGGGGCTTGCCGCCCTCGTCACCAGGAACGCGGCGAGCCCATCAAAAAAGCCCAGCGGACCCACGGTGGTCAGCGACGGCGTCATGTTTTCACCCTCAGTCGTGTTGCCGATGCCCACCACCTCGACGTCCTCGGGGACGCGCAGCTGCAGCCGCTGGGCGGCGTGGATGGCCCCGATGGCGGCATAGTCCGTGGTGGCGTAGATGGCGGTGGGGCGCTCCGGATTCAGCAGCAGTGCGGTGGCCGCCTCCACTGCACTGAGCGAGTCCTTCCGGTAGGTCGCCACGTAGTCCGCCCGGAAGGGCAGCCCGGCGCGCTCCAGCCCTGCGGTGTAGGCATCGAATCGGATGGACCTCGTGGTGGGCGAATGCTCGCTCGAGGTCAGCGCGGCCACCCTGCTGTGCTTGGCGCACAGGTGGTCCACGGCCTGCTGGCAGGAATCGCCGGCCAGGGAACGGACGACGTCGAACCCGACCGGCTCCAGCGTTTCACTGAAAACCACCAGGCGTTGACGCTGCGCCGCCAGGGCCAGCAGCTCGGCGTCGCCCTCGCGGTCCGCAGCGTCAATGAACGTCACGTCCGCGTTTTGCCGCCTCAGGGCCACGCGCCAGTCAGTGTCTGCCAGGATCATTGGCGTAATGCCCTTCGCTGCGGCGGCCGATCCCACCGCCCGGCTCACATCCAGCGACCAGGGATCGGAAATCATGGTCAGGGAGAGCATCATCAGGTCGGTTTTGCCAGTGCGGATGGCCCGGGCCGCCTGGTTGGGCCGGTATCCCAGCGCCCGGGCGGCTTCCTGCACCCGCAGTGCCGTTGCAGCGGACACCCCAGGGCCGCCGGCGTTGCCGTTGCGGCCGGAGAGCACGTAGGACACCGTGGCCGTGGAGACACCCGCAGCCTGCGCGACGGACTTGATCGTGGGACGTCGAGGGACGCGTTCCGTCATGGGTCGGCTTTCCGTGGGGAGGGGCGGGTGCAACACCCGCATCATACCGTCGGTCCGCACCCGCTGCCGCCTGCGGAGTTGTCCAGGGAGAACCAGTCCCCCATCCGGCGGTTCGTGTTGTCCCCGCGTGCCGTCCGCATCCCGCCCGCGAGTCAGGTGGGTGCTGGCAAGGGCGGGGCATGTGCGGCGAAACTATCCTGATCCATTTCGATGAATCGATTCACCCTTCGCCGAGAAGCAGCGACGATTAGTGCACGTTTTACCATAAGTTAGATCACGAATCGTCACTCTTTGAGTGAGCCCTTCCCATGGCCGCATCCTCCCAGGGCTTCTCCGACGCTGCCCGAAACAGCGCCGGCAGAGCCCGGAGCAGCACAGCGAGAACCCTCACCGGGAAGGCCGCAATCCTCGGCCTGGCGTCACTCCTCCAAAACGACAACAACTGCGAGTCGGATGGGCGCTGGCAAGCGCCGGGCATGTGCGGCGAAACTATCCTGATCCATTTTTGTGAATCGCTTGACCTTTCGTCGAGAGGCAGTGACGATTAGTGCACGTTTCACTATGAGTTAGATCATGAATTGTCACTCTTCGAAAGTGAGCCCCACATGACAGCACCCTCCCAGGGCTTCTCCGGCGCTGCCCGAAACAGCGCCGGCAGAGCCCGGAACAGCACAACGAGAACACTCGCCAGGAAAGCCGCAACCCTCGGCCTGGCCTCGCTCCTCCTCGCTGGAACCATCCCCGCACTGGCGTTCACGGCTGCCAGCGCGGCGCCCGGCGACCCGGTCACCATCAAGACCGTCACGCCGGAAGTCCCCGTCGACTCCACCGGAGTACCCCTGGGCGCCGTCACCGGATTCACCCAGTCCGGCAACGTCGTCGACCTCCACGCGGAAAACGGCGCCATCCGCGTGACCTTCCTGGACGATGTCAACTTCCGCCTCGAAGCCGACCCGAGCGGCACGTTCACAGATCCGGCCAACACCGACCAAGGAGACCCGGCCCGGACGGCAAACATCGTGGTGGGCAAGGACAAGTTCCCCGGCACCACGCCAACAGTCACCGACGGCGACTGGCTCGTCCTCGCCACGGCCAAGGTCAGCCTCCAGATCAACAAGTCCACCACGCAGCTCCGCGTGCTCCGGGCTGACGGATCGCTGGTCTTCGCTGACTCGGCGCCCATCACGTTCGGCGAGAATTCGGCCACGCAGCACCTTGCGCAGCAGGATGGCGAGCAGTTCATCGGCGGCGGCATGCAGAACGGCCGTTCCGTCCACACCGGCGCCCTCATCAACATCGCCCGGAACTTCGACTGGGACGACGACGGCTACCCCAACGCCGTGCCGTACTACATGTCCTCCAAGGGCTACGGCGTCCTGAGGGACACCTTTGCCCGGGGTTCCTACAATTTCGGCGGGCAGCCCACTACCACGCACGAGGAAAAGCGCTTCGACGCCTACTACTTCGTTGGCGACTACAAGCAGTCCCTCAACGCCTATACGACGCTGACGGGCAAGCCCATCATGCCGCCGGTCTACGCCTTGGAATACGGCGACGCCGATTGCTACAACCGCTCCAACCCCGGCTATTCGTCGTCCGGCTTTGGCGATCCCGACGGCGCCAAGCAGCGCACCCCCGACGCCATCAAGACGGCGCGGAAGTTCGTTGAGAACGATATGCCCGCCGGCTGGATGCTCGTCAATGACGGCTACGGCTGCGAATACCAGCAGCTCCCGGCGACCGTCAGCAACATCGAAGACGAAACGGGCCTCAAGGTTGGCCTGTGGACGCAGCGTTCCCTCACCAACCAGGCTTACGAGGTTGGCGACGCTGGCGTCCGCCTGCGCAAGCTCGACGTCGCCTGGGTGGGCCAGGGCTACCGTCAAGCGCTCACCGGATGCCAGGCAGCCCACGACGGCATTGAACAGTATTCGAACGCCCGTGGCACCTCGCTGATGGTTGAAGGTTGGGCCGGCGCCCAGCGCTGCGGGATGCAGTGGACCGGCGACCATTCGGGAAACCTCGACGCCGTCCGCTGGCAGGTCTCGGCCCTCAGCGGAGCCGGAAACTCAGGTTTTGCCTTCAGTACCGGCGACGTCGACGGCATCTTCGGCGGATCGCCGGAGTCCTACGTGCGCGACCTGCAGTGGAAAGCCTTCGCACCGGCGCTCTACTCGATGTCCGGCTGGGCTGGGACGGACAAGCGTCCTTGGCTCTACGGTGACGAGGCCACGGCGATCAACCGCCAGTATCTGCAGCTCCGTCAACAGCTCATGCCCTTCATCTACACACTGGCCCAGGATTCCTCCGCCACGGGTGTATCCATGATGCGCTCCATGGCCGTCGAATTCCCGGATCAGCAATGGTCCTACGGCGCGGAGGCCAACAACCAGTTCATGCTTGGCTCCGATTTCCTGGTGGCCCCGGTCTTCACCCAGACGGACGTCCGCAACGGCATCTTCCTCCCGGCAGGCCAGCAATGGGTGGATTACTGGACGGGGAAGCTCTACCAGGGCGGCCAGATCCTGAACGGTTACAACGCGCCGCTGGACAAGCTGCCGGTGTTCGTCCGCGCCGGAGCCGTAATCCCGCAAGGCATCGTGGCCCGCAACGCCTCCTTGGTCCCGGAAGATTCCTTGATCACCTTGGACGTCTACGCGCAGGGCAAGAACAGCTTCACGCTCTACGAGGACGACAAAGTCACCCGCGAGTACAAGGACGGCAAGTCCTCCACCCAGCTCTTCGAAGTTGACGCTCCGGGCAAGGGCAACAGCAGCGTCAAGGTGACCATCAACGAGCGGAAGGGTGAGTACACCGGCAAAGCCGCAGCGCGTCCGTATCAGCTCAAGGTCCACGCCGGCGCCGCGCCCAAGGACGTCAAGATCGGAGGCACAAAGTTGGCCCAGCACAACACCAAGGCCGCCTACGATGCAGCAACAACCGGATGGTACTTCGATGAGGCCATCAACGGCAGCATCTTGGTGAAGACGGGATCCATTGCTTCCAACCAGTCGGCCACCGTGCAGCTTCAGCAAGCCGGTCCGCTGGGCGGCAAGAGCCAGGAAGACACGGCTGCTGAAGTGCGGGTCACCACGGGACAGCAGGTTTTCCAGGACCAGGAAACCACCGTCACGGCAGCATTCGTCAACACCGGAACCAAGGCCAAGACCAACGTAGTCCTGACGCCGGTCCTTCCGGAAGGCTGGACCGTCCGCAGCTCCTCCGGCACCACCGCGGCGAAGGTCGAGGGAGGCCAGACGGCCACCGCCACGTTCGTCGTCTCACCCGGCTCCAGCGCGAAGGCGGGCCAACAGACCGTGCGAGTCTCGGCGTCGTACGCTGGCTCCGACTCGAGCGAGCTGTCGGTGACTGGCGCGAGCCAGATCTACGTCGCCTACGGATCATTGGCTGCCGCTTACAACACCGTCTCGGTCACCACCGTGGCGGGCAAGGCGCTTGGAAACTTCGACGGCGGAGGGGCCACCTTCTCGGCCGAGCAGTTGGCTGCCGCTGCAATTCCGGCAGGCGGTGTCCGGCCCGGCAGCACGGTGACGGTCGACGCCGGCACGCCGAAGCAGGTGGACTACACTTGGCCGGCCGGGGGGCCCGATGTTCCGAACTCGGTAGCACTCTCCGCGCAGACGATCGCCGTCAAGGGCCAGGGAACGCACTTGGCCGTCCTTGGATCGGCCGCTGTGGGCAACGGAACCAGCCCAACGCTGACACTCAGCTACGCCGACGGAACCTCGGAGAAGCAGTCCATCTTCTTCCCCAACTGGCTGCAGCCGCCGGTGCTGAACGGTGCGGTTGTGGCGGTGTCTGAACAGGGCCGCAACAACGCCAACGGCCCGTCCCCCGAGTACACGCAGTACAAGTACCAAGCGTTCTCCAACACGGTGCGGCTCAACCCCACCAAGGAACTCGCCTCGGTCACGTTGCCGACTGATACCCGGGTGAAGTTCTTCGACTGGAAGGTGACCTCGCAGGCGCTTCCGGACGTACCGCACGGCACGGTCTACGCGTCCGAGACTCCGTGGGTCCAAGCTCTAAACGGCCACGGCGTGATCGGCAAGAACGTGGCCAACAAGGACGCCGCCTCCTCACCGGACAGGCCGTTGGCCATCAACTACACCGATCCGGCCACGGGGCAGCAGCCCACGTTTGCCAAGGGCCTGGGCGTTCACGCGGCGTCCAAGATCACGTATTACCTGGGCGGCAAGTGCAGCTCGTTCACCTCCCAAGTGGGCCTTGAGAGCGGCTTCGGCGGCAACATCATCTTCAAGGTCAATGCCGACGGCGTGAACAAATACCAGTCCCGCACGTACACCCCCGGCTTCGCGCCCGAGGCGGTGTCCGTGGATCTGACGGGTGCGGCATACGTCGAGCTGGTGGTGGATCCGTCCGGTTCCATCAACGGCGCACACGGCGTCTGGGGTGATGCCAAGTTCACGTGCGCACCGTAGCCTGAGCAGAAGTACGACGGCGGCCGCCAGCCTTCCGCACGGGAGGCTGGCGGCCGCCGGCGTCCGGAGGGCACAATCCAGCCGACCCCTGGGTTGCCGTCGACGCCCGCCCCGCGGAACTGGACGGGGCCGCCGTCGGGCTCCCCACCTGCTGGGACGAATGGTTCCCGGAGGTCGCCCGGCTGTATTCGCTGGCGGGCGCGGAAATTCTGGTCTACCCCACGGCCATCGGCTCGGAGCCGACCTTCCCGGAGTTCGACCACCAGCCGCTGTGGCAGCACGTGATCACCGGCCACGGCATCACGAACGGCACGTTCATGGTGGTCCCCAACCGGACGGGCGACGAAGGCGACATCATCTTCTACGGTTCCTCGTTCATTTCCGATCCCTACGGCCGAGTCCTGGCCCAGGCGCCGCGGGACCGGGAAGCCGTCCTGGTAGCCGACCTCGACCTGGACCAGCGCAAGGACTGGCTGGACCTCTTCCCGTTCCTGACCACACGCCGCCCCGACACGTACGCCGAGCTCACCCGGGACGTCGATTTCGGCCGCCCGTACGGTGCGGTATCCGCGCAGCAGACCGCGGCCCAGCCATGAGCTGGATGATGCCGAGCGAGACGGCCCGCCAGGAAAAGGTCTGGATGGCATTTCCGCCGGAGCGTTCCTCGATAGGGCACACCGCCGAGGAAACCCATGAGGCCCGCACTGCGTGGGCAGCCGTGGCGCATGCTGTGGCGGCATTCGAGCCGGTCACCATGGTCGTGGACCCGCCGGACATCGCTACCGCGCGGACCTATCTTTCGGCTGGCATGGAGCTGGTGGAAGCGCCCCTCGACGATGCCTGGATGCGGGACATCGGGCCCACCTTCGTGACCGGCGAAGACGGCCGGCTGGGCGGGGTGGATTGGGTCTTCAACGGCTGGGGGCAGCAGGACTGGGCCACTTGGGGCAAGGATTCCGGGGTCGGTGCGGAGGTGGTGAGGCTGGCCGGGGCGGAGCTGCTGGACAGCCCGCTGGTCAATGAAGGCGGCGGGATCCAGGTGGACGGTCTGGGCACCGTGCTGGTCACCGAGACGGTGCAGCTGGATAAGTTCCGGAACCCGCACCTGAGCAAGGCTGACGTCGAAGCCGAGCTGGCCCGCACCATCGGCGCCACGCATGTCATCTGGCTGCCGTGTGGGCTGACCCGTGATTCGCAGGAACTCGGAACCCGCGGACACGTGGACATCGTGGCCGCTATCCCGTCGCCGGGAGTGCTGCTGGTCCACTCCCAGCGCAACCCACTGCACCCGGACTTCCAGATCACCGCCGATATCATCGCGATGCTCGCCGGGACCCGGGACGCGCAGGGCCGCGCCTGGGACATCGTGGAGGTACCGGCCCCGGACACGCTGCGCGACGAGCTCGACTGGGTCGACTACAGCTACATCAACCACCTGGTGGTGAACGGCGGCGTCATCGCCTGCAGTTTCGACGACCCCGCGGACACGGGAGCCCGCCGGATCCTGGAGCAGGCGTATCCGGGCCGCGAAGTAGTGATGGTCGATGCCCGCCCCATCTTCGGCCGCAGACATGGCGGGCTGTTTGAAGAAAGGCGACGTGTTTGGAAGCGGGCGGCCGGCGGCAGGGCAATGTAGACGCCGACGTGGACGCTTGTAAATCCTCATTGTGGCGGCTGCCCGACTGCGCCACGATGTTCGTATGAACGCTCAAACGCCGAAGGTGGCGGAGCTGAACCTGCCCCAGGCCTTCCTCCTTCTGGCGACGAACGACCAAGACGGCACACCTGAGGTGCCGGTGTACGCACTCAGGACCACTTTGGCAGGGGCAATACTGGCCGAGCTGGAGCTGATCGGTGCGATCGGGCTGCAGGGGAAGCACGTGAGGGCTACCGGCACCGCCCCGCAAACGGATTTCCAGCACGAGCTGGAGCTCATCCGTGGCAAGTCCCGGCCCCACACTCCCAAGCGGTGGGTCGCCATGCTGGAGGGCCGCGCCGAAGTGCAGCGTGTCTACGAGGGGATGGCGGCACTGGGCATCGTGGAACATGTCGGCGAAAAACATCTGGGTGTGTTCCGGACCGTGCTGTACCCGGAGAAGGACCACGCTCCGGAGGCGGCGCTCCTGAAAAAGATCCAGGCCGCACTCAGCGGTGCGCCGTCCGATGCCGGGGCTTCGGATGCTACGGCGTCTGATGCCACGCCAACCGATGTCGGGGCACGCGATGCGGGGACCCCCGCTCCCGCGAAGCCTGATGCCACGGCACCCGATGCCAGAACCACGGCGCTGATCGCCCTGCTTCAGGCGGCCGGGCTGCTCGGCAAGCTGGTACCGGCAGCAGACAAAATCCGGGCACGTGAGCTGGCGAAGGACTACTGGCCCTCCCGCGCGGTGGAGGACGAACTGCGCATGATCAGACTGGCGGAGGAAGAAGAACCAGGCATATGAGGCTGCCTGAAATCGCTAGGCACGGAAGTCGACGGTCTGCGTGGACTCCAGGGCCCGCCGCCGGCCCAGCGCTTCAGCGCGAGCTTCTCGGCGTCGTCGAGCTCTGTGAGGGACTGACGGCAGCGCCCTGGCACGATTGGCGTTCGATCAGCTTGACGGGAATGACGTTCTTCCGCCTGAATTTCTTGGTGGGTGCTGCAATTCGGGCGAGGATGCGTTCGGCAGCCACTCGTCCAACATGACGCGGGTTCTGATCGATGACCGAGACCGAGGGCTGGAGGACATCTGCCATGGGGAAGTCGCCGAAGCTGATCAGCGCAATGTCGGTTCTGTTCAAGGCCTGCAGTGCCGGGAAAACGCCGGTTGAGAACCGCGCGTTGGACGAAAAGATGGCGGTGGGCGCATCAGGCAGTGCCAGTAGGGTCTTGCAGACATGGGCGGCAGCATCCGCGTCGCGCGAACCGAGCGCAATCAGCTCGTGTTCGCTTTTCAAGCCGGCGTCGGCAAGGGCGGCGAGATACCCCTCCAACCGAAGCTTCGTGGTGGGGACCTCAGTTGAGTCTCCGACGATGGCGATGCGGCGGTGCCCGTGGGCGATGAGGTGCTTCGTCGCTTCAAATGCTCCGCCGAAGTCGTCCTCGACGAAGTAGTCCGCGTGAAGCTTGGTGGGGATGCGGTCAATGAACACGATGGGGAAGCTGTCCTGCCAGCGCGCCAGGTAGGACTGGTCGGCGGCGATCGGGGCGATGATGAGGCCGCCGATCTGGCGGCGGACCGTCGTTTCAATGATGCTCTGCTCCAGGGCCGGGTTGTCTCCGAGGCTGGTGACGACGATGGCCATGTCGTGTTCACGCGCCGCCAGCTCGATCCCCTTCGTGACGGCCGCGAAGAAGGGATCCGCGACGTCGGGCACGGCGATGCCGATGACGGCTGACTTGCCCTCACGGAACGTCCGCGCGAGCATGTTCGGCACGTACTTGAGCTCGCGCATGGCCGACTGAACGCGCTCCCGCGTGTCTTCCGTGACGTGCGGGTCATCATTGAAGACCCGGGACACTGTCTTGGCGCTCACCCCGGCACGCGTGGCCACATCCTGCATGGTCGTCACGGTTCGGCTCCTTCGTTGTTCGCTGGGCACACCCTACAGCGGTGCTGTTCAAAAGCGGGGACGACACCAGCGCTGAGCATGTCATCGGTGACAATCGGCCGCCCACCCCATCCTGCCCCATGATCACGGCAACTTCAAGAAACTCATGTCATCGATGACATGAGTTTCTGAAATTTCCTTGACATCGATGACATGGGGCCCTTAGATTTTTTGTCAGGCAGGTCACGGCGAATCCTCGAAACACAAGTTCGAGCCCCGCGATCAGGACCTACCGGTTCGTTTCAGGCAGCGCTTCAAGGGTGTAGCAGCAGAGCTTCTTCACCGTGGCATGACCAACGGAGGAGACAGTGATGAACACCGCTGAAGACCGGGCCCCGGCACCAGCCGGGGGAGCTGAACGGCTGACTTGCTCACTGGACGAGCTGGTGGCACGGGCCGGCGCCCTTGCTGTCGCTGGAAGCCGGCGCATCCTCGGAATAGCCGGTGCGCCAGGTGCCGGAAAGTCAACCGTGGCGCAGGCCATCGCCGATGCCTTGGGTGGCCAGGCTGCCCGGGTGGGCATGGACGCCTTCCACCTGGCCAACTCGGTCCTTGCGGCCCACGGCTCCCGGGACCGCAAAGGCGCTCCAGACACCTTTGATCCGTGGGGATATGCCAACCTGCTGCGCCGGCTCAAGACGAACAATGAACCGGTGGTCTATGCCCCGGTCTTCGATCGCAGCCTGGAGGAATCCATCGGCAGCGCAGTTCCGGTGGCCCACGACGTCCCGCTGGTCATCACCGAGGGAAATTACCTCCTGCTCGACGCCGAAGGCTGGCGGGAAAGCAGGGAGCAGATCGACGAGGTCTGGTTCCTGGACATCGGCGACGGCGAACGGCAGCTCCGGTTGCTGAGGCGGCACGAAGCTTTCGGCAAATTGCCCGAAGAAGCTGAGGCATGGGCGCTGGGCAGCGACCAGCGCAATGCCGATGTTGTTGCCTCCACCCGGGAGCGGGCCGATCTGATCATCGACCTGAGGCATGCCCCCGGCGAGACCGCGGCCCAGGCCTGAACGAAGAGGAAGACAGAAGTGACAACACAACGAAGTGTCTCCGGCTGTTCGGCCGGAGCCTCCGCAATCGTCCCGTACCAGCTGACAGGTGTTACACCATGACAACAATCCCGGTTCTGGAAGCCCGCGGCCTGACCCGCAGCTTCGGCAACGTACGCGCCCTGGACGGCGTCGACTTCGACGTCAACGCCGGCGAGGTGGTTGCGCTCATCGGCGACAACGGCGCCGGAAAATCGACCCTGGTGAAGGCGCTGTCGGGAAACCTGGCCTTGGACTCCGGCAAGATCCTGTTCGCCGGCGGTGAGGTGGAACTTGGTTCCCCGAGCGAGGCCAGCCGCCTGGGCATCGAAACCGTGTACCAGGACCTGGCCCTGGCGCCCCATCTCAACGCGGCCCAAAACATGTTCCTGGGCCGCGAAATCTCCAAGCCCGGCTTTCAAGGCCGCCTCGGCTTCATGGACAACAAGGCGATGCGCGCCAAGTCACAGGAAGCCTTCGACGAACTTGGCGCCACGGTCCGGAGCCTCTCCGACCCCGTCGGCAGCATGTCGGGCGGCCAGAAGCAGGCAATCGCCATTGCCCGGGCCGTTGCCTGGGCCAAGGGCGTCATCTTCCTGGACGAACCGACAGCCGCCCTTGGCGTGGTGCAGACCAGAAACGTGCTCGAGACCATCCGCCGGGTCCGAGACAAGGGCGTCGGCGTCGTGTTCATTAGCCACTCGATGCCCCACGTCATCGACGTCGCCGACCGCGTCCAGGTCCTCCGGCTCGGACGCCGGGTGGCCACCTACGAGGCAAAGAAAACATCTGTGGAAGAACTAGTCGGCGCAATGACCGGCGCACTTGATGGAGCACACTCATGACCACCACCGAAGCCGTACCCCGCACCGCCGGCACCGCACCGGAAATCTCACGCGCACACACGCTCAAGCAGGTGCTCCAGGTTCAGTCGTTCCAGATCCTGCTAGTTCTGCTGGTCATCTTCCTGGCCTTCTCCGCCTTGGCGCCGGAAGTGTTCCCGACGTGGGGCAATGTCCGCCAGATCATCCAGAACGTCTCCATCCTCGGGGTCCTGGGCATCGGCATGACCTTTGTCATCGTCACCTCGGGCATCGACCTGTCTATCGGATCCAACCTTGTCTTCTCCGGGGTAGTGGCAGCCAAGGTCATGCAGGCCATGGACGGTTCCGGGTGGGGGACGGCCATCGTGGGGATCCTCGTCGCCGTCGGATGCGGGGTCGGCTGGGGCCTGCTCAACGGGGTCCTCATCGCGAAGGCCAAGGTGCCGCCCCTGATCGTCACCCTCGGAACACTCGGCGGCGCCCTGGGACTGGCGCAGGTCATCACCGGCGGCGTGGACATCCGGGAAGTCCCGGCAGTGCTCCAGGACTCCATCGGCTACGGCAACGTCCCGGGAACGACCCTGCCGACGATCTCCCTCATCGCCATGGTCCTCATCCTGATCTTCGGCACCGTGCTCCATCGGACACGCTTCGGCCTCTACACCTTCGCCGTCGGCTCCAACGAGGAATCCGCCCGACGGGTCGGCGTGAAGGTCGACCGCCAGCTGATCTCCATCTACGTCCTCTCCGGCGGCCTCGCCGGCGTGGCAGGCATCCTGTCACTGTCGCAGTACGGCACCACGGCCATCGCCGGCCAGTCGGCGACTAACCTCAACGTCATCGCCGCAGTGGTGATCGGCGGAACCTCACTCTTCGGCGGCGTCGGCACCATCTTTGGAACCGTCGTCGGACTCTTCATCCCCGCAGTGCTGCAGAACGGCTTCGTCATCGTCGGCATCCAGCCGTTCTGGCAGCAGGTAGCAGTCGGTGCCGTCCTGGTCCTAGCCGTCTACGTCGACCAACGACGCCGGGCCGCGGCCGCCAGGGGGCATGCCGCCAAGGCCGACGGCAAGAAGAAGGTCTTTGGCCTACGATCCAGCTGATTTTTCCCGAATTACCCCCATCAAACACACAGGAGCGCGACAATGAAGTTAACCCCTAAAATCACCCTGCTCGCCGCAGGTGTCCTCGCCGCAACATCCCTCAGCGCCTGTGCTGGCGGCACCGCCTCGGCAGGGAGCGCGGCCGGAACGCAGCCCAAGCTCACGTTCATCCAGGGCGTCGCCGGGGACGAGTTTTACGTCAGCATGCAGTGTGGCATCGACGCGGCCGCCAAGGCGGCCGGCGCCACGGTCAACACGCAGGGGCCGGCCAAGTTCGACCCGACGCTGCAAAAGCCCATCGTCGATTCCGTTGTGGCATCCCGACCGGACGCCATCCTCATCGCACCCACCGATGTGGCCGCGATGCAGGCGCCGTTGAAGGCGGCTGCGGCCGCTGGCATCAAGGTGGTCCTCGTTGACACCACCGTGGGGGACCCCTCGTTCGCCGCGTCGGCGATCGCCTCGGACAACAAGGGCGGCGGCCTGGAGGCCTTCAAAGCCATCAAGAACCTCAGCCCCGGCGGGGGCAAAGTCCTGGTAATTTCCACCGACCCCGGCGTCTCGACGGCCGATGCCCGTGTCGCGGGATTCGAAGAGGGCGCTAAGGCTGACTCGTCCTTCGAGTACTTGGGTGTGCAGTACAGCCACAACGACCCGGCTGAAGCGGCCAAGCTCGTCTCCGCCGCCCTGGCCAAGGACCCGGACATCGTCGGTGTGTTCGCAGCCAACACCTTCGCGGCAGAGGGCACGGCAACAGGCATCCGCCAGGCCGGCAAGCAGGACCAGGTCAAGATCGTCGGCTTCGACGCCGGGCCCGCCCAGGTCAAGCAGCTCAAGGACGGCGTCGTCCAGGCCCTGATCGCCCAGGAACCTGCATCCATCGGCACGCAGGGCGTGGCCCAGGCCATCAAGGCCATCAAGGGCGAGTCCACCCAGAAGGAGATCCAGACCGGATTCAAGCAGATCACCGCAGACAACATCAGCGGTGACGGCGCCCAATACGTCTACAAGTCCTCCTGCTAACCGGCCTGCCGGCGCCGTTGCCCGCACCTCACCAGCGGGCAACGGCACCGCCCCCACCTCTCCCGACCGAAGAGAAGAATGACATGACGTCCCTGAATGAAGTGGCCCTCCCGGAATTGGAAGGCCGGCTCCCCATCCCCTCGTATGACCGGCGCGCCGTCCGGACAGGCATTGTCCACTTCGGCGTCGGCGGGTTCCACCGCTCGCACGAAGCCATGTTCATCGACCGCCTGCTGAACCTGGGGAGCTCGCAGGACTGGGGAATCTGCGGCGTCGGCGTCCTGCCCTCGGACGCCAGCATGCACGGTGTCCTCGCCAGCCAGGACGGCCTGTACACCCTGGTGTTGAAGGGCTTCGAAGGCACCGAAGACGCCAGAATCATCGGTTCCATCACCGAATACCTCTTCGCGCCCCACGACCCGGCAGCGGTCATCCGCAAACTCGCGGATCCGGCCACCCGTATAGTCTCCCTGTCCATTACCGAGGGCGGCTACAGCATCAACGGCAGCACCGGGGAATTCGATGCCCGTACGCCGGACATCCTCCATGACCTGGGGCCGAACACCGTTCCCGGCTCCGCGTTCGGCCTGATCACCGCAGCGCTGGCGAAGCGGCGTGAGCAGGGCACGGCCCCGTTCACCGTCATGTCATGCGACAACATTCAGGGGAACGGCGACGTCGCCCGCAAGGCGCTCGTGTCCTTCGCACGGCTCAAAGATCCGGGGCTGGCCGGCTGGATCAGCGAAACCGTAGCCTTTCCGAACTCCATGGTGGACCGCATCACGCCCGTCACCACTGACGCCGACCGGGCTGCGGTAGCCGCGGCCTACGGCTTCTCGGATGCGTGGCCGGTGATTGCCGAGCCCTTTGAACAATGGGTCCTCGAGGACAATTTCCCTGCCGGCCGGCCGCCCCTGGAAGACGCCGGCGTGCAGATGGTGGACGACGTGGAGCCCTATGAGCTGATGAAACTCCGGCTCCTGAACGCGAGCCACCAGGTGATGAGCTATCTCGGCTACCTCGCGGGTCACCGGTATGTCCATGAGGTCTGCGCGGATCCGCTGTTCGCCGACTTCATCGCCGGCTACATGGAACAAGAGGCGACACCCACGCTTCGTCCCGTGCCCGGCATTGATCTGCACGCCTACCGGAACGAACTCATCCACCGCTTCTCCAACCCCGCCGTCAGGGACACCCTCGCCCGCCAAATGGTCGACGCCTCCGTACGGATCCCCAAATTCGTGCTCCCTGTCGTCCGTGAACAGCTCCGCCTCGGAGGCCCCATTGACCGGGCGGCCCTGGTGATCGCAGCCTGGGCGCGCTTTCTCGAAGGCACTGATGAAGACCTCGAACCCATCGACCTCACCGACCAGCGCCTTGGCGACCTGCGCGCCGCCCTCCGGGCGGACCACGCGGAACCTGGCGCCTTCCTCAATCTGACCAACGTCTTCGGCGACCTGGGCCGGAACGCCCGCTTCGCCGCCGCATACCGGGAAGCCCGGGAAGCCCTGCAACGGTCCGGGGCGCGAACTGCCGTCCAGGACCTCACAGAACCTTCTATACCCACCAGGAGCACCTCATGACCGATTCCCCCACAAGCAGCACCGCCGTCGAAAACCCAGCAGCCGCCGGCTTCAGCGGCCGCACCATCCTTGTCACCGGCGCGAGCGGCGGAATCGGGGCCGCCACCGTCAGGCAGCTTGTTGCCGCCGGGGCAAAAGTCATCGCCAGCGCGCGCACTCTCGAGTCGCTGGCAGAGCTCTGCGATGAGACCGGCGCGCAGCCCTTGGCCTTCGACCTGACCTCCGAGGACAGCATCCGGGACGCCCTCGAGGGCCTTGCCCTCTGGGGGGTGGTGAACTGCGGCGGCTTCGGCGGCGAAATCGCGACCCCGCAGGACACCAACATCGACGTCTTCGACAAGGTCATCAGCATCAACGCCCGCGGCGCCCTCCTGGTCATCAAATATGCGGTGCCCGCCATGATCCGCCAGGGTCACGGCGGCGCCATCGTCAACGTCTCCAGCCAAGCCAGCATGGTGGCGCTGCACGGCCACATCTCCTACGGATCCTCCAAAGCGGCACTGGACAACATCACCCGGGTATCCGCCCTGGAACTTGGCAGGCACAACATCCGCGTCAACAGCGTCAACCCCACGGTGGTCATGACGGACATGTCCAACTTCTACTGGGGACGGCCGGAAATCGGCGGGCCCTTCCTGGAGCAGATGCCGCTCGGACGGTGGGCCACGGTCGACGACGTCGCCGGCCCCATCGTCTTCCTGCTCAGCGACGCCGCCGCGATGATCACCGGCGCGTCCCTCCCGATCGACGGCGGCTTCACCAGCCGCTGACCGTCTTCCCGGCGCAGGGGCGCCGCGAACTGACCTCAACTTTGAAATGGATGACATGAACATGACCGAAGAACGCGCATCCGAGGCGATCATCGTCTCCGGAGTTCCGGCGAGTGGCAAAACAACGTTTGCCCAGGACCTGGCCCGCCAGCTCCACTGGACCATCCTTGACCTGGACACCGTCACCAACCCGTTGTTCGAACACATGGGCGGCGAGTTCCTGGTCGACGTCCCCAACGCACAACCAGCGGCGCGGGCGAGCGTGAACGATATCCGCTACACCTGCCTCTTCGACACCACCCGGGAGAACCTCGCACTCGGCAACAGCGTGGTGGTTGTTGCCCCGTTCACCTCCGAACGCACGTTCCCGGCCGCATGGGAACGGCTTGTTGAGCGGCTCGCCATTCCCGGCTCGCGGGTGCACCTCGCCTGGATGGACACCCCGACGGGCGAGGTGGTGAGGCGCATGCAGCTCCGCGGGGCCGCTCGCGACCTCGACAAGATCAAGGAACCGGAGCGTTTCCTCTCGCCCGACGTCACCCAGCCACCCGGCGTCGCGCATATCCGCATTGACGGCCTGCTGGCGCCGTATGAGCAGATCGATCACTTCCTGGCGGACTTCGCAGCGCGGGAGGCCCTGCGCTGAGCCGCCGCTAAGCGGTTTCCACGCCAACCTTCCGCCGAGGGGCTAAACCTCCCAGGGCGGCACCCCGTACGGGGCGCGATTCGTCGTGCCCGATTCCAGACCCCACAAGACCAAAAACCACCCAATTAGGAGAACCCAGTGAATACACTCACGACGCTCGAACGCCGCGGCATGGCAGCGATCTCGACCCCCGGCGGCAAGATGCTCATCGTCGCCGCCGACCAGCGCAACGGCATGAAAGCCGTGATGAACGACGCACCCGACGGGCCGAACTCCATCACCGCCCAGCAGCTCTCCGACGCAAAGGCGGACCTGGTCCGCTACCTGGGAAACGCCGCGCCTGCGATCCTGCTCGATCCCGAAGTTGCCCTGCCCCGCGTCGCGGATGAAGGCGTCCTCTCCCGCGACACCGCCCTGGTGGTGGGCCTGGACGCTTCCGGTTTCGAGACGGTCGATGGCCTGCGCTACACGAAGTTCGTCCCGGGGATGTCGCCGCGCAGGGTACGCGAACTCGGCGGTGACGTGGCGAAGATGCTCTGGTACATGCGCCCAGACCTTCAGGACGACGGCTCGCGCGTCGCGGACGAGATCCGTGAACTCGTCAAGGCATGCACCGACGAGGGCCTCCTTCTCATCGTCGAGATCCTGGTCTACCGCCTCGACGGCGAAAGCGAGGAGGCTTACGCCGCAGCGTTCCCCGGCCTCGTTGCCGAGTCTGCACGGCTCTCCGTCGAGTGCGGCGCTAAGGTGCTCAAGCTGCAGTACCCGGGGTCTGCCGAGGCCAGTGCCGCTGTAACCGAGGCGTCCGCTGGCGTGCCGTGGGCTGTCCTGTCCGCTGGAGTTGACCACGAGACATTCATCAAGCAGGTCGAGACAGCCGTGGCCAATGGCGCCGGCGGAGCCATGGCGGGCCGCTCGCTGTGGAAGGACAGCATGGCTGTCTCGGCCGAAACCCGCGAGCACCTGCTGACGACACGGGCCCTCCCGCGTCTGCAAGAGCTCGAAGCCGTCGTCGACGGCACGCTTGTGGCTTCCAACGGCGGCTGGTCAGCGCCCTAGGGGAGCGGAACCAAACGCAAGCGGACGACGGCGGGAAGTTCCGCCGTCGTCCGCACCACCTGCACGGCGGCTCAGGGTATTACCAGCATGCCCTTCCGGACAGTAGCGCTGGCGTAGCTCCAAGTGGAGTGGTCGAGGTTTTGTTCCTTACGCCGAGCTGCTTGGCGTCGGGATGGCCGTGATGGCAACCAGAAGCAGGTCGAGGTCAGTTGCACGCGCACTCACAGGTAGCTCTTTACGCTCGCGCGGAGTGCTTCCGTGTGCTCGTAGATCTCTTCCAGTGAGCCAATGGGCACCCGCGTCTCTTCCTTGTTGTCGTCGAAGATGCCGATGTACTTCTGGGTGCGGTTGAAGTGCAGGCGCGCGATCGGTTTGCGGTTGTTGTCGTCCAGCAGCACCGCGAAATAGGACTTGGCGTCCCTCTGCACTACGCGAGCGGGCTTGACTTCGCTGCAGACGATGGCGCGCACTATCTGGTATCCCTCGATTTCCTCCAGCGTTGTTTCCAGGCCGTCAGCCTCGGCCAGATCGGCTTCGGCCACAGGTGCGCTCGTGACACTGGCCGCCACTGTCGCGTCGTCATTTTGGGGGAAGGCCGGGGCGCCGAGGGCCTTCTTCAGCCGCTCGTTCACCTGGTCATTCAGGAACTGCTTGGACGCTTTGGTTACCAACGCGGTGAACTGCTCACGCACCTTCTGGGTATAGGGACTCGGATAGACACGACCCGTCAGGAACTTGATCCACTCGTCCTCCGGCTCCTTGAATTGTGCCGCCAGTGTCCTCTTGAGTTCACCGATGTATTTCAGTTCGCCGGCCGCACTGATGATCGAATCGAGATCAAACACGTCTTTGGACAGTTTTTGCAGCTCCGGAATGAGGGATTCATCGATGTCGTTCAAATCCAGCACGAGGAACGGCTTGGCGTCCATGCGGTTCGGTGCATCGAGGTCCGTGAAGAATTGGTACACCTCGCCGTTGGTCAGGATGGCGATCCTGGCGTTGGTCACGGCAAAGTACCGGAAAAGCTGGGATGCGTGCTCGATTTTCACTGGTTCCGTGGACTTCTTGCACTCGATCAGGATCTGGACCTCGCCGTCTTTGACGATCGCGTAGTCGATCTTCTCGCCCTTCTTGAGCCCTACATCCGCGATGAACTCCGGAACGACTTCCATGGGGTTAAAGACGTCATAGCCAAGAATTGTGGAAATGAAGGGCATGACAAAGGCATTCTTCGTGGCCTCCTCCGTTTGGATCACACCTCGCTGTTGGCGCACCTTTGCTGCCAAAGCTGAAAGTTTTTCTACAAACTCCATTTGTCCCCCTGAGAATTGATGGTGCTGCCAACCGTAGCGCAGCCCTGTGCCAATTTGATGAAAGTAGCCCTAGAGGGTGAGGGCTGGGATCCCAGCTCGCGGCCGAACGCCTCGGCCCGCTGATGCAGGCCACCGTCCCCACGCCCGCCGCCGCGGCGCAGCTCGCCGCCTCCATCACCTTCCTGCTCAGCGACGACGGAACCAAGGTCAACGGCGCCATCCTCGCCTCCGACGGCGGCTGGTCCGCACTGTAGGGGAGCGGCACTAAACGCCAGCGGACGACGGCGGGGAGTCCCGCCGTCGTCCGCGGGAACAGCGACTCAATTGAAATAAATTTTGCATCCTGCCCGGGAACCAGATAAATTGTGAGCTGTGTCACCCACCAGTGGCACAGCTTATGATCTGCGGCGGGAGAGTCCTGCCGGTACGTTCAGCAGGCGCCGTAGGAGCAAATCCTCCCCAGGAATCTCTCAGGCCCACGTACCGCCGCGGCAAGGCAACTCTGGAAAGCAGTCCGGGCAACCGGGCTCACCGACGGTGCAAGTGGCGCGCTGCTATCAGCAGGGCAAAACGGAAACTCTCAGGTCCAATACAGAGCGGGGAGGAACCCGAATCATCGTGGCGTCTTGATGCCACCTGAATTATGGAGTTCCTCATGACGGTTCAATCGTCCCCGTCCACCTTCGCAGACCGCCACATCGGCGCCCGCCGCCAGGCCGACATCGACACCATGCTCAAGGCTGTCGGCTACGACAGCGTCGATGGCCTCGTTGACAACGCGGTCCCCGATTCCATCCGCCAGGAAAAGCCCCTCACCCTGGACAGCGCCCTCAGCGAAGTCCAGGTGCTGGCCGCACTGCGCAAGCTCGCCTCCAAGAACAAGACTGCCGTGCAGATGATCGGCCAGGGCTACTACGACACCGTCACCCCGCCGGTGATCCGCCGCAACATCCTTGAGGCCCCGGCCTGGTACACCGCGTACACGCCCTACCAGCCGGAGATCTCCCAGGGCCGCCTCGAGGCGCTGCTGAATTTCCAGACCATGGTCCAGGACCTCACCGCGCTCCCGGTCGCCAATGCGTCCCTCCTCGACGAGGCCACCGCGGTTGCCGAAGCCGTGCTTCTCATGCGCCGCGCCAACAAAAACAAGTCCGCTGCCGGGGCCAAGACCGTCCTCGACGCCGACTGCCTCCCGCAGACCATCGCCATAGTTAAGGGCCGCGCGGAGGCCCTTGGCTTCGAGGTGCAGGTCGCCGACCTCTCCAGGGGCCTGCCCGACGGCGACATCAACGGTCTCGTCCTGCAGCAGCCGGGCGTCTCCGGCCGGGTGTGGGACCAGTCCGGCGTGATCGCCGAGGCCAAGGAACGCGGCGCCCTCGTCACCGTCGCCGCCGACCTGCTGGCTCTCACCCTGATCACCCCTCCGGGCGAGCAGGGAGCGGACATCGCCGTCGGCTCCACCCAGCGCCTGGGCGTGCCGCTGTTCTTCGGCGGCCCGCACGCCGCGTACATGGCGGTCCGCGAGGGCATGGAACGCACGCTCCCCGGCCGCATCGTCGGCGTCTCCAAGGACAACGCCGGCGTCCCGGCCTACCGGCTGGCGCTGCAGACCCGCGAGCAGCACATCCGCCGTGAGAAGGCCACCTCCAACATCTGCACCGCGCAGGCCCTGCTGGCCATCGTGTCCTCGTTCTACGCCGTCTACCACGGCCCCGACGGGCTGAAGGCGATCGCCGAGACCGTCCACAACAAGGCCCGCGCCCTCGCCGCCACGCTGAAGATCGTCGGCCGGGAACTGGTGAGCGACTCCTTCTTCGACACCCTCACGGTGCGTGTGCCCGGCAAGGCCGCCAAGGTCATCGCCGCCGCCGAGGCCCGGGGCATCAACCTGCGGCTCATCGACGCGGACACAGTTGGCGTGTCCGTCGATGAAACCACGACGCCGGAGGTCCTCTCCGCGGTGGTCGTCGCCTTTGGCGCCGGCCCGGTGGTTGAGGCCAAGGGCTTCGAGCTGCCCGAGACCGTGCTGCGCACCTCCGACTTCCTGCAGCACCCGGTGTTCAACACCCACCGTTCCGAAACCCAGCTGCTGCGCTACATCCGCAAGCTCTCGGACCGGGACCTTGCCCTGGACCGCACCATGATCCCGCTGGGCTCCTGCACCATGAAGCTGAACGCCACGGCCGAGATGGAAGCCATCTCCTGGCCGGAGTTCGCCTCCATCCACCCGTTCGCGCCGGACTCCCAGACCGAGGGCTGGCGGGAACTCATCGGCGGCCTCGAAGCTGACCTCGCCGAAATCACGGGCTACGACCAGGTCTCCATCCAGCCCAACGCCGGATCCCAGGGCGAACTCGCCGGCCTGCTGGCCATCCGCGGCTACCACCACTCCCGCGGCGACGCCCGGCGCAACATCTGCCTTATCCCGGCCTCGGCCCACGGCACCAATGCGGCCTCGGCCGTGCTAGCCGGCATGAAGGTCGTTGTGGTGGCCACCGCCTCCGACGGCACGATCGACCACGCGGACCTGACCGCCAAGATCGAGGCCAACAAGGACGCGCTGTCCTGCATCATGATCACCTACCCGTCCACCCACGGGGTGTACGACGCCGACGTCCGCGAGGTCTGCGACGCGATCCACGCCGCCGGCGGGCAGGTCTACGTCGACGGCGCCAACCTCAACGCGCTCGTCGGGCTGGCCCAGCCGGGCAAGTTTGGCGGCGACGTTTCGCACCTGAACCTGCACAAGACCTTCTGCATCCCGCACGGCGGCGGCGGACCGGGCGTTGGCCCGGTTGCCGCCAAAGCGCACCTGGCGCCGTTCATGCCGGGGGACGCGAACAACGTGGACCCGAGCAAGGGAGTTGCGATCTCCGCCTCACGCTTCGGATCTGCCGGCGTGCTGCCGATCTCCTGGGCGTACGTGAAGCTCATGGGCGGCCGGGGCCTCACCGAGGCCACCAAGTCCGCGCTGCTCGCAGCCAACTACATCGCGTCCCGGCTGGATGAGCACTTCCCGGTGCTCTACACGGGGGAGAGCGGCCTGGTGGCCCACGAGTGCATCCTGGATTTGCGTGAACTGACCGCCAGGACCGGCGTGACCGCCGAGGACGTGGCCAAGCGCCTCATCGACTTCGGCTTCCACGCCCCCACGCTGTCCTTCCCCGTGGCGGGCACCCTCATGGTGGAGCCCACCGAGTCCGAGGACCTGGCGGAGATCGACCGCTTCATCGAGGCGATGATCACCATCCGCCAGGAGATCGACCAGGTCGCCAACGGCGATTTCACGGTGGAGAACTCCCCACTGCGCAACGCACCCCACACGGCAGCCGCCGTCGTTAGCTCTGACTGGACCCGCGAGTACCCGCGTGAGCAGGCCGCATTCCCCGTCCACACACTCAGGCAGGACAAGTACTTCCCGCCAGTCGGGCGGATCGACGGCGCCGCCGGGGACCGCAACCTGGTCTGCTCCTGCCCGCCGCTTTCCGAATTCGAGAACTAAGGATCCCTGATGAGTGAGAACTACACCGCTCTCTACGAGCAGCACAAAAAAGCCGGCGCCACCTTCACGGACTTCGGCGGCTGGCAGATGCCCCTCAAGTACGAATCGGAACTCGCCGAGCACCACGCCGTCCGCAACGCCGCGGGTCTGTTCGACCTCTCCCACATGGGCGAAGTCTGGGTCAGCGGCCCGGACGCCGCCGCGTTCCTCGACTACGCCCTGGCCGGGAAGCTGTCGGCGGTGGCCATAGGCAAAGCAAAGTACTCGCTGATCTGCCAGGAGGATGGCGGCATCATCGATGACCTCATCTCCTACCGCCGCGGTGAGGACAAGTACCTGGTGGTCCCCAACGCCGGCAACGCTGCGGTGGTTGCCGCGGCGCTGGCCGAACGGGCCGGTTCTGCCCGAGAAGACGGGTTCGACGTGACGGTGGAGGATGTTTCCGCCGAGACCTCGCTGATCGCCGTCCAGGGCCCGAACGCTGAAGCCATCCTGCTGACGCTGGTCCCGGCCGAGCAACACTCGCTGGTCACGGAGCTGAAGTACTACGCTGCGGTTGAGGTTCAAATCAAGGGACAAGATCTGCTCCTCGCCCGCACCGGCTACACCGGCGAGGACGGCTTCGAAATCTACGTTCCCAACGAGGACGCCGCCGGCCTCTGGGAAGCACTGCTGGAAACCGGCGCCAGCCACGGGCTTATCCCCGCCGGTCTGGCCTGCCGTGACTCGCTGCGTTTGGAAGCCGGCATGCCGCTCTATGGCAACGAGCTCTCCCGCGAGGGCAACCCGTACGCGGCAGGCCTGGGCCCGGTCGTCTCGCTCGCCAAGGAGTCGGACTTCGTCGGCAAGGCTGCCCTGAGCGAGCTCAAGGCAGCCGGCGAAGGCTCCACGACCGGCCGCAAGCTCGTTGGGCTCAAGGGCCTCGGACGCCGTGCCGCCCGCAGCCACTACCCGGTCCTCAAAGACGGCAACGTGGTCGGCGAAGTGACCTCCGGACAGCCCTCACCCACTTTGGGCTACCCCGTCGCCATGGCCTATGTCGACGTCGAACACGCCGCACCGGGCACAGCCCTGGACATTGACCTCCGCGGCAAGGCGGAGCCGTTCGAAGTTGTCGCACTGCCGTTCTACAAGCGCCAAAAGTAGCCGGCCGCCGCTGGTTGAGCCTGTCGAAACCAATACGAACTTAAGGATTGAGATAAATGAGCAAAGTTGTAGCCGAACTGAAGTACTCCGCTGAACACGAGTGGGTTGCTGCCGACGGATCAGGCCCTGCAGGGATTGGGATTTCGGCTGTGGCTGCCGACGCCCTGGGCGACATCGTCTACGTGGACCTGCCCGAGGTCGGCTCGGCGGTGACGGCGGGGGAGACCTGCGGCGAGGTCGAGTCGACCAAGTCGGTTTCGGACCTCTACGCCCCGGTGACGGGCGAGGTTACGGAGATCAATGACGCCGTCGTGTCCGATCCGGCGCTGATCAACAGCGATCCGTACGGTGCGGGCTGGCTGTTCAAGGTGGCCGTGACCGAGGAGGGTCCGCTGATGTCGGCGCAGGAGTACGCGTCCAAGAACGGTGGCGAGCTGTGAGCCCCGCAACCGGTACCGTCGCGTTTGAGCAGGTGTTCTCCGCGAGCCTGGACGCTGAGCTGTCCGCCTTGGATCCGGAGATCGCGGCGAGGATCGACGCCGAGCTCACCCGCCAGCGTGACGGGCTGGAGATGATCGCTTCGGAGAACCACACCGCCAGGGCCGTGATGCAGGCGCAGGGCTCGGTGCTGACGAACAAGTACGCCGAGGGCTACCCGGGCAGGCGCTACTACGGCGGCTGCGAGCACGTTGACGTGATCGAACAGCTCGCGATCGACAGGGTCAAGGCTTTGTTCGGCGCGGGGTACGCGAACGTCCAGCCGCACTCCGGTGCGCAGGCCAACGCCTCGGTCATGCATGCCCTGATCCGTCCGGGCGACACCATCATGGGCCTGAACCTGGCGCACGGCGGGCACCTCACGCACGGCATGAAGATCAACTTCTCCGGCCGGCTCTACAACGTGATCCCGTACCAGGTCCGTGAAGAGGACCACCGGATCGACATGGCCGAGGTCGAGGCCCTGGCCCGGGAGCACAAGCCGGCCCTGATCGTTGCCGGCTGGTCCGCCTACGCCCGGCAGCTCGACTTCGCCGAGTTCCGCCGGATCGCCGATTCCGTGGGCGCCTACCTGATGGTGGACATGGCCCACTTCGCCGGACTGGTCGCGGCCGGGCTGCACCCGTCCCCGGTGCCGCACGCCCACGTCACCACCTCCACGACGCACAAGACCCTCGCCGGTCCGCGCGGCGGCATCATCCTGAGCAACGACGCCGACATCGCCAAGAAGATCAACTCGGCGGTGTTCCCCGGACAGCAGGGCGGCCCGCTGGAGCACGTCATCGCCGGCAAGGCCGTGGCGTTCAAGATCGCCGCGTCCGAAGAGTTCAAGGAGCGCCAGGAGCGTGTCCTGGCCGGCGCCAGGATCCTCGCCGAGCGCCTTATCCAGCCGGACGTGACCGCCAAGGGAATCAACGTGATCTCCGGCGGCACCGATGTGCACCTGGTCCTGGTGGACCTGCGCGACTGCGAACTCAACGGGCAGGAGGCCGAGGACCGCCTCGCCGCGATCGACATCACCGTCAACCGCAACGCCGTCCCGTTCGATCCGCGCCCGCCCATGGTCACCTCCGGGCTGCGCATCGGCACCCCGGCGCTGGCCACCCGCGGCTTCGGCGAGGCGGCCTTCGCCGAGGTGGCGGACATCATCGCCGAGGCTTTGATCGCCGAGGCCGGCGCGGACCTGTCCGGCCTGCGCGCCCGGGTGGAGGCCCTCGCCGCCGACCACCCGCTCTACCCTGCCCTATAGCCCGTCCTGGTAGTTGAGCCTGTCGAAGCATTGGGGGTTTGACGGGCTCAACCACCGACATTTGAAGCATGACTAAGTGAGGAACCGACAATGGCTGTTGGAGTCTTTGACCTGTTTTCAATCGGAATAGGACCATCCAGTTCCCACACCGTGGGACCGATGCGGGCCGCCGCCGTGTTTGCTGAAGAACTCAAGTCCCTCGGCAAGCTGGCAGAGGTGGCGTCGCTGCGGGTGGACCTTTACGGTTCGCTTGCTGCCACGGGCCACGGCCACGGCACCATGACCGCCATCCTGCTGGGCCTGGAGGGCTTCCACCCCGAGCAGATCCTCCCCGAGGAAGTGGAAGACCGGCTGGCCGCGATCGCCGGGACCGGCACCCTGCAGCTGGCAGGAGCCGTTGCCCTGCCCTACGGGGTGAAGGACATGGTCCTGCGCCCGCTGACCATCCTGCCCCGGCACACCAACGGCATGACGTTCACGGTCTCCGACGCCGGGGGCGAAACGCTGCACCAGGCCACGTTCTTCTCCGTCGGCGGCGGCTTCATTGTCCGCGAAGGCGAGGAGGACGCGGCGCAGCAGGAGCTCGACGAATCCAAGAAGGAACTGCCGCTGCCGTTCCGCACGGCCGCCGAACTGCTGGAACACTGCCGGAAGACCTCGCTGAGCATCAGCGAGGTGATGCGGATCAACGAGGAGGACAGCCGGCCGGAAGAGGAGATCCGGGAGGGCCTGCTGCACATCTACTCGGTGATGGAGGGCTGCGTCCAGGTCAGCCTCAAACGCACCGGGCTGCTGCCCGGCGGGCTCAAGGTCCGCCGCCGCGCGCCCGACTGGCACGAGCGGCTCATGAAGGAAACCCTGGATCAGGACCCCGACTTCCGGGACCCGAAGTACTGGCAGGAATGGGTCAACCTGATCGCCCTGGCCGTGAATGAGGAAAACGCCTCGGGCGGGCGCGTGGTCACCGCCCCCACCAACGGCGCCGCGGGCATCATCCCCGCCGTGCTCTACTACGCGCTGCACTTCGCCCCCGGCATGGACAAGGCAACCCAGGCCGACCGCGACGACGTCGTGGTCAAGTTCCTGCTGACCGCCGGCGCCATCGGCGTGCTCTACAAGGAACAGGCCTCGATTTCCGGCGCGGAAGTCGGCTGCCAGGGCGAGGTGGGCTCGGCGTCGTCGATGGCGGCCGCCGGTCTGGCCGAAGTCATGGGCGGCACCCCCCAACAGGTGGAGAACGCCGCGGAAATCGCGATGGAGCACAACCTGGGCCTGACCTGCGATCCGATCGGCGGGCTGGTCCAGGTCCCGTGCATCGAACGCAACGCGATCGCCGCCGCCAAGGCCATCAACGCCGCCAAGATGGCCCTCTGGGGCGACGGCACCCACCGGGTCTCCCTCGACGAGGTGATCGTGACCATGCGCGAAACCGGCAAGGACATGTCCTCCAAATACAAGGAAACGGCCATGGGCGGCCTCGCCGTCAACGTCGTCGAATGCTGAAGGAAAGAGAACTAATGACACTGGCACCAGAAGGCCGGAAGATGCTGCGCATTGAGCAGCGAAATGCGGCCACACCGGTGGAACGGAAGCCGGAATGGATCAAGGCCAAGGTCCAGATGGGCCCCGAGTTCGTCCAGCTCAAAAACCTCGTCAAGAAGGAAGGCCTCCACACCGTGTGTGAAGAGGCCGGCTGTCCGAACATCTTCGAATGCTGGGAAGACAAGGAAGCCACCTTCCTGATCGGCGGCTCCGAATGCACCCGGCGCTGCGACTTCTGCCAGATCGACACCGGCAAGCCCTCGCCCGTGGACATGTTCGAGCCCACCAAGGTGGCCCGCTCGGTCCAGGCCATGCAGCTGCGCTACGCCACCGTGACCGGTGTGGCCCGCGACGACCTCGCCGACGAGGGCGTCTGGCTGTACGCCGAGACGGTCCGCAAGATCCACGAACTGAACCCGGGCACCGGCGTC
>NZ_FNGD01000015.1 GCF_900102895.1 Arthrobacter sp. ov407
CGGATCACCTGCGCCGCTCGATCACCTGGGACCGCGGAACCGAACTCGCCGAGTATGACCGGATCCAGACCGCGCTCGACACCACGCTCTACTTCTGCGACCCGCACTCGCCCTGGCAGCGCGGGTCCAACGAGAACACCAACCGGCTCCTGAGGTTCTGGTTCGAGAAAGGCTCCGACCTCTCCGTCCACACCACGGAGGACCTCCGCCAGATCGCCGCGAAACTCAACCGCCGGCCCCGGCCCACCCTCAACCTGGAAACCCCGGCCAACCGGCTGAACCAGCTGCTGCAAGCGGCGGCTTAAACCCCGGCGTTGCTCCGACTCCTTGACTTTGCCGGGGGCTTGGGGACCAAAGGTGATAGGGCAACGGGCTTAGGCGATGCGGTCGATGATGAGCTTCTGGGCGGGTCGGGAGCCCTCGGGTGCGATCACGGCGGCGTCTTCGAGCGCTTCCTTGGCACGCTCGAACTTCTCCGGGGTGTCCGTCAGGAGGGTCATGAGCGGTTCGCCCGCCCTGACCGTGGCGCCCGGCTTGGCGTGCATCCGCACCCCAGCCCCGGCCTGGACCTGGTCCTCCTTGCGGGCGCGTCCAGCGCCGAGCCGCCAGGCTGCGACGCCGACGGCCATCGCGTCGAGCTCCACCAAAACGCCGTCGGCCGGGGCGTAGATGACCTCGGATTCCTTGGCGACCGGGAGCTTGGCGCGCGGGTCCCCACCCTGAGCCTGGATCATCCGGTTCCAGACATCCATGGCCCGGCCGTCCCGCAGCGCGGCGCGGGGATCGGCGTCGCGCACCCCGGCGCACGCCAGCATTTCCTCCGCGAGCCGGACGGTGAGTTCGACGACGTCGTCCGGGCCTCCCCCGGCGAGGACCTCCACGGATTCCTCGACCTCGATCGCGTTGCCCGCGGTGAGGCCCAGGGGCGTGTTCATGTTGGTGAGCAGGGCCACCGTGTTGACGCCGGCGTCCTTGCCCAGGGCCACCATGGTCTCGGCGAGTTCGCGGGCGCGGGCCTCGTCCTTCATGAACGCGCCGCTGCCCACCTTGACGTCGAGCACCAGCGAGCCGGTCCCTTCGGCGATCTTCTTGCTCATGATCGAGGACGCGATCAGCGGGATGGCCTCCACGGTCCCGGTGACGTCGCGGAGCGAGTAGAGCTTCTTGTCCGCCGGGGCCAGCCCCGCGCCGGCCGCGCAAATGACCGCACCGACGTCCTGGAGCTGGGCCATCATTTCGTCGTTGCTGAGGTCCGCACGCCAGCCCGGGATGGCCTCGAGCTTGTCCAGCGTGCCGCCGGTGTGGCCGAGGCCGCGGCCCGAGAGCTGCGGCACGGCCACGCCGAAGACCGCCACGAGGGGCGCCAGCGGCAGGGTGATCTTGTCCCCGACGCCGCCGGTGGAGTGCTTGTCCGACGTCGCCTTCACGCCGCCGTCGGGCCTGCGCAGGCTGGAGAAGTCCATCCGCTCGCCGGAGGCGATCATGGCCGCCGTCCAGCGGGAGATCTCGGCCCGGTCCATGCCGTTGAGCAGGATGGCCATGTTCAGGGCGGCCATCTGTTCGTCGGCGATGGCGCCGCGGGTGTAGGCGTCGATCGTCCAGTCGATCTGGGCCGGGCTGAGCACGCCCTTGTCCCGCTTGATGCGGATGATGTCGACGGCGTCGAACGCTTCGCTGTTGCTGGTGGTCTGGGTCGCGTGTGTCACCGGGGTTCCTCCAGGTGTTGGGGGCCAAAGGCATCGGGAAGGACCTGGTCCATGGTCTTGATTCCCTGCGTGGTCATGAGCTCCATATCCGGAGCCCGGAATTCGTAGAGCAGCTGGCGGCAGCGCCCGCACGGCATGAGGACGTTCCCGCCGGCGTCGACGCAGTAGAAGGCGCGGAGCCGTCCCCCGCCGGTCATCTGCAGGTTGCCCACCAGGGCGCACTCGGCGCACAGGGTCAGCCCGTAGCTGGCGTTCTCAACGTTGCAGCCGCTGACGATCCGCCCGTCCCCGGTGAGGGCCGCGGCCCCCACCGGAAACTTCGAATACGGCGCGTAGGCGTTCTTCATGGCGGTCACGGCCGCGGCTTCGAGCGCTGCCCAGTCGACGTTGATGCTGTCCATGCTCAGCCCTTGATGTACGGTATGCCGTCGGCGGCCGGCGGCCGGGAGCGGCCGACGAGCCCCGCCACGGCAAACACGGTCACGACGTACGGCAGCATGGCCATGAACTGGCTCGGCACGGGCGTGCCGATGATCGTCACGATGCTTTGCAGGTTGTCGGCGAAGCCGAACAACAGCGCGGCGAAGAACGCCCCGATCGGATTCCAGCGGCCCAGGATCATGGCGGCGAGGGCAATGAAGCCGCGGCCGCCGGAGATTTCCTTGGTGAAGCTGTCGATCGCCACAAGGGTGAAGAACGATCCGCCGATCCCGGCGACGGCGCCGCCGAGTGTGACGTTCCAGAACCGGGTCGCGTTGACCTTGATGCCCAGCGTGTCGGCCGCCTGCGGGTGCTCGCCCACGGCACGGACGCGCAGCCCCCACTTCGTCTTGAACAGCCCGATCCAGATCACAATCACGGCCACATACATCAGGTAGCCCACCACGGACTGCTTGAACAGGATGGGCCCGATCACCGGGATGCCGGACAGAACCGGGATATCGATGATGGGCAGCTCGCCGGGCGAGTTGTACTTCTCCGGGTCCGACTGCATCACGGTGCTGAACAGGAAGCCGGTGAGCCCGGACACCAGGACGTTGAGCACGACGCCGACGATGATCTGGTTGACCACGTACTTGATGGCGAACAGCGCCAGCACCATCGAGACAAGGGCGCCCGCCACGGCCGCCGCAAGCAGGCCTAGGTAGGGGTTGTGCGTCAGGCTGGCGACGAGCGCGGCCGTGAAGGCACCGCCCAGGAGTTGGCCTTCGATGGCGATGTTAACGACGCCGGCGCGTTCGCACAGCACACCTGAGAGGGAGCCGAAGACGATCGGCACGGCGAGCGTCACGGACCCGGCAATGAGGCCGGCCAGCGAAATGCTGGGGGTCCGGGCACCGCCCACCACCCAGATCAGGAAGGCGACCACGAACACAACTGTGAACACGGCCGGCAGCCAGCGCGGGGGCCTCTGGTTCTTTTTTGCCTTCAGGACCAAGGCGTAGCCGGCCAAGCCCAGCAGGATCAGAGAGAGCACGATCCCGGACAGGAAAGCGGGGACGTCGATCGCGGGGAGTTGGAAGAAATCTCCGCCGGACGAAACGCCGAACTTGGCGTTCACCTGCGGGCCCAGCAGGCCGAAGAAGATGAAGGCGACGGTGGCCAGCACCGCCAGCGTTACCGGCAGCTTCCAGGTTACGGGCTTCGCGGACTCCGCGGGCCTGCGGCTCTTGTCCGGCTGGGATTCCCCCTGGACGGGCGAGGTTGCTGTTGTGCTCATGCGGCACCTCCGGTGGTTGCGGCCTGCTTGGTTTTGCCGGCGGTCGCGGCCTTCTTCTTGCGCGGGTTGAGTCCGAAGATCGCCCGGACCAGGGGCGGCGCCGCGATGAAGAGCACAATGAGCGACTGGACCACGAGCACGATATCGATCGGAGTTCCGGTCTGGATCTGCATCTGGACAGCGCCTGCGCGGAAGGCTCCGAACAGCACGCCGGCGGCAAAGGTGCCCCACGGCGACGAACGTCCCAGCAGCGCCACGGTGATCGCGTCAAAGCCGTAGGTTGCCGCGACACCATCGGTCAGGACCTTTTCCGTGCCTGCCACCTGCGCCACGCCGGCCAGGCCGGCCAGGCCACCGGCAATGGTCATCACCAGGATCGTGGCCCGGGAGACGTTAATGCCGGCAGTCAGGGCTGCCTTGGGGTTGGCCCCGATGGCACGGAATTCGAAACCGAGCGTGGAGCGGTTAAGCAGCCACGAAACAAACACGGTGGCCGCGATGGCCAGCAGGAAGCCCAGGTGCAGCCGGTACTGGCTGCCGAAGAGCAGCGGGTACGCGGCGCTGGGGTCCAGGATCGGCGATATCGGCGTGTCCGCCCCCGGCCGCTGGAACAAGTCCGTGTCGAGCAGGTAGCGCAGGAAATAGAGGGCGATGTAGTTGAACATGATGGTCACGATGACCTCGTGGGCGCCCGTCCTGGCCTTGAGCACGCCGACGATGCCGCCCCAAACGGCGCCGCCGATGACGCCGGCCACGAGGACCAGCAGCAGGTGCAGCCCCATCGGCAGGTGCAGCGCGAAGCCGACCCACGAGGCGAGGATGCCGGCCATGATGATCTGGCCCTGTGCACCGATGTTGAAAAGCCCCGCGCGGAAGGCCAGTGCGACGCCGAGGCCCGCGGTGATCAGCGGGGTGGCGATGGTCAGCGTCTCCATGAGGGGGGCGAACTGTCCGGCCACTCCGGCCCCGCGGGGGTTGAAGACCGCGCCCTGGAAGAGGGCGACGTACGAGCTTGTGGCAGCGGACCAGACGGCGGTCAGGAAATCACTGGGCCGGGCAAAGAGGTAGCCCGCCGTGGTGCCGACAACTTTGTCCGTCATGGCGATGAGCAAGCCGCCCAGGATCAGTGCAAGCACCACCGCCAGGATGGTCACGATGCCATTGCCGGTGAAGATCATGCGCAGCACCGACTCCTCTTCCGGGGCGCCGGGAAGGGATCCGCTCTGGGTCGAGACCGGAACGGCCGATGGCTGGTGGGCACCGCCCGCGGTGTCCAGCGAGGTGACAAAGGCTTCATCGTCCTCGAGCGGCTCAGGCTCCACTGCGGTGGCTTGTGCTGCCGGAAGCCGGTCCGGGTCCGGTGCGGCCGCGGGCCGCGGCTCGGTGTTCTCACTCATGGTGGTCTCCTACGGCGCTGGAGCCGGGCTCCTGCGCGGACGGGGCGGCGGGCGTCTGGTTCGTTGCCGGCCTCGTTGCGGGGTCATTGGCCGGGGTGCCGGCCGGGTTTTCTGCCGGGGTGCCGGCCGGGTTTTCCGAGAGGGACGGTGCTGAGTGCTTGTCCGCCGCTTCGGCCTGGGCTTCGTCCGGGGACACCCCGGCCATCATCAGGCCCAGGACGTCGCGCCCGGTGCCGGCCGGGACGATTCCCACCAGCCGGCCCTTGTACAGCACGGCGATCCGGTCGGCGAGTTCAATCACCTCGTCCAGTTCGGTGGAGACGATCATGACGGGCGTGCCATGGTCCCGCTCCGCGACGATCCGCTTGTGCAGGAACTCGATGGAGCCCACGTCCACGCCGCGGGTGGGCTGGGAGGCGATGAAGAGCCTCAGCGGGCGGGAGAGTTCCCGCGCCATGACGACTTTCTGCTGGTTGCCGCCGGACAGTGTGCCGGCGGCGAGCATGCCGGACGGCGTGCGGACGTCGAATTCATCGATCCGGGTCTTGGCGTTCTCCAGGACCTTGGCCGGGCTCATGCTGATGCCCTTGGCGAACGGCGCCTGGTCGTAGCGGTCCAGGATCAGGTTCTCGGCAATCGAGAACGTGCCGATCAGCCCGTCGAGTGAACGGTCTTCCGGCACGAATCCGACGCCGGCGTTGAGGACGTCCTTGACGCTGCGGCCCAGCAGTTCTTCGCCGTCGAGGGCGATCGAGCCGTGGACCCTCTCCTGCAGACCGAGGATGGCCTCGGTCAGTTCGGTCTGGCCGTTGCCCTGGACGCCGGCGACGGCGAGGATCTCGCCGCGGGCGATCCCGAAGCTGATGCCGTCCACCACATGCTGGCCGCTGGGTGCGATGACGGTGAGGTCCTTGACCTCGAAGGTGGTCTCCTGCGGATTGGCGGGAGCCTTGTCCAGGGTCAGGCTCACGGCCCGGCCCACCATCATGGACGCCAGCTCGGTGGTGGAGGCGCCGGGATCGGCCGAGCCCACTACCTTGCCGCGCCGGATGACGGTGATGGTGTCCGAGACGGCTTTTACCTCGCGCAGCTTGTGGGAGATGAAGACGATGGAGGTGCCGTGACTCTTGAGCTGGCGCATGATGTCCAGCAGTTCGTCGGTGTCCTGCGGGGTCAGCACGGCTGTGGGCTCGTCGAGGATGAGCACCTTGGCGTCGCGGACCAGTGCCTTGATGATCTCGACGCGCTGCTGCACGCCCACGGGGAGGTCTTCGATCAGCGCGTCGGGGTCGACGTCGAAGCCGTACCGGTCCGAGATCTCCCGGATCTTCCGGCGCGTGTCCTCGAGGTCCAGGAATCCGCCGGTCTTGGTGGTCTCCGCTCCCAGTGCGACGTTTTCCGCGACGGTAAAGACGGGGACCAGCATGAAGTGCTGGTGCACCATACCGATTCCGGCGGCCATGGCGTCGCCGGGCCCGCGGAAGGTGACCGGTTTGTCATCGATCAGGATTTCGCCCTCGGTGGGCTCGTACAGTCCGTAGAGGACATTCATCAGCGTGGACTTGCCAGCGCCGTTCTCACCGAGCAGACAGTGAATCTGCCCGGGCTCAACAACCACATCGATGTGATCGTTGGCTACCAGGGAGCCGAAGCGTTTAGTAATGCCCTTGAGTTCAAGTTTCAAAACTCTGACCAATCTCGAGGTGTCCGGAAGACTTGGTCCGGACGGGTAGTGGGGGCTGCAGCACCAGCTTAGTGCCTGCGCTCTGACACGGGCGGGCCGCAACGAAAAGCGCCACAGCCCGTGCGGTGGTGACCGGACGGGCCGTGGCGCTTAGCGGAGGAAGTTAGGCCTTCGGGCTGGCTGCAGATTCAACCTTCAGCTTGCCGTCGGCGATGTCCTTCTTGATCTGGTCCAGCTCGGACTTCAGTTCGGCCGGAACCTGGGAATCCAAGTCGTGGAACGGAGCCAGCTGGACGCCGTCGTTCGCGAGCGTGCCAACGTACGGCTTGTTGGTGAACTGGCCGTCCTTGTCCTGCTTGACGACCGTCTCGACGGCCTCGCCCATCTGCTTCATGACGGAGGAGAGCATGATGTCCTTGTAATCCGGTGCCGTGAGGAAGCCGTCGGAGTCAACCCAGATGAGCTTGACGTCCTTGCCTGCTGCCTTGGCTTCCTGCAGGGCCGCGCCCGCACCCTTGCCGACCGGACCGGCGACGGGCATGACGATGTCGGCGCCCTGGTCCAGGAAGTTCTGGGTGAACTGCTTGCCCTTGTCCTGCTTTTCGAAGTCGCCGGTGAAGGAGCCGTCCTGCTTGGCCTTGTCCCAGCCAAGAACCTTGACGTTCTTGCCCTTCTTCTCGTTGTAGTACTTCACGCCGTCGGCGTAGCCGTCCATGAAGATGGTGACCGTGGGGATCTTGATGCCGCCGAAGGTGGCGACCGTTCCGGTCTTGGTGGTGCCCGCGGCCAGGTAGCCGGCCAGGAACGCGGCCTGGGCCGTGTCGTAGATGATCGGCTTGACGTTCGCGACCGGGGTTTCGTAACCGAAGTCGATGATGGCGAAGTGCTTGTCCGGGTTCGCGGTGGCCTGGGCCTTCGTGGCGTCGCCGAGCAGGAAGCCGACCGTGACGGTCAGGTTGCAGCCGGCGGCGACCATGGCGCGCAGGTTGGGCTCGAAGTCGTTGTTCGTCTTGGACTCGGCCTCGTTCATCTTAAGGCCCAGCTCCGACGTGACCTTCTTCAGGCCCTCGTAGGAAGACTGGTTGAACGACTGGTCGTCGAATCCACCCGAGTCGGACACGATGCAGCCCGTGTAGTTGCTGGCGGTGTTGGTGGCGGTGCTGGCCTCCGGGGCAGCCCCGCAGCCGGTCAGCAGGAGTGCAGCCGCGCCCGCGGTGGCGACGCCGGCCATTGATCCGCGCTTGAAGGTGGCACGCAGAGAGTTCTTCAATTTTCCTCCAGGAAGAAAGAGTAGGCGCTACGACGGGAGTTCAATGAGTGTCTGTCTGCGGAGTTCCGCTGATCTCTGTTGTCACTGATGGATTCGCAGCACTGCGCCGAGGCGCACTGATGGAAGCTACTTTAGTGGCCTGCGCCACGTACACGTAGCAGACTTCACAGCAATTGCACAGATTGTTGAGAACTTGTTACCTAGTGGTAGCCGGGCCCTCCTGCCAGGGAAGGCGCGCAGACGCCTCCGGCGCCGGTCCCCGCAGGAACTGGCGCCGGAGGCGTCTGCGTGTCTGATGGTGCCGGAGGCGCCTGTGTGTCTGGTGGTGCGCCGGCGCCGGCGCCGGTTAGAGACGGACCAGCATCTTGCCGGTGTTGGCGCCGTCGAGCAGGTCCATGAAGGCCTGCGGGGCGTTGTCCAGGCCGTCCACCACAGTCTCGTCGTAGCGGACCGTTCCGTCGGCGAGCCAGGCGGACATCGTTTCGACAAACTCGGCCATGTGCTGCCAGTAGCCGCCCACCAGGAAGCCCTTGAGCGTGAGCTGTTTGCCGATCGCCTGCATGAGGTTCCGCGGCGCGGGCGTGGGTTCGGTCGCGTTGTACTGGGCGATGGCCCCGCACATGGCCACCCTGCCGCCGACGGTGAGCGTGGACAACGCCGCTTCCAGGTGCTCGCCGCCGACGTTGTCGAAGTAAACGTCGATCCCGCGCTCACCCGCCGCCGCGGCGAGCTGTTCCGCAACCGGGCCGTCGTGATAGTTGAACGCGGCATCGAAGCCGAGTTCGAGCAGCCGTGCCACCTTTTCCGGCGAGCCGGCGCTGCCGATGACCAGGGACGCACCCATGGCCTTGGCGATCTGTCCCACGAGCGAGCCGACCGCGCCGGCGGCGCCAGAGACGAATACGGCGTCGCCGGGCTTGAATTCCGCGACCTTCAGCAGGCCCGCGTAGGCGGTCAGGCCGGTCATGCCGAGGGCACCGAGGAATGCTGATGCGGGGGCCAGATCGGTGCGCGCCAGGGTGGTGGCCGCCCCGTCGACGACGGCGTATTCACGCCAGCCGAGGCCGTGGACGACGGTATCGCCGACAGCGCGCCCTTCGGCGCGGGACGCGATGACTTCGCCGACGGCGCCGCCGTCGAGCGCCTTATCCAGCGCAAAGGGCGCGGAGTAGGACTTGACGTCGTTCATGCGGCCGCGCATGTACGGGTCCACCGAGATGTAGATGTTGCGGACCAGGACCTGGCCATCCTGCAGTTCGGGAAGCGGCGACTCGGCGACGCGGAAGTTCGCCGGGACGGGGCGGCCGTGGGGCCGGGACGCCAGCTGGATCTCGCGGGTGGTGGCGGGCAGGGTGAGGGTTTCGGTGTTGGCGCTCATGCGGCGACCTCCAGGATGGTGATGTCGACAGTGATGTTGCCGCGGGTGGCGTTGGAGTAGGGGCAGATCTGGTGGGCTTTGGCCACAAGCGCCTCGGCGGTCTGCCGGTCCACGGCGGGGAGGGCGATCTCGAGCTCTGCTGCCAGGCCGTATCCGGCACCGTCCTCGAGTGCGCCGAAGTGGATCTTGGCAGCGACAGCGGAGTCCGTCAGGTCGGCGCGCTCCTTGCGTCCGACCAGGCGCAGGGCGGAGTGGAAGCACGCGGCATAGCCGGCGGCAAAGAGCTGTTCGGGGTTGGTTCCCGCGCCGTCGCCGCCGAGTTCCACCGGGCTGGCGAGGGTGACGCTGAGCTTGCCGTCCTTGGTGATGGCGGTGCCGTCGCGGCCTTCGCCGGAGGCCAGGGCCTCGGCTGTGTAAAGGGTCTTCATGGGTTTCCGTTCTGTGGGCGGGAAGAAGGGGTTCAGTTGGAACTCGCCGGAAGCCTGCGGAGTCGCCGTAAACTTCCGGCGAGTTGGCACGCCTGCCGCGATTTCGACGTCGGCCTCGTGGGCCTGGGAAGGGGTGTAAGGGAAGGGCTTAGTGCGAGGCGTGGAGCGCGTTGGCCAGCCGGCCCAGGGTTTCGCGGAGCTGGTCCAGTTCAGCGGCGGTGAGCCCGGCGGCGTCCGCCAGGCGCTGCGGGATGCCGCTGGCCCTGACACTCAGGGCGGCGCCGGCGTCGGTGAGGAAGATCTCCACGCGGCGCTCGTCCTCGGCGGACCGGCGGCGCTGGACGAGGCCGAGCGCCTCGAGCCGCTTGAGCAGCGGCGACAGCGTGCCGGAGTCGAGTCCCAGCTCCTCCCCCAGTTCACGGACGCTGCGGGGCTCCGCTTCCCAGAGCACCAGCATGGCGAGGTACTGCGGGTAGGTCAGGCCGAGCTCCTCCAGCATGGGCCGGTAGACGGCCGTGGCGGCGCGCGAGGCCGAGTACATCGCGAAGCACACCTGCCGGTTCAGGCGGAGCGCTTCGGGACTGGCGGGTCGGGCCTCTTCTGGCGTGGTCATGCCTCCACGGTACCGCACATTTGGGTTGTGCACAATTCAATTGTGCGCAACTCAATTGTCCGTGCTGCAACCATGGCTCTGACCTGCAATGGGCCCACGCCGCAGGCACCCGCCGGATTTCCCCATGTTCGCCGGGTGCCGACGGCGTGTCGGCTCGCACCGCCGGTGCGTCCCGGCGTCGTGCCGGCAAAGGTGGGGAAACCCCGCGGGGCGACGGGCCGCGAAGGCCAGAGTCGCGGGTAGCTGCGGGAGCTACAGGTCTCGGATGGTGCGCAGGGCCGCCGCCGTGAGCACCTGGATGCCGAGGCCCAGCGCCCGCTCGTCAACGATGTAGTCGCCGCGATGAAGGTCGTACTCTTCCCCGCCGGGAGTCATGGTGCCGAGGCGCATCATGGCGCCGGGAGTGTCGGCCAGGAACCACGCGAAGTCTTCCCCGCCCATGGACTGCGGGGTCAGGACCACGGCGCCCTCGCCGATTTCGGCGCGGGCCGCGGCCTCAATCAGCGCGGTCTCGTGTTCAGAGTTGACCACCGGCGGGACGCCGCGGGTGTGTTCCAGATGGACGTCGACGCCGTAAGGCTCGGCGACTTGCCGGATGATGTCATCGAGCAGCTCACCGGCGTCGTGCCAGGCCTCGCGGTCCAGGCACCGCATGGTGCCGGCCAGGTAGCCGCTGCCGGGGATGGCGTTCGGGGCCGAGCCCGCGGAGATCTGGCCCCAGACCACCGACACGCCGCTGCGGACATCGACCCGGCGCGAGAGCACGGCGGGAACATTGACCGCGATCTGCGCCAGGGCGAAGACCAGTTCCTCGGTCAGGTGGGGGCGGGAGGTGTGGCCGCCACGGCCGGAGAGCTCAATCTTGATGGTGTCCGAGGCGGAGGTGATGGCCCCGATCCGGGTGCCGATCTTGCCGATCTCGATCCGGGGATCGCAGTGCAGCGCCAGGATCCGCGGCACGCCTTCCAGGACGCCCTGCTCGATGCAGGAGGTGGCGCCGCCGGGCATGGTTTCCTCGGCCGGCTGGAAGATGATCCGCACCGTCCCCCGCAGCGGGGACTGTTCATGCATCCGCTGCAGGACCAGCGCGATGCCGAGCATGGTGGTGGTGTGGACATCGTGGCCGCAGGCGTGGGTCACGCCGTGGTTCTTCGAGGCGAACTCAAGGCCCGTTTCCTCGATGATCGGCAGGGCGTCGATGTCCCCGCGCAGGGCGGTGGCGATGGGTCCGTGCCCGACGTCGACCGTCAGGCCCGTGCTCTCGAGGCGGCGGGGTTTGAGCCCGGCTTCCTCGAGCCGTTTCGCCAGCTTGTCGGTGGTGCGGAACTCCTTGAACGAAAGTTCCGGGTGCGCATGGAGGTCGCGGCGGAAAGCGATCAGCTCCGGCAGGAGGGGCTCCAGCCACGGCCCCACGAGAGTCGTGGGCTCAGCTTCAGTCGAGTAATTGCGCACGGAATAACTCTAGCGAGCGGACAATAAATAGCGGCATCGGGTACTCCGCGTTACGGATTGCTGGATATTGAACAACCCCTGGTCCGCTCCAATCCGCCTACAGGACGTCGGTGTCGCCCTTGGCCTTGATGGCATCCACGGCCTGCTTGACCCGCTGCGAGTGTTCCTTGGTGGTGACCAGCAGGGCGTCCGGAGTGTCAACGATCACCACGTCCTTGATGCCGATCAAAGCGATCACGCGCTTGGTATCGGAGACCACCACGCCGCTGGCGTTCTCGGTGAAAACGCGTGCGCCCTCGCCCAGTACCGTGACCTCGTCGACTTCCTTGGCGCTGTTGAGCCGGCCCACGGAGGCGAAGTCCCCGACGTCGTCCCAGAGGAACGTTCCGGGCACAACGGCGACGTCGCCGGCTGCGGCGGCGGGTTCGGCAACGGCGTAGTCAATGGCGATCTTGGGCAGTGTGGGCCACACCCGGGCCGTGACGGCGTCGCGCTCCGGGGTATCCCAGGCCTTGGCGATTTCCTGGAGTCCGGCGAAGAGCTCGGGCTGGTTGGCCTCGAGGTGCTTGAGCATCAGCGAGACCGGAGCCACGAACATGCCCGCGTTCCAGACATATTCCCCGCTGTCGACGTACTGCTGGGCCACTTCCTCGCTGGGCTTCTCTACAAACTCCACCACGGACTGCGCGCTGGGCGCGTCGGGGATGTTGAGGTTCGCACCGGAGCGGATGTAGCCGAATCCGGTGGAGGGATGGGTCGGCTTGATGCCGATGGTGACGATCTTCCCCGCGGCCGCGGTGTAGACGGCCTCACGGACTGCGTCCTGGAAGAGGTCGTCCGGGCTGATGACCTGGTCCGCGGCGAACGAGCCCATGATGGTGTCCGGGTCCCGCTCATGCAGGATGGCCGCGGCGAGGCCGATCGCCGCACCGGAATCTTTGGGTTCGCTTTCCAGGACAAGGTTGGAGTCCAGGACCTCAGGCAGCTGGCGGCAGACGGCTGCCTTGTGGGCGGCGCCGGTCACCACCAGCACGTGCCTGCCGGCGACAGGCTGGAGGCGGTCATAGGTCGCGCGCAGCAGGGTGCTGCCCGAACCGGTGAGGTCGTGAAGGAATTTCGGGGCTGCTGCCCGTGACAGAGGCCAGAGACGGGTCCCCACCCCGCCCGCCGGAATTACCGCAATAAAACGGTCCAGCGGTGAATCCTGGCTTGTCACTTTGTCTGTAGTCATCACCGCTACTTTAGCCGACGGCGGCCGAATCGGCCCCGATTGGGCCGGGATCGAGGGCTTCCGGCCCCCTTAACAACGGCCAAATGTGGCGTTCGTCTCAAAATCAACGCAAAACCGCGCCGGGGCCTGTCAACAAGGGGTTCCTAAATTGAATAAGCTGTGAGCGAAGCCTAGATTTAGGCTTGAGCTTACGAGTGCTCTCGCAGCAGGCGTTCCCCCCGCGTGGATCCCATGCCAGCGCCGCTGTGTTGCAGGGAGGTTTATTCAGTGCCGACAAAACCAGCTGGCACCTTGTACCGCGGCCGTGAAGGCATGTGGTCTTGGGTTGGACACCGCATTACCGGTGTAGTGATTTTCTTCTTCTTGTTGGTCCACGTGCTGGACACCTCATTGGTGCGTGTGTCCCCCGAGGCCTACACCGCAGTGATTGGTACCTACAAGAACCCCCTCATGGCCCTGGGTGAAACGGGCCTTGTCGCGGCGATCGTGTTCCACGCCTTCAACGGCCTGCGGATCATCGCCGTCGACTTCTGGAAGAAGGGTGCCAAGTACCAGCGTCAGATGCTCTGGACGGTTCTGGGCCTCTGGGTCGTCGTCATGGTCGGCTTCTCCATCCGCCACCTGTCCCTCGCCTTTGGAGGTCACTAAGCCATGACTGCAACGATTCAGAGTCCACGTAGTGGAAAGATCCAGCCCAAGTACCGCCGCAACGGCGGTTCCAAGGGCAACTTCGAGATGCTCGCCTGGCTCTTCATGCGCCTCTCCGGCGTCGTGCTGGTGGTGCTGATCTTCGGCCACCTGACCGTCAACCTGCTGGTCGGCGAGGGCATCCACGCGATCAACTTCGGCTTTGTGGCCGGCAAGTGGGCCGACCCGTTCTGGCAGTTCTGGGACCTGGCCATGCTGTGGCTCGCCATGCTGCACGGCACCAACGGCGTCCGCACGATCATCAATGACTACGCCGAGAAAAACGCCACGCGTCTCTGGCTGAAGATTGTGCTCTACGCGGCCACCACGGTCATCATCGTCCTGGGCACCCTGGTCATCTTCACGTTCAATCCCTGCCCCGTGGCCAACGGCGTCCAGCTTCCCGGCGGCTTCTGCCCCGCGCCTTAGGGGCGACACGGCAACTGATCTTCGCCTGCCGAGCGCAGGCGCAGATTGCACGAGACTTCACCGGGCAGGCACGGCCGCCGGTGGGTTATAGCGAATTTTGAGAGAAAGAGCGTCTGGTATGCAGGTCCATAAGTACGACGTCGTGATCGTCGGTGCCGGTGGCGCCGGGATGCGCGCGGCGATCGAATCAGGTCAGCGCGCCCGAACAGCAGTATTGACCAAGCTCTACCCCACCCGGTCCCACACCGGCGCGGCGCAGGGCGGCATGTGTGCAGCCCTGGCCAACGTCGAGGAAGACAACTGGGAGTGGCACACCTTCGACACCATCAAGGGCGGCGACTACCTGGTTGACCAGGACGCTGCCGAGGTCATGGCCAAGGAAGCGATCGACGCCGTCCTGGACCTGGAAAAGATGGGCCTGCCGTTCAACCGCACGCCCGAGGGCCGCATTGACCAGCGCCGTTTCGGTGGCCACACCCGCGACCACGGCAAGGCACCGGTCCGCCGCGCCTGCTACGCCGCCGACCGCACCGGCCACATGATCCTGCAGACCCTGTACCAGAACTGCGTCAAGCACAACGTCGAGTTCTACAACGAGTACTACGTCCTGGACCTGCTGACCGTCGAAGAGGACGCTGTCCGCGAGGACGGCACGCCGTACAAGCAGAAGCGCGTCGCCGGCGTCGTGTCCTATGACCTCGCCTCCGGCGAGCTGCACGTGTTCCAGGCCAAGTCCGTGGTGTTCGCCTCCGGTGGCGCCGGCAAGGTCTTCAAGACCACCTCCAACGCCCACACCCTGACCGGTGACGGCATGGGCATCGCGTTCCGCCGGGGCATCCCGCTGGAGGACATGGAGTTCTTCCAGTTCCACCCGACAGGCCTGGCCGGCCTGGGCATCCTGCTCTCCGAGGCCGCCCGCGGCGAAGGCGCCATTTTGCGCAACTCCGAGGGTGAACGCTTCATGGAGCGCTACGCGCCCACCATCAAGGACCTCGCCCCGCGTGACATTGTGGCCCGCTCCATGGCCAACGAAGTCCGTGAAGGACGCGGCTGCGGCCCGAACAAGGACTACGTCCTCCTGGACCTGACGCACCTTGAGCCCGCGCACATCGATGCCAAGCTGCCGGACATCACCGAGTTCGCCCGCACCTACCTGGGTGTGGAGCCGTACACGGAGCCGGTTCCGGTGTTCCCGACGGCGCACTACGCCATGGGCGGCATCCCCACGAACATCACCGCCGAGGTCCTCCAGGACAACGACACGGTGGTCCCGGGCCTCTACGCCGCCGGCGAGGTCGCCTGCGTCTCCGTCCACGGCTCCAACCGCCTGGGCACCAACTCGCTGCTGGACATCAACGTGTTCGGCAAGCGCGCCGGCATCGCCGCAGCCGAATACGCCAAGACCGCAGACTTCGTGGAGCTCCCCGTTGACCCTGAGGCCTACACGCTGAACCTGCTGGACCACGTCCGCACTTCTGACGGCACCGAGAAGGTCGCTGCGATCCGCAAGGAACTGCAGGACACCATGGACGCCAACATGCAGGTGTTCCGCACCGCCGACACGCTGAACCAGGTCCTGAAGGACATCGCGTCCTTCGAGGAGCGGTACCAGCGCATCAGCGTCCAGGACAAGGGCAAGCGCTTCAACCTGGACCTGCTCGAGGCCGTGGAACTGGGCTTCCTGCTGGAACTCGCCAAGGTCATGACCGTGGCGGCCCTGCACCGCGAGGAATCCCGCGGCGGCCACTTCCGCGAGGACTTCCCCGAGCGCGACGACGAAAAATTCATGAAGCACTCCATGGCGTACAAGGATGAGCACGCCCCGGCGGATGGTTCCGCCGAGTCGATTGCCGGCATCCGGCTTGCCACCAAACCGGTGGTCTTTACGCGCTACGAGCCGATGGTGAGGAAGTACTAAGATGAGCGCTGAACTCGCTGAGCCAGCATCCAAGATCGAACTGCCCGCCGGCGTCGGCGGCGGCGGGGAGATCCCGTCCTTCGACGTCACGCTGCGCGTGCGCCGCTACAACCCCGAGGTCTCCGAGGACGCCACGTGGGATGACTTCAAGGTCACCATGTACGGCACCGACCGTGTCCTGGACGCCCTGCACAAGATCAAGTGGGAGATGGACGGCAGCGTCTCCTTCCGCCGCTCCTGCGCCCACGGCGTCTGCGGCTCCGATGCCATGCGCATCAACGGCCGCAACCGTCTCGCCTGCAAGACCCTGCTGAAGGACCTGGACACGTCCAAGCCCATCACGGTCGAGCCGATCAAGGGCCTGCCGGTGGAGAAGGACCTGATCGTGGACATGGAGCCGTTCTTCCAGTCCTTCCGCGAAGTCATGCCCTTCCTGATCAACCGCGGCCACGAGCCCACCAAGGAACGCCTGCAGTCCGCCGAGGACCGCGAGCGGTTCGACGACACCACCAAGTGCATCCTGTGCGCCGCGTGCACCTCGTCTTGCCCGGTGTTCTGGACCGACGGCCAGTACTTCGGCCCGGCCGCGATCGTCAACGCGCACCGCTTCATCTTCGATTCCCGCGATGACGCCGGCGACATGCGCCTGGAGATCCTCAACGACAAGGAAGGCGTGTGGCGCTGCCGCACCACCTTCAACTGCACCGAAGCATGCCCCCGCGGCATTCAAGTCACGCAGGCAATCGCCGAGGTCAAGCAGGCCATCCTCTCCCGCAAGATCTAACGACCGGTTCCACCGGCCGCATTAGCTCCCTTTTTCATCATCAGGAGCTGCCGACGACGGCGCCTCTCACCTCACGGGTGGGGGCGCCGTCGTCGTTCCCCCTCAAACGAAAGGGGACACCGTGTCCCGCTCCGAAAAAGTATCGTTCCAAGGCTCCACCGGCGAACTGCTCTCCGGCATCGTCGACCTCCCCGAGGGTCCCGTAAAGGGCTGGGGGGTGTTCTCCCATGGCTTCACGCTGGGGAAGGACAGCCCTTCGGCGTCGCGCATGTGCAAGGCCCTGGCGGACAACGGGGTGGGCATGCTCCGCTTCGATAACCTGGGCCTGGGCGAGTCCGCCGGAATGTGGTCCGAGGGGTCCTTCAGCCACAAGGTGGCCGACACCGTGAAGGCCGCCGAATTCATGCGTGAGTCCGGCCGGCCGGTCTCGCTGCTCGTGGGCCACTCCTTCGGTGGGGCCGCCGTCCTGGCGGCCGCGCGGGAGATCCCGGAGCTCGACGCCGTGGCCACGGTGGGGGCACCCTTCTCCCCCAAGCATGTGGCCCACGTGTTCGATGCGGCCCTTGACCGGATCCTCAGCGAGGGGAGCGCGGAGGTGGATCTCGGCGGCAAACGGGTGGAAATCCGGCGGCACTTCGTCGAGGACCTCGAACACGCGGACCTCACGGACTGCATTAAGGGCCTGCACAAGCCGCTCATGGTGCTGCACTCCCCCACCGACAACACGGTGGGGATCGAAAACGCCAGCACCATCTTCCAGACCGCACGCCACCCCCGCAGCTTCGTCTCGTTGGAGGGCAGCGACCACCTCCTGACGGGCAAGGGCCAGGCGGCCCGTGCCGCGAAGATTATTTCGGCGTGGGCCGACCAGTACCTCGACGCCTGAACGCGGCGGACAGCGACCTCCGGCGGCCCCGGGGCTCCACCGGCGTTTTGCCTGGCTGGACGCGCCGGGCGCCCCAACCGGTGGTCGCGGTGGCGGGCCCGGTCCCGAGGTCTTCCTCCCGGATCGCCACCCACGCGGCGCAGATCACGTAAACCTGGCTGACCAGGTTGAACCAGATCAGCAGGCCGATGATAATGGCGAAGGGCGCCAGAATGGGGTTTTTGCCCGCGCTGGCCAGCAGCTGGGTGCTGAAGATCTGCAGAATCGTGGTGCCCACCGCGGCGAGGATGGTCCCCTCCAGCAGAGAGCGCCGGGCCGGCTTCAGCCCCGCAGCCACCCGGTACATGATCATGGCGGTGCCCCAGCCGAGCAGCAGCGGCACGAGGATAGTGACGGAGGTCGTCAGCGGCCCGGCCACTATCGGATCGAGGCCCAGCTGCTCGGTCACCCATCCGGCGGCCGTGCCGAAGATCAGCGAGGCTGCGGAGCTGACCACCAGGGCCACCCCCATCAATAGCAGCGTGCCGACGTCCTTGAGGATCTGCAGGATCGGATTCATCACTAGCGGCCCGAGCTGCATCATGCTCCGCGTGCCGTCGCGGATGCCGCTGATCCAGCCCAGGGACGTGAACACCGTCACCAGGGCGGCGATCCCGGCAGCCCAGCCGAGGCTGATGGGGTTCAGCAGTTCATAGGGATCAACCAGCCCCTCGCTGCCGTCGACCTGCAGCAGGCCCGGCGCGGCGGCGGCCACACTATTGATGACCTGGTCCAGCAGGGCCGGACGGTCGCTGAGGACCAGGCCGGCCAGGGACAAGCCGGTGGCCAACAGGCCTGTGATGGAGAAAAACATCCGGAACCCGATGCCCGCACTCAACAGCGGGCCGCGCTGGCGGAGGTAGTGCGAGTATGCGCGCACGGGCAGCAGCATGTTGAACCGAGCCAGGAACCACAGCATCATCGCCGTCAGCGACGCAACCGTCCCGCCGCCGGAGCGTCGGACCCTGCCCCACTCGACCCTCTTGCGGATGACTTCCAGTTTCAGCCCGGCCAGATCGGTGGGAAGCGGCGGCTCATCGGGCGTCTGCGGTGCCGTCCGGGCCTCTGTCGTGGTCAGGTTTGGTCCCAAAGTCAAGCTCTTCCCGTAGCTGCCAGATGCCGTTGTCGTCGTGCTCGTAGAGTCCCATGCTAGCCACAGGGAACGTGGCCCTGTAGTCCTTGAGGACCGTTTCGGCTTCGTCGAGGCTTTCCGGGGCGACATCGTGGGCCACGGTGACGTGCGGATGGTAGCCGAACGGCAGTTCCCGCTCCAGCGGGCCGGACTGCAGCTGGCGGTGCAGGTTTACGCAGTGTCCGAAGCCGTCCTCGACGTTCAGGAAGACCACCGGGGACACGGGCCGGAAAGACCCGGTCCCGGCGATGGTTACCGTGAAAGGCTCCTGCCTGCGTGCGACGTCCCGTACATGGCGTTGGGTCGCGTCCCAGTCCTGCGTCATGGTGGTGGTGACCAGCGTGATGTGGGCCGGGACGACGGCGGCCATGGGATCCCCGAACGATGCCCGCCAGCGCTGGAGCTCCTCGGCGATGTCCGCCGGGAACCTCAGGATCACACCGACGCTGATGCCTTCGCTGCGCTGTCCGTTCGACGTGGCGGCTTTCGCGGTGACTTTGCTGACGGAGGACATTGACCTAGCGGACTCCGGCCAAGCTGAGGGACGGCAAGAAGCCCATCCGCTCGTAGACCCGGGCAAGCGTGACTGAGGCAATCTCGCGGGCACGCTCCGCCCCTTGGGCCAGGAGCCGGTCCAGCTCTGCCGGATCGGCCATCAGCTCGTTGGTGCGGTTCCGCAGCGGCGTGAGGAATTCGACCATCACCTCGGCCAGATCCGTCTTCAGGTGCCCGTACATTTTGCCCTGGTACTCGGCTTCCAGCTCTGCCACGGGCTTGCCGGTCAGCGTCGAATAGATGGTCAGCAGGTTGGAGACGCCGGGCTTGGCTTCAGAGTCGAAGCGGATCTCCGTTCCGGCATCGGTCACGGCGGATTTGATGCGCTTGGCCGCGAGCTTGGGGTCTTCGAGCAACTGGATGGAGCCGTTGGGCGACTCGCCCGTCTTGGACATCTTGACCGCAGGATTCTGGAGGTCGTAAATTTTGGCGCTGGCTTTGAGGATGGTCGCCTCGGGCACCGTGAAGGTCTCCCCGTAGCGCGTGTTGAAGCGCTGCGCCAGGTTGCGCGTCAGCTCCAGGTGCTGGCGCTGGTCCTCGCCCACTGGCACCAGGTCGGTCTGGTACAGCAGGATGTCGGCGGCCATGAGCGTCGGATACGCGAAGAGGCCCAGCGTCGCGGCCTCCGCGCCGGACTTCTGGGACTTGTCCTTGAATTGCGTCATGCGGGATGCCTCGCCGAATCCCGTGATGCAGTTCAGGGCCCAGGCCAGCTGTGCGTGTTCGGGAACATGAGACTGCACGAAGAAGATGGACTTGTCGGGATCGATCCCGGCCGCGATGTACTGAGCCGCTACGACACGGGTCCGGTTGGCCAACTCGGACGGCTCAAAGTCGACGGTAATGGCGTGGAGGTCCGGGATGAAGAACACTGCGTCGTATTCGGACTGCATGTCCACCCAGTTGCGCACGGCACCGATGTAGTTGCCCAGGTGCAGGGAATCCGCGGTGGGCTTGGCGCCGGAGAGAATGCGCTTCTTGGCGGTAGCAACGGTTGAGCTAGTCATGTTGATAAAAACCTTCGGACTTTAGAGCTGGTAGTCCACTACCAGCGGGGCATGGTCGGAGAAGCGTGTGTCCCAGGACGCTGCCCGGTCAACAACGGCTGACACTGCGGCAGCAGCGAGAGCGGGCGTGGCCATGTGGTAATCGATGCGCCAGCCGGTGTCGTTGTCGAAGGCCTGGCCCCGTTGCGACCACCAAGTGTAGGGGCCGTCGACGCTACCCGCCAGGCCCCTGTGAACATCCTTCCAACCGATTTCTTCGCCGAAGAAGCGGTCAAAATAAGCCCTCTCCTCCGGCAGGAAGCCGGCACGTTTGACGTTGCCCTTCCAGTTCCTGATGTCCAGCTCCGTGTGGCCGACGTTGAGGTCGCCCACCACCAGCGCGTGGTCACTGTGTTTGGCGAGTTCGGGCAGCCTGGTGCTCATGACGTCGAGGAAGCGGAACTTGTCGTCCTGCTTGGGCGTGCCGACCTCGCCCGAGTGCACGTAGGCGCTCACGACGGTCAGCTGGGAGGCCTGCCCTTCCGCATCCCGCACGATGTAGTCCGCCTCGACCCAGCGTCCGGCTGTGGCAAAGAAGTCATCGCCGATGCCCACCCGGGTGGCGAGGGGCTCTTCGCGGGAGGCGATGGCAACGCCGGCCCGGCCCTTGGCCTCGGCTTCGGCGTGGAGGATGTACCAGCCCTCGCCGAGCAGTTGCTGGACGATCGCGTCGGGAGCGCGGACCTCCTGGAGGCACAGGATGTCCACCTCGCGCGGCTCAAGCCACTCCGCCATGCCGTTCTTGTAGGCGGCACGTAGGCCGTTGACGTTGACTGACGCGATGCGAAGGTGGTCCTTCTTCAATGCCGAGCTCACCCGATCCACTCTAGTCGATGATGGTTCCGCTTACGGGTGCGTCGTCGCCGCCCGAGGATTTCATCATGTCCCGCGCGTTGGTGGCGGTGATTTCGATGGTCTCCAGGGCACGGCTGATCGTGTCGCGGTCCGCCGCCTCGCCCTTGGCGCGCTCCTGCTCGATGACGCGGACCTGGACCTGGACGATCTTGAAGGAGTGGTCGAGTTTCATGTCGCGGACGCCGTCCGATCCGCGGCTTTCGCTGACCACGCGGGTGCCGCCGTGGTCAGCGCTGCCCGCCGCAGGGGGCCGCCCGGCCGCGGCGTTGAAGGCGTTCTGGGCCTCGTTCAGCCTGGCCCCGGCCTTCTTGGCGGCCTTCTGGATGCTGAACACCACGAAGGAGGCCAGCGCCAGCCAGAAGCCGGCGATGATCGCCACGATCCAGCCCACGACGTCGTTCTGGTTGGCCGCGAAGATCACGGCCACCACGAACGCGATGATGAAGACCAGCAGCCCCGGCCCGCTGATGCGGAACATAGAGAACCGGCCCCTGGCCGTGGGGTCGTTGGACGTGGACGCGGAGCTACCCAGAGATTGCATGAGCCCATTATCGCAAACGGGGCCGGCCGCCCGCTGCGCTTCCACCCCGGGCGAACGCTGCCCCCAGCCCTGGCTCAGGCCAGAACCATGCAGCCTAGGTCAGGCACTCTATGTGAGAACAAGGCAGAACGGGTGGCCGCTGGGGTCCGTGTAGACCCGGAAGGACTTGCCGCCGCCCGTCTGGCGCGTGGCGCCCAGCCGGAGGACTTCCGCCTCTCCGGCGTCGAGGTCACCGACTTTCACGTCCACGTGCATCTGCTGGGGATGCTCGGGCTCCGGCCACTGAGGCCGGACCAGGCTGTCCACGCGCTGGAAGGCTACGGCGGGACGGTCGGCGGCGTCGCCGATCGAAATCCAGTCCGCGTCTTCCTGCACCCGGATCATGCCCAGCAGCTCCTGGTAGAAGGCGGCCAGGGTGTCCGGATCCTCGCAGTCGATCACGAGTGCCTGCCATTTTCCGATCATGGGGGTCTCCTTTTTTCGAAGGACTGCTATTTGAGGAACAGCTTGCGCAGGCGGCTCGTGGTGAGCAGGACGCCGAGGGCAATCATGATCAGGTAGTAGCCGACATGCACGGCGGTGGCCGGGGTGAACACGCCCACGCTGATCTGGCGCAGCAGTTCCACGCCGTGCCACAGCGGCATGGCCTGGATGAACCACTGGATGGACTGCGGATAGACGCTGAGCGGGTAGAACGTGGCGCTGAAGAGGAACATCGGCAGCATCACGAAGTTGATCCAGTCCATCTGCTGGAAGGTCTTCATGAAGCTCGTGATCCCCATGCCGAAGCTCGCGAAGCCGAAGGCAATGAGCACCGAGGCCGGGATCATCAGGATGGCCCATGGCGTGGTGATGAGGCCCATCACGCCCATCACGGCGGTGAAGCCTGTGGCGTACATAGCCCCGCGCAGCAGGGCCAGGAAGATTTCGCCCATGGCGACATCCAGCGGCCCCAGCGAGGTGTAGAGCATGCCCTGGTACAGCTTGGCGAAATTCATCTTGAAGAAGACATTCCAGGTGGAGTCATAGACGGCGCCGTTCATGGCGGACACCGCCAGCAGTGCCGGCGCGATGTACGCGGCATAGCTGATCTCCTGCCCGCCCGGGCCCTGGACGGAACCGACAATTGCGCCCAGGCCCACGCCCATGGAGATCAGGTACAGGACGGGTTCGAAGAACCCGGAGACCATGACCATCCAGTTGCTGCTCTTGGTGGCCATGAGCCCGCGGGCGACGACGGCGCGGACATTGCGGGAGTAGATGGGTCCGAAGCGCCTGCGGCGTGCGGCATCCGTGACACTGTGGTCCCCTGCGTTGAAACTTCCGGTCAGCACGCTCATGAGGCCATCCTTTTGGCGAACTGGCGTTTGGTCAGGACCCAGCCGGCCGCCGCCAGGCCCAGTAGGAAGAAGACGTGGACGATGGTGAGCCACGGTTCTTCCTCGTACCCGTAGGCGACCACACGGCCAAGTTCCGTTCCGTGCCAGATCGGTGAGATCCAGCCGATCCAGCGGACGCTGAGCGGGAGCGTGTCCAGCGGGAAAAACGTGCCGGAGAACAGGAACAGCGGCATGACGATGAACCGCATGACCATGGCGAACTGGCCCCGGTCTTCCTTGATGGTGGCCGCGTAGGCCATGAGCGGCAGGCCGAAGGACAGGCCGGCGAGCGTGGCGATGAGGATCGATACCCAGCCCCAGGCGCCGGGCGAGGCCCCGAACAGCGCAACCACGGCAAAGTAGATGGCCGACTGCAGCAGGAAGCGGACGGTGACGGCTATGATCTGGCCGCCGGCGATCTGTTCCGGGGTCAGCGGCGAGGCGTGCGGGCCGTAGTAGACGCGCCGCCATTTGAAGCCGTCCATCACGGGAAATGTGAACTCGTTGGCGGCCGTCATGACGGCCGACGAGATCAGCAGGGCCGGCGCGATGAACGTCAGGTAGCTGACCCCGCCGAACTCGCCGGCGCCGTTGGCCTCGACCAGCGTGGCCAGGCCAACGCCCATCGCGAACAGGTAGGCCACCGGCTGGCCCACGCCGTACATGACGATGGTCCAGCCGTAGCCCTTCATGACACGGAGGACCTGCTCGGCGTAGAAGAAGGCGCCCCAGCGGCGGGCGCGGGCGGCCGAGACTTCCGGCGAGTGCGCGCGCAGGGCCGGCGCCGCCGTCGTCGTACCCGCCGCCTGAATTGGTTTAGTCAACTCTGCTTTCTTAGTCAGCTCTGCTTTCCTAGTCAACGAGGCTCCTGCCGGTCAGGCGCAGGAAGACGTCTTCCAGCGAGGAGCGGCGGACCAGCGATGTGACGGGCCGCAGGCCCCGGGCGGTGACCTGCTCCAGGGCGGCCTCGCCGTCGTGGGCGTAGATGAGCACCCGGTCCGGCAGCGTCTCAAGGCGTTCGCCGATGCCTTCGAGCTCCGCGCCGATGCTCGCATTGCGCTCCGAGCCGAAGCGCAGTTCAAGGACCTCGCGAGTGGAGTATTCGCGGATCAGGCTGGCCGGGGATCCTTCGGCCATGATCTTGCCCTTGTCCACCACGATCAGGCGGTCGCACAGCTGCTCGGCCTCGTCCATGTAGTGCGTCGTGAGGATCAGGGTGACGCCCTGTTCCTTGAGCCGGAACAGCCGGTCCCAGAGGATGTGCCGCGCCTGCGGGTCCAGTCCCGTCGTCGGCTCGTCCAGCAGCAGTATCCGGGGCTCGTTAATGAGCGAGCGGGCGATCGTCAGGCGGCGCTTCATGCCGCCGGACAGGGCGTCCACTTTGGACTTGGCCTTGTCGGTGAGCTGGGCGAATTCGAGCAGCTCGTCGGCCTTCGGTTTGAGGTAGCTCATGGGCAGGCCGAAGTAGCGGCCGTAGACCAGCAGGTTGTCCCGGACTTTCAGTTCCTCGTCCAGGTTGTCCTGCTGCGGGACAACGCCCAAGTGCGCGCGGACTTCCGGCCCGTGCTGTTCGGGGTCCAGGCCCATGATGTGCAGGCTGCCGGAGGTGCGCTGCGAGACCCCGCCGATCATCTTCATCGTGGTGGACTTGCCGGCGCCGTTGGGGCCCAGCAGTCCGAAGGCTTCCCCGGCGGGGACGCGGAAGGAGATGCTGTCGACGGCGGTGACATCGCCGTAGCGTTTGGTGAGGTTCTCGGCGGTGATGACGTACTGCGGAGTGGCGTCGGAGTGGTTGGTTACGCGTGATTCTTTGGAGGCAAGTTCGGACACCCGCACTACGGTAGTGGATCCCCGCAAACTATGAAAGAGTCTTTTCGTAAAAACTCCTGACGTATCCGTTCCGTTATGCCCGCAGGCGGTGCAACGTGCGGGATCCCGCGGTGGTTGGGCCTGCAGATACTAGGCTCAACCACCGCGCGGGACACTTTATTCGGCTCCTTAGGCGCGTCCGGAGTCGCTTTCCTCCGCCGCGTGGCGTTCCGCGGTTTCCACCACGTTGGCGAGCAACATGGCGCGGGTCATGGGGCCCACTCCCCCGGGGTTCGGCGAGAGCCACGCGGCGACGTCGGCCGCAGCGGGCTCAACGTCTCCGGTGACGACGGCCCTGCCGTTGCCGTCGTCGACCCGGCTGACGCCGACGTCAAGCACGATCGCGCCGGGTTTGAGGTCCGCGGCTTTGATCATGTGCGGTTGCCCGGCGGCGGCGATCACGACGTCGGCCTGCCGCAGTTCCGCCGGCAGGTCCACCGTTCCGGTGTGGGCCAGGATGACCGTGGCATTGACGTCCTTGCGGGTCAGCAGCAGTCCCACCGGGCGGCCGATGGTGACGCCGCGGCCCACCACGAGGACGCGTTTGCCGTTGAGGTCGATTCCGTGCCGGGTCAGCAGCTCCACGCAGCCCTTGGGCGTGCACGGCAGCGGGGACTTCATGGGTCCGCTGACGTTGGCCACGAGGCGGCCCAGGTTCATCGGGTGCAGGCCGTCGGCGTCCTTCTCGGGATCCATGGCCTCCAGGATGACGTCCTGGTCGATGTGCTTGGGCAGGGGCAGTTGGACGATGTAGCCGGTGCACTCCGGGTTCTCGTTGAGCTCGCGGACCACGGCCAGGAGTTCGTCCTGGCTGGTCTCTGCCGGCAGGTCGCGGCGGATGGACGTGATGCCCACCTCGGCGCAGTCCTTGTGCTTGCCGCCGACGTACCAGGTGCTGCCGGGATCGGAGCCCACCAGGATGGTGCCCAGTCCGGGGATGACGCCCTTGGCCTTGAGTGCGGCCACGCGCCCGGTCAGCTCGGCCTTGATGGCGGCGGCGGTAGCAGTCCCGTCAAGGATCTGTGCTGTTCTTGCAGTCTTAGTGGAAGTCATGGCCTACCACTGCTCGTGCTGCGGGTACAGCGGGAAGTCGGCGGCGAGCTTGTCCACGCGGGCTTGCAGGGCATCGATCTCGGTGGCAGCGCCGGACTTCAGCGCCGTGGCGATGATGTCCGCGACCTCGGTGAACTCCTCGGCGCCGAAGCCGCGGGTAGCCAGGGCCGGGGTGCCGATGCGCAAACCGGAGGTGACCATCGGCGGGCGGGGGTCGAACGGCACGGCGTTGCGGTTGACGGTGATGCCCACCGAGTGCAGGAGGTCTTCCGCCTGCTGGCCGTCCAGCTGGGAGTTGCGCAGGTCCACCAGGACCAGGTGCACGTCGGTGCCGCCGGTCAGGACCGAGACGCCTGCGCCCGCGACGTCGGCCTGGCCGAGGCGCTCGGCGATGATCTTGGCACCTTCGAGCACGCGTTCCTGGCGCTCCTTGAATTCCTCGGTGCCGGCGATCTTGAAGGCCACGGCCTTCGCAGCGATCACATGCATGAGCGGGCCGCCCTGCTGGCCGGGGAACACCGCGGAATTGAGCTTCTTGGCCCATTCCTGCTTGGCCAGGATCACGCCGGAGCGCGGGCCGGACAGCGTCTTGTGCACCGTGGAGGTGACGACGTCGGAGTACGGGACCGGGCTCGGGTGCAGTCCGGCGGCGACGAGCCCGGCGAAGTGCGCCATATCGGTCCAGAGCAGGGCGCCGACCTCGTCGGCAATCGAGCGGAAGGCGGCGAAATCGAGGTGCCGCGGGTAGGCGGACCAGCCGGCGATGATCACCCGGGGCTTTTCGGCGATGGCCTGCTCGCGCAGCTTGTCCATGTCGATCCGGAAATTGTCTTCCTCGACCTGGTAGGCGGCCACGTTGTAGAGCTTGCCGGAGAAGTTCAGCTTCATGCCGTGGGTGAGGTGTCCGCCGTGGGCCAGGGAGAGGCCCAGGATCTTCTCGCCGGGGGTGATCATGGCCGCGAGCGCGGCGGCGTTGGCCTGCGCGCCGGAGTGCGGCTGCACGTTGGCGTATTCGGCGCCGAAGAGTTCCTTGACACGGTCGATGGCGAGCTGCTCGGCGACGTCGACGTACTCACAGCCTCCGTAGTAGCGGCGTCCCGGGTAGCCCTCGGCATACTTGTTGGTCAGGACGGAACCCTGCGCTTCCATCACGGCGCGCGGGGCGAAGTTCTCCGAAGCGATCATTTCCAGGGTGCCGCGCTGGCGGCCGAGTTCCTGGGCAAGTACGGCGGCGATTTCCGGATCGAGTTCGGCCAGCGGCTGGTTGCTCACGGCGGCTGAGGTGGCGGTAGTAGTAGTCACGAGGAACTCCTGGTAGGCAACGGGTACGGCTATTGGTCAGGCTACCGGCTGGCCCGTTGCACCGCCCTTTGATTACGGGCCCCTTGACAGCGGGCCGCGACAGCGGCGGTTGACACCCCGCGCGGGCGCCAGCAACGGTACGGCAGCGATGATGCTGCCGACCGGTAAGACATGACCCTCGGCCCAGGCGTACGATCCGTGGTCTTCGTGAGTGCCGCTCCCTGATGGTTAGCCATCCAACGCCAGTTGCGACGGGTTAACACTACCAAAACCCTTTCAAAACTGCCCTTGAAGCGCAGGTAGGCTGGTCTTCGTGACTGACCAGAACCTGACTGCCTCCTACATCCTGACCCTGTCCTGCCCTGACCGGCCCGGCATCGTGCACGCCGTCGCCGGTGCCCTGCTGGTGGCGGGCTGCAATATTACGGACTCCCAGCAGTACGGCAGCCAGGGAACGGGCACGTTCTTCATGCGGGTGGAGGCGACGACGGCGGCATCCCAGGCGGAGCTGCAGGCGGCGCTGGAGCCAGTGGCGCAGGCCTTCGGGATGCAGTGGAGCCTCAACCCGGCCGGCCGGAAGGTCCGCACCCTGCTGATGGCCAGTACCTCGGCCCACTGCCTGAACGACCTATTGTTCCTGCAGCGTTCCGGCACCCTGCCGATCGAGATTCCAGCCATCGTGTCCAACCACCGCGACCTTGAGGGTTTGGCGGAGTTCTACGGCATCCCGTTCCACCACATCCCCGTCACCCCGGACACCAAGGTCCAGGCCGAGGACAGCCTCCGGGTTCTGATGAAGGAGCACGACATCGAGCTCACCGTCCTGGCCCGGTATATGCAGATCATCTCTGACGAGCTTTGCACCGAGCTCACGGGCAAGGCCATCAACATCCACCACTCGTTCCTGCCCTCCTTCAAGGGTGCCAAGCCCTATCACCAGGCGCATGCCCGCGGCGTGAAGCTCATCGGCGCCACGGCGCACTACGTCACGGCCGCCCTGGATGAGGGGCCCATCATCGAGCAGGAAGTCATCCGGGTGGACCACCGGCGCACCGCGGAACAGTTCGTCCAGATGGGCCGTGACGTGGAGGGCCGCACCCTCGCCCAGGCCGTGCAGTGGCATGCCGAGCACCGTGTCCTGCTCGACGGCAACCGGACGGTTGTCTTTAACTGAAACCAGTTCTTGACTAGAGCTATGGAATTCGACCGGATGGACCGGCTCGAATCGTTCGTGGCGCTGCTGAAGAACGAGGGCCGGCACGCAGTGCTGGGGCTGGATTGCGGCCCCGGCGCCGACGGGCTGCATTTTGTCCAGTCCGGCATCCATTTCACCGGCGTCGACCGGTCCGAGGAGAACATCCACATCGCCCGGGCGCACGGGCTGGAGGCCTCCGTGGCGGGCCCGGTATCGCTGCCGTTCGCCGACGCCGCGTTTTCCTCGGTGTGGGCGGTGGACGCCTTGGCGGGCCTTCCCCCGGAGGAATGGGACGACGTCGTCCGCGAACTTGGGCGGGTGGCGGAACCCGGCGCGCCGATCGCCGTCGTACTCCCTGTCCCCGACCCGCGTAGCGAGGGTTACAGCCGCGGTGCGGGCTTCACGGTCCTCCGCTCCCCCGCCTGACCCAGACCCCCGTGCTTGGGTTCAGGGAAGGGGCGGCCCGCAGGAGGCTGGTGTCCTAGGCTGGTGGCATGGCTCCCCTCTACGCATTCGCCGGCACGACTCCGGCCGTCCATGACTCCGCCTTCATCGCGCCCACGGCGTCGGTGATCGGCAACGCCACCCTGGCCGAGAACTCCAGCGCCTTCTACGGCGTCAGCGTCCGCGCCGACACCGCCGCCATCACCGTCGGCGCCGGCAGCAACCTGCAGGACAACGTGGTGCTGCACGCCGACCCCGGCTTCCCCTGCACCGTCGGCGCGCGGGTCAGCGTCGGCCACAGCGCCGTGGTCCACGGCTGCACCGTCGAGGACGACTGCCTGATCGGCATGAGCGCCACCATCCTCAACGGGGCCGTGATCGGCGCCGGATCCCTCATCGCCGCCGGTGCCGTGGTGCTGGAGGGCACCGTCATCCCGCCCCGCTCGCTCGTCGCCGGAGTTCCGGCCAAAGTCCGGCGCGAGCTCAGCGACGAGGAGTTCGCGGGCGTCCAGCACAACGCCGCCCACTACCAGGAACTGGCACGCGCGCACCGCGAACTTCACAGCGCCTGAGGAACCGACACGGCCGTTACCGTTGCGTTAACTTCTTGACTACAAGCCGCGAATGCGTCACGCTTCATAGCATGCCCTCACCAACGCGCTCAACGAGGAGCCGAACCAAGAACCCCGGATCGCAGTCCGCCCTCCGGCATCTGAACCAGCAGCGGATCATCGAATGCCTCCTCGCGGGCCCTTCCACGCAGGCGGAACTGGCCCGCCAGACAGGCCTCTCCACGGCCACCGTCTCCAACATCGTCAAGATCATGCAGGACGCCGGACTGGCCTCCACTGAACCCATCACCAGCTCCGGGCGGCGCGCCCTGAACGTCCGGCTCAACAGCAACGGAGCCGTCGCCGTCGGGATCGACTTCGGCCGGCGCCACCTGCGCGTCGTGCTGGCCTCGCTCAGCTACCACGTGATCGCCGAAGAGTCAGTCCTGCTGCCCCTGGGCCACCACGCCGAGGAGGGCATCCAGGCCGCCGTCGGCGTGCTGGACCGGCTGCTCGCGGACAGCGGCGTGGAGCGCAGCGCCCTGGTCGGTGCCGGCGTCGGAATTCCCGGCCCCATCGACCGCCGCACCGGCACCGTGGCGCAGGGCGCGATCCTGCCCGAATGGGTGGGCATCAATATCCTGAGACGCCTCGAAGAAGCGCTGGAACTGCCTGTATTCGTGGACAATGACGCCAACCTGGGCGCCCTCTCCGAGGTCACGTGGGGGCCGCACAGCGGCATCAGCAACCTGATGTTCCTCAAGATCGGCTCGGGCATCGGTGCGGGACTGATCCTCAACGGCGTTCCCTACTACGGCAACGTCGGCATCACCGGCGAAATCGGCCATGCCACAATCCACGAGCACGGGCTGATCTGCCGCTGCGGGAACCGCGGCTGCCTGGAAACCATCGCCTCCACCACCACCATGATCGAGCTCCTGAGCCGCGGCGAGGACCGGCCGCTCACACCCGGGGACATCGTGCGCAAGGCCCTCGAACGGGACCCCGCCACGCTCCGCGTGGTGGACGACGCCGGCCTCGCCGTCGGACGCGCCCTGGGCAACGTGGCGAACCTGATCAACCCCGAAGTGATCGTGGTCGGCGGCCCGCTGGCAGGGCTCGGCGACCTCCTGTTGGACCCGATTCGGCGCGGCCTGATCCGCCACGCGGTGCCGGTCATCGGCGAGACAACCACCCTCACGATGTCGTCCCTGGGCGACCGGGCAGAGGCCCTCGGGGCCACCGCTCTGGTCTTCCAGCACGCCGGAATCCGGCGTAACTAACCATTTTGTTATCCGCCCGTTGCGTTAAAGACTTGACGACAAGGGCGTGATCCAGTTTACTTTTGCATCAGACGGCCCTGCGGTTTGCAGGGGCGGACAACGAAGTCATGCATTGGAGGCGTAAGGGCAGATGACGTCCCTCAACACGCACAGTGATCCGCTAATCCTCGAGATGCGCTCCATCACCAAGGAATTCCCAGGCGTTAAAGCTTTGGCCGATGTGAGCCTGCGGGTGAAGGCCGGCGAGATCCACGCCATCTGCGGTGAGAACGGCGCCGGGAAATCGACCCTGATGAAGGTGCTCTCGGGTGTGTACCCCTTCGGCACCTACACCGGCGACATCGTGTATCAGAACGAGGTCCAGGAGTTCAAGGACATCCGGGCCAGCGAGCACGCCGGGATCGTGATCATCCACCAGGAACTCGCGCTCATCCCCGAACTGTCGATCATGGAGAACATCTTCCTCGGCAACGAGCCCACCAAGCGCGGCGTGATCGACTGGGCCGAGGCCCGGCTGCGGTCCACCGAACTGCTGGCCCGGGTGGGGCTGCGCGAGGACCCGGACACCCCGATCAAGGAGATTGGCGTCGGCAAGCAACAGCTCGTCGAGATCGCCAAGGCCCTGAACAAGTCGGTGAAGCTCCTGATCCTGGACGAGCCCACGGCGGCGCTGAACGAGTCCGATTCCCAGCACCTACTGGACCTCATGCTGGGCCTGAAGGGCCGCGGCATCACCTCGATCATCATTTCCCACAAGCTCAACGAGATCGAGCAGATCGCGGATGAGATCACGATCATCCGCGACGGCAAGTCGATCGAGACCCTGAACATCAAGGCCGACGGCGTCGACGAGGACCGCATCATCAAGGGCATGGTGGGCCGGACGCTGGAATCCCGGTTCCCGGACCACGAGCCGAAGATCGGCGAGGTCCTCTTCGAGGTGAAGAACTGGAACGTCGGGCACCCGCAGATCCAGGACCGCCTGGTCTGCAAGAACTCCAGCTTCTTCGTCCGCCGGGGCGAGATCGTCGGGTTCGCGGGCCTGATGGGGGCCGGACGCACCGAGCTGGCCCGGTCCGTGTTCGGGCGCTCCTACGGCCGCTTCATCTCGGGCCATGTCTACAAAGACGGCAAGGAGCTGCAGCTCAAAAGCGTCCGTCAGGCGATCGACGCCGGGCTGGGCTACGTCACGGAGGACCGCAAGTCCCTGGGGCTGAACCTTCTCGACGACATCAAGGCCACCACGGTCTCGGCCAACCTGCGCAAGATCAGCAAGAACTTCGTGGTGGACGAGAACAAGGAATACGCCGTCGCGGAGGAATATCGGAAGGTGCTGCGGACCAAGACGCCCTCCGTGGAGGAAGGCGTCGCGAAGCTCTCCGGCGGCAACCAGCAGAAGGTCGTGCTGGCGAAGTGGATGTTCACCGACCCGGACGTGCTGATCCTGGACGAACCCACCCGCGGGATCGACGTTGGGGCCAAGTACGAGATCTACGGCATCATCCAGAAGCTGGCCAACGAGGGCAAGGCCGTGATCGTCATTTCCTCGGAGCTGCCCGAGCTGCTGGGCCTCTCGGACCGCATCTACACGATCTTCGAGGGCGCCATCACCGGCGTCCTGGACAAAGACCAAGCCAGCCAGGAAAGCCTCATGAAACTCATGACGTCCGCCCGCAAATCCGCCTGACCCTTTGGGACCAACCAGAACAATCCGAACACCCCGGACACAAGGACTGAAACAATGAACGCGCTCAAGAAGCTCTTTGGCGGCAATACCCGCCAATTCGGCATGATCTTCGCCCTGGTTGCGTTGATCTTGTTCTTCGAGATTTTTACGGAGGGCCGCACGCTCACGTCGGGCAACGTCATCAACCTCTTCAACGGCAACTCCTACATCCTGATCCTCGCCATCGGCATGGTTCTGGTCATCATCGCCGGGCACATCGACCTCTCCGTCGGTTCCGTCGCCGCCTTCGTGGGCGTCTGCGTGTCCCTCTTCATCCGCGACTGGGGACTGCCCTGGTACATCGGCGTCCTGATGGGGCTGGGGCTGGGCGTCCTAATCGGAGCCTGGCAGGGATTCTGGGTGGCCTACGTCGGCATTCCAGCGTTCATCGTGACGCTGGCCGGCATGCTGATCTTCCGCGGCGCCAACCAGTTGGTCGGCAAGTCGAACACCATCCCGGTCCCCACGGATTTCCAGTACATCGGCTCCGGCTACCTGCCCGAGTTTGGACCGAATACCGGCTACAACAACCCCACCATGCTGATTGGCCTGCTCGGCGTCGCGTTCGTGATCTTCAGCGAGATCCGCTCCCGCCGCAACGCCAAGAAGCTCGGCGCTGAGGTCCCCGAAGCGTGGGTCATGGTCCTCAAACTGGTGCTGATCTCCGGCGCCATCCTCTATGCGACCTACCTCTTCGCCACCGGCCGGCCGGGCACCTCCTTCCCCGTGCCGGGCCTGATCCTGGCCGTCCTGGTCCTTGTGTACGGCTTCATCTCCTCCAAGACCGTCATCGGCCGCCACATCTACGCCGTCGGCGGCAACCGGCACGCCGCCGAGCTCTCCGGTGTCCAGTCCAAGAAGATCAACTTCCTGGTCATGATGAACATGTCCTTCATGGCCGGCCTCGCCGGCATGATCTTCGTCGGCCGCTCCACCGCCTCGGGCCCGTTCGACGGCGTCGGCTGGGAACTGGACGCCATCGCCGCCGTGTTCATTGGCGGCGCCGCGGTCACCGGCGGCGTGGGCACCGTGATCGGCTCGATCATCGGTGGCCTGGTCATGGCCGTCCTGAACAACGGCCTGCAGTTGCTCGGCGTCGGCGCCGACCTCACCCAGATCATCAAGGGCCTGGTGCTCCTGATCGCCGTCGCGTTCGACGTCTACAACAAGACCCAGGGCAAGAGGTCCGTCGTCGGGATGCTGATGAAGAACTTCAGCCGCAGTAACGAGATCAAGGCCGACGAGACCACCCAAACCACAGACGTCATCTCCAAGGGTGCCTGAGCGGCTCCCCTGGTCCACGATTCCCCGATTTCTCCGCACACCATCAAAAGAAAGTGAACCAAGCAATGCGAATGATTGGTAAAGCAGGAAAGGCAGCAGCGATCGCTGCTATTGCGGCACTGGCGCTGACGGCCTGCGGCCGTTCCGACACCGGGACTACCGGCGGTTCGAGCTCCGGAGGCGAAGCATTCCCGAAGGGCTCCTCGATCGGCGTCGCGCTGCCCCAGAAGACCTCGGAAAACTGGGTCCTCGCGGAGCAGCTGTTCAACGACGGCCTCACCAAGGCCGGCTACAAGCCGGATGTGCAGTTCGCCAATGGCGGCGTTTCGGATCAGCAGAACCAGATTAGTGCCATGATCACCAAGGGGGACAAGCTCATCATCGTCGGTGCCATCGACGGTGCGCAGCTGGGCACTCAGCTGAAGCAGGCCAAGGACGCCGGCGCCACGATCATCGCCTACGACCGTCTGCTCCTGAACACCCCGGACGTGGACTACTACGTGGCCTACGACAACTTCAAGGTCGGTGAACTCCAGGGCCAGGCGCTGCTGGACGGCATGAAGGGCAAGAAGCCGGCAGGCCCATACAACATCGAGCTCTTCGCAGGTTCCCCTGACGACGCCAACGCGAAGGTCTTCTTCGACGGCGCCATGAGCGTGCTGAAGCCGAAGATCGACGACGGCACCCTGAAGGTCCTCTCGGGCCAGAAGAGCTTCGAACAGGCCGTTACCCAGGGCTGGAAGGCAGAGAACGCCCAGAAGCGCATGGACACCCTGCTCGCCGGAACCTACGGCAGCGCCCCGCTTGACGGCGTGCTGTCCCCGAACGACACCCTGGCCCGCGCGATCCTCACCTCTGTCAAGGCCGCCGGCAAGCCGATCCCGATTGTCACGGGCCAGGACTCCGAGGTTGAGTCGGTCAAGTCCATCATGGCGGGCGAGCAGTACTCCACCATCAACAAGGACACCAATGCGCTCGTTGACCACTCGATCACCATGGTCAACGACGTCCAGGCAGGCAAGAAGCCGGAGATCAACGACGACAAGTCCTACAACAACGGAAACAAGGTTGTTCCCGCGTACCTGCTGAAGCCGGTCATCGTGACCAAGGACAACGTCCACACGGCCTACGTCAACGATCCGGTACTCGGACCGATCACCAAGCAGTAGTACCCGTCTAGGCACGCGACAGTCGCGCGCCACGCAAGAGCCCCGGCTCCCCCGCAAGGGAGGGCCGGGGCTTTTGCGTGGGCTGTGACGGCTTGGCTCTCACTTTGGCGGTGGCGCTGGCGGTGACCCTACTTGTGGCGAGCCGCCTCACAGCGGAGACATAGCTTCACAGCGAGGTTCGCACAGCGGCCCGTACCACTGTGGGGACCAGCGCCGGACATCGGGTCCGGCAAAAGATACCTAGGAGTACCGTGAGCGTTCTTGCCCGGAGTGTAGGCAACGCCTTTCGAAACAAGGTCAGGACCGCCGCTGTGGTGGCCGTGCTGGCCGTAGCCATCGGGCTTGCCCTGGCCATGCTCGTGGCCAACCAGGCCGTCACCGGCAAGGTTGCGGAACTTAACGCCTCGGTGGGCACCGTACTGACTGTGAACCCGGCCGGCGGCCAGGGTTTCGAAGGCGGCGGCGAGCCGCTAACCTCGGCACAGGCGGCCACAGCGGCGGCCGTCCCCAACGTCAGCAGCGTGGTCGGCACCAAGGCACTGCGCCTGCGCAACGCCGCTGAAATTGCGGCCGGGGCTGCGTCCGGACGGACAGGCCAGGGCGGCCCCGGCGGGCAGTCGGCCACCTCCGTCACCACGAGCCTTAAGGCCGCCGTCGACGCCGGCACGCTCGGCAACCGTAACCAGGCCGCCTCTGGCACCTCCGGGACCGGCACCACCGGCAGCACAACTGCAGCCGCGCCGGCGTTCTCGCTGCCCATCACCGCAACGGGCATCGGCGCCGAGGTGGACTCCACCGGCAAGGGCCTGCAGTTGACGCAGGGCACCGGCCTGGGCAACTACACCGCCGCGTCCACCGGTGCCCTGCTGGGCACCACGCTGGCCGAGAAGAACGGCCTCAACGTCGGCTCGAAGTTCACCATCCAGGACCAGACCTTCACAGTCAAGGGTCTGTTCGACGCCGGCACCGCCTTCGGCAACAACGCCCTCTACGTGACGCTGCCGACCGCCCAGACCCTCGCCGCGCTGCCGGGCGAACTCTCCACCATGATCGTCACGGTCAACAGCATGGAAAACGTCGACGCCGCCAAGGCTGCCCTGCAGGCGGCGCTCGGCTCCGGCAAGGCCGACGTCACCCAGGGCCAGCGGAACCTTCAGACCGCCGTCAGCTCGCTGGACAGCGTCAAGAATATTTCCTTCATCGCCTTTGTCGCGGCGCTTGGCACCGCCGGCCTGATCATCCTCCTGATCATGGTCATGCTGGTCCGCGAACGCCGCCGCGAGATCGGCGTACTGAAGGCCATCGGCGCCCCAAACCGCACCATCGGCCTGCAGTTTGTGCTGGAGGCCCTGGTACTGGTGGCCCTGGGCAGCGTGGTGGGCGCCGCCGTCGCCTCCTTTGCCAGCGGCGGCATCGCGAGCGCCCTCATCAGCTCAAGCAGCTCGACGACGGCGACCGGCCAGCGCGGCGGCACTGGCGGCTTTCCGGGCGGCGGCTTCCCCGGCGGTCAGGGCGGCCCGCTCGGCGGGGCCAGCCAGCTTCTGACCTCCGTGACGGCGAGCGCCTCCCCCGGCGTCATTGCCGCGGGCATCGCCGCGGTCTTCGGCGTGGCCATCATCGGTGCCCTCGTCCCGGCCCTGCTCACCGCACGCATCCGTCCCATCGAAGTCCTCCGAGGAGAATAGCCATGATCGAAGTCAAGAACCTGGTCCGCACGTTCAAGTCCGGCGACCGGAACATCAAGCCGGTCAACGACGTCAGCTTCGAGCTCGAACAGGGCACGCTGGCTTCGATCGTTGGCAAGAGCGGCAGCGGCAAGAGCACCCTGCTCTCCTTGCTCGGTGCGCTGGACAAGCCCACCAGCGGCGATGTGGTGGTCAACGGCGTGAGCCTGGCCAGTATGCCGGACGGGAAGCTGACCAAGTACCGGCGCCGGGACATCGGATTCGTGTTCCAGCAGTTCGCCCTGATCCCGAATCTCTCGGCCGTGGACAACGTGATGCTGCCGATGGAGTTCGCCGGCGTGCGCAAGGCCGCCCGGGCAGAGCGGGCCCGGCAACTGCTCGAGCAGGTCCAGCTCGATCCGGACAAGCACGTGCGGCGCATCAACCGGCTCTCCGGCGGCGAGCAGCAGCGGGTGGCGATTGCGCGGGCGTTGGCGAACGAACCCAAGCTGATCCTGGCCGATGAACCCACCGGCAACCTGGACGAGCAGACGGGGGAACACATCATCGAGCTGCTCAGCACGCTCAGCCGGGACCACAACACCACCATCCTCGTGGTCACCCACGACCGCGCCCTGGCCAACAAGACGGACCGGCGCTTCCGGCTCCAGCAGGGCCGGCTCACGGAGGAGCCGGCCCGGAACCGGGCGACGGCGGCCGTAACCGGCTGAGGTCCGGCCGGCGCCGCGGCGCCGTGCTCCGGCGTCGGGGCGGCGGCGTGGGGGCTGCGGCGTTGGGGCGGCGGGCGGGCCTTGGGGGCCCGCCCGCAGCTCCGGCGTCGAACCCCGCGCCTGCCAAACCTCCCGCGTGCCGGGGCCGTCAACACCGCGGCCCGCCCGCGGGTGAGAGGATGGCACCATGTCTGACCTCATCGCGAAGCCGTGGCTGTTCAGCCAGCCGGACCAGGATCCCCGCACAGCCACCGGCGCCAGGCTGCGCTGGGGAATCATCGCCACCGGCGGGATCGCCGCTGCAGTCACTCGCGACCTTGAACTCCTGGCGGATGCGGAACTGTACGCCGTCAGCTCCCGCACCCAGGCGGCGGCCGACGCGTTCGCGGCCGACTACGGCTTTGCCCGCGCCTACGGTGACCGGGACGGCATGAGCGGTTATGCCCGTCTGCTCGCCGACGACGGCGTCGACGTCGTCTACGTCGCCACGCCACACGCGCACCACCACGAGATCGCCCTTGCCGCCCTCAATGCCGGCAAGCATGTGCTGTGCGAGAAGGCCCTCACCGTCAATGCCCGGGAAGCCGCCGAGCTGATTGCAGCGGCCCGGGCAAACGGCCTGTTTCTGATGGAGGCGTTGTGGAGCCGGTTCCTGCCCAGCATGCAGCGGGCGTTTGAGATCGCTGCCTCGGGCGAAATCGGCGCGGTCAAATGGGTGGGCGCCGATCTCGGTTTCCCGGCGCCGTATTCACCTGCCTCCCGGCTCTGGGCGCCCAAGGACGGCGGCGGCGCCCTGCTGGACCTGACGGTCTACCCGCTGCTCTGGGCGCTTGGCACCCTGGGGTTCCCGCAGACTGTCAGCGCCACCGGCTGGCTCAATGACGACGGCGTGGACGCCCAGAACGCCTTGACGCTCGGCTACCACCACGGCGCGCAGGCCCAGCTGACCTCCTCGCTGCTGGCGCACGGGCCCCGCACAGCCACCGTCGCCGGCAGCAAGGGCTTCCTCCAGACGTCGGGCTCCATCAACAATCCCAAGGAACTGCTGGTCAGGATCGGCTTCGACGATCCCCGGACCGAGCAGTTCGCGGTGGTCGGGCGGGGCTACACCTACGAACTGCGCGAGGTCACGCGGTGCATCCAGCACGGACTCACCGAGAGCCCGGTCATGCCGCTGGAGGACTCCCTGAACACCATGCGGCTCTTCGACGGTGTGCGCGCGCAACTCGGGGTGACCTACCCGAACGACGCCCACTGACCACGTCCCGCGGGCACCGGACCCGGCGCATTCCGAGGGTCTCGGTATGCCTACAGTTTCGGCTTCGCTCTGGACTCCCCCGCTAGGGCCGACTTACCCTGTAGGCAATCGTCCAGTCTTCCGGGAGCGGGGGTGCGCGCATGGATCCAGCAGCAGCGTCCTCCCGCGCGGGCCGCACCCTGCGCCGCGTACGCCCCATGCGCCCCTTGCGCCACGTGCTTTTGGCCGCCGTCGCCGGTGCCGCATGGCTGACCCTCTCCGCCACCGCCGCACAGGCGGATGACGCGTGCACATTCTCCGGGACGGCCGACGACGCCGGCGAGAGAGCGGCGGCCGCCGACTGCACGGACGCCGACGACCTCCCTTCTCCCTCCCACGACGGCCTGGTCTCCGTGGACATCGCTCCGGCCCCGGCGGGCACCTGGTCCGCCGGGGCCGTTCCCGGCCCGAGACCAGATGTCGCTGACGTTGCTCCCGCCGACGCTGACGAGCCCGCGCAGGCGGACACGGACCTCGCGGCTACGGGGCCCGAGGCACCCGACCCGACTCCGGCGGCAGTAGACCCGGCGATCCCTGGCCCGGCTGTCACCCCTCCCGTGGTGGACCCCGGCCCGCCCGGTGTGGATCCTGTCGTCCCGGACCCCGGCGTTGTCCCACCGGTTGTGGTTCCACCGGTCGTGGACCCACCGGTTGTTGTCCCACCGGTCGTTGACCCACCGGTCGTTGTCCCACCGGTTGTTGACCCACCGGTCGTTGTTCCTCCGGTTGTTGACCCACCGGTTGTTGTTCCTCCGGTCGTCGTTCCTCCGGTTGTTGACCCCGCGGCTCCGGATCCCGTCATTGTTCCGCCGGTTGTAGACGCCACGCCTCCGGTTCCCGATCCGGCCGGCACTCCCACCGCGGGTACCGCAAAAGCAGGCACCGCCAAAGCAACTGCACAGCAACAGCCGGCGCCCACTTCCACTGGTCCCGATGCGGCCCGTCCCCTCGAGACCTGCCGTTTCCCGGTTGCCCTGGTTTCCTATGCCCCCTTGCTGATGGGTGAACCTCGTGCGGCGGCGGCATCTGTCGTATCTGGCGCCGCCCCTCGGGCCGAAGCCCCTGCCGGGGCTGGTGAGCTGCCGGTTCCGCGCGGCAACCCAAGTCCGAACCCGTGGCACGGCGGCACGGGCTTGCCCGTGCCAGAGGCACTCCCGCCTGCGCCCGGCTCGGGGTCCGGCAACGGGAACTCCGCCAACGGGCCTGCCGGAACGGCTGCGTGGATGCCCGGCCTGTTCTCCTACCCACCCACAATCGGGGCCGACCCCATCGGCGGTCCGCTCCAGCACGAGTACGCAGCCGTTTGCGCTGATCCCGGTTCTTCTCCTGACTAGTCGGGCCGTCTCTGCCTCCACAGAGCACGGCCCGTCGGGCTGCTTTGGCCGCCCGTTAACAGTCACCCAGGAGAATCCCCATGGACCCGACCGTCCACCGCCGAGTTTCCGGCACCCCAATTACCGCCGGCCCGACCCCGTCAGCGCCGCCACCGTCCATGCTGCCGGAGCGCTCCGGTCAGCAGCCGCGCCCCGGGTGCAGACCCCGCCCGCCGTAACGCATGCCAACGCTCCCGTCGACGTCCTGTAACCGCCGGAGCGAGGTCGTTGGGTCCGCTGGGGGACCCAACGGCATACTCTGGCTCCGGCGGAAGGGCGCCTGCGGATGAGCGACCGGCCAGGCAACGCGTTTCAAATGCCGGGACCGGCGCGTCTGCCGCACTGAACTGATCTCGCACTGAACAGATCTGCCGCACCGAACAGAAGAAAAATACTAATTACCCTTATCATTCTTTAGGAGCGCCGCCGGTGCGCACACGGAAAGGTATGGGGAGATTGTGGACAGTTCGCCCAACAGCGTCGCGGCGGAGCCCTTGGGCGGCCGCTATCAGCTGGGGGAAGTGATTGGCCGGGGCGGCATGGCGTCGGTCTACACTGCCAAGGACCTGAACCTTGGCCGGGACGTTGCCCTGAAACTCTTCGCACCTCAATCGGCCGATCCTGACGAGCTTCGCCGCCAGGAAGCGGAGATCCAGCTGCTGGCGACCCTGAACCACCCAAGCCTGGTGACGCTTTTCGATGCCGGGACGGACACCCGGATTCCCGACGAGCCCCGGCCCTTCCTGACCATGGAGCTCGTGGACGGCCAGGATCTGCGGACCCGGATCCGCCACAGCCCCATGCCGCTGGACGAGTTGGCCGTGGTCGGCGCCGGGATCGCCGACGCCCTCGCCTATGTTCATGGACTCGGCATCGTCCATCGGGACATCAAGCCCGCCAATATCCTCTTGGTGCCGGTCCGGCCGGGTGAGCCGCTTCGGCCCAAGCTCACAGACTTCGGCATCGCCCGAATCATCGACGGGACCCGGCTTACAGCCACGGGAACCATGGTGGGAACCGCCGCCTATCTCAGTCCGGAACAGGCCCGCGGCGCCGATCTCGGACCGGCGAGTGACATTTACTCTTTGGGCCTGGTCCTGCTCGAATGCCTCAAGGGCGAAGTGGAATACCCGGGCAGCGCCGTCGAATCCGCCGTGGCACGCCTGCACCGGGCGCCCGTCATTCCAGACGCCGTGCCCGACGAGTGGGCCCGTCTTATCCAGGCCATGACAGTCCTCGACCCGTTGGACCGCCCCTCGGCCGCCGAACTCGAGGCAGCCTTCCGGACTGCCCTCGTTTCCCCCGGGTCCCTGCCGGGGCCCGTCAAAGCGGACCCCACCCGGGTACTCCCAGCCCCGCCGGCAAGGCGGCCCCGCCGGCCCCGGCCCGAAGCCGCTGGGGCAGCGGCAGCGGGGACACGCCCCCTGAACTGGCTGGACCCGGATGCTCTGCCGCCCCGGCCGCGCCGCCGTCCCTCGCATTCGCGCGGAGTCGACTGGTTCCTCCGGGCCCGGCTCCGCACCCGCGTGGCCCTGCTGCTCGCCGCGCTGGCAGTCCTTGCAGGCGGGGCAACGATCGCGGTCACCCTGTCTGCCCCCACGGCACCCGACGTCGTCCCCTACCCCACCGTCACGGGGCAACTCGGCGATCATCTGAAGGATCTGCAGAAGGGCGTGGAACCATGAGCCGTTCGCGAACAGGCGGGCAGGACCGCAGCGGTTCGGGGTACCGGATGCCCGCAGCTCTCCTCGCGGGAGTGCTGGTGGCCGGGGCACTGGCCGGCTGCGGCTCCCCTGCCCCCGAGCTGGGCCATAGCGCGGCTAGGCAACTGCAAACCCAAGTCCTGGCTGTCAGCCAGGCTGTAGCCGCCAACGACCCCGCCGGTTCCCTGAAGCACCTAGACGAGCTGCTGATCCGCCTGGATGCCGCCGCCGCGAGCGGCGAGGTGTCTTTCAGACGCCACCAGAGCATCAAGGCATCGATTGACGCCGTCCGGGCGGATCTTGTCGCGCAGCAGGCGGCGGAGGCAGCCCGAAAGGCGGCGGAAACAGCATCGACTAAACAAGCTGCCACGGCTCAGGCGGCCGCCCAGGCAGCGGCTGCCGCCCGGGCCGCCCCGGCCGCCCCGGCCGCCGTCGCCCCGGCGCCGGCTCCTGCTCCAGCTCCTGCTCCTGCTCCGGCTGGCAAGGGCAAGTCGAAGGGGAAGGGCAAGGGCTGAGGCGCCGCGTGCCGTCGCCATCGTCAGGCTGCTTACCATTTCGGCAGAAGCCCGCTAGCGTGGAGGAACGGCTTTATGCCGGTCAACGACAAGAACCGCGGACTGCTGTCCGCCAATCGAAGGAGTGACGCCTGCATGGCAACTGTTCAGGAATCCATCGAAGTCAACGTTCCGCTAAGCCAGGCCTACAACCAGTGGACGCAATTCGAGGAATTTCCGCTCTTCATGAGCGGCGTGGAATCGGTTAGTCAGCTGGACGACACCACTGTCCATTTCAAGACCAGCATCGGTGGCGTCCGGCGTGAGTACGACGCGCGGATCACCACGCAGGAACCGGACCAGCGGGTGTCGTGGGAAAGCCTTGATGAACCACGGAACACCGGCACCGTCTGGTTCGAGGACCTCGGCGAGGCCAAAACGAAGGTTAACGTCGAGCTGACCTGGGAGCCGGACTCGGCTGCGGAAAAGATCGGCGCGGCCATCGGCCTTGATTCCCGTCAGGTTGCTGCCGACCTGAAGAAATTCAAGCAGTTTATCGAAGAGCGCGGCGCCGAGACGGGCGGATGGCGCGGACGCGTGGACGGAATCGCGCCGGGCGCCACCACCGCCGTGCCGCTCCAGGAGGAAGTGGGCTACGGCGCGGAGCCTGCCTTCCAGCGCGTGGACGCCGATCCGGACCTTGCCCCCGAACCGCCCTTCGGCCAAGACCAGCAGCGCTGACAGGGCGATCACACTGACCCGGCCGGTTTGCGCCTTTGGACTGGCAGCACAACGCCCCGCCTCCCTTACGGGAGACGGGGCGTTTTGCGTGGCGACCTGCTGAGCGCTGCCGGAGCGCTGCAGCGGGGACTACTTGGTCAGCGTCGCCAGCACTTCGCTGAACTTCGCCGAGGGGCGCATGACCGCTGAGGCCTTGGCCTCGTCCGGCCGGTAGTACCCGCCGATGTCCACCGGGGAGCCCTGCACGGCCAGGAGTTCGCCGGTGATGGTGTCCTCGTTGGAGTTCAGTGCGTCGGAAACGGCGGCGAAGGCTGCGGCGAGCTCGGCGTCGTCGTTTTGGCGGGCCAGTTCCTGGGCCCAGAACTTGGCCAGGTAGAAGTGGCTGCCACGGTTGTCCAGCTCGCCGGCCTTACGCTTCGGGGACTTGTCCTCCAGCAGGAACGTGCCGGTGGCGCGGTCCAGGGTGTCGGCCAGAACCTGGGCGCGGGCGTTGCCGGTGCTGGTGGCGAGGTGTTCGAAGCTGACGGCCAGCGCGAGGAATTCGCCCAGGCTGTCCCAGCGCAAGTGGTTTTCCTTGAGCAGCTGCTGGACGTGCTTCGGGGCGGATCCGCCGGCGCCGGTCTCGAAGAGGCCGCCACCGTTGATCAGCGGCACCACGGAGAGCATCTTGGCGCTGGTGCCCAGTTCCAGGATCGGGAAGAGGTCGGTGAGGTAGTCGCGGAGCACGTTGCCGGTCACCGAGATCGTGTCCTCGCCCTTGCGGAGGCGTTCGACCGTGAAGGCGGTGGCCTCGTCCGGGGACATGATGGCGATCTCCAGGCCCTCGGTGTCGTGGTCCTTGAGGTATTCCTCCACCTTGGCGATCATCCGGGCGTCGTGTGCGCGGCCCTTGTCCAGCCAGAAGACGGCGGGCGTGGCGGAGGCGCGGGCACGGGTGACGGCAAGCTTGACCCAGTCACGGATCGGCACGTCCTTGGTCTGGCAGGCGCGCCAGATGTCGCCCGGGGCGACCTGGTGCTCGATCAGCACGGTGCCGGCGTCGTCGACGATCTGGACGGTGCCCGCTGACTGGATCTCGAACGTCTTGTCGTGGCTGCCGTATTCCTCCGCTGCCTGGGCCATGAGGCCGACGTTCGGGACGGTGCCCATGGTGGTGGGATCGAAGGCGCCGTGGGCGCGGCAGTCGTCAATGACAACCTGGTAGATGCCGGCGTAGCTGCTGTCCGGGAGGACGGCGAGAGTGTCGGCTTCCTGGCCGTCGCGGCCCCACATGTGGCCCGAGCTGCGGATCATGGCCGGCATCGAGGCGTCGACGATCACGTCGGAGGGCACGTGCAGGTTGGTGATGCCCTTGTCGGAGTCGACCATGGCGAGTTCGGGGCCGTCGTTGAGGCCCTTTTCGATGGCTGCCTGAACGTCGCCGCGGATCTCCTCCGGGAGGTCCTCAAGGCCGTTGAGGATGGAGGCCAGGCCGTTGTTGGGGCTCAGGCCGGCGGCGGCGATCTGCTCGCCGTAGGTGGCAAAGAGGTCAGCGAAGTAGGCCTTGACGACGTGGCCGAAGATGATGGGGTCAGAAACCTTCATCATGGTGGCCTTCAGGTGGGCGGAGAACAGCACGCCCTCCTCCTTGGCCCGGGCAACCTGGGCTGCGAGGAACGCATCCAGGGCCGCGGCGCGCATCACGGTGCCGTCGATGACCTCGCCGGCCAGGACCGGGAAGGCACGCTTGAGGACCTTGACCGTGCCGTCTTCCTTGACGAGCTGGATCTTGATGTTGGTGTCCGCGTCGATCACCACTGACTTCTCGTTCGACCGGAAGTCGTCGGCCTCCATGTGGGCCACGTTGGTCTTGGACTCCGGAGTCCACGCGCCCATGCTGTGCGGGTTCTGGCGGGCGTAGTTCTTGACCGAGAGCGGGGCACGGCGGTCCGAGTTGCCTTCGCGCAGGACCGGGTTCACGGCGGAGCCCTTGATCTTGTCGTAGCGGGACCGGATGTCCGTTTCCTCATCCGAGGAGGGGTTGTCCGGGTAGTCCGGCAGCGCGTAGCCGTGGCCCTGGAGTTCGGCGACTGCGGCCTTCAGCTGGGGCACGGAGGCGCTGATGTTGGGCAGCTTGATGATGTTGGCTTCGGGCGTCTTGGCAAGGGCACCAAGCTCGGCCAGGGCGTCGCTGACGCGCTGCTCTTCGGTGAGGTAGTCGCCGAACGCGGCGATGATGCGGCCGGCCAGCGAGATGTCGCGGGTCTCCACTTCCACACCGGCCGTCGAGGCGAACGCCTCAATGATCGGCAAGAACGAATAGGTAGCCAGCATCGGCGCTTCGTCGGTGTGGGTATAGATAATCTTTGCCATTGCTCGGGCGTCTCCCTGAAGGTCTGGGTATTTCCGGAATCTTGTGTTATCTCAACACCCCTAACTTACCCGAGGTGCCCCCGTTGGCGCCTACCGGCGTCGTGCGCGGACAGATGAGTGACACCCAATACGACATAACAAGAATTGACAAGATGCTTTACAGGTTAGTCAACTTGCCGTAGTTTCGTTCCATCCAGCGGCCGCCCCCAGCGGCCGACCCGCATTTCCACCGGTTAGGACACCATGAGAACACCCAAGACTCTGGCCACCAGCCTGCTGACCCTGTCGGCCGCCGCTCTGCTGGCCCTGAGTGCCGCGGGGGCGGCCACCGCCACCCCCGCACCGGCCAAGGCACCGGATTTCGCCTCCGATGTCGCAAGCCACACCGTCACCGAAACCGGGACGGCCGCTTACTGGACCCCGGAACGCATGCGCAACGCGGTCCCCGGCGACGTCCTGGCCGACAAGGCCATGAAGCGCAATAAGTCCTCGAAGCCCGCGGCGGCACTGCTGGAGGGTGCCGCCCCGAGCACGATCGAGGCGGCGGCTCCGAAGCTGCAATCCCAGTCGCTCCAGACCAAGGCCAATGCGAGCGAGACCCCCGTCCCGCACATCGGCAAGGTCTTCTTCACCCTCGGCGGGACCAACTACGTCTGCTCCGGCAACTCGGTCTCCTCCACCAACAAGAGCACCGTCACCACGGCGGGGCACTGCGTGAATGAGGGCCCGGGCGCCTTCGCCACCAAGTTCACGTTCGTCCCGGCGTACCTCAACGGCGCGGCCCCCTACGGCATGTGGACGGCCAAGGCCCTCTACGCCCCCACCCAGTGGAGCTCCTCGGGCGACATGACCTACGACACCGGCTTCGCCGTCATGTCCACGCTCAACGGCCAGTACCTGACCGACGTCGTCGGCGGCTCCGGGCTGCAGTTCAACGCCGCCCGCGGCCTGAGCTACAAGTCATTCGGCTACCCCGCCGCGTCACCGTTCAACGGCGAATCCCTCAAGAGCTGCTCCGGCACCGCCGCCAACGATCCCTACAACCCGCAGTTCAACACCCAGGGGATCTCCTGCAACATGACCGGCGGTTCCTCGGGCGGTCCCTGGTTCATCGGCACCAGCGCTTCCGGCTACCAGAACTCCATCAACAGCTATGGCTACGGCACCAAGTCCACCAAGATGTACGGCCCGTACTGGGGAACAGTCATCCAGCAGGCCTACACCACCGCGGCCGCTTCCTAGCCTGAGGGCACGGGCCCCGTTCACGCGGGGCCCGTGCCCGGGGCTTGTGCACCCGGGTGCGTGGATGCCCCGGGGCGTGGATGCCCTGCCTTGTTACCCCAAGCGCGGGCACTACAGCTTTGAAACCCGGCACTGTTTGTCCAGATCTTCATTACCCAAGCTTTGTTTCTCACAGCCTTGTTTACCCCCAGCCTTGTTTTCCCAGCCTTGTTACCCCAACCTTGTTTACCCCCAGCCTTGTTTCCCCAGCCTTGTTACCCCAGCGCGGGGTCACTTGCGGCCCCTCTTCAGCAGCGGGGAGGACGCGGTGGCCCCGCGCTGGCATGAGCATCTCCCCCGGCCTGGACCTGCCAGGATTTGAGCTCACGGGACATGCCCTCCCCGCACCTCAAGGCCTGGACATATCCCCCATATGCCCACTCCTTGCCCCGAACAATGAGCATGTGCCGAGGCAAGAATGAGCATGGCCCCGGTCTGGTCCCCGACGTTGCGCAAAGCATGAGCATGTCCCACGGGCCGGCCCTGCCAACGTCCGAGCTCACGGGACATGCCCACCCCATACCCCGAGGCCTGGACATATCCCCCATATGCCCACTCCTTGCCGCCAACAATGAGCATGTCCCGCGGAAAGAATGAGCATGTCCCGCGGACCCGGCGCCAGCCCACTCTTTGGCACAAAAAATGGACATGTCCTCCGGATAAAGGAGGGCATGTCCATTCTTTGTGCGCTCTTTGCGCGGCTTGGTGGAGCAGCCTAGTGGAAGAAGTGGCGGGCTCCCGTGAAGTACATGGTGATGCCGGCGGCGTTGGCCGCGGCGATGACTTCCTCGTCCCGGACGGAGCCGCCGGGCTGGACCACGGCGCGGACGCCGGCATCAACCAGGATCTGCAGTCCGTCGGCGAACGGGAAGAACGCGTCCGAGGCTGCCACCGCGCCGCGGGCACGCTCGGGTGCTTCGCTGGCGTCGGTGCCGGCCGCGCCGCCAGGGGCATCGGCCCCAACAGCACTGTCGGACTCCACGGTGACGCCGAGGGTGTTGGCGCGCTCGACCGCGAGCTTGCAGGAATCGAGCCGGTTGACCTGGCCCATGCCGATGCCGACGGCGGCACCGTTGTCCGCGAGCAGGATGGCGTTGGACTTGGCTGCACGGCAGGCGGTCCAGGCGAATGCGAGGTCGGCCAGGGTGGCGGCGTCGGCGGCGTCGCCCGCGGCAAGGGTCCAGTTCGCGGGGGTGTCGCCGTCGGCGTCGACCTTGTCCGTGGCCTGGACCAGCATGCCGCCGGAGACCTGGCGGAATTCGGTCGGGTAGCGGCCGTATCCGTCGGGGAGGGCCAGGAGGCGGATGTTCTTCTTCTTGGACAGGATCTCCACGGCCTCCTCGTCAAAGCCCGGCGCGATGACGACCTCCGTGAAGATGCCGGCGACAGTGCGTGCCATGCCGGCAGTGACCGTGCGGTTCGCGGCGATGACGCCGCCGAACGCGGACACGGGATCGCAGGCGTGGGCCTTGGCGTGGGCGTCGGCGATGGGGTCGGCCGCGGACGCGGACCCCACGGCCACGCCGCAGGGGTTGGCGTGCTTGATGATGGCGACGGCGGGCTCGGCGAAGTCGAACGCGGCGCGCAGGGCGGCGTCGGCGTCGACGAAGTTGTTGTAGCTCATGGCCTTGCCGTGCAGCTGGTCGGCCTGCGCGATGCCGGCCGGGGCGGCGTGGTCCACGTACAGTGCGGCCTGCTGGTGCGGGTTTTCTCCGTACCGGAGCACCTCGGAGCGTTCCAGGGCCAGGCCGGCGTAGGCGGGCCAGTCGATCACGCCGTCGCCGTCCTCGTCGCGGAACTGGCTGGCGGTCCAGGTGGCCACGGCGGTGTCGTAGGCCGCGGTGTGGGCGAACGCCTTGGCGGCGAGCCGGCGCCGGGTCTGCAGGTCAAAGCCGCCCGAGGCGGCCGCCTCCACCACGGCGCCGTACGACGACGGGTCCACCACGATGGCGACGGCGGCGTGGTTCTTCGCGGCGGAGCGCACCATCGCGGGGCCGCCGATGTCGATCTGTTCGACGACGTCGTCCGGCGCGGCACCGGACTTCACGGTCTCCACGAAGGGGTAGAGGTTGACGACGACGAGGTCGAACGGCTCGATCTCCATGTCCGCAAGCGTCTGCATGTGGGCCGGGACGCGGCGGTCCGCGAGGATGCCGCCGTGCACGCGCGGGTGCAGGGTCTTGACCCGGCCGTCCAGCATTTCCGGGGAGCCGGTGACTTCCTCGACTTCCTGCACGGGGATGCCCGCGGCGGCGATCTTCTTGGCCGTGGAGCCCGTGGAGACGATCTTGACGCCGGCGGCGTGCAGGCCTCGAGCGAGCTCCTCCAGACCGGTCTTGTCGTAGACCGAAATCAGTGCCCGGCGGATGGGAACTCGGTCGATGGATACACGGTCAAGCTGCGTGAAGCTCACAAAAGTCTCCGTCTTATATCGCGGCGGGGCCGCGGGTGGTGGGGATGCGGCCAGTTTATCGCGTCCCGTCGCCGGGCCGTCTCGCGCGCCGGAGTGTGAAGCAGACACCGGCCGCGCCCGGGCCACGTAGAGTTTTCACAGGAGGCCAAGATGAACACGTACACCACTGTGCCCAGCGGCGAACAGGTGGTCCAGGATCTGCCATGGCGGTGGAAGGTCCAAGGTCGGATCTTCCTGATCGGCGGACTGGGCTTCATGTTCGATGCCTGGGACGTTACCCTCAACGGCATCCTCATTCCGTTGCTGTCCAAGCAGTGGTCACTGAGCCCGGGCGATGCCGCCTGGATCGGCACGGCCAACCTGATTGGCATGGCCCTGGGCGCCTTTGTCTGGGGCACCATTGCGGACACCATCGGCCGCAAGAAGGCCTTCACCGCGACTCTGCTGATCTTTTCCATCTTCACGGTGCTCGGCGCCTTCTCCCCCGATTTCATGTGGTTCGTCCTGTTCCGGTTCCTGGCCGGGTTCGGCCTGGGCGGCTGCATCCCGGTGGACTATGCGCTGGTGGGCGAGTTCACTCCCCGCAGACAGCGCGGCCGGGTGCTTACCGCGATGGATGGCTGGTGGCCGATCGGCGCGGCCCTCTGCGGATTTGTCTCCGCCGGGCTCGTCGCGGCCTTCGCGGACTGGCGGCTGACCATGCTGATCATGGTGCTCCCGGCGCTGCTGGTGTTCTGGATCCGCCGCAGCGTGCCGGAATCCCCGCTGTTCCTGATCCGCAAGGGCCGCCGCGAGGAAGCCGCGAAGGTGATCGACAGCCTGGTCCAGGCCACCGGCGCCGAGGCCCGGGTCTACAGCCTGCCCGAACCGCAGGATGCCCCCCGCCTCTCGGCAGGCAGCGCGTGGACGCAATTGCGCGCACTGTGGCAGTTCAACTGGAAGATCACGACGGCGGCGTGGGCCCTCTTCTTCAGCATCTTGCTGGTCTACTACCTGTCGCTGACGTGGATGCCGCGGATCCTGATCGGCGCCGGCTTCGAGGAATACAAGGCCTTCCTGACCACGGCGTCGATGGCCGCCGTCGGGCTCCTCGGCGTGGTCGTGGCCGCGCTGCTGGTGGAGCGGGTGGGCCGGAAGTGGATCCTCGCGATCACCGGTCCGCTGTCCGCGCTGACGCTGGTGATTGTGGCGATCGTGGTGGACATCCCCACCGCCGCCGTGTTCTGGCTGCTGGTGTTCGGCTTTGTGGTGCAGGTGGCCATCCCGGTGCTCTACGCCTACGTTTCCGAGTTGTACCCCACAGAGCTGCGCGGCTCCGGCTTTGGCTGGGCCTCGACATTCTCCCGGCTGGGTGCCGGGTTCGGTCCGCTGATCTTCGCGGCCTTCCTGTGGCCGGAGCTAGGGCTGGCGACATCGTTCGCGCTGGCCGGCGGCCTGGTACTGATCTCGGTGCTGTGGATGGCGTTCTTCGCCCCCGAAACCAAGCAGCGCCGGCTCGAATAACGCACCCACTACCGATGCGCTATCACCTCGGGTGGTTCTGAGCGCTGAGAGCCACCCCAAGTGATAGCGCATCGGGGAAATGACGACGGCGCCCCTCACCTTCGAGTCGTGAGGGGCGCCGTCGTCTGTGGTTCGATCACCCTGCTACTGGATGCAGGTCACCGAAACCGAAAGAACGTTCGCCTTCAGCTGGGTGACGGACCAGCCGGTGGGCTGACCCGATCCGCCCACGACCGGCTGGCTGGCCACGACCTGGTTGCCGTTGCTGCTGTTGATCGAGAAGCCGCCGCCGGTGGCGACGTTGCCGGCCGGGCAGCTGGCGACGACAGTGAGCGTTGAGCCGCTGGCAGACGCGACACTCACACTGGTAGACGCCGCGGCACCGGTTGCGCCTGTTGCACCCTTCGCGCCTGCCGGGCCGACCGGTCCGATGGCACCCATGGGGCCGACAGCGCCGGTTGCACCGGTTGCACCCGTCTCGCCCTGAAGGCCTGCCTGCCCGGCAACACCGGTGGCACCGGTGTCGCCCTTGCCACCGGTATCGCCCTTCTCGCCCTGGACGCCTTGGGCGCCCGTCTCGCCTGTAGCACCTACGGCACCCGTTTCACCTGTGGCCCCCGTGGCACCGGTATCGCCCTTCTCGCCCTGGGCACCCGTTTCACCTGTGGCTCCGGTCGCACCGGTTTCGCCCGTGGCACCGGTCTCACCGGTGGCGCCAGTTTCACCGGTGTCGCCGGTTTCACCCTGAACGCCCTGCGCGCCGGTATCGCCGGTGTCCCCCTTGTCACCTTTCTCGCCCTGGAGGCCCTGGATGCCGATGGCGCCGGTCTCGCCCACGAGGCCCTGGATTCCGCGCGGACCGGCGATACCCTGGATCCCCTGCGAGCCGGTCACGCCCTGAACCCCCTGCATGTTCCAGGAGACAGCGGTTTCCTTCTTCAAGTCGCACGACTGGCCGGCGGCAAGGACGCGAAGCTGTCCGCCGTTGTTGATGTTGTAGCAACCGTTGATTTCGCCAGTGCCGGACGCCGTCGAAGCGGCGTAAGCAGCGGAAACGGCGCCCGTTCCGAGAACGAGCGCCGCAGTCAGACACAGGACTTTTGGACTTGTTTTGGCAATGCTGAATCGAGACACGTAGAACCCCCGGAGATGCAATGAATGAATGAGACTGCGTCAGACTATTGCCCATTCCGCTACCTGCACCGGCCCGGAAATACCTGTCTTTGGCCCGGCAGTACCTGACTTTCGGGCCGAGTACTCGCTTTTGCGGGCCCGACTACGTGGTTTGGCCGGAAAAGCGGCTACGCGCCGGCGGGGGTGCGGGCTGCGGCCAGGGATGCCAGGGTGGAGACCAGGAGCCGGCGTTCCACGACCTTGATGCGCTCGTGCAGGGATTCCTCGGTCTCGCCGTCCCCGATGGCCACGGCTTCCTGCGCGATGATGGGGCCAGTGTCCACCCCGGCGTCGGCCCAGTGCACCGTGCAGCCGGTGACCTTCACACCGTAGGCCAGCGCGTCGCGGACGCCGTGGGCGCCGGGGAAGGACGGCAGCAGGGCCGGGTGCGTGTTGAGGTATTTGCCGCCAAACGCGTCGATGAAGTCCGCGCTGACAATCCGCATGAAGCCTGAGGACACCACCACATCCGGGGCGAAGCCGGCGACAGCCTCGGTCAGGGCCGCATTCCAGGCCGCCCGGTCAGGGTACGCCTTGAAGTCCACCACGAACGTGGGAATCCCGGCGGCGGCGGAGCGTTCCACCCCGAAAGTCCCCGGCCGGTCCGCGCCGACGGCGGCGATCTCGACGTCGAGCGCGCCGGACTTAACGGCGTCGATAACTGCCTGGAGGTTGGAGCCGGTGCCGGAAACGAGGACAACTATGCGCATGGTCCTAGCTTATGGGGCCGCTCGCGTAGGCTGGAAAACATGAATTCCCCCACGGACTCCGGCGGCGGCGAGCCGGGCCGGCATCCGCGCGACCAGACTTCCAAAGAATCCCCGCCGCTGACCCACACCCTGTTCCGGCTGTTCATCGTCGCGGTCCTGGGCTCGTTCTTCGTCTTCCAGCTCGACGTGAGCTACCTGTGGCTGACGGCCCTGCTCACGGCGGCCGGAGTTGCGCTGGGCATCGTGGTGCTGATCCGGGCCGTGAAGTACAAGGATTCGCGGCTGGTCCTGTTCGGCACGATTTCCGGACTGGTGGTCTCGGCGGTGATGCTGCTGGTGATTCTGGCCTCGACGCTGTTCTTCAATCAGATCCGCGACTACCAGCAGTGCGTCCGCCACGCCCTGACCCAGCAGGCAACTTCGGAATGCAGGACGCAGCTGCAGAACTCCATGCCTACTCAACTGCGCTAGCGGCATGCCCACGCAGTTGCGCTAGCGGCTGTTGACCGTCTCGAGGTCTGCCTCACGCAGCTTCTGCTGGCGTTCCAGCCAGGGTCCGGCCGCGTAGCCGATCACGACGCCGATCCCCACCTCCGCGGCCACGAATAGTGCCATGCGGAGCGGATCGGGCCCGATCTCCGTGAGCCTGCCGATGCCGGCCGAACCGCGGGCCAGCCATGCGAGCCCCGCCGCGAGCAGGCCGGCCACGGAGCCGATCACCGCGCCCAGCACCAGGGTGGAGGCCGCGGCGGTGAACCAGCGGGCCCGGATCTTGATGGACAGCCATTCGTCGAAGTGGTTTTCGCCTTCGCGCAGGAACCACCAGCCGGCCAGCGCCCCGGCCAGCGCCGGCACCACCAGCGCCACGAAGCCGAAGTCGAGCGAGCCAGACGGCAGCGCGGCGAACACCGGAATGGACGGCAGCGGCCCGACGGCGGTCCCGAGCGGTCCGGCCAGTGAGCCGACGCCCAGGGCGAACCCCGAGCCGCAGATCCACGCCAGGGCAAACACGACGAGGTTGGGCAGGAAGCCCAGCTGCACGATGGTCAGGACACCGCCGCCCATGGCACCGGCGTCGAGCCCTTCATAGACGGCCACCACGAGGTTCCAGTGGATGAAGAGGTCGACGGCGAGCAGCGCCGCCGACATCGCCAGGCTCGCCATCAGTGCCACCGATCCGGCCTTGATGGCCGAGCCCAGGTAGGACCCTGCCCAGCGGGAGTGCTGACTGGTGCGGGACAGCCAGGCCACGGCGTCGACGCCGATCAGCCGGCTCCACGACCCGGCCTCGCGGCGCGCGCCGACTACCATGCCGAGCCCGAACGGGATGAGTGGGATAAACGCGGCGGCCCAGAGGCTGATGCCGACGTCGGCCGTGCGGCAGACGAAGCCCGTGGCGATCCCGAACCCCGCGTACACCAGCCAGGACCCGAGCAGCGCCTGCCAGAGCTGGTCCGTATAGGAGGCGCGGGCGAGGCGCCGCCCGGCGCGCCAGGCGAGCAGGAACGGGATGAGGGCGAGCCCCAGCGGGATGAGCGAAAGCGTGCCGGATTCCGGTGGCGCGGCGGACCCGGCACCGGTGGTGTCCAGCAGCAGGGGCACGCCGTGGATCAGCAGCCAGGCCTGGCCGGCCAGGCCTGCCAGGACGTCGAATCCGCCGTGCTGGAATCCGGCCGTGGCCCAGACCGTGACGATCGGCGCCACCACCACGAGGGCGGAGATGATGGCGGCCTGGGCGGACTCGAGGCCACCCTGCAGCCACAGGGGCATGGGAAGGCCACGTTGTCCGGTCTGATCAGCGCGCAGTTTCATCGAGATCCATGGTGCCACGCGCCCGGCATCAGGCCGGTTTCCGACAGGCACAACGCCCGGATCCGCGGAATTCGCCCTCCCGGGCCGCCGAGCTTTTTCCATACCCGGGTCGTAAAATTGTAAATGTCCGCAATCAGTGGTTGGAGGCAGAAATGACTACCGCATCTCCTCATGCGCATGGCGTTCATTTTGGTCGGACAGATGTACAGAACGTTGGCATGGGTGTAGGTATCGTCCTTTTGGTCGTGGGCGTCCTGGGGTTCATCCCGGGCATCACCACGAACTACAGCGAACTGAGGTTCTTCGGGCCTGATTCCAAGGCCATGTTCCTCGGCCTGTTCCAAGTCTCGATGTTGCTCAACATCGTTCAGCTCGCGATCGGCGCCGTCGGCCTGACCATGTCCCGGACCGCCTTGGGCGCCCGGAACTTCCTCATGGGCTCCGGCTTGCTGTACATCGTCCTTAGCATTTACGGGTTTATCGTCGGCGTGGATTCGGCGGCCAACTTCCTGTCGCTGAACACCATGGACAATTGGGCCTTCATGGTGATGGGCATTGCCATGGCTGGCGCAGGCTGGCTGATGTCGAGGCATATTGAAGAAGGTGTGGAGACCCGGTCATCAACCCCCGGGACATAGGGAGCCGCGAATGAGTAACGTTTCATAGAATCGAAAAAATTCGTACTACCTGCTGGTGCAGTGGCTTAGCGGAAACGCGGCGGCTGCACCAGCTTTCCGTGTGCCGGCGTTTGTGGCGGCGCGTCAGGCGCGACGGCGACACAGCGTCCGACGGCGGCGCTCGTCAGGCGCGGCGGCGGAACGGCACGCAAGAAGGCCGGGACTCTGGCGGTCCCGGCCTTCCGTGATGCTGCTAAGCGTGGCGGCAATCAGTTTGCCGCCGTTGCCGACGTGCTAGGCGGTGCTGTCCCCCACCTGGGGCGGAAGGGTGTCCCACTCGGTTTCCGCGGCCCGCATCCAGGGAAATGGCAGCAGTTCCCTGATCCGGACCTTTCCCACCTCGCCCTCGGCATCGACCAGCACAGACGTCTCGGTCCCATAAGAACGCAGCAGTTCCCGGCAGAGGCCACAGGGATTCGTGACCTGGGGTTGTCCCTGTCCGTCCATGCTGACGGCCACCACGGAGTGGATTGATGCCTCCTGCGCCATGCGGGCATTGGCGAGGGCGCTGGATTCGGCGCACACATTGATGCGCTTGGCGCCAATGTGCAGTCCGAGGTAGATAGCCCCCGACTCGCCGCGCATGGCCGCGGCCACCCGGTGGTTCTCGCTGTGATGGGCGGTCAGCAACAGCCCACGGGCTGCCGCGTAAAGCTCCACGTCTGACACGTCGAGATCAAAGGAGATCACGTTTGCCTCCACGTCTCTTCCGTCCGAGCGACTGGCGTCCATGTGGGTTCCCACTTTCCGTTCTAGCTGTCCTGTGTCCTACTGGCAGTTCTTACCGGCAGGTTCTTCCGGCAGTTCCTACCTGCCGATGAAGATGCCGTTCTTCTTCCGTGCCAGCAGATAGAACACGATGCTGAGCGCCGACAGGACAGCCACGTACACGGGGAAGATCCAGGACGCGTTCATCGACTGAAGCCAGACCAGGAGGTAGGAGGCCGTGCCGCCGAAGAGCGCGACGCCCAGGCCGTAGCCGAGGGCAGTTCCGGCGCCGCGGCAACCCTTTGGCATGAGCGAGCTGGTGACCACGTTGTACAGGGTCATGTTCAGGACCAGCACAACAGAACCGCCAAGGAGGACGGCAGCGAAGCCGGCGATGCCGGGCTTGACGTACATCAGCATCAGGAAGACCGACGGTATGGCCAGCGCGCGGGTGATCAGGAACCACTTGGACATCGACTTGCCGTCAGCGACCTTGCTGATGATGAGGCTTCCGACGACCAACACGACGCCCAGGACGGTGGTGAGTGCGAAGACAGCGGTCGCGTCTTCCTTGAAGCCGGTGCGGGCAGCAGTCGGGAGGCCGGTGTTCCAGGCGTAGTTGTACGCCTGCGCAGCTCCGACGACGAACGTAATGGCCAGCACGCTGAGCCAGTGCTTGCGCACGCCGCCCCAGACCTTTTTCGCGGAGTTGTCCGCCAGCTCCTCGGGCTTCATGGTTTCCGGAAGGGTCCGGCGAAGGTAGACCACGACGAAGCCGAAGGCTGCGCCGACGACGAACGGCACACGCCAGCCCCAGTCGGCCATGACGGCTCCGCCGAGCATCAGGGACGACAAGTAGCTGACAAGCGAGGCGAGCAGGATACCTGCGTTGACGTAGAAGGAGATGATGCCGGCGACAAAGCCCTCGCGTCCCTCGGGGACGAGTTCGACGGCGTGGGCGGTGGAGAGCGGCGCCTCAACGCCGGTAGAGATGCCCTGGATGATGCGGCAGACCAGCAGGATGACGCCGGCGGCGGCACCGATCTGGTCGTACGTGGGGCACAGGGCAATGATCAGCGTGGTGCCGGCCATCATCATGATGGACCACAGCATTACGCGGCGTCGCCCGATCCTGTCGGCCAGGGTACCGAGCATGATTCCGCCCAGCGGACGGAACGCGAAGCCGACGGCAAAGACTGCCAGCGCGCTCAGCGTTGCGGCAACGGGGTCCTGCGACGGGAAAAACTTGGGTCCGATGAAGGCCGACAGCAGGCCAAAGACCATCCAGTCGTACCACTCCAGAGTGTTCCCGAGTCCGAGGCCGAGCAGTCCCCGGCGGACTTCCGGAGATAGCCGGGACTTGCGGCCAATCTCCAGGTCAGTCTTGACGACAGTGTCAGTCATGATTCCTTTTTCCTTCCCCAGCACTTTCGGGGTGCGTGAGGTACGGATTACCGGAGGGCACCCCTGTTGGGGCCGCCGGTAATCGAAACTATCGTTTGGCTTGGTCCGCGGGGGCGGAACCGGCTCACCACATGGGAGGCGAGTTAGCCCAGATAGCTACGCATGCCTCTTCGTAGCGCTTGAATGCAAACGGGCCATCCAGCTCGGCAACAAGGAACATGCCCTTCGTTAACCGGCAAAAATCGTGTTCTGCGGATGGCTGGCAGATGTCACGGCAGCAATACCTGGGAAACGAACGTGAACGCGGGTTGGATGCACCTTCCGCCAGAAGGCCGTGCGCCCAAACCTGTTCGAAGCTTTCTTCCCAAAGTGCTGCAGCTCACACAACTATATTGAAGATCTTCACAGAGTCAACGGTTTCCGAGAAAGTCCCGTCCCGCCACAGCAGGCCGGGCGACAAAGCCGCAGGTCAGGCGCAAATCCGGGCGGCAGAAGTAAAAATATCTACTAAAACCTTGATTCGCTAAAAGTTTTCACTATAGTTATGTGTGTTAGCTCACCAAGAGAGAGTCGGAGCATGACCAACGAGATCGTCACTGGACACTCCCCCGCCGCCACGAGCGTCCTTCTTGCCACCGTAGGCAACAAGGTCCGCAACATGCGTAAGGACAAAGGAATGACCCTTGCGAAGCTCTCGGAAGTCACTGGCCTCAGCCCGGCGATCGTAAGCCAGATCGAACGCGGCCTGGCCAATCCGTCTTTCACCACTTTGGCGCAGCTGGCACACGGCCTGGACATCCCTGTGGGGAAGTTCTTCCTCGGACAGGAGGAAACCAGGTCCCCCGTGGTCCGCAAGGCCGAGCGGCGAAACCTCAAGGGTGTCACCAAGAAGTCCGTGGGTGAGGCGGTCTATGAACTGCTCACCCCGGACCTCAACGGTGCGCTGGAGGCCCAATGGATCGTGAGTCCGCCAGGCCACGACACCAGCGCCACTCCTTTCCGGCACAGCGGCGAGGAGTTCGGCATCGTTATCTCCGGCCGGAAGGACGTCTTCCTGGACGGCGAGTGCTACACCCTGGAAGAAGGCGATTCGATCACCTTCTCCTCGGACACGCCCCACTGGTACAAGAACAGCTACGAAGAGGTATGCGTAGCGATCTGGGTTAACGCACCTCACGCGTGGTGATCGGCCGGCTCTAGCCGCCGTCGCCATCTCCGGTTCCGACACCCACGGTGTCCGCCGGAACATTTTCCACACCATGCAGCAAGGTCCGCGACGGGCCGCGCTGCGTCATACCCTCTGCCGGGTGGAATTCGCGGTCAACGTCGCCGCGAGCTCCTCCTGAACACCGTCTTCTACATCACCGGCCACCGTTCCGACGGCACCCCTGCCGGAAAAGTAAGGATCCCCATGAACCCGTCCACAGCCATGTCGTCGCTGGAACTCAGCACCACCACGGCGGACCTCACCGCTCCCGTCATCTCCCGCTCCGACGTCCTGGTGGTGGGCGGTGGCCCCGCCGGCGTGGCCGCCGCCGTCACCGCGGCCCGCTCCGGCGCCTCCGTCACGCTGCTGGAACGCTATTCCTCCCTCGGCGGCCTCGCCTCCGGCGGCATGGTCCTGGTGCTCGATGACATGATCAACGGCCAGGAAATCACCGTCACGGGCATCGTCTCCGAGTACGTCGAGCGCCTGCAGAAGCTGGGCCTCGCGATCGTCCCGCCGGCCGATGACCGGAAGACCTCCGAGGAACTGTGGAACAAGTGGGGCCGCTACGGCACCTTCGACTTCCACTCCCACACCACCCCCAAGCCGGTCTGCTACGCCGCCGCCTTCGACCCGGACGGCTGGAAGCGGGTCTCCAACGACCTCGTCCGCGAGGCCGGCGTCAACCTCCGCCTGCATTCCTGGTTCTCCCGCCCGATCGTGGACAACGGCGTGATGAAGGGCGTCATCTGCGAGACCAAGTCCGGCCCGCAGGCCTTCATGGCGGACATCGTCATCGACACAACCGGCGACATCGACGTCGCCTCCCGCGCCGGCGCCAGCTACGTCAAGGACAGCTACCTCACCACGCTCGTCTTCCGCCTCGGCAACGTCGACACCAACGCCGCGGAGGCCTTCGAACAGGCCAACCCGAAGGAAGCCCGCGCCATCAACCGCAAGATCAAGCGCCTCCTCGGCGGGGCCTGGGAACTGTGGTGGCTCAAGACCCCCATCGACGGCGTCGTCTGGTGCAACGCGCCCCACATGACCGGCTTCGACGGCGTGGACCCGGCGGACATGACCGCCGCCGAGTTCGCCGCCCGGGACCGCATCACCGAGGCCGTGGACTACGTCCGCGCCAACCTGCCCGGCTTCGAGAACTGCTACATGCTCGACGTCGCGTCCCAGATGGGCGTCCGCCAGACCCGCCTGCTCGAAGGCGAGTACGTCATGACCAAGGACGACGTCACCTCCCGCCGGCACTTCGCCGACACCGTGGCCCGCGGCCGCGACTACTACTACCCGTACCGCTCGCTGCTGCCCAAGGAAGTGGACCAGCTGCTCGTCGCGGGCCGCCACTATTCCGCCACCCCCGAGGCGCAGAAGATGTCCCGCGAGATCCCGCCCTGCATGGCCATGGGCCAGGCCGTCGGCGTCGCCGCCGCGCTGGCGATCCAGACCGGCACCCTCGTCCGCGACGTCTCCGCGCTGGACATCCAGCAGGGCATGCGCCGGCACGGCGCGGACCCGGGCGACGTCCCGTCGTCGAACGCCACCCTTGACGTGGACGCGGTGGTGGGGGCATGAGCACCGTCATCGACGAACTCTTCCGCGAAGGTAGCTCCACAGCAGAAGGCACGACGGCGGCCGCCGCACCTGAAATTACCGGCACCCCGCTCCCGCTCGACGGCATCAAGATCGTGGACTTCACCCAGGTGTTCATGGGCCCGTCCTGCACCCAGCTGCTGGGCGACTACGGCGCGGACGTCATCAAGGTGGAACGCCCGGGCGCCGGGGACATCTCCCGCAACTCGTTCCCGGACAAGGACGGCCAGGACAACCCGATCTTCCTGTCCATCAACCGGAACAAGCGCAGCATCTCCGTGGACACTCGCACCGACGAGGGCAAGGACGTGCTCCGCCGGCTGCTGGCCGACGCGGACGTCGTGGTCAGCAACTTCCGCTCCGGCGTGATGGAGCGGATGGGCTTCGGCTACGAGGAGCTCAAGGAGCAGAACCCGGGCATCATCTGGGCCTCCGGCACGGGCTTCGGCCCCGTCGGCCCCTACTCGCACAAGGGTGGCCAGGACGCGATCGCGCAGGCCTACTCCGGCGTGATGTGGCGGCGCGAGTCGGACGACATGAAGCCGTCCATCTACCCCACCACGCTGTGCGACTACATCACCGGCATGCACCTCATGCAGGGCATCCTGCTGGCGCTGCGCACCCGCGAGTCCGCAGGCGTCGGGCAGAAGGTGGAGGTGACCATGTACGACTCCATGCTGCACCTGCAGATGCAGGAGGCGTGCATGCAGCTCAACCGCGGCTACGAGGTCAACTGGGGCGCCATGCCGCTCAGCGGCGTCTTTGAAACCACCGACGGCGCCGTCTGCATGGTGGGCGGCTTCACCCCGGACCCGCTGGCCCGGATCTCCGCGGCGCTGGGACTGGACGAGGACCTTACGCTCCGGCCCGAGTTTGCGAACCTGGAGCAGCAGTTCAAGCACAAGCCGGCGCTGCAGGCGATCTTCCGCGAGCGCATCGCCACCAACACCACCGAGTACTGGACCACCCAGCTGGAGGACCAGGGGCTGCTCAACGCCCCGGTGCACACCCTGGAGCAGACCCTGGCCGACGCGCAGACCCACGCGAACGGCATGATCGTGGAAGCCGAACACCCCGGCGTCGGCACCGTGAAAATGCTCAACGCGCCCATCCGGCTCTCCGCCACCCCGCCCACCATCCGCCGCATTGCGCCGCGCCTCGGCGAGCACAACGTGGAGGTGCTGCTGGAGAACGGCTTCGACGCCGAGACCATTGCACGCCTGCAGCAGCTGGGGGTCCTCCGGTGACCGCCGTTTCAGCAGCTGAAAAGACAACCTCAGCTCCCAACACGGTTGACCAGGTCACCCTGACCATCGAGAACCACGTCGCCACGGTGGTGATCGACCGCCAGCACGTCCTCAACGCCGTCGACGGCACCGCCCAGGCCCGGCTCAACGAGATCTGGGACCAGCTCGAAGCCGATCCCGACATCCGGGCCGTGATCATCACGGGCGCCGGCACCCGGGCGTTCTGCGTGGGTGCGGACATGTCCGCCTCCGCCGTGGACAAGACCGGGCTCGAATACTGGGCGGGCCTGGACCCGAACGGCTTCGGCGGCCTGAGCCTGCGCACCACGCTGGACATCCCGGTGATCGCCCGGGTCAACGGCTACGCGCTCGGCGGCGGCATGGAGATCGTGCTCGGTGCCGACATCGTGATCGCCGCGGACACGGCCCGCTTCGGGCTGACGGAACCGCGCGTCGGGCGTTTGGCGCTCGACGGCGGCATCCACCAGCTGGTGCGCCGCGTCCCCTATACCCAAGCGATGGGCATGCTCCTGACCGGGCGGAAGGCCGAGGCCGCGGAAATGCAGTCCATGGGCCTGGTCAACGAGGTGGTCCCGGCTGACGAGCTCGACGCCGCGGTGCAGCGCTGGGTGGACCAGATCCTCGCCTGCGCCCCCACCTCCGTCCGGGCCGTGAAGCAGATGGTCACGCAGACCGCGCACTTGACCGCCACCGAGGCCCGCGGGCTCCGGCTCCCGGCCCTCATGGCGGCGCTGGACAGCGAGGACTCCGCCGAGGGCGTCCGCGCCTTCCAGGAGAAGCGCCCGCCGGTCTGGCCCGGACATTAGAGAGACAGCCGCTAGCGGTTCCGCCGCCTGATATGCAGGCGGCCCAATTTCAGTCGTCAGAAGAGTTCAGCCGACACAAGAGTTCAGCCAGCAGAAGATTCAGCCGCTCGAAGAACAACAAGAGCTTAGAAGGAGAAACCAATGCGGGAGTCACTGACACCCGGCGTGTGGGGCGTCGTCGCCACACCGTTCCAGGGCAGCGCCCTGGATGTCGACACGGACAGCCTGGCCGGACTCGTGGGCTACTACGAGTCGATCGGCGCCACCGGGCTCACGGTCCTGGGCGTGTTCGGCGAGGCCGCGGCCCTGACGGCAGCCGAGCGCAACCTGGTCCTGGAAGTGGTCATGGAGGAAACGCGCCTGCCCCTCGTGGTGGGAGTGACTTCCCTCTACACCGGCACGGCCGTCGATGAGATCCGTTCCATCCAGGCCGCCACCGGGGACCGGCTGGCTGCCGTGATGGTCCAGGCCAACTCCGCCAACCCCAGCGTGGTCATCACGCACCTGAACGCCATTCACCACTCCACCGGCGCCAAGGTGGTGCTCCAGGACTACCCCCTGGCCAGCGGCGTCAGCATCAGCACCGAGGCAGTCATTTCCGTGGTGCAGGCCTGCAGCTTCGTCACCGCGGTCAAGGCCGAGGCCCCGCCTACGTCCGTGGCGATCGGACACCTGACCGCAGCCCTCGACGTCTCCGTGTTCGGCGGACTCGGCGGCCAGGGACTGCTGGACGAGCTCATGGCCGGCGCCGCCGGGGCGATGACCGGTTTCTCCTACCCGGAGGCACTCATCGCCTGCGTGCGGGCATGGCAGAAGGACGGCTACGCGGCCGCCCGCGATGCCCTGCTGCCGTACCTGCCGCTGATCAACTTCGAGCAGCAGGCGAAGATCGCGCTGGCGATCCGCAAGGAATGCCTGCACCAGCGCGGACTGATTGCCGACGCCGGCGTCCGGGCCCCCGCCGCGGCCTTCCCGGAGGTGCTCCGGACCGGGTTGCGCACGCATCTGGCCGAGGCTGCCGAAGCCCTAGGCCCGAACCCTGCCATCGCCCTCACCACGGCGGGGAGGAACTAATGGACCTCGGAATCAGCGGGAAGACCGCCTTCGTGGCCGCCTCCACCGGCGGGCTCGGCCTTGCCGTCGCCCGGGCCCTCGCGGCCGAAGGCGTACGGGTTGCCATCACCGGCCGGCGCCAGGTCCGCGCGAAAGAGATCGTTGCCGAGCTGACCGACGCCTACGGGCCGGGCGCCGTCGCCATCGAAGCCGACCTGAGCACCGCCGACGGCGTGGCCGCCGCCGTCGAACAGGCTGTGGCGGAACTCGGACCCATCGACATCCTGGTCCTCAACGGTCCCGGACCGAAGCCCGGCGCAGCCGCCACACTCGGCGCCGACGACATCGCCGCGGCGTTCGAACAACTGGTCAAACCGCACCACGCCCTGGTCTCGCACATCCTGCCGGGCATGCGGGAACGGCGCTGGGGACGGATCCTGGCCGTCGGTTCCAGCGGCGTCGTGGCGCCGCTGCCCAACCTGGCCGTATCCAACACCGGCCGCGCGGCGCTGGCCGGCTACCTCAAGACCCTCGCCGCCGAGGTGGCCCTGGACGCCGTCACGGTCAACATGCTCCTTCCCGGACGCATCGCCACGGACCGGGTCGCGGAACTGGACCAGGCCGCCGCCAAGCGGCGCGGCACCACCCCCGAGGAAATCCACCTCGAATCCCGCAAGACCATCCCCGCCCGCCGCTACGGCGAGCCCGAGGAATTCGGCGCCGCCGCGGCGTTCCTCTGCAGCGCCCCGGCCTCCTACATCACCGGCGTGGCACTGCGCTGCGACGGCGGCCTCATTCGCGGGCTCTAACCGCGGGCTCTGAACACTCAGCACACACCCTGCTCCGACTCCCCCGAAGGAACACCATGACTTCCACCGCATCAACCGCCACCAAGACTGCCACCGAGACCGCCACCGAGAACACCGGACGGGACCTCATAACCGCCCGGCACCTCATCAACGGCGAATGGCTCGGCGGGGCGGACACCGAGCGGATGAACCCGGCCCGCCCGGGCGAGCTCGCCGCCCTCTCCCCCAGCGGCACCGCGGCCGACGTCGATGCCGCCGTCACGGCCGCCACCGCCGCGCAGCCGGCCTGGGCGGCCCTGCCCGCCCCGTCCCGCGGCGCCATCCTGATGGCCGCTGGCAACCTGCTCCTGGACCGCCAGACCTCGATCGCCGAGGACCTCGTCCGGGAAGAGGGCAAGACCCTCGCCGAGGCCAAGGGCGAGGTCAAGCGCGCCTCCGACGTGCTGCGCTTCTTCGGGTCCCTCGGCTGGGCCGCCACCGGCGAGGTACTGCCCAGCGGCCTGCCGGACACCACCATCACCACCCGCCGCGAGCCGCTCGGCGTCGTCGGGCTCATCACGCCGTGGAACTTCCCCATCGCCATCCCGGCCTGGAAGGCCGCCCCGGCGCTGATCAGCGGCAACGCCGTGGTCATCAAGCCGGCCGAGCTCACCCCGCTCTCCGCCACGCACCTGGCCCGCGCCCTGCAGGACGCCGGACTGCCCGCCGGTGTGTTCAACGTGGTCCACGGCAAGGGCCGCGTGGTGGGCGACGCCCTGGCCCGCGATCCCCGCATCGCCGGGATGTCGTTCACCGGCTCCACCAAGGTGGGGCTCGGACTGCAGGAGATCCTGAACGCCCGCCGCGCCCGCGTCCAGCTGGAAATGGGCGGCAAGAACGGCGTGCTGGTCCTGGACGACGCCGATCCCCGTAAAGCCGCCCAGGTGGTGGCGGCCGGCGCGTTCGGCCTCACCGGCCAGGCCTGCACCGCCACGTCCCGCGTCTACGTCACGCCGGGCATCCGGGCTGCCTTCCTGACGGCCCTCACCGAGGAAGCCGCGCAGTACACCGCCGGCGACGGGCTCGAGGGCGCAAAGATGGGCGCCATTGTGAGCAGCCAGCAGTTCGAACAGGACCAGGCCGCGGTGCGCACCGCCGTCGAACGCGGCGCCACGCTGCTGCACGGTGCCTACGACGGCGGCACGGACACCGGTTTCCTCTTCCCGGCCGCCATCCTCACGGACCTGCCGTTCGACGACGCCGCCGTGACCGAAGAAATTTTCGGTCCTGTGGTGGCCGTCCTCGAGGTCCCGGACTACGAGGCCGGGCTCGCCGCGATCAACGATTCCCGGTACGGCCTCACCGCTGGCATCTGCACCGACTCCCTGGCGTTCTCCACGGACTTCGCCGCCCGCGCCCAGGCCGGGGTCATCAAGGTCAACCGTCCGACGGCGGGGCTGGACCTGAACGTGCCGTTCGGCGGCGTCAAGGACTCCTCCACCAACACGTTCCGCGAGCAGGGGAAGTCCGCGCTGGACTTCTTCACGTGGGGCAAGACCGTTTACACGGGCGTGTAGCCTGCCATGACGTACGTGATCGCCCAGCCCTGTGTGGATGTGAAGGACAAGGCCTGCATCGACGAATGCCCGGTGGACTGCATCTATGAGGGTGAACGCTCGCTCTACATCCACCCGTCCGAGTGCGTGGACTGCGGCGCCTGCGATCCCGTATGCCCGGTGGAGGCGATCTACTACTCGGACGATGTCCCGGACGAGTGGGCCGATTACGTGCGTGCCAACGTGGAGTTCTTCGAGGAGCTGGGGTCGCCGCAAGGCGCCTCAGCCCTCGGAAACCTGCACCGCGACCACCCCGTGGTGGCGGATGCGCCCGCAACGGCCGGCGCCGTCGGCTGAGCCCGTGACTTATGGCTCTAGTCGCCTGCCATCTGCCTGAGGAGCATCACAAGAGTCAGGACTGTGCCCGGCCAGGGGCATCCTCCTACGCCGACCACAAACCCGACCTGCAAGAAGGACCATCATGTCGGTGGCCTGGACTCGAGCATCGTTCCGCCGGCTCACGGCAGCGATCGTCGCCGTCGTGCTCGCGGCCGCGACGGGCGGGTGCACTCCCGGGCACGAGCCGCCGGTGCAGCCCGTGTCGCCCGGTTCCGGCTACCGGGCCATGCTAGAAGATTTCAGCAAAAGATTGCTTGACGACGGCGCCCCGGCCGTCCTCATCCAGATCCGTGTGGGCGGGGACGAGTGGTCCGCGGCCTACGGTGTTCGAAACCTGGCCAGCCATTTCCATGCCGAGATAACGGACCCTGTGCACGTGGGCGGCATCACCAAATCCATGGTGGCGGTCTGCGTGCTCAAACTGGCCGAGGAAGGCCGGCTGGAGCTGGACGCGCCGGTCAGCACCTACCTCCCGGAGTTTAACAAGGTAACGCACCCGCCGGGACCTGTCACCGTCCGCCAACTGCTGCAGCACCGCTCCGGGATGCCGTCCGTCGACGGGCCGCTGTACGATCCCGCCACCGTGCGGCAGGCCCTGACTACCAAGGTGAGCCTGGCGGACCTGCTGGCCATGGCGGGGCGGATATCGTGGCAGGCCAAACTGGCCCAGGGATTTGAGTACTCCAACTCGAACTACATTGCCTTGGCGCTGATCGTCGAGCACCTGACCGGCCGGCGGATCGGCGAGGTGATCAGCACCGACATCATCAAGCCGCTTGGCCTGAGCGAAACTTCGATGACCGCGGCCGGGCCTCCGCCGACGTCCATGGTCCACGGCTACATCGCGCTGGACCGCAAACAACTCGACGTCACCTACCCGGCCGCGCAGATCGACAACGCCGCCGGCGGCATGGTGTCCTCCGTGACGGACGTGAATACGTTCTACCGCGCATTGCTGCAGAACCGGCTGCTCAAGCCGGAGACGATCACGCAAATGGAGAGCCCGCTCTACGCCAGGTACGGGCTCGGCGTGGTCCGCTGGAACGACCTCTGCACGAACAACTTCTACTACGGCCATCCCGGCGACGTGCCCGGCTACGGCACCATCACCATGACCAGCGCGGACGGAACCCGGCAGCTGACCATGGCCGTGGCCTACCCGCCGGAACCGCTCCAGCCCGGGGACACCCACATCCTTCACCAAATGGAATCCGTCGCCGAGGACACCCTCAACGCCACCTGCCAGACCGGGCCGACAGGGCCTCTCAACAACGCCGCCGGAAGTCTGGGCTAACGCCGCGGCTGCCGCTTTGAGAATCAGGCGTGACAATTACGAGTGACAATCACAAGTGACAATCGGGCAAAAGTCACTGCGACAATGGGCAGATGACAGCCATCATCCTCGTCTGGAACCCGGACGAATGGAACGATTGGACCTACCCGGCAGTACTGGAGGAGGTCGCCGAAACCGGCCGGTTCCTGGCCAGCTGGGAGGTCGGCACGGGGCTTGGCACCGGGCTCGGCAGGGAGGCCGGCACAGAGGCCGATGACGCCAGCAGCCTGGCGGACGCCGCCGTCTCCGGAGCGGACGCGTGGCTCGTGCTCCAGGGCCGCCACGGGCGCGGCCTGATCGGCCACGCCGTCATCGTCTCGGAGCGGCCCGCGCCCCGTCTTCAAGCACCCGACGCCGCGAACGCCGCACCGGCCGGTTCCCGGCTCTACGTCCGCGTGGCCTTTGACGCCCTCCTGCCCGCCGGGGACCAGATCCCGGCCGCGGCCCTCCAGGAAACCGTGCCCGGCCTCGACTGGGATGGGCTGAACGGACCCGCACTGGCCGTCGAGCCGTCAGTCGAGCCCCTGCTCCGCGGACTCTGGCGGGAGTTTGGCCCGCCGTCGGGGGCCGACCCCACCCAGCCCGTGCCCGGCACCGTCCCTGCGGCGGCGGTCAGCCGGGTCGAGGTGAACCGGTATGAGCACAGTCCTGACGCGAGGCGGGCCTGCATCGCCCATCACGGGACCAGCTGCGCCGTGTGCGGGTTCTCCTTTGAAATCGCCTACGGGGACATCGGCAAGGATTTCGTTCCGGTGCATCACCTGGTCCCGGTGTCACAACTGGGCAGCGACTACGAACTGGATCCCGTCACGGACCTCGTGCCGCTCTGCGCCAACTGCCATGCCATGGCGCACCTCGGGGTGACGACGCCGCGCACGGTCGCGGAGCTGCGCCGGGCCATGGCCTCCGCCGGGTACCTGACCGGGCAGGCATTGACCCAGAAAGAGCTCCAGGCCCAGCAGGACGCCCGGCGGATCCTCAAACAGCAGTAACGCTCCACGCTCACACGCTCTTCCACGCTTTCACTTCGGGCAGCCGCCCCAACAGGGGCTTTAGGCACCGGCGGGACTTGGGCATATGCCCGGACACCGTCGAATTGCTGGACTTACCGGCATGAAGCACCACAGACTGTGTACAACGGCTGGCTGGGCGGCGCCGCAATTCCTGCCGTCAGGCCGGCCGGGGACTTCCAGCAGCATCGTTTGGGGCTTTGCTTAATACCTTTTCCACCGCCGTGAAGGGACCTGGTTATGCCGGACTTGTCATTTTTGTACACGCTCATTTCGATCATCCTGGGGGCGGTCGCCGTCGTCGGCGTCATCTGGGTGGCAACAAAACTGATGTGGAAGGTGGCGGAACCGAACGAGGCCCTCATCATCTCCGGGTTGACGCGCGGCACGCTGGAAACCCGGGAGGGGATGGACTTCAAGATCGTCACGGGTAAGGGGGCCCTGGTGTTGCCCGGCCTCCAGACTGTGCGGCCGTTGTCCCTGACGCTGAATGAGACCGAACTTAAGGTCTCCTGCGTGACCTCCCAGGGCATCCAGGTGATTGTCGACGGCGTGGTCATCTACAAGATCGGCGATGCCCCGCCGTTCATTGCCAACGCCGCACGGCGGTTCCTGGGCCAGCAGCCCAAGATGGAAAGCCAGGTGTACAACGTCTTCGAAGGCCACCTGCGCTCGATCATCGGCAGCATGACGGTCGAGGAAATCATCCGCGAGCGCGACAAGCTGGCCTCCCAGGTCCGCAGCGCCAGCGGCGTCGAAATGGAGAAGCTGGGCCTGGTGGTCGATTCGCTGCAGATCAAGGACCTGCAGGACCCCACCGGCTACATCCAGAACATTGCCAAGCCGCACATCGCCATGGTCAAGATGGAGGCCCGCATCGCGGAGGCCACCCGGAATCGCGAGGCGGCGGAAAAGGAAGCGGAGGCTGAGGCCATGATTGCCGACGCACAGAGTGTGTCTGCGATCCGGCAGTCCGTGGCGCAGGCCAATGCCGAGCGTGCCAAGGCGAACGCGGCTCAGGCCGGGCCGCTGGCCGATGCCTCGGCGCGTCAGCAGGTGGTGGTCCAGGAAACCGAGGTGGCCAAGCTCGAGGCCGACCGGGAGGAGCAGAAGCTCCAGACCACCGTCCGCAAGCCCGCCGACGCGAGGGCCTACGCCAAGCGCACCGACGCCGAGGGCCAGAAATCCGCCGACATCAGCGCCGCAGAGGCGTTGGCCCGGCGCACCGAGCTCGAGGCCCAGGCCAATGCGCGCCGGACCGAGCTGCAGGCCCAGGCGAACGCGACGGCGGCAGCGGCAGCAGCCGGGGCCACCAAGGTTACCGGCGAGGCCGAGGCGGCCGCCACGAAGGCGCGCGGCGATGCCGCCGCCTCCGCCATCAAGGCCAAGGCACTGGCCGAGGCGGAGGGCATCAAGGCGCGTGCCGAGGCGCTCGCAACCAACCAGGACGCCGTCATCTCCCAGCAGCTCGCCGAGAACATGCCGGCGATCGTGGCGGCGGCGGCCGAGCCGTTTGCGCACGTCGGCCAGATGACCGTCCTCAACGGCGGCGAAGGGGTCAACCAGATGATCGGCGGGATAATGGCACAGGTGGGCAACTACCTCCCGGCGCTCTCCGGCGCGCTCAAGAACAGCCGGGAGGCCGCCAAACGGGACACCAAGGCGCCGGGGGCGTAGTGCCCGCCATGCACGCGGAAGCGCAGAGATTCTGATGCACGGGGGTCTAGATGTACGGGGATTCTGATGCACAAGGATGTTGACCGGAGCCTGACCGGAAAGATCGGGCGCGTCACGGGACGGATCGGCCCGGGCACCATCGGCGAGGTCATGCTGCCCGTCCGCGGCGGCACCAGCGCGTTCCATGCGCACCCGTTCGACAAGAGCAGCGTCTTCGCCGTCGGCGAGCAGGTCCTGGTCATCTATTTTGAGCCGCCGCAGACCGTGTTTGTGGACGAACTTCCGGATGTCCTCAAAGCCGACTGACCGCAACGAACGGCTCCGGGCACGTTGGTCGCGCCATCCGGCGGCTGTCACGGTGAGGATGAGCTCCGGGTTTTCGAACAGGACCGGGTCGTATCCCCCGGTCGCTTCGAGCGCATCGCCCCGCGAGAGTGCCCGCCCGCTGGAGCAGTCTGCACCTACTGAGAAAGGGCCTTCTGTCGAATGCTAATCATGCTTACTATTGTTGTGTGTGCTGGTTCATCAGCAGCAGCTAACCCGTAAGGAAGAGAGCAATGATGACCGAGAACCCATGGCCGCAGACATCCGATTCGTACCCCGCGGAACCATACGACACGACCGGGTCGGCGGCGGCTGCCGCCACGACGCAGGGTGCTGCCTCAGGCAAGACCGAGGCTGCCAAGGACGAGGCAGCGAACGTCGCCGGCGAAGCCGCGGGCGCGGCCCAGCACGTTACGGAGACGGCCAAGACAGAGGTGGCCAACGTCGCCTCGGAGGTGAAGACCAGCGCCCGGGGTCTCTTGGAGCAGGCGAGGTCCGACCTCTCCAGTCAGGCGGGAGCACAGCAGCAGAAGGCGGCCGGAGGGATCCGGGCGATCTCCGAAGAGCTTCGCAGCATGGCCGAGGCGCCGGAGCAGCAAAGCGTTGCATCGGACCTGATCCGTCAGGCCGCGGACCGCTCCGCGTCGGTCGCCTCATGGCTGGAAAACAGGGACCCTGGCTCGCTGGTGGACGAAGTTAAGTCCTTTGCCCGGCAGCGCCCGGCAGCCTTCCTGCTTCTCGCGGCGGGCGCCGGCGTCATCGCCGGACGTCTGGGCCGAAGCCTCCAGGCCGGGGTCCCGGGCACGACCTCGACAATAGGACCGGGCGTTGCCCCTCAGCCCGTGCGGCCCCCGGCACCGGACAGCATGATGACGCCGGCCGTTGGCGAGCCCATCTACCGGGAGCCCGCACCCGTCGTCGGCGAATCCATAGATGGAGAGCCCGCGCGGCCCGGCTTCTCCGGTCCGGGCACGGCTGGTCTCCCACTGCGCGACCCTGATGATCCGTATGTCGATGGCGAAGGGCGGCCGCTGTGAGCAGCGAGATACCGGAGATGCCTCCCACGGCGCAAGCTAAGGCGGACGCTAATTCCTTGGGCGACCTGCTGGGCGATGTCACCCGTGACCTCTCCACGCTGATGCACCAGGAAGTTGAACTCGCGAAGGTCGAGGCCAAACAATCCGTTGCGCGGGCAGCCAGAGGCGGCGGCATGCTTGCCGGGGCCGGAGTTGCCGGGCACTTCGTCCTCCTCTTCCTCTCGATCGCCCTCTGGTACGGCATCGGCATGGAGTGGACCGGCTTTGTCTGGTCCGCGGTCATTGTCGCCCTCCTGTGGGGCGTCGTCGCGGCCATCCTCGCCGCCAGGGGCCGCAAGGAACTCAAAACGGTCGAGGGCATGCCCCAGACCGCCGAAACACTCCAGGAAATCCCACCCACCCTGAAACCGAATGAGGACCACCGATGAGTGAAAACCCTGACGCCATCCGCGCAGACATCGAAGCAACCCGCGCCCGCCTTGGCACTGACGTGGACGCCGTCGCCGACAAAGTGACCCCGTCCAATATCGTCCACCGGCAGACCGACAAGGTCAAAGACGCCGCCACAGGTGTCAAGGACAAAATCATGGGTACAGCCGACGAGGCCACCGGCAGCGTCGGAGCGACGATTGCTGATGCCGGCTCCGCCGTCGGCGACGCACCCCACAAGGTAGCGGTCAAGACGCAGGGGAACCCCCTCGCTGCCGGTCTGATTGCCTTCGGTGCGGGCCTGCTCGTCTCCTCTCTGATTCCGCCGAGCGCCAAAGAACGCGAAGCAGCCGAGGCCCTCAAGAGCGCCGCGGAGCCGGTCACCACCCAGCTGACGGAAGCCGCTCAAGACGTCGCCCAAGGCTTGCAGGAACCCGCCCAGGAAGCCATGGAAAACGTCAAGACCACTGCTGCCGACGCCGTGGAGAACGTCAAGGAGGAAGGACAGGCCGCCGTTTCCGACGTCAAGGACAGTGCCGCGGACGCCAAAGACCGCGTCCAAAACGCGTGAGCCGCCCGGCCGAGCCGGAGCCCGGCGGCGTAGCACGCCGCCGGGGACCGGTCCGCCCGGCGGAACAAGACGACTGGGCTACGCACCGACTCCTCAGCATGGCGGCGCGTCTGGACAAACGGCAGATCGACCGCAGCCTCACACCTCTGGGCCTGACCCAAGGGGCGCTCGACGCGCTGGCGTCAGTCGCGGACCACGAACCAGTTACTGTCTCCGACCTGGCCCCGCTGCTCTGCGTGAGTCAACAGAGCTTGGGTAGAGTCATCCATCGGCTTCAGGGCCTCGGCTTCCTGACCAGAGAACGCGGTGACGACCGCCGCAACGCCGAGGTCCGGCTCACCCAACGCGGGCGCAGCGTCCTCGAGTCGGCCGAAGGCCTCGTGGACGGACTGCCGCCAACAGGAACAGGGTCCGAGGGGGCGCTGCACCGCCAACTGGAAAACTTCATTGGTGAACTCAAAAAGTATGAACGGTGATCACTGTGTTACTGCTTTTCGGCCTCAAGTCCGTCCTGCGCGACCTGCCCGGACGTGCGGCAACGTGCCAGTACTGCCACCGGCTGGTTCACCATCGCCTCCAGGAACACGCCACCAAATTCACACTGTTCCTCGTTCCGCTCTTCACCACGTCCAAGACCTACCGCATCACTTGCTCAAGCTGCGGGCAAACCTCGGCAATCAAGTCCCGCAATAAGGTCCTGGTCCGGTGAGGAATGGACGATCCCCCTCCAGGGAAGCGGCCCCGACCAGAACCTCTCGGGGTGGCTCCTGACGCCGAGCTCAGAGATGCTTCACGCAGCTCCCCCTCACGCTTATCCGGCCCCTTCGCCTAGTAGACTTGTGTCGGCTCTCCAGTCCCCCCAGCGTGGAGAGCCGGCAGCCTCCGCGCTTGAGTCCTGGACTCGCGCGGAGGCTTTCCTCACCGGGACCGGCGTCATCGCCGTAGTAACAGGGCCCTGTGCTCACGGTGATTCGGCGGGGACAGCGCCCTCGCCGTGGCGGATGCGCTTCACGACGGCTGTAGTGGACACATCGGCCACGTAGTCCAGAATTGCCACCGTTCCCCCGTACCGTTCCACGGCTTGGGATTCAATGAGCATCTCCGGAGAGTAGTCACCGCCCTTGGCGTAGATCTCCGGGCGGAGCTCCTCGATGAGTGGCACCGGGGTGGGCGTGTCGAACACGGTGACATAGTCCACGCAGCTCAGTGCGGCGACCACGGCGGCCCGGTCCGCGACGGTGTTTATCGGCCGGTCCTGGCCTTTCAACGCTCGGACGGAATCATCGCTGTTTAATGCCACCACCAGAATGTCCCCCAGCTGCTTGGCTTGGTTGAGATACCGGGTGTGGCCGCGGTGCAGGACATCGAAGCAGCCGTTGGTGAGCACAATCCTCTGCCCGGCGGCCCGGTGGCGGCTGATCTGCCGGGTGAGTTCCCCGGCATCGAGTGCAGTGTCGGCGAAGCTGGCCAGGTGGCGGCAGAGATCCTCGGTGCTGCACACCGACGTACCCGCCCGGCGGACCACAATGTCCGCTGCCGCCTGGGCGAGGTCCACGCTCGTCGTCAGGGGCAATGAGGCGGCCCGGGCCAGGGTCAGCGCAGCCACGAAGGTATCCCCGGCCCCGGAAGCCTGCTTCTCCGCGACGGGCTTGGCCCATGTTCGGTGGACGTCACCAGACGCCGGCAGCAGGATTGAACCTTCACGGTCCAGTGTCACCACCACGGCAGCTGCCCCGGTTGCGTCGAGCAGCTCTTGGCGGTGGCCGACGACGACGGCGGGACGCCCGGCGCTTGCCGAGAACTTGAGGCCAAGCAGTTCGGCGGCCTCCGGTGCATTCGGCGTGGCCAGGTCCGGACTAAGAGCGGCCCAGGGCCGGGGATCGTGGGCATCGACGACCGTCAGCAAGGACGCCGGGCGCCCTGCGAGCGCTGCGAGGAGGGTGCTTTTCACCTGCCCGCCAAGGAACCCGGCACCATAGTCGCAGATCACGACGGCGTCCTGGTTCCGGAGAACGTCGGGCAAGGACATTGCCGAGGCGGTGAGGGCCGCCACCGGGATCCCAGCTGCGACCTCATCGAAGCGCAGCAGCAACTGGCCGCCGCTGCTGATCCGCGTCTTCGTGGTGGTGGTCAGGCCCGGGACCCGGCCGACGTGTGCGGTGTCCACTCCGGCCGCCTCCAGTTGTCGCAGCAGTTCCGCACCTGCCCCGTCGCAACCCACGACGCCGACGAGGCGCACCTGGGCCCCGAGCGCGGCCAGGTTCACTGCGGTGTTCGCGGCGCCCCCCGGGGCGAAACTGCGCTGGCCTATGTCGACCACCGGGGCCGGCGCTTCTCGGCAGAGCCTTTCGATCGTGCCACTCCACCAGCCGTCCAGCATTGCGTCTCCGATGACGGTGACCGCTGGGCCGATCGCGGACAGCCGTCTGGGAAGCCACTCTTCCAAGCCACGCTGCTCCGCCAGGTTCCCGCCGTCGGGGGTGTTCTGCCCGTCCGGGGGCGTGGTCACGGTTGCCGACTTCCACCGGGGGCGCGTCCCATCACTGCGTGCTCCTTCACGTGGCCCACGGGCGGAACTACCTGGAGACTGCCCACGGGTTCCGCCGTTTGTGGAACGCGGATGGCGATCAGCTCCTTGGATCTGTTGCGTGCGGGGTGGACAGTCGCAGACACGAGTCTCCTTCCGTAGCTCTTGGGGAGGTCCCGAGCGGCTGCCGGAATGCTCACGGGCTTTTCACGGACCCTCCTATGACCCATCACTTACCCCGGTGGGGGCAGGTTTACACCCCTCGCTTGCGGCGGAAGTGTTCCCGGCGCCCGGCGGATAATCGACGGCGGGCGGGGTAGCCAACGGCCCCGGAGGGGAACTATGGTGGCCGCACGGTCGGCCGACAGGCCGCCAGACCGGCGGCTCACCGTGAGGACACCGGGCCAAGGTACGGACACGGGAGGACCTGATGGCGGAATTCGGCCCGGGAGAATCCGGAAACGCTGACGTGGTCGGGTGGGGTGTCGGACCGGTGTTGGAGAAGTTCGATCGTGTCAGACGGATCGCGGTGCTGCGCGGGGGTGGGCTGGGCGACCTCCTGTTTGCACTGCCTGCCGTCGCTGCTCTCCGGGCCGCCTACCCTGATGCCTCGATCACAGTCCTGGGAACCCCCGTCCACCAGGAACTGGTGGGCAGCACCGCGGGCCCGGGCTACGACGTCCGCATCCTGCCGTTCGCGGAGGGCGTCCGGCCGGGCCGGGAAGTCCCCGAAGCCCTGGAGGCCTTTTTCGCCCAGATGAGACAGGCACGTCTCGACCTCGCTGTGCAGCTGCACGGCGGGGGGCGCTTCTCCAATCCCTTCCTCCTGCGCCTGGACGCCCGGCATTCCGTGGGCGCCCGGACCCCAGATGCTGCCCGGCTGGAGCGGAACCTGCCCTATGCCTACTACCAGCACGAACCGCTCCGTGCCCTTGAAGTTGCCGGACTTGCCGGTGCTCCCCCGGTCGGGCTGGAGGCTCGACTCCGGCCCTTGGGCCGCTACACCGCAGGGCTGGGACCTCTCTTGCGGGGCGAGTCCTCCGTCGTGGTGATCCACCCCGGTGCGACGGACCCGCGTCGCCGCTGGCCGGCGCAAAACTTTGGCGAGGTGGCGGCGGCCTGCGCGGCGGACGGTTCGCGCGTGCTCGTAGTAGGCACCCGGGACGACGAAGACCTGGCCACGGCAGTAGTGGAGGCTGCATCCTCGGCACGGGTCACCTCGCTGGCCGGTGAGCTGGCGCTCGGAGGGCTGGCGGCGTTACTGGCCGCCGCGTCGGTCCTGGTGGGCAACGACAGCGGTCCGCGGCACCTGGCACAGGCGCTGGGTACTCCGACAGTGGGCCTTTACTGGGCCGGGAACGTCATCAACGCGGGCCCGCTCGGCCGTAGCCGGCACCGGGTACACGTGTCTTGGCTGACGCACTGCCCCGAGTGCGGTGCTGACGTCACCCAGGTCGGCTGGACGGCCCCGCGTTGCCCGCATGAGAGCACGCTCGTGGCAGGCATCAGCGTGGAAGCCGTCTATCAGGACGCGCGGATGTTTACGGCCAGGAGCCCTCTTCCGCGGGGCAGATAAGCAACTCGCGGACAACACATGCCGGGGGCTGGGAGAGCACGAAGAGGACAGCCTGGGCCACATTGGCGGGGTCGTTGAGTTTGGAATCATCCTGCGGCCTGTACTGCTCGGGCCGGCCGTCGAAGAACTTGGTCTTCATCCCCCCTGGAATCAGCGTGGTAACACCGATTTCTCCGCCAGTTTCCGCCGCCAGGGCGTGACTGAACCCCACCACACCGAACTTTGAGGCGCAGTACGCGGATGCCTCCGGCAGTGCCCTCTTTCCGAGGGTCGAGGCTACCGTGACCACCCGTCCATGTGATGCCTTCAGATAGGGCAGCGCCGCCCGGACCACGGACACCGTGCCCAGGAGATTGACGAAGATGACCTGTTCCCAGTCGTCGGCCGGGACTTCCTCCAGCTTTCCGCAGCGGTCAATGCCGGCGGCGGTGACCACTGCGTCCAGGCCACCCAGGGATTCGGCGGCCTGGGTGACCGCCTCACTGACGGCTGTCCGGTTCGCGACGTCCACCTCGATAGCCTTCGCCGCCGACACGGTCCGGATGTCGCGGTCCAGCACTATGGGCGTTCCGCCGGCCTGCAGCACTGCGTCGACAACGGCGGCACCGAGTCCGGAGGCGCCTCCGGTGACCAGCACCCTGCCGGTTTGCATCTCGTAGGTCATGATGTTCCTTTCGCTTTGCTGCCGGTCGTGGGGCGCGCCGGCCTGGGTTGGGAGGTGGGAGGCGGGTCAGCCGACGCGGGCCAAGGCATCGGCGAGGTGAGTCGTGGAGCGCGCCGGATGGTACGGGACCGTGAGGCAGCGGCCGCCCCAGCTCTCCACCAAAGGTGTTTCGGGCAATTCCCGGACGTCGTAGTCCCCTCCCTTCACCCAGATGTCGGGACGCAGCATGTTCAGGCATTTTTCCGGGGTGTCTTCGTCGAAGACGAGGACGGCGTCGACGCACCCAAGGGCCAGCAACAGTTCCACCCGGTCCAGCTGATTGATGATGGGACGGGACGCCCCCTTGAGGCGCCGGACGGACGCATCGGAATTCAGGCACACGATCAAGCAATCGCCAAGGTCCCTGGCGGCGGCGAGGGACCGTGCGTGGCCGGCATGGAGCAGATCGAAGCAACCTCCGGTCGCCACCACGGTTCCGCCGGCGCGTCGCACCCGGCGGGCCAGGGCCGCCGCGTCGCTGCCGGAACCGCCGCCCCTCCGGCCGGTGCTGTGTCCGGAATGGGGCACCGGCAGGGGTGGGCCCTTCAGCGTCTCCACGCCGCCGCCGGCCAGGAACGACGCCGCGTCACGGACGGCAACGGGGGACGATTCCGTCAGGTCATGGCCTGCCGCCAGCTGGGCGGCGAGGCTGGCGGCGAGCCTGTCGCCGGCACCGCAGGGATCGGCCACGACGGTCTTCGGCGCCGCAATGTGGAGCGCGGCCGAAGCGGAATCGCGGACCAGGGTCGCCCCGTGCTCGCCCTGGGTCACGAGCACGGCGTTGCTATGCCAGAGACTCATCAGTGTCCGGGCCAGCTCTCCTGGGTCGTCGGCAGATGGTGCAGCTGTGGACATGACCGCAGCAGCGGCGCGGGCTTCGGACCAATTGGGCGTCACGACGTCGACGCCCGCGACTGGCATTGCGCCGGCCGGATGCGGATCCCAGATGATGGGAACGCGACCTGCTAGTCGGGTCAGCGCCGCGCGAAGGGACGGGTTGGCCGTCAGGCCTCGGCCGTAATCGGCCACCACAATGGCGGCCGCGCCCTCCAGTGCCTGCAGCATTGCCGGCGTCACGGCGGGGACCGGAGGGCGCTGGCAGCCTTCATCGAACCGGACAAGCGGGTGGCCGCCGGCGCGGACCCTGGTTTTGACCGGGGTGGGGGCGCCCGATGGGCCAGCGACAACCGTGACGCCGGCCAGTTGCCCTTCAAGCCGAGTGGAGGCCTCGTCCGTTCCGAGTACCGTCACCAGAATTACGTGGTGCCCCTCCCCGGCGAGCATTGTGGCGACCAGACCTGCGCCACCCGCACGTTGGCGGGCGCCGGATACGTCAACCACCGGCACCGGTGCATCCGGGCACAGCCTCGTGGCCACCCCGTCAACGTCAACGTCCAGCAGGACATCGCCGACGACAACGATGTTCATGACCCGGCCCCGGGCGGGGTTTCCAGTGGACCATGCCGCAGGATCTCGGCGTCGAAGGCGCGGCAGATGGCATGCAACGCAATCAGATGGCACTCCTGGGCACTGGCCGCGGGACTATCGATCGTTACGGCTTCATCACAGTTCAGGGCCAGAGGGTTCGGGCCGGGGCCGGTCAGCGCCCAGGTGGTGACGCCCAGCCCTGATGCGGCCTCCACCGCCCGGAGCAGGTTCGCGCTCCTCCCGCTGGTGGACAGCAGCATCAGGACGTCCCCGGCGCGGGCGTGCGCCCGCACCTGACGGGCGAAAAGCTCCTCGAACCCGTAGTCGTTGGCGATAGCGGTCACGGCCGAGGTCTCGGCATGAAGCGAGATTGCCGAGAACGGCATCCGTTCGCCGTCGAACCGTCCCACCAGCTCCGCCGTCAGATGCTGGGCCTCTGCGGCAGACCCCCCGTTGCCGGCAGCGAGCAGCCTGGCTCCCCGCGCCAGCCGGCGCGCCAGTTCCTCCCCCCATGCCGCCAACAGGGACGACTGGCTCCGCAGCGACTCGAGCGCCGGGAGGACGTTGTCCAGGTGCGATCGGACGGCTGCCACCGACCCGGGCCGGGCGAAGGGAGAACCCGCACGGCCAGCATTCTTCTCATTCACACCCTGTTCGCGCAGCAGCAGAAGGGGACGATCTGCCGCGCCCAGGGACCACTCCGCGGTCACAGCGCCGCTCCTTCAACAGGGTCCAGCCGCCGGGGATCAGCGCAGGCGGCCAGGGTACGCAGATATGCCCTTTCGGTTTCGGCGGCCACACGGTCCCAGGAATAGCGGGCCCGCGCGCGCTCCTGGCCGGCTAGCCCCAGTTTGCGGCGCAGCCCGGCGTCACCCAGCAAGGTAGCGAGGGCTGCGGAGAGGGCCACCGGGTCCTTCGGAGGCACGTGCAGTCCGGTGCCGTGATCCACCACGGTGTCCCGCAGTCCGCCGACGGCTGCGGCCACCACCGGAACGCCGCACGCCATTGCCTCCAGCGGCACGATCCCGAAGGGTTCGTACCAGGGGGTGCACACCACGGCGTCGGCGCTGCGGAAGATGCCGGGCATGGCGCCGCGCGGCACCTGCCCGCGGAACGTGACCTGGTCCCGGACTCCGAGTTCCGTGGCGACATCGGACAGCCGGCGTGCTTCGTCGTCATCCCCGAGGGCGGCAGCGTCACCGCCACCGACTATGAGGAGTTCGACGTCGGCGAAACCTGCTTCCCGAAGCAGGGGCAAGGCCCTAATGACCAAATCGACGCCTTTCCGTGGAACCAGCCGCCCCACGGAGAGGATACGGTGGGCGCTGCTGCGGGGCTCGGCGGCCGCGTCGCCGGCGAACAGCTGAACATCCACGCCGCACGGCGCGACAGAGATTCTGGCGGTGTCGATCCCCATGGCACTGAGTTCGAATACCTCGTCGGAGCAGGTGGCAATAATGCGGTCCACCGAGCGTGCCACAGACGGCTCAAGCCACTGCCTTTCGAGCGGGCTGGTGTCCTGTGCTCCCTGATGCCGGCGTTTGACAGGGCCCAGCGCGTGGAAAGTCTGGACTACCGGGACGTGGACGCCGATCGACCCGCGCCGTGCCGCGTCGAGCGCGGCCAGCCCGGACATCCAGAAATGCCCGTGGACGACGTCCGGTGGGTGTCTGCCCCAGTCTCGGGAAATACCGTCCGCCAACTGGCCCATGAACGGTAGAAGTTCGTCTTTGGGCAGACGGCGAGCGGGCCCGGCGTCGACGTGGACGACCTCCAGATCCGGCAGGATCCGGACCCGCCCGGGCAGATCGGCCGAGTCCCGTCGGGTGTACACCGTGATTTGGTGCCCGCGTCGGGCCAGGGACTCGGACAGCGCGGCCACATGGACGTTTTGGCCGCCGGCATCGACCCCGCCGAGTGCTGCCAGCGGACTGGCGTGTTCCGAAACCATGGAGATTTTCACTGGCCCTTCCCTTCGTGCGTTGAAATCAGAATCCGCCCCGTCCGGAAGCGCGGCGAAGTAAGGTCGTCGAGCAGCTCGTTCCAGGCGCGGAGGAAGGTCTCAAGGCCGAAGCGTTCCAGCACCGCCTCCCGGGCCACGCCTCCCCGCCGCCGGGCCTCCGCGGGGTCCCGGACAAGCTGGCCGGCGGCGCGCACGAGGTCGTCGACATTCGTGGAGATTGCTCCGGCCTCGGGTGGAACGGCGCGTGCCGCTTCGGTGGTGCCCAGCACCACGACCGGCATCCCGAGGTGCATTGCCTCCAGGAGTGCCAGGCCCAGGGAGGTCCACCGTACCGGGTGGAGATAGACCCTGCAGCGAGCGAGTTCGCGGTGCAGGGATGCGGTTCGCAGGTCTCCGCAGACCGTCAATTTCGTCGCCGGCAGCCCGGTAGCCTCCGGCAGCCCTGCTCCGCCCATGCCGAAGACCCGGAGGGGCGCCGCAGCGGCGAAACGGCCCAGCAGGTCAGTGCCCGTGACCCGGCCCCGCCGGACGGGCTCGTTGACCACGGCGGCGAGCTCCGGGACCTCACCGCTGTAGAGGTGCCCCGGATCCGGGATGCCGTGTTCGATGACGATCGTCGGGGCCGAGCCGTTGTCCCAGAACAGCTGATTGAAGTAGGTGACGTGGACCAGCGGGATGACGTGTTGGTCTGCGAACGGATGCACCGAGTAGGGCACGTCGCCCTTGGGGGTGTTGTGCTCCAGAAATACAGCGGGGAGGTCCTTGCCAGGGATCCGGCCCAGTGCGCGTCCCACTTCCGTCAGCTCCTCCGGCCGTTGCAGGATGACAGCGTCCACGCTGCCGGGATCGAGTGCTTCGAGGGCAACTTCCCGGACTGATTCGGGCCAGTCCCGGCCTCCACGGCCCAGCCCCCACGCCCCGCGCTCGGGAAGCACCGGCAGGAGATACTCATGGGGACCGCGGACGAAGGCATCCGTCCAGCCCCCGTGGACATGCCAGAACAGGACTCTCATGGGTGCCGCACCCTTCGCCGCGTGGACAATGATGACACTCCGCCAAGTAGCCGTTCCACGGCTTCCACGAGCTGCTCAGGCGCAACCGAGGCCAGGCAGGGATGGCCGGGGACCGGGCACTCGGTGGCACGGCTCAACTTGCACGGCGCGTCCTGGTCGCCCAGGATCTCAAGCGGGACGCCGTACGGTGCCCAGCGGATGGCAGGAACGACCGGAGAGAACAGGCACGCTACCGGCGTGCCGAGCGCGGCTGCCAGATGCGCCGGGCCCGTGTTGCCCGTGACCAGCACGCTGGCCCGGGCAAGGACGCCGGCCAGGGTCTTCAGGTCGGTCCGGCCGCCCAAATCCACCGCGGAAGGCCCCGCGACCGTGGCGGTGAGCTTCGTTTCAGCGGGGCCGCCGGTCACCACCACCCGGTACCCGGCGCCCTCGAGTAGTTCCGCCGCCGCCGCATGGTGCAGCGCTGGCCAGGCGCGGGCGGGCGCCGAGGCCCCGGGATGGACCACGATGTAGGGTTCCTCCCCCACCAGGTCCCTCACGTCCGGATACCCTTCAACGCGGAGCCTGCCGTCGTCCCCGGCAGGGAGGGTGAAGCCGGCCGCCCGTGCGATCCCGAGGCCCCGTTCCGATTCCGGCTGGTCCTCAGGAAAGTCCTCGCCAGGCCGCAGGCGGACGTCCAGGAGGCTGCCCGCATAGTCTGTGGACGCACCGGTAATGCGGCCGACGCCGGCAAGCCGCAGCAGGAGTGCCAGGGGCAGCGGTGACTGGTGGAAGGACGTCAGGATGACCGCTTCCGAGATCCGCGAATCAGCGACGAACGCTGTCAACGCGTCCACCTGACCCTTTTCCACCCGCGGTGCTGGCTTCGCGATCCAGGGACAACTCCAGCTATAGATTTCGGACACGCCCGGGAGGAGCGATGCAGCCGGTTCCCCCTGTGGCCCGCACAGCACGACGACGTCGTTGGGGTCACCCCCGTCAGGCCGGCCGCCATGGGCAACAGCGCGGATGGCCGGACCTGCCAGCAGGACGTCGCCGACGCTGTCCAGCCGGGCTACCAGGACCCGAGTCATGGCTCCGACTTCCCGGCTGCCGCCTTCAGAAGTAGATCCACAGCAGCTGCCAGGTCCGCCGCCACTTCAACCGCCGCTTCCACTTCTGCCGCACGGGTTACCGGGGTGGGTACCAGAATGCCGCGCGCACCCGAGGCTCGCGCCGCTTCCATGTCACTTCCGATGTCGCCGATAAGCGCGGTCTCTGCCGGAGAAACCCCCAAACTTCTGCAGGCTTTCAGGACCATGCCCGGCGCCGGCTTCCGGCACGGGCAGCGGTCCGCTGGAATGTGCGGACAGATGACCCAGAGGTCGAAGGGGCCCAACAGCTGATCGATCCGGCCGTTGACGGCGTCCACCTCAGCAGCGGTGAGAATCCCCCGGCCTATCCCCGACTGGTTGCTCAGCACCCCTATCGGAATTCCGCGGCTCCTCAGCCGCTGCAGCGACTCACGGGAATGGGGCATTGGCCGCACCCGGGCCGGATCCGCGTTGTACGGCACGTCATAGATCAGCGTTCCGTCCCGGTCAAAGAGGACGGCCCGCGGTTGCGGCGTGCCGGAACTTCCCATACCCACCCCGTTCCCCGTTCGGACCCGGGCTAAACGCGCCCCTTCCGCGCTCGGGGCTACACTCCTCGAAAAGGAGATAACCGATGCTTGGAAATGACGCCGCTGGCCTCTCGGTGTCCGGGCGTGACGGCAGGCCGCTGCTGCTGGTGTTGCGTGCGCTCCAGCTGGGCGATCTGCTCGTTGCGGTGCCCGCGTTGCACGCGTTGCGGCGCGCCTTTCCGGATCATCTCCTTGTCTACGCGGCGCCGGCCTGGCTTCGGGACGCCGTCTGCCTTGTTGGCGGCTATGACCTCCTGCCGGTCCCGGGCCTGTCAGAACCGTTAGCAGTGGAACGGGGCACTGTGGATATTGCGGTGAACCTGCACGGCCGGGGTCCGGAAAGCCAGTTACGGATTGAGGCAGTCGGCGCCCGGCAAGTGATCTCGCATGCCTCGAACAATTCGGACGGTCCCGGGTGGGTCGAGGACATTCACGAGCGTCGGCGCTGGACACGGCTCCTCCAATGGCACGGCATCGCCGCGGATCCCGACGACGTCCGGTTGAAACCACCCCCCGTCCGCACACAGTGGCCAGATGCGACAGCCGTCCATGCGGGCGCAGCCTTCGCCAGCAGGCTCTGGCCGGAGAGCCGGTTCGCTGAAGTGGCTGAGCGTCTGGCGCAATCCGGGCACCGTGTCGTCGTTACCGGCAGCGCTGCTGAACGGGCGCGCGCCCTGGCCGTGGCCGCACAGGCCGGCCTCCCGACGGAAGCTGTACTTGCCGGCAGGCTCTCCCTTGGCGAATTTATTGCCCTCATGGCGGACGCCCGGCTGGTGGTCTCGGGCGACACCGGGGCGGCCCATCTGGCTGCGGCCTACCGCCGCCCTTCCGTGGTGCTCTTCGGACCGGCCCGACTCGAGCGCTGGGGCCCTCCACCGGGGCCGCACATAGTTTTGACCAAGGCGGGACTGCGCCGGGGCGACGCGTTTGCCGGGGACCCGGATCCGGCCCTGCTGGGTGTCCGGGCTCAAGAGGTCTTGGACGCCGTCCGAGCTCTGGGATTGCTCTGAGAGTCGGCGCCGGCGAGCAGTTGCTGCAGTCGCACCAACACCTTGGACAGCCGGCGGGAGATCTGCATCTGTGAAACGCCGAAGCGCCTGCCAAGTTCGGTCTGACTTTCTTCACAGAAATAGCGGCGGTACAGCAGTTCCCGGTCCTGCTCGGACAACTCGCCGATAGCCTGGTTAAGGCACAGGAGTTCCTCCAGTCGTTCCAGTGGCAACTCCCGTGTGGACAGCGCATCCGCCAGGTGTGGGCCGCCACCATGATCGTCAACGACGTCGAGGGAATCCGGCCGCATGCTCGATGCCGCGGCCAACGCCTCGCGGACGGTGGAGCCGGAGACTCCCAGGTGCTCCGCCAGCTGACCGGGAGTCGGCCGATGTCCTAGGGTCTGGGTCAGCTCCGGTTCGGACCGCAGAATCTCCGTTCGCAGGTCTTGGATCCTCCGCGGTGGCCTGACGACCCAGCAACGATCGCGCAGATAGCGCTTAAGCTCGCCCGTCACCGTAGGAGCAGCGTAGGCTGCGAAGCTTGCTCCCCTGGACTGGTCAAAACCCCGCGCGGCTTTGACCAGTCCCAGATAGGCAACCTGGTTCAGATCCTCGCGTTCCCGGCCCGGCCCCGTGAACCGAAAGGCCAAGGCTTCCGCCAGCTCCAGATGGTCAAGGACCAGCTGGGCCTCAAAGGCCTCCCGGATTTTACCTGTGGGAGCCCGCCCCGTCGCGGTGGACTGCCCGGACTCGGCCGGGACATGGGGCGTCCATGATGGCGGGCGCTGGAGTTCTGCCATAGTCGTTCGTTCCTCTGAACCCGAGTCGTTCAAAAGCCTGCGGCAAGACCTAGCAGTAGAAAACCATAAGCTTGCTTATTAAACAATGGCTGGTGAGATCGCCGCCGATCCAAGCCGCTCATGGCGGTAAACACAGGTATTCGGACGGGTAATCCGCACCCCGGGGAAGTGTCTGGCAGACAGCGGGAACGTGCGGCATCGGGCTCGCAGTCCGATTTGTATCCGGAGGACGGGCGCGAATGCCCTCTGGCCTCGGTGCATCCCAAAAGTTATAGTAAGCATACTGATGATTGATTCTCTCTTCTCGTCAGTTCCCCAAATCCCATCGAAGGAGACACCGTGAGCACCAAGGTTGAAAAGCGAGTTCTGGTCAACGTTCCCGTGAGCGTGGCCTACAACCAGTGGACCCAGTTCGAGGAATTTCCCCACTTTATGGGCGGGGTGAAGAGCGTCAAACAACTCAGTGACGACCGGCTCGAGTGGGTTGCAGAAATCGGCGGGGTGCGCAGGCAATGGCAGGCCCGAATCCTCGAACAGACACCGGACCGGAAGGTCGCATGGGCTGCCACAGAGGGCGCAACCAACGCCGGGTCCGTAACGTTCGAAGACCTCGGCGGCGGGCAGACATCCGTACAGCTGTCCCTGGAATATGAGCCCGAAGGGATGGTGGAAAAGGTCGGCGACAAGCTGAACATCGTAGAGAGGCAAGCCGAGAGTGACCTAAACCGGTTCAAGGCCTTCATTGAAGACGAGGGCTACGCGACCGGGGCCTGGCGCGGTTCCGTCAGCGAAGGTGCATCCGTTGGCACGCCAGGCGTTGATGAGGCAGCTGGGTCACGGGGGGACAGCGGCAAAGCCGGGGTCTCGGGCAAGCTTATTGCCGGAGTCGGGCTAGCCGCCGCGGCCGCGGCGGGCGTCGCGGCAGCGGCAGGCAACAAGGCGTCCGGCGGAGACGCGCCGGCTCAGGCCACGCCATACCGGGAGGCGGGAGCCGTTCCGCCCACCGGGACCGCGGGCAGCGTGTTCCCCGGTGAGGGCGTACACCCGAGCGCGGTTCCTGCGTCCGAGCAGACTGTTGGCCGGTCCGAAGCAAAGCCCTTCGACCAGACCAATGGCCTCATTGATACCGAAGGAGATTCGGACGGGACGGCCCTGAGCGACACCGCCAGCGGCGCCGACCGGCAGGCACGAAACGAACCCGGACGGGGCCCAGTTCCACCCACCGGAGGAAGCCTCGGACAGCACTGACCACCCCCCCCCCCCCCCCCCCCCCCCCCCCCCCCCCCCCCCCCCCCCCCCCCCCCCCCCCCCCCCCCCCCCCCCTCGCAGGACGGGGCGCCCCGTTTACCGGACCGGCCGGCACGGAATGGGGCGCCCCGGCTCTCCGGGCCATTCCGGCACGGAATGGGGCGCCCCGGCTCTCACGACGCCGACGCTGCCCATCGTCTCCTCATCCACCGCCCTTCATGAACAAGGGCTCCCAGATATCAGGAAGGATCGTTAGCTCCATGAAGACGGGCATAGCTCCCAAGCGGTGCCAACACCGTCAACCACGCCGCTACGCCGAGCTTTTGAAATGACGCAACGCATCCGGCTACGCGGAGGTTTTCCATGAGTCAACACGGCCTCTGGACGCTGGGAGGCGACCGGCGTATTCTGAAGTTCCGTAGCCTCTGGAGGTATTTCTGATGGAAGGCAATATGCGTGCGCGTAGCGGTCCGGTTTCCGGCATCCGCGCCCGCTTCCCGGTCGGCAACTGGCCCGATCCGCTATAGCTCGTCTTTCGTCATGCCGTCCGGCACCGCTGCTTCGTCGGGTTTGCGCCGTGAACGCATGGCCGCAATAGGCAACGCCCTCTTGACGATTCCCGACAGTTTCCGGCTCTCTCCCCGCCCTTTTTGGGGCCGCCACTTTGCCGTTTCCGCCTGAGCGCGCCCACCTGTTAACCCACTCTTCCCCTGCCGGCCACGCCCGCTCCCCCGCGCCGCAAGCCGCCGCCCGCACCGTGGAGGAGTGAGGATCGCAATCGTCGCCGAATCATTCCTGCCGCTCATGAACGGGGTCACCCACTCCATCCTGCGCGTGCTGGAGCATCTGCAGGAGCGCGGGGATGAGGTGCTCGTGATCGCGCCGTCCACCCAGGACACGGACGTCCCGGACGAGGTCTACGGCGCCCACGTCCACCGGCTTCCCTCGGTCCCGCTGGCCGGCTACGCGAACGTGCGCGTGGCGATGGGCGGTGTGTATCGGGTCAAGCGAATCCTTGCCGACTACGCGCCCGACGTCGTTCACCTCGCGTCCCCGTTCGTGCTCGGCTGGCGGGCAGCGCAGGCAGCCCACCAACTCGGCATCCCCACGGTCGCCATCTACCAGACCGAGGTCCCCAGCTACGCGGGGCGCTACGGCGTCCCCTTCCTGGAGAACTGGGCCTGGAACCGGGTGGATCAGATCCACATGCTGGCCTCGCGCACCCTGGTCCCCTCCACCTTCGCGCTGAACCAGCTCCGCGGCCGCGGCATTCCGCGCGTGGACATGTGGCGGCGCGGCGTGGACACGCAGCGGTTCAACCCCGCGAAGCGCGACGCCGGCTGGCGGGCTTCCGTGGCGCCCGGCGGCGAGCGCCTCATCGGCTACGTCGGCCGGCTGGCGGCCGAGAAGCAGGTGGAGGATCTGGCGGTGCTGGCGGATGTTCCCGGGACCCGGCTGGTGATCGTCGGCGATGGGCCCCAGCGGCCGGCCCTAGAAGCGGCCCTGCCGCAGGCGATCTTCACCGGTTTCCTCGGCGGCGACGACCTCGCCCGGGCCGTGGCGTCCTTCGATCTCTTCGTCCATCCCGGCGAGTTCGAGACCTTTTGCCAGACCATCCAGGAGGCCATGGCGTCTGGCGTGCCGGTGGTGGCCACTGGCCGTGGCGGACCGCTGGACCTTGTGGAGAATTCGCGGACCGGCTGGCTGTACGAACCCGGCGACCTCGCCGCGCTCCGTGCCCGGGTGATGGACCTGATGGGCGACGACGCCAAGCGCCGCGCGTTCGCCACGGCGGCGCACACCTCGGTCCAGGGGCGGACGTGGTCCGTCCTCGGGGCCGAACTCGTCGGCCATTACAAGGCCGTGATCCGGGAGCCCGCGACCGGCCGCTCCCCCCTCGTTGCCCTATCACGTATGGCTGCTAAACCCGGGCCATAAGCACCATAGGTGATAGGGCAACGGGGGTGTTTGTTCCTCCCCTGCAGGCCTGGACCCGCCCCGCCCACGTGTTGACGCTCAAGGGAGCCTCGGCACGCCTATGATTTCCGATGGGAGGGTTCTAAATGGTTGGTTGGTCTCAGATTCAAAAGGCGGTAGCCGGGTGACGGCGTCGTCGTACCCGGAGGAAGGCCCCGGCGCAGCCCTAAAGGAAGGCTTGAATGCAGTCCCTGGCTACGGCGACCTGGTGGAATCCAGCCCCGACGCCCTGCTGGTGGTGGCCGAGGACGGGACCATCAGGATGGTCAACGCCGCCGCGGAGCGCATGTTCGGGTACGACCGCGGCGAGCTCGTGGGCTCCGACCACCGAATGCTCCTCGCCGAGGGGTTCCGGAACGGGCTCCAGCGGCTGTTCTTCAACCTCCGCCGCGACGCCCACGCCCACACCGACGACGACGGCGCTGCCGCCGAAACTGACACCGACACCGCTCCCGTGGAGGCCTACGGGGTGCGGCGGGACGGCACGGAATTCCAGGCCGAGGTGGCCGGATCTATTTTCGTCACCGGTACAGGCACCGGGGACGGCACCGGTAATGGTACTGCCAGCATGATCGCCGCGATCCGGGACACCTCGCACCGGCCGGAGAACGATGACAGCCTCCGCGAGGCCATGTCGCTGCTGAGCGCGACGCTCGAATCCACTGCCGACGGCATCCTCGTGGTCAGCAGCGAGGGCGAGATCGCCGGGGTCAACAATCAGTTCCTCACCATGTGGGGCATCCCGCGGGAAATGCTGGCCACCGGGGACGATGAGGCCGTCATGGGCTTCGTCCTGGACCAGTTGCGGGATCCCGCCCAGTTCGTCGAGAAGGTCGAGGCCCTCTACGCCGATCCCGCGGCGGAAAGCCAGGACATCCTGGAATTCCACGACGGCCGGACATTTGACCGCTATTCGCGCCCGCAGAAAGTCGCGGACCAGGTGGTCGGACGCGTGTGGAGCTTCCGCGACGTGACCGCGGCCAGGGTTGCCCAGGACCGGATCACCCGGGCCATGGCAGACCTCGCCGCGCAGTCCGCCCAGCTCAAGGCGCTGGCGTTCAGCGATGGATTGACCGGGCTGTCCAACCGCCAACTATTCAACGACAGCCTCGCTAGCGCCCTCGCCGGCCCGCCCGGCACCGCCGTGGACGTCCTGCTCCTGGACCTGGACGACTTCAAGGAAGTCAACGACATCCTGGGCCACCACGCCGGGGACCAGATGCTCATTGAGGTCGGCCGGCGGCTGCGCACATGCGTCCGGCCGAGCGACGTCGTGGCCCGACTGGGCGGCGACGAGTTCGTGGTGCTCCTGCTTGACTCGCTGGAGCCCGAGTCGGTCGCTGCCCGGATCGTCGACTCGCTGCGCGTCCCGGTGTGGATCGACGGCACCATGTTGCGGCCCAGCCTCAGCCTGGGGCTCGCCTCAATCGGGGAGGCCGCCCGTGGACGCCTCCGAACTCCTGCGCCGTGCCGACGTCGCGATGTATGCCGCCAAGACCGCCGGGAAGAACCGGTACATGCGCTTCCAGCCGGAGATGATGAAGGCTCTGGTGGACCGCAACGACCTCGAAGCAGGCCTGCGGCTCGCCGTGGACAGCGGACAGATCGCCGTCCACTACCAGCCGATCGTCTGCGCCGGCAGCGGGACAGTGACCAAAGTCGAGGCCCTGGCACGCTGGATCCGCGACGGCGCGCTGGTTCCGCCCAGTCAGTTCATTCCGGCGGCGGAACGCAGCGGCCTCATTGTCGAGATCGGCACCGAAGTGCTGTTGCGCGGTTGCACCGAGCTCAAGCCCTGGCTGGAAGAGGACTCCTCCCGGTCCCTGGCCGTGAACGTCTCCGGCGTCCAGCTGCAGCACGGGGACTTCGCCGAGCTGGTCCTGGCCGTGACGGAATCCTGCGGCGTGGACCCGCGCCAGCTGGTCCTGGAGGTCACGGAGAGCGTCTTTTTCGAGGACGACTGCCACATAATCCAGCAGCTCATGAGCCTGCGCACGGCCGGCGTCCGCGTGGCGCTGGATGACTTCGGCACCGGTTTTTCCTCCCTGGGACGCCTGCAGGACCTGCCCGTGGACACGCTGAAGATCGACCGGTCGTTCGTTTCCATGATCAACACCGGCACGGAACAGCTGCCCATCTTGAACGCCATGATCGGCATGGCCCACGGACTGGGCCTCACCGTCACGGCAGAGGGCGTGGAAACGGCCGCCCAGGCCGACTACCTGATGAATCTGGACTGCGATTCCCTGCAGGGATTCCTGTTTTCCAATCCCCAGCCAGAGGCCGCGCTCCAGCCTGCGCTGGACCGGGCGGCCCGGGCCATCGCCGCGCTGCGGGGCGATCGCGTGCCCGGCAACCTGTGACCCGCAAAGTTCCGTGGCCGATGTGCTGGACACAGGGCCGAAGGACCCTATGATTCAGGGAAACGTATTGATCCGGGCACCTCGGCCGGGAACATCATCGCTGAAATGAACTTCCGTCGCTTGGGGGCCGGTATCGTCGTGGGAACTGGATTTGGTGAAGACCTGCTGGAGCAGGGTCCTGATGCGTTTCTGCTGCTGACCGCGGACGGGACCATCGCCTTCGTGAATTCGGCCGCGGAACGGCTGTTCGGCTACCCCCGCGAGAAACTCCTGGGCGTTCAGCACACGATCCTTCTCTCGGAGGAAGCCAGCGGCGGTTTCCTGCGGGTCTTCGGCCGGCTGGGCCGCAAGAGCCCGGCCCGAAGCCGGCCGTTCGCCGCCGTCGGACGGCGCCGGGACGGCTCGGAACTCGCCATGGAGATCACGTGCTCGCTGGTGAGTGTCGACGCCGGCACGGCCATGGCGGTAGCCGTCCGCGACGCCGAGCACCGCAACGACTGCGATTCCGGCCGGCGGCTGGCCGTCTCGCTTCTGGACGCCACGCTGGAATCGACGTCCGACGGAATCGTCATGGTCTCCAGCGAGGGCCAAATCACCGGGATCAACGACCAGTACCTGAAGCTGTGGGGCATGCCCCCGGAGCTGATCGCGGCCGAGGACCCCAATGCGCTGGTGCGGTTCATCGCGGACCAGCTGGTTGATCCCGACTACTTCCGGCAGAAGGTTGCAGCGCTCTACGCGGACAGCCTGATGAAGAGCCACGACATCCTGGAGTTCACCGACGGCCGTACCGTGGAGCTCTACTCGCGCCCGCAAAAAGTGGCGGACGCGATCGTGGGACGGATCTGGAACTTCCGAGACATCACCTCACGGCGGCGAGCCCAGGACCAGGCCCGCCGCGCCATGGACGAACTGGCCGAACAGGCGGGCAAGCTCAAGGAACTGGCGTTCCAGGATCCGCTCACGGGACTGGCCAACCGGATGCTCTTCAATGAACGGGCCGCCGCGGCCCTGCTCACCCCGGAACCGGTGCACGTGCTGCTCCTGGACCTGGACGACTTCAAGGAAGTCAACGACGTCCTGGGCCACCAAGCCGGCGATGAGATGCTGGTCGAGATCTCCCGGCGGCTCCAGAACTGCGTCGGTCCGCACGGCACCGTCGCCCGGCTGGGCGGGGACGAGTTCGTGGTCCTGCTGGTCGGCTGCCGGGACGCCGACACCGTGGCCCAGCGTGTGGTCAGCACCCTGAACGCCCCGGTCTCCATCGAGGGAACCCTCATGCGGCCGGGCCTGAGCCTGGGCGTGGCATCGCGCGACGCCGGGACGGAGACGTCATCGGAACTGCTGCGGCAGGCGGACCTGGCCATGTATGCGGCCAAGGAGGCCGGGAAGAACTGCTATGTGCACTTCCAGCCCGAGATGCTGGCCGCCCTGCTCGAGCGCACCCAGCTCACGGCCGGTCTCCGGCGTGCGGTGGAGCTGGGGCAGATCATGGTCCACTACCAGCCCGTCATCTCCAGTGACCGGCTCGAGGTGGTGCAGTTTGAGGCCCTGGCCCGCTGGGAATGGGACGGCGAGCTGATCCCGCCGGACGATTTCATTGAGACCGCGGAACGCAGCGGCCTGATCCGGGAGATCGGGGCCGAGGTGCTCAGGCGCAGCTGCACCGAGCTCGCCCCGTGGCTCTCGGAGGACCCGTTCCGGAGCCTGGCCGTCAACGTCTCCGGCGTGCAGCTGCAGCACCGGGACTTCGCCGAGCGCGTCCTGGACATTGCGGCGTGGAGCGGCGTGGACCCGCGCCAGCTGGTCCTGGAAGTGACCGAGAGCGTGTTCTTCGATGCCCACTCGCACGTCATCGGCCAGCTCGAGACCCTGCGCGAGGCCGGCATCCGGGTGGCCCTGGACGACTTCGGGACCGGCTATTCCTCGTTGGGCCGCCTGCAGGACCTGCCGGTGGACGTGGTGAAGATCGACAAGTCCTTCGTGTCCATGCTGCAGACCGGCGTCGAAAAGCTCCCCATCCTGACCTCCATGATCCACATGGCCAAAAGCCTGGGACTGAAGGTCACGGCCGAGGGCATCGAGACGCCGGCGCAGGCACGCTACCTTATGGACCACGGCTGCGATGCCCTGCAGGGCTTCCTCTTCTCCCGCCCGGAACCCGGGGCGGCCCGGCAGCGGGCCGTCGGGAACTCGGCGGCGGCCATCGCCGACCTCGAGGGCGTGCCGCTGCCCGGGTAGGTCGGCTGGCCGTGGACGTCTCCGGGGCTGGACTCCGGGCCGACATTTCAGCTGCTCAACGTAGATGTGGCTCATTGCCGGTCTGGCAGCAGACTGCCATTCTTGGTGAATCCGCACATCCGACAGCGATCGAAAGGAAGAGACGATGCCGCTCTATCTGTCGAAGTTCAGCTACACACCGGAGACTTGGGCGAGGCTGATGAGCAACCCCGAGGACCGCGGAAAGGCCGCCCAGGCATACATCGAATCGGTCGGAGGAAAACTCCATGGATTCTGGTACGCATTCGGCGCCCACGACGGCTATAACTTATGGGAGGCTCCGGACAACGTGTCCATGGCCGCGGTTGCATTGGCGATCAGCGGAGGAGGCGCCCTGAGCTCTTTCGAAACGACAGTGCTCTTGACCGTCGACGAAACGATGGAAGCCCTGCGGAAAGCCGAACAGATTAAGTACCGGCCTCCAGGCACCTGACGTCCCGGCGAACTTCCACTGGCAGGTGGCGGGCTGCGTGCCGGGGTAGGCCGTCGCGGCCGGCGCGTTCGACACATTTGGTTGCGGCATGACGCCCATCACGTTCGGGGCGCCAGCACCGCATATGATTCAGTCAGCGCAGTGCGCCTTGCTCCCCGTAAGGTGCCCGCAATTCGTATTCATCGCCTGGGGGGCTGTTAGACATCGTGGAAGCCGGTTTCGCACAACAACTGCTGGAGTACAGCCCGGACGCGCTCTTGCTGGTCGGCCCGGACGGATCCATTTCTTTCCTCAACCCGGCTGCGGAGCGGCTCTTCGGCTACGCCCGGACGCAGCTTCTGGGTGCCGACCACAGCATGCTTTTGGCCGAGGCCTCGCGGGAGGAATTCCACGGCGTCCTGGCCGGCCTGGGCAACGCCGCTAACCCCCGCAAGCCGTTCGCAGGCTCGGGCCGCAGGGCCGACGGCACCGAACTCCCGGTCGAAATCACCTGCTCCCTTGTCCCCGCCCCGGCAGGAGCGGCCGACGCCGGAACGTCCGTGGCCCTCTCGATCCGCGGTACCGCCGGAGGAAACTCGGGATCGAACACAGGATCGAACACCGCCGCCTCAGGCCACCTCAGTGCCGGCAGCGCCGGCCGTAACCTCAGCGGCGACTTTCTCCGCCGTCGTACTCCTCTTTCTGGAGGCCTTGCGGCGGCTGCCGCTCCCGCGGCATTCGCCGAGCACGACGACGAACTCAAGGCTGGGTCCCTCCGCGACCCGCTGACCGCGCTGCCCAACGGCCCCCTCTTCAACGAGCGGCTCGCCGCGGCCCTGCGCCGCCCGGATCCGGTGGACATCCTCCTGCTGAACCTCGACGACTTCAGGCACCTCAACGACGTGCTGGGACGCTCGGCGGCCGATGAGCTGCTGGTGGAGTTGGCCAGCAGGCTGCGCAACTGCGTCCGCCCGCATGACACCGTGGCCCGGCTCGGCGGGGACGAGTTCGCGGTGCTGCTGACCGAGTGCCTCAACGCGGACGCGGTGGCCAAACGGATCGCCGAGGCCCTCTATGCGCCCCTGCGCGTGGGCGGCTCCATGGTCCGGTCCGGCGTCAGCATGGGCCTGGCATCCAAGTCGGGGCAGACGCTGGACGGGGCGGAACTGCTGCGGCAGGCCGACGCCGCCATGACCGCGGCGAAGGCTGCCGGGAAGAACACCTGGCTGCGGTTCCGGCCGGAGATGCTGAGCACTGCGGCGCACAAGGCCGACGGCGATTCCGGTCTCCGGCGCGCCGTCGAGCTGGGCCAGATTTCGGTGCACTACCAGCCCGTGGTGTCGCCGGGCATCGGTTCGGTGGTGCAGTTCGAGGCGTTCGCCCGGTGGGAGCGGCACGGCCGGCTGGTGCCGCCCAACCAGTTCCTGCCCGTGGCGGAGCAGAGCGGCCTGATCCGCGAGATCGGCGACGAAGTCTTGCGCCGCGCCTGCGCCGAGATCCGGCCGTGGCTGGCCGGCGACCCCGCGTACAGCGTCGCCGTGAACGTCTCGGGCTTGCAGTTCCAGCACCGGGATTTCGCCACGGACGTGCTTGCGATTGCCGCGTCCACGGGCGTTGACCCGCGCCAACTCACGCTTGAGCTGACGGAGAGCGTGTTCTTCGACGCTTCCTCGGACGTGCTGGGCCAGCTGCGCCAGCTGCGCGGGGCCGGTGTCCGGATTGCCATGGACGACTTCGGCACCGGATATTCCACACTCGGCCGGCTCCGGGAGCTGCCCCTGGACAACGTCAAGGTCGACCGCTCCTTCGTGGCCATGATCAAGACCGGCCAGGAGCAGCTCCCGTTCTTCGCCACCATGATCAGCGCCGCGCATGCCGTCGGCCTGAAGGTCACGGCGGAAGGCATCGAGACCCCCGCGCAGGCCAAGTACCTGATGGACCGCGGCTGCGACTCGCTGCAGGGCTACCTGTTCGCCAAGCCGGCCGCGGCCAGCCAGCTGGCCGGGACCATGGAGAGCGCCCTGAACGCCCTAGACAAGGTCGACGCCGCGCGATGACCCTGCTTGCGCCCTGTTGTCGGGCGTCGCCGCGTAGGAGCCCGTTGACGCCGCCATTGGACGCAAACGGCCGCTAAGCATCATGGCTTAGCGGCCGTTCGTGGCAATTCGTTGGATGGTCCGAGCCTGCCGGTGAGGCTGGTGAGGCTCTGCCCGTGCTTTATTGCCGGCGGTCCACCTTGTCGAGGTCCTGGGCCACCATCGCCTCGCTGCGCTGCCACAGGGCCTTGGCCAGGCCGGCGTCGTAGGCCTGCTTGTTGGCCTTGGAGAGCGTCCGTTTGGCGTAGTAGCCGCCGGAGATCCAGTCGTGGCCCGGGGTGGCGTTGGCGAGCCACACAAGGGTGTCCGCGCCCTGGTCGGGGGTCAGCATGAAGCGCTTGAGGAACGACTTGTAGGCCAGGCGCATGGGGCTCGTGGAGTCGGCCGCGAAGTTGGTGGCCACGCCGCCGGGGTGGAACGCCGCCGTCGAGATCCCCTCGGTGTTGTAGCGGTTGTGGAGTTCGGTGGTGAAGAGGATGTTGGCGAGCTTGGCGTTGCCGTAGGCGCGGTTGGTGGAGTAGCTGCGGGCCGCGTCGAGGTCGTCGATGTCCAGCTTGCCGAAGAGCGAATTCGCGACGCTCGAGGTGTTGATGATTGTGGCCTTGCTGGCAACGAGGACGTCGATCAGCTCGGTGGTGAGCAGGAACGGGGCCAGGTGGTTGACCTGGAAGGTTGTCTCGTGGCCGTCCACGGTCAGCTCGCGGGGGCCCATGATGCCGCCGGCGTTGTTCGTCAGGACGTCGATCTGCGGGTACTTTTCCTTTAGCTGCGCGGCCAGGGTGCGCACCTGGGCAAGATCGGCGAAGTCACTGACAAAGAAGTCGGCGCCGATTTCGTTCGCGATCGCCTCGGTCTTCTGCGCGGAACGCCCGACGACGACCACGCGCTCCCCCTGCCGGGCGAAGGTCCGCGCGGCGGACGCGCCGATGCCGTCGCTGGCTCCGGTGATGACGATAGTGCGCTCGGGCATTGAGGTGTCCTTAGAACGAAGCGTTGGGCTGATCTTTTGGAATCCAGCTCTTTTTGGAATCCAGCCCGACGAATTCTAACGAGCCCAACCGGAAGAACGTTCCGGACGAGCCGGTGCTTTCCCGTGAATCCGCTGGGAAAGCACCGGCTCCAGCGCCTAGATGCGCAGCGGCGACCGGAAACTCAGGGCCGTGCTGGCGTTCTGCAATTTCGGGCCGATGGCCAGCATCTCCTCGGTGGTTCGCAACAGGGAGTAGTGGCTGTAGCTGCCCTGGATAACGGTGCCCGGGACCACGGATGGAGCCACCACGAAGTTCGGTACCGGAGTATCTTCGTCAAAAGTTACAAATATCGCCGTTCGTCCCGCCCGGTAGCTTTGGCTGTTCAAGATGACCGGCAGCCATCGCGAAAGCCAGGTGTCGCCCGTGGCGACGCTGCAGTCATGCATGTCATTGCAGACATTCGGCACGACCATGGAAAAATTCGGCAGAGTGTTGTTGGCCAGGTCGCTCGCCAGCTGTCCCGCGCTCACGTTGCCGAGCGGCACATTGTTGATCGCGCACGCCGCCCTGTCCCCCGGCCCTTGGTAGTAGATTTCCGGGTTGTGCCGCTCTGCGTACAGGCCGGACGCGCTCAGCCGGCAATTCGACGGCATGTCCTCCATGTAGCTCTTATAGGACTGGCCGGACGTCCGCACCTGCCGGAAGATGTTGTCGGCAGTAATGGGCGGCATGCCGCTCGGGTTGGAATCAGAAGTGACGCCCTGCGTGCTGCCCGAGGTCATGGCCAGATAGCTCGGCAACGAGGGCAAGCCCGTGCCTGCGTCACTCCAGGTGGAAACCGAGGCGCACTGGTTCGCCTTCGTTGTCATGTACGGCGCACTGGCGTTCCCGATGACCTGTGAATAGGTCTTGTTCTCAAAAAGCACCCACATGACGTGGTCGTATTTCGCCGGCGGCACGGTCGCCGTTCCGCACGGGTTGGCGCCAGGAGGTGGAGGCGGCGGCGGGGGCGGCGGCGGAGGGGGCGGCGGCGTCGTGTTCGTGGTGACAGTCAATAATGGCCGTTGTGAGGCGACTGAAGTCTCCTTGGAGCTGTAAATGACGCCGTCGGAGGACGTGTTGCTGATGCGGAACGAATACGTCCCGTCACCCTTAATCGCACCGAAGAGATCAAACTCCACAAAGGTGTTATCGGCAACAGCGCCGTGCGAAGCCACAATCGGCGTTTCCGCAACGGGCGCGTTGTTGAATGTGATCGTGTTTTCACTCCAGGAGTTGTTGAGGACCCGTCGGAATTGGCCGCCCGAGTTGGATGGATCCGTAGCGAATAGCCGGAGCTTGGCGCCGGTCACGGTGCTGCCCGCAGTGCCGGAGACCATGAACTTGAGGAAGATCATTTCGACCGGCGAGTTGTCAGCCTTTAGGCCTGTTGCCGTCCGGAAGTTAATCGTGGGACTGTCACGCTTCACGACGGCATCAGCCGTCGTAGAAAACGTCAGGGTGGCGGCTTCTGCGGGGCCGGCAATAAGGGAAAGTGTGGCGGCCACAAGAAAAAAGACCGACGCCAGAGAAATCCATCGGTGCCCCAAGAAGAAGCGGCTAAACCGATGACCTTTAGTACTGTTCTTGCCCAGGGCGAAACCAGGATCTGCGCGCATCATGGGACTCCTAATAGGTCCGGTCGACGCACCCTGCGCCCCGGCGGCTGGTAGGAATCCAAACCCTAGCCGGTCAAATAGAGCCCCACAATGCACATGTCTAAAATAGCTGGCCGATTAAAGGTATTCCCAAGGTTTCCATTGGTTAAAGGAATTCTCAAGGTTTCCATCGGTTAAAGGTATTCCCAAGGTTTCCTTCGGTCCTACGCATTGCCAGAACTGCTCGCCTGATTCATCAGCGATTTGTGCGTTAAATGCGGGAGGACCCCCAACGTGGTTGGGGGTCCTCGACCTGAATGGTGTTCCGGCGGTGACCTACTCTCCAATTACTCCCCGGTGCATTACGTGTCCGTCCAGTCTTTGCCGTGCGCCCCGGCCAAAGGGCAACGATCGTGATTGCCACGAATGACACGAGCGTCGCCGCATCGAGGATCTTCAGGCGACGCGCCTTGGCGCAGGTATCGCAAGAATGATGGCAGCGGGACGGGGATGTCAGCGCCAGTCGTCGATCACGTAGGCGTCGGGGTGGCTGTAGCCGGGCTCGTTGGGCCGGTGCATGGTCACGCCCTGCAACCCGGTGCGGAAACCGCGGGCGACCATGCGCTGATAGGCATCCGGGCGGCCCAGGTTCATCCCGGCCTCGAGCTGACCCAGTCCGCGCTCGGCAGCCAGGTGCTCGCAGGCATCCAGTAGTCGTTCGAATCTGTCAGCGGCCTGCGGACCGGGGCGTACGGCGCCGAACTTGACGAAGCACACATCCGCGCCGGCCTCCGAGCCCGGTCCGCAGTGACACACGGCCAGCCCGTCGAGTCCCGACTCGCCCGGCAGCAGCACGGTGTCGCCGAGCCCCTGCGCGTCCGTCGCCACAATCTCGCGTGCCAGGTCCAGACCCTCGTACACGGCATCGGTCAGGGCGCGACAGGCGCTGAGGTAGTCGGGCCGCTCTGCGGCGGAGAGTTCAGCATACGTCACCCGGCCGGGCACCGCGCCACGGTCCCCGACCGGCTTGCGCATGACGGCGGTCAGGAATCGGGGCCAGAAGCCGTACCGGCGGTAGAGCTCAAGGTGTTTCGGACTATGCGAGAAGGTGAACAGGCCGAGGTGGTTGTTCCCCCAGGTCTCGAAGCAGCCCATGATCGGTTCCATCAGGCTTTTGCCGACGCCGTGGTCCCACAGGTCCGGACGCACGGTCAGCGGTCCGAAGAACCCGACGCTGCCCCAGTTGGCCGCGAAGTTCGATCCGGCGAGATCGCCGTCGACCGTCGCGGCAAAGGCGGCGTGCGGATCGGCGGCAAAGCGAGTGTGGACGTAGTCGGCGGTCCCGAACGGATCGGGTATCCCGAGAAACGTCCCGAACGCCACCCTGCAGATCTCGTCAGCTCGATCGAGGTCCGTCTCGCGCAGCGGGCGGACTGTCACCGGGCCCCCGACGCTGTTTGGCCCGGTTTCCTGTGCGGTCATGAGACTCTCCCTCCACGACGTCTTCCTGCATCCACCACCAGACGCAACCCCATCCCGGAACGAGTCCGGCACCCCTGGCGGTAGTGTCCCGTGGGGTGGTGTCAATCGTTGTGAGGGTTGCTGTGTGGTGGTGTGCATTATGGCGTGAGTCCGGTGGTCTCGTCTAGAACCCGCGCTTACCCTAACCATGCCCACCTGGGAAGGGCGCCTTAAATGCGGGAGGACCCCCAACGTGGTTGGGGGTCCTCGACCGTAATGATGTTCCGGCGGTGACCTACTCTCCCACACCCTCCCGGGTGCAGTACCATCGGCGCTGTGGGTCTTAGCT